>NZ_CP015149.1:0-576118 GCF_001712875.1 Candidatus Phytoplasma zeae
ATGAATAATTATAATAAAATTTGGGAAATAATTTTAAATGAACTATCAAAAATTTACAGTGATGAAGTTTTTAAAGAAACATTTTCCAATATTAAAAAAATAAAACAAATTGAAGAAAAAATTATAATTTCAGTAGAAACTGAATTTATTAAGAATAAAATATATAAAATGTACTTTGAAAAAATAAAAAAAATAACTAAATTAAAATTTGAAGAAAAAATTATAATTGAATTTGTTTCAGAAAAAAATCAAAAAAATAGTAATTTTGATGATGAAAAAAAGCATTTTGAAAATCTTAAAGAAAAATTAGAAAATGA
This sequence comes from Candidatus Phytoplasma zeae, assembly GCF_001712875.1. Lineage (NCBI taxonomy): Bacteria > Bacillati > Mycoplasmatota > Mollicutes > Acholeplasmatales > Acholeplasmataceae > Candidatus Phytoplasma > Candidatus Phytoplasma zeae. Next base: position 318 of record NZ_CP015149.1, read on the forward strand.
GAATAAAAATTATTTTTCCAAAATTGAAAATAATGAAAATAATGATGAATTCCAAAATAATAAATATTTTAAAACAATTGAAAAAGAACAAATCGAAACTAAAACTGATAATGACACAAATATTGAAATTGAAAATAGAAAAATAAGTTTTAATAAATACAATTATGGAAATACTAATCCCAAGTATAGTTTTGATAATTTTGTTGTGGGAAAAAGTAATAATTTTGCCTTTAAAATTGCCAAAAAAATTGCTGAAGAAAAAAAAGTAACTACCAATCCGCTATATATTTTTGGAAAAGCAGGAATCGGAAAAACCCATCTAATTCAGGCAATCGGAAATCATATTTTAAAAAAAACACATTCAGCCAAAAAAGTTCTATATGTAAAAGCTGACGGATTTATTGAAGAATTTACCAACCAATTAAGAAAATCCAAAATGGAGGATTTCAACGAAAAATACCGTGATATTGATCTTTTATTAGTTGATGATATCCAAATTATGGCAGGTGCTACAAGAACTCAAATGGAGTTTTTTAAATTATTTGATTATCTTTATTTAAACCAAAAACAAATTGTAATTACAAGTGATAAACAAGCCTCAGAACTAAAAAATATTATGAGTAGATTAACTTCACGTTTTGAAGCTGGTCTTATGGTTGATATTCAAAGTCCTGATTTTAATCATCGTCTCAATATTTTGAAAAAGAAAATATTAGAATTTGAACCACAAAATCCTTTGAAAATAAAAAAAGATGTTCTTGATTTGATTGCTTCTTCTTTTGTTAATAATGTTCGCGAAATGGAAGGAGCTTTATTAAGATTGTTGAATTATGCCCAAACTTTTGGCTATGATATTGATATTAATATTGCCAATGAAGCTTTAGAACTTTTGATTAAAAGCAAAAAAAGTGTTTCTTATGATGAGGATGTTTTGGAAAAAATCAAATCAGTTGTTAGCAATTTTTTCAATATTTCAGTTCGTGATTTAATGAGTAAAAAAAGAAAACAAAAATATACTTTACCGCGTCATATTGCTATGTATTTAATCAAAGAATTAAAAGATATTCCTTATAATATTGTTGGTAGTTTTTTCAAAAGAAACCATTCTGCAGTTTTTAAAGCTTATCAAAAAATTAAAAAAAATTCTCAAAGTGATTATGAATTAAAAAAATCCTTAGAACTTATTTTGAAAAAAATTAATTCTTAATAAATGAATTAAATAATAAATGAATTAAATAATAAATGAATTAAATAATAAATGAATTAAATAATAAATGAATTAAATAATAAATGAATTAAATAATAAATGAATTGAATAAAATTGAATAATAATTAAATTAAAAATGAATTAATAAATTATCTATATTTTAAAAAAAGTATCTTTTAATTATTCGATGATTTTTAACTTATTTTAGTCTGTTTTTGAAATTGTAATATAAATTATTAAAAGTAAGTTAAACATCAATTAAAATAACTTTAAACGTGTTTAAATGCCATTATATAAAATAAATAATAAAGATATAAAATAAATAATAAAGATATAAAATAAATAATAAAGATATAAAATAAATAATAAAGATATAAAATAAATAATAAAGATATAAAATAAATAATAAAGATATAAAATAAATAATAAAGATATAAAATAAATAATAAAGATATAAAATAAATAATAAAGATATAAAATAAATAATAAAGATATAAAATAAATAATAAAGATATAAAATAAATAATAAAGATATAAAATAAATAATAAAGATATAAAATAAATAATAAAGATATAAAATAAATAATAAAGATATAAAATAAATAATAAAGATATAAAATAAATAATAAAGATATAAAATAATTACTACAACAAAAAGATAAATGAGGTTTAATAAATGTATTTAGAAATTAATAAAGATATTTTTTTGGAACAACTTTTAAAAATACAAAAAATTTTACCCCAAAAATTTTTTTTCCCTATTTTTAATGCTCTCAAAATCCAAACACAAGAAAATAACTTAATTTTAGAAGCTAATAATGGCAATATTGCAATTAAAATAGAAATTAAAGATGAAAGTTTAAAAATTAAAAAACAAGGTAAAATTGCTTGTTTAGGGAGATATTTTATTGAAATAATTAAAAAAATTAGTGATTCTTTAATTAAAATTACTGTAATGGAAAATAATTTTTTAGTAATTAAAACTAGTTTTTGTGAATATAAATTAAAATTAATGGATGTTTGTGATTTTTTAGAACTTGATTTTTCTTTCCAAAAATTAGATTCTTTTCAAATTGAAACTCATTTTTTAAAAAATATGATTAAAGAAATAAATATTTCTACTTCTAAAAATGAAAAAAGACCTATTTTAATGGGACTTAACTTGATTTATCAAAACAACCTTTTAAAAGCTTGTGCTACTGATTCTTTTCGAATGAGTCAAAAAAAAATCAATCTAGATATTGAATATCACAATTTTAATATTGTTATTCCTAATAAAAGTTTAGAAGAATTAAGTAAAATATTAGAACATTGTCAAAGTAAATATTTAAAAATTTATTCTGATACTCAAAAAATCTTTTTAGAAATTGATAATTTATGGTTTCAAACTTCACTTTTAGAAGGAAATTATCCCCAAATTCAAGAAATTAAACTTACAAATTTTCCTTTTTCTATTCATTTAAATAAAGATGATTTAATGAAAGCCTTAGAAAGAGTTTCATTGTTGTTTTCCAAAGAACAAATAAATACCAATGTTATTAAATTTATTTTAACTAAACAAAATTCAATTGAAATTTCTTCTTCTAGTGAAAGTTTTGGAACTGCTTTGGAAAAAATTATTCCTTTAAAAGTTAGTGCAAATAGTTTCCAAATTGCTTTTAATGCTAAATATTTAGAAGATGTTTTAAAAGTTTTATCAGTTAAAGAAGTAGTTTTTTATTTTGATAATCCCTTAAAACCATTTATTATTACTACTTTGGAAAAAGATAGTTCTATTCATTTAATTCTGCCTATTCCTTTGGAAAATGATTGATATTGTTATATAATGGCAAGATAATAAAAAGAACAGTGTTAATCTTAATTGTCTAAATAAATAAAACAGTTATTTATTAATTACTACAAATGATTTAATATTTAAACCAATATATTTATTTTAGTTCTTTTTCAATTTCTTTTTTTTTTTTAAGGTTTTTAATGCATTGTTGTAATATATTTTGTTTATTTTGTTGGTTATAATTTTCGTTATCTTCTGTTACTTTTTCTTTGCTCCAAGTTAAAAATGAACTATACTCTCTTTCAATGTTTGGAAATATGTTTTTTTCATTTCTTGTTTCATATTTAGCTACACAATTATCCCATGACATGCTTTTTAAATCATTTAATATTTCTTCAACAATTCTATCAAATTGAATTTGGGTAATCTCTTTGCGATTACTTTCAAATGTATTTAATGTATTTGTATTTTATTTTGTTTCTGATTTTGGATCTTTCCAAAAAGTTGTTATCTCTAAACTAGAAGATGATGATTTATTTTTTGATGGTTTTTGTTCAGATGGTTTGGTTGGTGTTGTTTTTATTTTGGATGGCACTTTGTTTGGTTTTTTAAAATATTGATATAAAAGAAAACTGCAAACACTCAAAAAGCAGCAATAAATAAAAATAGTTAATATTTTTTTACATTTTGATTCATATTATTTTATTCCTTGCTTCCTTTTGAAAATTGTTTTCTTTTTTAAAAAATATTTTATTCCTTACTTTTATTTTACTTGTTTTTTTTGCAAGAAAAATACTAAGTAATTATAATTTTATTAAGTAAATTTATTTATATAAATATTAATAGTAATAAAAAATGGTATAATTATCATAAAGGTTATAAATTATCTTTTTATTTTTATTATAATTATATTTATAAAAAACAAAATAGGAGCAAATATGAAGTTTAAATTAAATTTTAAAGTAAAAGATATTAAATCCAAAATAACTCCTTTTAATATTTTAATATTGTGTTTATTTGTAGTGATTATTTTTTTAGGAGTTTCATATTTTAAATTTACACAACAAAATAAAAGAGATACAGAACAAGAATCAGATCAAAAAGTAAATTTATTTATTAGATGAAAAAAAATTAGCGATTTAGAAAAATATTTAGAAAAAGAACAATTAAAAAATTTAGATTTTAGTAGAGATGAATTATTAAAAAGTGGTCTTTTTAGCAAAGAACAATTAAAAGATTATGATGAAGAAAGGAAATAATAAAATGTCTACATTAATAATAAAATTAAAAGAAACTAAATATATAATATATTCTTTTATCGTTTTAAATATTATTTTATTTTTAGGTGGATTTTTGTTAATTGTAAAAACATATAAAATTAAACAATTTAAAGATAAAGAAGTAGAAATAAAAGTAAAATAAAAAAAGTATGATATACTTTAAAACATTTAATTGAAAAAAGGTCTTTCTTATAAACAAATTTTATAACAATTAAAACCATTGTTTGGTGCTTTTGATCTTAAATATATTAAAAATAATGAAGGAAAACAAATATATACTATAAGTTATTTAAGACAAAAAGGGGATTATGAAGACAAAGAATTGGTAAAAGAAGTTTTTAATGTAGAAGATTTTAAAGAAATTGGTTACCAACTTCCTCAATTAATAGAAAATTTAGTTTAAAAAAATTTAACAAATCAGGTTATAGTTTGGAAGAAATAAAAAATTTAGATCCTCAAACAGAAAGTTTTTTTATTTAAAACAATTTAGTTCAAGAGATTTAAAAGATAAAGTTGGTTTTACTTTGCAAGAAATACAATTATATAATTATAATCTGAAAGATTTTGCCAAAGGTGGCATTAACATACAAGAAATAAAAGAAACACCAATATATATAAATCCTCCTAAATTAAAAGAAACAGGTTTTACTTTTCAACAAATTAAAGAAGCGGGATATACACTTGATGATTTAGGATACAAATATGAAACACCAAATCCATTGCAAAATAAAACATTTATTCCTTTTCAAGAATTAAAAGATGCAGATTATGATACAAAAGATTTTAAAAATGCTAAATATCCAGCACAATATTTGAAAAATAATGGTTTTTCTTTGAAAGAATTAATGAATGCTGAATATAGATCATTTGATTTGAAAATAGCTGGATATATATTATAAGAAATTAAAGAGTGTTTGACAAACCATCCAAATTCTTATTATAATATACAAAATATAGAACAAAATTATTATACTGAAAATGTTCATAATTAGATTTTAATTATATAATCCGTACTATCTTGTTTTTATCATGTTATAATGGTGGTAATAAATAATTTTGGTTTTTCCAAAACCAAAACTTTAATTCTTTTACCTGTGTATTTTATTAGAAACTAAGCATTATAACTTTTTTTGTAAAAAAGTGCTCAGCAATTCTAAATTTATTTCTATTTTGGTTATTATAGGTAATTTATTGACAAAAAAATTATCTTAATTGATAGTCTTTTTTAATGTTATTCATTTTTTTACCAACTAAAAAGAAAGTAGTTTCTACTAAAATAATTGCAATTATTCCATCCATTATATAATGTTGTTTTAAAACAAAAGTAGAAATAAAAACTAAAATAGCACAAAATAATTGTCCATAATTTAATATTTTAGGGATTTTCTTTTTATTTTTTTGGCGAAAACCAATATAACATAACCAACTTAAACTAACATGAAAACTTGGTAAATTATTAAGATGAAGATAATCATATTTATATAAATTTTGAATTAAAAAATCTACAAAACTTTTGTTTTCCTTAAATAAAAACTTATCCAACATTTGAACTGGGAAAACAAAAAATAAAATAAAACTAATAGCTAAAATTATAAAATAAGAAATGAATAATTGAAATATTATTTTTTTATCTAAATGTTTATATATCAAATAAGGAGCAATTAAAAACCACCACCAGCAGCTTATGATATAAATATAAATAAAATATTTAGAAAATTCCCAACTAGGGAATCCACTGCTTCCATTAATATTTAAATTTAATATTTTTACCCAATAATTATTAGTTTCTTCATTACCATCTTCTTTAATTCGAATAATTGTTTTAAAAAAACCATTTTTATTCTTTTCAATTATATATAAAGAACCAAACCAAGTTATGTGTTGAATTAAAACAATAAATAAAAACCATAATATATATTTTTTAAGATATTTATTTTTACTATTTGTTTCTTTTTTTTCTAAATTGTTTCTTTGTAAAGTTTGTTTTTCCATTTTTAATAATTTAAACTCCTGTTGTTTTTGTTATTTATAATATTGGATTTTATAATGATAATTTATTAAGAATTAAAAAAATGATATAAAAAAATAATAAAAATAAATTATTTTATAAAATTAAAGAAAATAAAAAAAGAAAGAACCAAAATACTTAAAAAATAAAACCACCTTTTATATTTTTTGATAACTACAATATCATTATTTTTGATGATTTTATTTTTTAAAATAATTGTATAGAAACTAATTATTAATATCATTATAGAAGTTAGAAAAGCATAAAACAATAACATAAACTCGTTAATTTCATATTTTGTTATTTCTCTCGAATAAGGATTTAACTTTTCATTATCAATTTTTATAAGTATAAACATTATTAAAAAATAAATCAAAGGATATATTATTCCTACATAATTTTTTTTTAATTTTATTATTTTTTTGTTTCGGAAAAAATAATAAAATATAAACATCAAAGATAAAATTTTGTGTTCAAAAAAATAATTAATTTGCAAAGTACCTGTTTTTGTTTCAATTAAACAAAAAAACATCACTATTAAACAATTAATAAAACAAACAAAACTTAAATAAAGGTAATATTTTGATTTTTTAAATTTATTATTTAAAGATAAGAGTAAAAAGATATTCACTGATAATGTGTTTTGTCTTGTGAATAAACCTAAAGTAAAAAAATTTCTTTTATTTTTATCATATGAAATTGTATAAATAGCCAAAAGAGAAGTGATACAAGAAATAATTAAAGGCACATAAACTAAAAACTTTTTTGAAAAAACATTTTTTGCTTTTCCGTTTGTATTTGTATCTAAATTATTTTTATACATAAACATAAAAAAATCCTTTATAATATTGTTTTTTTAATTTTTAGATAAATAATATTTGATTAATTTAGAAAAACTTTTACTTATTTTTTTAATCCTTTTTTATTTTAATAATTTTTTATTTCTTGTTAGTATAATGTTGTTTTTAAAAAATTATTTAAAATTATAACAGTCATTAATATTATAACATTTTTATATTTTTGAAAGTTTCTTTTTTTAAAATATGATTTTTATTGACTCTAACTATTTTATTTATTTAGTCAAATTAATATTTATTTTTTTTGCTTACTTTATTTTACTAAGTAATAATTTATCCTTATTTTGCCTTTGAACCTTATTTTTGCAATATTTTTTGTGGTATAATAAACTTGTATTTACAATTTTAATTTATTATGTAGTTCAAAATAAGTTAATAAAAAACTAATAAAAACAAATTTACAATAGATATTAAAAATTCAAAAAAATAAAAAAATTTAAAAAACACCTTAAACAAATACATTCTATCAAACATTTAGTAATTTAAAAAATTTAATAATATCAAAGAAATCCTAAATATAAATAAATGCAGACAAACGGGAAATAAAAATGATTACTGAAATAAATAACATAAAAGAAGCTATTTTGTGGATTGAAAAAAGAGAAATTTTAGGCATGCGTTTAGGACTTTTGCGTGTTTTGGCTTTGTTAAAATTATTACATCATCCTGAAAAAAAATTAGCTATGATTCATATTGCAGGTACTAACGGCAAAGGTTCAACTGTTAATTATTTAAGTTCTTTATTGCAACAAAGTTGTTCCAAAGTAGGAACTTTTATTTCTCCTCATATTCAAAATTACAATGAAAGAATTAAAATTAATGGCGAGACTATTACTTGTAATGATTTAATAATTTGGGTTCGTAAAATTAAAAATTTAGTAGACCAAACAAGTCCCAATTCTGCTTTATTTAGCATTACCCCGTTTGAAATTATCACCGCTATTGCTTTTGATTATTTTTATCATAAAAAAGTTGATGTTTGTGTAATTGAAGTAGGTTTGGGAGGTCTTTTAGACAGTACCAATGTTATTTATCCCATCCTAACTGGAATTACTACCATTGGCAAAGATCACGAACATATTTTAGGAAAAACTCTTAAAGAAATTGCTTTTCAAAAAGCAGGAATTATTAAACCCAAAATTCCCTTAGTTACAGGAAATATTTCTCAAAAAGCTTTGTTAGTTATTGAACAACAAGCCATAAAAAACAAAACTCCCATTTATAAATTCAAAAAAGATTACAACATAACTTATTTAGGAATGCAAACTTGGCAAGAATGTTTTAATTTTAAAACAAAACAAATCACAATAAAAGCCATCAAAACTCCTTTAATAGGAAAATATCAACCTGAAAATGCTGCAATGGCAATCAAACTTTATTATTTATTTTGTCAGCTAAAAAAATTTCCTTTCTTAGAACAAAATGTTTTTACAGGCATTAGCAAAACTCAAATTCCAGCCAGAATGCAAAAACTAAATTCAACTCCTTTAATTATTTTAGATGGTGCTCACAATGTGCATGCCATAAGAAAATTAGTCCAAACAACAATCAAACAATTTAGTAACTACCGCATTTCTATTTTATTTTCTGCTTTGGAAAACAAAAATGTAGTTTCTATGTTGTACCAATTATTAAAAATTCCCAAATCCCACATTTATTTAACAACTTTTAATCATCCAAATAGTATTGAATTAGTACAAAAATATTTGTTTATTGCTCCACAAAGAATTACAAAAGTTTTTGATTGGCAAGACAAATTGAAGGATTTTTTACAACAAAACCAAACTCAAAATTGTAAAGATTTATTGTTAATTATAGGGTCTCTATATTTTGCATCAGAAGTAATTCATTTTTTTGATATTTAAATATTTTTAATATTTTAAAAACATTAAATTTAATTTACACAACTTTAAAAAACTTAAAGAGGGGTCAAAAATGAAAATAGGTTTTTTTACTGATACATACTTACCAATTATTGGAGGTATTCCTATCTCTGTTAAATCTCATAAAGATAGTTTAGAAAAATTAGGACATAAAGTTTATATAATTACTCCTCAAGGACCTAAGAATTATGAAGAAAAAGATGCTTCAATAATAAGAATTAAAGGAATACCAATACCTTTTAAAGGCATTGAAGGTCATCGTGTAGTATTGAGGTTCAAAAAATATTTATCTCTTGTAAAAGATCTTAATTTAGATATTATCCATATTCACACTGAATTTCCTATGGGTAAATTAGGTATTTATGCTTCTCAAAAATTAAATATACCATCCGTTTATACTATGAACACTATGCACGAATATTTTTTTAATAAAAGCAAAAATATTGGAATAAAAATATTTAAATTATTTTTTATATTAGCTAATAGAAAAGCTTTAAAAAAATTTATTTCCAAAACACATTCTACAATTGTTCCTACTCATAAAATTTTAACTTTATTAGAAAAAGATTACAATATCAAAGGAAAATATAATGTTGTTCCTACAGGAATCAATTTAGAACAATTTTATTCCCAAAACCACTCTTTAGAAGAAATTCAAGCTTTAAAAGTTAAATTTAATTTAGTAAATGATTTTGTTTGTCTTTATGTAGGTAGGTTGTCGCCTGAAAAAGACATTTCTTATTTGATTAGTGCTTTTGCTTCTTTTTGTCAAAATCATCCTCAAAGCAAATTTGTGATTGTTGGCGATGGTCCTGAAAAAAAAGATCTTCAAAAACAAGTAAAACAATTACAAATCGAAAATAATGTTTTGTTTTTGGGATTTGTTCCTTATGATAATTTAGGAATTTATTATCAATTGGGAAATTGTTTTTTGAGTGCTTCTTTATTTGAGACTCAAGGTTTAACTTTTGTAGAAGCGATGGCATCTTCTTTGGTTTTGTTAGCTAGACACGATCAAGCATTAGATGGTTTAATTGATAATGGAAATAATGGTTTTTTTTATCATCAAAAAGAAGAATTAATCAATTATTTAAGTCTTTTATACAATGATAATAAAAAAACTAAAACAATGTCTATGAATGCCAAAAACTCAATACTTAATTATGATCAAACAAGTTTTGCTTCTAAAATGATCCAAATTTATAAAGAAGCGATAAAAACTAATAAAGAAAACAATAACCATAATTAATTATTTTTTACCCTTTTTATTATTTTTCCCTATTCCCTAATTATTTCAACTTTTTAGTTATTAAAAAATATAAATTTATTTTTTTATTTTTGTTGTTATTACTATTGCAATTTGCTATGTTTTCATTAAGATAAAAAAGTATGACAATGACAATAATAAGGAGGTTTTTTGCTTGAAAATAGGAATTTTTACCGATTCATATAAACCTTTAATTAGTGGTGTTGTTGTTTCTTGTGATTCTCTAAGAGAAGGTTTAGAAGCTTTGGGACATGAAGTCTATATTATTACAACTAACTGTCCAAAAGTCAAACAAGAAAAAGACTCTCGCGTAATAAGAATTAAAGGAATTCCATTGCCTTTTAAAATTTTTAAAGATCATCGTTGGGTTTTAAGTTATAAAAAACATCTTTTTAAAATCAAAGCCCTTAATTTAGATGTAATTCATGTTCATACTGAATTTGGGTTAGGTTCTTTAGGGCTTTTAGCTAAACAAAAATTTAATTTGCCTTTAGTTTATACAGCACACACAATGTATGTTGCCTTTTTTGATACTCAAAAATCTTTTATTGTTAAATGTTTTAAAAAACCCATTTTAAAATATGTAGATTATCTTTTTACTAAATTTATTTTTAATAGTGATGTCAATATTTTACCTACTAAAAAAGTGTTGTATTTTTTAGAAAATCGATATTATAATAAAGTTAATGATACTTATAAAATCAATTATCAAATTGTTCCAACAGGTTTTAATTTAGAAAAATTTTATTGTCACAATCATTCATCAGAAAAAATTTTTTCATTAAAACAACAATTAGGACTTAAAGATTCGTTTGTATGTCTTTATGTAGGAAGAATATCTGCTGAAAAAGAAATTGATTATTTGATGGATGCTTTTACTTCTTTTCACCTTCAAAATCCCAAAAGTAAATTTTTAATTATTGGTGATGGACCTGAAAGAAAAAATTTAGAAAAAAAAGCCAAAAAACTTAATTTAGATGATAAAATCATTTTTTTAGGATTTGTTGCTTATGATAAGTTAGGAATTTATTATCAATTAGGAAATGTCTTTATTAATGCATCTTTATTTGAAACTCAAGGACTTACATATATTGAAGCACTAGCTGCTTCTTTGCCTTGTGTAGTGCGTTTTGATCAAGCATTAGAAGGAGTAATTAAACATGAACAAAATGGATTTTTTTATCATAACCAAGAACAATTAATTACAATTCTTACTTCCTTATATCAAAATCCAGATAATTTTAAACAATTATCATATCAAGCTCAAAAATCAGTTAATTTATATACTCAAAAGACTTTTGTAACTAATGTTTTAGAAGTTTATAATCAAGCTATTGATAATCATAAATTAAAAAAACAAAAATTAATTCAACATCAAAAAGAAACTTCAGATAAGATTTAATTATAAAGAACAAAAAAAAGATCAAATTATTTATTTTTAATAAGTAATTTGATCTTTTAATATTTTATTTATTATTATGTTATTTTGAAAGTTTTCAAAAAATTATTTTACTATTTTGAGAATCTAAATATATTTCTACTAATTGAGATACAATAAAAACACTTATCCAAAACCATTTTTTATTTGATAAAGGTATTTTATCATACCAATTTTCTTTATAAGTTCCTTTTGTTTTTATTTTTGAATAAACTTTTATTTTAACTAAAAAACAACACTTAATAAAACAACAAATTATTTATTTTTCATCAATTTTATTCACATCTTATTTCATTTTTACAAAAATTCCCAACTTTAAAATTACTTTTTTTATTTTTTTTATTACCTTATCCAACTAAAAAATCTATAAATATTAAAGTTTTGTCATCTAATTAACTCAAAAAAATATTTTTTTGTTATAATATTAATGTCTTATAAATTATAAAATAAAATGCTTATTCCTTGTCTTTACAATTTAGAGATAAAGACCGCGTAGGCCATAAGGAGAAAAAAATGAAAAAATACGAAATAATGTATATTTTACGCCCCAATTTAGACAGCAAAGACGTTAAAAAAATTAATGACACTTTGCAAAATGTTTTTTTACAAGCTCCAAATCAAATTTTGGAACAAAACGAAATAGGATTAAAAGACCTAGCTTATCTTATTGATAATCATAAAAAAGGATATTACAATTGGTTAATGGTAAAAGCAGATAATGATGCTGTTTTAGAATTTAATCGTATTGTTAAAATTACTGAAGAAATTATTAGATTTATCTTTATCAAAGATAAAGAATAAGGAGTTTAATTCATATGATTAATAAAGTTATTTTAGTAGGTCGCATTACCAAAGACCCAGAACTAAAAAATACTAATAGTGGCACTTATGTTGTTAAATTTACTTTGGCAGTTAATAGAATTGTAAGTGCTTCTAGCGAAAAAAAAACTGATTTTATCAATTGTACTGTTTTTGGTAAACAAGCTGAAAATTTAGAAAAATATATTTCTAAAGGTGCTTTAATAGGTGTTGAAGGAAACATTAGAGTAGAAACTTGGGAAAAAGACGGTGTAACTAATTGGCAAACTAGTGTTGTTTGTAACAATGTCCAATTCTTAGAATCTAAAAAAAATCCTGATAATGCTTATGACAATTTCTAAAATTAAAAACAATTCTTAAATTAACTGATATAAAATAATAAACAAATATCACAATCAAATCTTAAAACAAAAACATTAAATACAAGCGAACCAAACCAAACAACAATAAATATTTTCAATTTCAAAAGGAGCTACAAATGAAATTCAATAATAAAAAAAATACTTTTAAAAAACGTCGCAAAGTTTGTTTTTTTACTGAAAACAAAGTAACTAAAATTGATTTTAAAGACATAGAGCTTTTACAAAGATTTATTACTGACCGTGGAAGAATTCTTTCTAGAAGAGTAACAAATACTTCTGCTAAATGGCAACGTCAATTGGCAATTGCTATTAAAAGAGCTCGCCATATGGCTTTAATTCCTTTTATCCAACAATAAAAACAGGTGTTGCATCCTGTTTTTTTTATTAATTGCAAATATTAAAAACCAAATTTATCTAATTATTTAAATGCAAATGAGGGCAAAAAAATTATGTTTTCTAAAAATAAACATAACACAAAATTTATTGTAATTGCTTGTGTAATTGTTGTTTTAATTTTAATTCTTTTTTGTTTGGATTTCCAAAATATCCAAGAAATTATCGAAACAATTAATCAATTAACCAAAAATCAAAACCCAAGCCAAAATACTGCCAGCGAAATGAGTGGTATGCGTCGTAAAATCATTTTTTTCATTTTTAACTTTTTTGGAAAAATCATTTTAGCATCCTTTGTTATCAGTTTTTTGCTTCACATTAAAAAAAACGCCCAAATTAAAAGATTAAAAAACAAACTTTCTTTATGGTCTAAATTATCTTTTCACGTAAGTCAAATTGGAGAAGAAGTACTTAATGAACTTTCTATTGGTATTGTTTTAATTGATATTTCTAGTCAAGAAATTCAGTGGCTCAATCCTTACGCCAGTTTTATTTTGAAAAATCCTGAAATCAATTCGCCCTTAGCTCAAATTAATGAAAATATGGCACAATTAATAAGTACTTCTGATGCAATCCCCAAAACTATTATCACTTTGGAAAACCAAAAATTTGAATGTTTTTATAAAAAAGATTTAAATGTTTTTTACTTGTTTGATGCTACCGAAAAAGAACAAATCAAACATTTATTTTTACAAAAAACCTTAGCTCTTGCCATGATTGCTTTTGATAATTTAGCAGAATCCTTAATTCGTTATGATCTTTCAGAACAATCACAAATACAAGGTGAATATTTAAGTGCTTTATCTGATTACATTGAACCTTATGAAGGTTATTTAAAACAATTGATAGACGACCGTTTTTTACTTCTTATTAACCGCCAAAACTTAGATAAAATGTTAGAAAATAAATTTAGTATTTTGGATACCATCCGCAACATTTCTTACAAATATCAATTAAAAGTTACTCTTTCTATGGGAATTGCTTGTTGGAATTTGTCATATGAAAAACTGGCTACCTACAGTCAAAATGCAATTGAATTAGCCCAAAAAAGGGGTGGCGATCAAGTAGTTGTTAATATTGAAAATGAAAAAATTAAATATTTTGGTGCCAAAATTGCTTCTTTAAGTAAACAATCCAAAGTTCATGCCCGTATTAATGCCCAAAATTTGGTCGATATTTTAAAAAAACACCCCCATTGTTTTATCATGGGACACACTCACACCGACCTTGATGCTTTGGGTTCTGTCATTGCTTTTTACAAAATTGCAACCACTATCCATCCTGAAAGCAACAATTATATTATCCTTGATGAAGAAAAATTAGACAAAAGCCTCATTCCTGTTTATCATCAATTAATTAAAACTGAGGCAAAAACATCTCTAAATATTATTACAACCCAACAATCCTCCAAAATGATTAAAGACAATTCCTTAATTGCAGTTTTGGATACTCAAACTAAAGATATGGTAAATAGTCCCGAACTTTTGTCACTAACGTCCAATATTGTAGTTGTTGATCACCACCGCGCTACCGAAGAAATTATTCCTTCTATTTTTTCTTACGTCGAATCATCTGCTTCTTCAACTGTTGAATTGCTTGTTGAAGTTATGGGATTTTTGGAAAAAGAAGTCCACATTACTGCTTTTGAAGCAAGCATTATGTATGCAGGTATTTTAATTGATACTAACGCTTTTATTTATCGTACAAGTTCTAGAACTTTTGAAGTAGCTTCCAAATTAAAAGATTTAGGCGCTGATGCAATTGAGGTTAAAAGTTGGTTACGTAAAGACTTTGATAAAGTTTTAGAAATTAATAAACTGATTTCTGAAATGGAAATTTTTATGGATAGATTTGCTATTATTCAAAGTTCTGAAATTTATGAAAATCGTTCTTTTTTAGCTCAAGTGGCAGAAAGTGTTCTAAACATTCGCAACGTTGATGCTGCCTTTATGATAGCTCAAATAGCAGATAATAAAATAGCAATTAGTGCTCGTTCTTACAATGAAATTAACGTTCAAACTATCATGGAACAAATGGAAGGTGGAGGACATCTCAATAGCGCTGCTACTCAATTAGAAGGAACTAATATCAAAACAGTTACAGACACTTTAAAACATTTTTTAAAATTAGAATATGAAAAAGGTGAAAAGAATATGGAAATTATTTTGTTAACTGACATTCCTAATAAAGGAAAAAAACACGAAATTATTAAAGTTAATAATGGTTATGGCAATTTTTTAATTCAAAATAAAAAAGCTCTTTTAGCAGACAAAACCAATTTAGCTGCAATTAAACAATCCCAAATGTTAGAACAAGAACAAAAACGTAATCACGAACTTTTAATGCATAAATTAAAACAAGAAATTGATGACAAAAAAATTACTCTAGATATTCAATTAGGACCTAAAGGAAAAATTTATGGAAAAATTACTCTCAAACAAATTGCTGAAGAATTTTTAAAAGTTCATAATATTACTCTTGACCGCAAAAAAATATCTTTAGAAGGCGAAATCATTGCTATTGGTATTTATCCTGTTGATGTTTTTCTAACTGATCAAATTAAGGCTACTTTTTTCCTTAATGTGACTGAAAGAAAAAACAAATGACCAATTATTCTAAAAATACTCCTTCAAGTCCTGAAGCAGAACGTGCTTTGTTAGGAGCTTTACTTTTAAACCCTGAAAAAATAGCTTTTACCTTAGATATGATTGCAGAAACTGACTTTTACAGCTCTCATCACCAACATATTTTTAGAGCAATGAAAACTTTGCATGAAACTAACAAACAAATTGATTATTATTCAGTAAGTGCTATTTTAGACAATGAAAAATTATTACAACAAATAGGAAATATCGATTATTTAAATGAATTATCTGATTTGATGCCTTCTACTCAACATATAGAAACCTATATTGATTTAATTAAGGAAACTGCTTTAAAAAGAGAAATTATCGAAACTGTCACTTCATTAGCACAAAAAGGATACGAAAACATTGATGTCCAAGAATATTTGGATTTTTCAGAAGAAAAAATCTTTAATTTAACTAAAAACAAAAAAACCAATGAATTATTAAAATTAAAAATTTTGTTAAAAGACACTAAAGAAAAAAATATTCTTGCCAAACGCCATAAAGATTTAGTAGGTCTTTCCACTGGATATGATAATCTCAACAATATTACTTTAGGATTTAAGCCCGAAGAATTTATTATTTTAGCTGCTCGTCCTTCCATGGGAAAAAGTACTTTTATGCTTAATTTAGCTCTCAGAATTGCAAATCCCAAACACAATTATCAATCCCCTCATATTGCTATTTTTAGTTTAGAAATGTCAAACGAACAATTAGCTATGCGCATGTTAAGTACTCAATCAAAAATACAGCACAAAAAAATTCAATTGGGTAACACAAACAGAGAAGAAAAATTTTTGTTAGAAATATCAATGGAAAAAATGGATGATCTAAATATTTATTTTGATGATTCAGCTACAGTAAATATTTTAGATATTAAAGCTAAATGTCGCAAACTTAAAAGTCAAAACAAACTTGATATTGTAATGATAGATTATTTGCAACTTATCCGCAAAACTAATAAACAAAACCGTCAAGAAGAAGTAGCAGAAATTTCTCAAAGTTTAAAACAAATGGCACGTGAATTAAAAATTCCTGTTATTGCCCTTTCACAATTATCAAGGGATGTAGAAAAAAGAGAAGACAAACGTCCCATTTTGGCTGACCTCAGAGATTCAGGTTCAATTGAACAAGACGCCGATATTGTAATGTTTTTGTACCGAGAAGGTTATTATGAAAAGGACAAAAAACCCAATTCTTCTGGACACACCCAAGTTATTATTGCCAAAAATCGTCAAGGATCAATTGGTATTAGAGAATTTATACTTGATTTTGATCATATGTTTTTTTCAGAAATCGAACCTAATATAAATGAATAAAAAATCATTTTGATTGATTAAAATATTTTTTTAACCCCCCATTCTTTTTTAAAAAACAAAGAGGTAAATATGCTTGACAGATTAAAAATAATAAAACAAAAATATCAAGATTTACAAAAACTTTTGTTAAACGAACAAAACATAAATCAAAAAATTGACATTTTAAAAAATTTATCAAAATTAGAACCCACAGTAGAACTTTTTAACCGATACTTAAATTTAGAAACCGAATTTACTCAAATACAGACCATTTTAGAAACACAACAAGATCAAGAATTATTGCTTTTAGCACACCAAGAAAAAGATAATATTTTGTCAGAAAAAAAAACTACCTTAGATAAATTAAAAATTTTTCTCTTACCCCAAGATCCTTTTGATAAAAAAAATGTTGTCTTAGAAATTAAAGGTGCAGCTGGTGGCAACGAAGCGAATCTTTTTGCAGCTGATTTATTACGAACCTATGTTAAATACGCCGAAAGCAAAAAATGGAAAGTCGAAATCCTCAATCTAAATCCCAGCATTAAAGGCGGTCTTTCTTCCGTAGAACTTTTAATTTCTGGACAAAATATTTATTCTTTTTTAAAATATGAATCAGGTGTGCATCGCGTCCAACGTGTTCCCGCTACCGAAGCTCAAGGGCGAATTCACACTTCTACTGCTGTTGTTTTGGTAGTTCCCGAAGCAGAAGAATTAGAATTAAAAATTGATTGGCATGACATTCGCACCGACACTTTTAATTCTAGCGGACCTGGTGGACAATCAGTAAACACTACTAAATCAGCTGTTAGACTTACTCATATACCTTCGGGAATTAGTGTTGCTTGTCAAGAAGGAAAAAGCCAGCACGAAAACAAAGATAAAGCATTTACCCTTTTAAAAACACGCATTTATAATCAAATGTTAACCGCTAAACAAGAAGAAGAAAACAAACACAGAAAAAATTTAGTAGGAACTGGTGAAAGAAGCGAAAAAATAAGAACATACAATTACCCCCAAAATCGTATAACAGATCACAGAATTGGACTTACTTTACAAAAATTAGATATTATTATGGAAGGTAAACTCGATTTAGTTATTGAACCTTTGATTCATGAAGCCCAAAAAGAACAACTTGCCCAAAGTTAGTTTTGATGCAATTTCTTTTAAAAAACCAAAATCAAAACAATTCAATTAAAAAAACCAGTTTAAGATAAATAAAGATAAATAAAGGAATTATTTTGAAACCAAAAGATATTATTATTTTTCCAACCGATACAGTTTATGGTATGGGCGCTAAATTATATGATAAAAAAGGACTCAATTGCATTTATCAAATTAAAAAAAGACCTTTAAATAAAAGTATTGTTGTTTTATGTGCATCTTTACAACAAGCAAAAAAATTGGTCCAATTTAGTCCTCAAAGCCTTAAATTAGCTCTGCATTTTTGGCCAGGCCCTTTAACTTTAATTCTGCCTACCACTTTGAAATATTTTTCTAAAACAAAGGCAAAAACTTTAGGAGTAAGAATCCCCAATCATCCTTTAGCTTTGGAAATTTTAAAAAAAAATGGTCCTTTAAAGACCACTTCTGTTAATCAAAGCAATCATCCTCCACTAAATGATTACCAAACTATTTTTAATATTTATCACAATAAAGTCGCCTTAATTTATCAAAACTATCACCCGATTTTAAAAACATCTTCAACTATTGTTGATCTAACCACCTTTCAACCAGTTATTTTAAGGCAAGGAACAATTACTCAAGAAGAAATTTTACAAATCTTAAAACCTTTGTGATCGTCAAAAAATTGTAAGTTATATGCTTAGTTTTCAAATTACAAAAAAAACTTTTGCTTACCCAATAAAAACATTTCCAAACCGATATCTTTATTTACAGCACCCATTTTAATTTGATATTCTAATTCTATTAAATCTAAAAACAGTGTATTTAATTTTTGCTTTTCAATCAATTTTGCTTCTTTCATTAAAAAAAATACTTTGCCTTGTGAAACTGGCAAAACTTTTTGCACTTCTTCTGGGCTTTTTTTTTGTTGCAACATTTCTTTTACCAATAACAATTCTTTAATTTTATGAGTTAATTGATTTATAACATGAAAAGCATTGATTTTTTGCGTTTTTAAGGTTTGATACATTTGATAAGCATCAATATAATTTTGTTTTAAAAAAAGATTAATTAATCCAAAAATATTGTCATTTTCTTTAAAAGCATTGATTTTTTGCACCAATTGCCAAGTTATATTTTTATCATTTGATTGAAATAATTTGATTTTTGTTATTTCTTGATGCAATAAATAAAGATTATAGTTAGTTTTACTCACTAATTCTTGTATAGCTTTGGTATCAATTTGAAAACCATCTTTTTGAAAAACTTCCATGATATATTTAAAAAAATCTTTTTTCTCCAAACTGTTTGTCGTTTTGCAAAGACAATATTTTTCCCAAATTTTTTGAACTTCAGATGCTTTAGTTGTTTTTTCTGCAAAAAAATATAAATCTAAATTGTTGTAAGGATTTTGTAAATAAGAAATTAAAAAAGCCATTTCTTGAGGTTTTTTTTGAAATAAAATTTCACTGTGATCCACCAAAACTACTTTTTTCCATGCGCTTTCAATCAAAGAAGTGGTTTGTAGTTCTTTTTGCAGCTCTGTTACAAGATCTTTTTGCATACAATAATAAACTACATCTAATTGTTTTTGTTTGCAAATATTAATTATTTTTTTTATTTTTTTTTCTAGAAAAAACCTTTGTTTTCCCCAAATTAAATGTATGTTATTTGTTTGTTCCAAATTAAAAACCTCATTTTGCTCTTTTATTATTAATTAATTGTTTGTTTTTTTAAATGTTTTGCAAAAGATCAATTCAACATTATTATCATTATCACTATTGTTATTTTATCAAAAAAATATTATTATAAAACGATATCACAAAATATAAAGCAACAAAAATAATAATTTGCTATAATAATATTTGTAAACTACCTTCAAAAATTTCCCAAAATCACCAATCGCAAACAATTATAGACAAAAGCAAAGAAAAGGAAAAACCAAAATGATTAAAAAAGCCACTTTTGTGCGTAGTATTGTCCATTTTAAAGATATTCCTTTGAAAAAACAACCCGAAATTGTTTTAATGGGCAGAAGCAACGTTGGCAAAAGCACTTTCATCAATGCTTTAACTCAAAGAAAAAAATTAGCTAAAATTTCTCAAACACCTGGCAAAACCATCACCCTAAACTACTATGACATTAACGAATCTTTTTATTTGATCGATACTCCTGGATATGGTTATGCTAAAAAAAGTAAAGAAATTCAAAAGCAGTTATTGCCGATGATTATTTCTTTTTTGGAACAAACTTCTCATCTCAAAGCAGTCTTTCAGCTAATTGATTTTAAAGTGGGTGCTACCCAAGAAGACGATAGAATCCATCAAGCTCTTTTGCAAGTGGGTTTTGAGGTCGTCTTGTTATTTGTTAAAAAGGATAAAGTTAAAAAAAATCTTGTGCCCAAACAATTAAAAATGCTTGTTAATCACTTTCCCCAGATTAAATATTTTTTTTTGATTTCTTCAAAACAACAAGAAGGGCTGGAAGAATTAAAACTGTTTTTAAGTCAATTAATGGATCCAAATGCCAATGATTAAAAAATGATTCCCTTATTTTTGGCTCTTTTATTTTTAGTTTTTCCAACTTTTTCACTTTGCAAAAAAATTTGTAATTTTTTTTATTTCCTCCAATCCATTTAAACATTTTCAAAACCCCAAACATAACCCCCAAAAAACTTTTAAAACCCAAAAACTTCAACCCTAAAAAAAGAAAATAGAAAGAAGCTAGCTTTTATGCAAACTAAATATGATTTTAAAAAAGTAGAACATCAAAGATACCAACAATGGTTAGAAAAAAAATATTTTTGTGCCAATCCAAATGCCAACAAAAAAACTTTTACTGTTGTAATTCCGCCTCCCAATGTAACAGGAAAACTGCATTTGGGACACGCTTGGAATAACACCATTCAAGATATTATTATAAGATTTAAAAAAATGCAAGGCTTTGATGTGCTCTTTTTGCCTGGGATGGATCATGCAGGAATTGCCACTCAAAATAAAGTTAAAGAACAATTAAAACAAGAAGGGCTTTTGACCAAAACTTTAAGTAAAGAAACTTTTTTAAAATATGCGTGGCAGTGGAAAGAAAAACATGCCCAAAATATTAGGCAACAATGGCAAGTTTTAGGGCTGCATCTAGATTATAATTTTGAAAAATTTACCCTTGATCCTGATTTGAGCCAAACAGTTCAAGAAGTTTTTGTCAAATTATACCAACAAAAATTAATTTACAGAGATTATAAAATTATTAATTGGGACCCCGAAACTAAAACAGCCCTTTCTAATGTAGAAGTAAATTACCATGAAACTGAAGGAAAATTATATTATATTAAATATTTTTTGGTTGATTTTCCAACTAATTCCAATTTGTCTGACGCTTCTTTGGTTCCTTCTTTTTTAGAAATTGCAACCACTCGCCCCGAAACCATGTTTGCCGATCAAGCTTTAATGGTAAATCCTAACGACCCTAGATATCAATCTTTTATTGGCAAAAAAGTTTTTATTCCTGATACTAATATCCAAATTCCTGTTATTAGTGATAATTACGTAGATATTAATTTTGGTACAGGAGTTGTAAAAGTGACACCTGGACATGATATTAATGATTTTGAAGTAGCTAAAAGACATCAATTAAAAGCTTTATTATGCATGAACGAAGATGGCACTATGAACAACTTAGCCTTGCAATATCAAGGATTAGACCGCTTTTTTTGTCGTCAAAAGTTATTGCAAACTCTTAAACAAAAAGGATTTTTTACAAAAACTGAAAATCACCTTCATAAAGTAGGATATTCAAGTATTTCGGATGCCATCATCGAACCGCGTCTTTCTTTACAATGGTTTTTAAAAACCAAAGCCATCGCCCAAATTGCTTTAAAAACGAACAAAATCAATTTTTTTCCGCTTCGTTTTGAAAATATTTTTAATAATTGGCTCCAAAATATCGAAGACTGGTGTATTTCGCGTCAATTATGGTGGGGTCATCAAATTCCTGCTTGGCATAAAGGACAAGAAATTAAAGTTCAAATAGAAAGTCCTGGTCCAGAATGGAGCCTTGATTGTGATGTTTTGGATACTTGGTTTTCTTCTGCTTTGTGGCCTTTTAGCACTTTGGGATGGCCTAATTGCAATGCCCCTTTATTTCAAAATCGTTTTCCTACTGATGTTTTAGTAACAGGCTATGACATTTTAACTTTTTGGGTATCAAAAATGGTTTTTCAAAGTATTTTATTAACCCACAAGGACCCTTTTAAAGATGTTTTATTACATGGTTTAGTAAGAGATAACAAAGGACAAAAAATGTCTAAATCAAAAGGTAATGGTGTTGATCCTTTGGAAGTTGTTGCCAAATATGGTACCGATGCTCTTAGATGGTTTTTAATTACTAACGCTGCTCCTGGGTTTGATTTATTCTATGATGAGACTAAAGTTGCTTCATCTTGGAATTTTATTAATAAATTGTGGAATATTAGTCGTTTTGTAAAATTAAATACCAACACCTTAGACACTGATTTTGATATCAATCTTTTGACTTTGACCCAAAAAGCCCTTTTAACACAATTGCATTTAACAACTCAAAAAGTAACAACTTTATATCAAAAATATGAATTAAAAGAAATTGGAAAAATTTTATATCACTTTGTTTGGGAAGATTTTGCTAATTGGCATTTAGAATTTGCCAAACATGATTTAGATCAGAATAACTCCAATTTAACAAAATTGCACAACAGTCAAAAATTTTTAGTTTATATGATGAAACATATTTTGCAACTCTTACATCCTTTTATTCCTTTTGTAACTGATGCTCTTTATGAAAATTTTGACAATAAAACGAACATTACTCAAACCACTTTGCAAAAAACTTCTTATTGTAATTTAGATGCCTTAGCTGATTTTGAAAATCTTAAAAACTTAATTATTAAAACACGTCATTTAAGACAAGAATCCAATATCAATTGTAAATTAAATTTAGAATTAGAAGTTGCATCTCAATTTTCAACTATCCTCCAAGATTTCGTAAATTTGCAACAAGCTTTAGAAAAATTTTTCAAAACTTTACAAATTAAAATTACTAACAAAGTTACCAATTCAAAAAAAACTATTTGGTTAATTGAAAAAAATTTAAGTCTTTATATTGACCTCAAAACCCTAAACGAACTTAATGAAACCAAAATTGAAAGTAATTTTTTACAACAAAAAAATACCCTTCTTAAAGAAATTAAAAGAAGTGAAACCATTTTAAATAATCCATCTTTCTTGCAAAAAGCCGCAAGTGCCAAAATTGAAATTGAAAAAAAGAAATATGAAAGTTATTGTAAGCAATATCAAAAATTGTTAGAAAGTAAAAACAATTCTAATCCGCTAAATCCCAACAAAAAATAAAAAATTTAAATAAAATTATAAATGAATAATTTAAGCTTTGAAATTAAAAAACATTACAAGCAAAACCCCAACCCACTAATATTTTCCAAACCCAAACCATTTATTAAAGGAACTAACCAATGTCAAAAGATGATTCTATTAAAAAAACTGTTACTATAGGACTGAGTGCTGCGATATTTTTTGTTTTAAGTTGTTTTGCCTCTATTCCTGTGGGATTTAATGTAAGTATTGAAACTTCAGTCGCTTTTTTAGCTTTCATTGCTGTTGCTTTTGGTCCTGCGGTTGGTTTTTATTTAGGACTTATAGGACACACCATTAAAGATTTTATTTTGTTTGGAAATGTTTCTTGGAATTGGGTTTTATGCTCTGCTCTTATTGGATTTATTTACGGATTGCCGCATAAAATAATTGATCTTAAATATCAAGTGTTTACCAAGAAAAAAATTGTTTACTTTTGGCTTTATCAGGTTGCTTGTAATTTTATAATTTGGGGTTTTTTTGCTCCTCAAAGTGATTTATTGATTTACGGACAACCACCTAAACTAGTTTATTTACAAAGTTTTTTAATAGTAATTTCTAATATTTTAGCTTATAGTGTAGTAGGAATTAAATTAATGTCTATGTATTCTTGTCATTACACTAAACAAGCTACTTTAATTAAAATTAATAATTCTTAAATATTTTTTAAACATCCTTAATCAATTTTTTTATTTTATAACTTCAAAGAGGAACTTTATGCCAAAACCATTAATCATTTTTAAAGATTTTAGTTTTCAATATTATAGCCAACAAACGCCAACTCTAAATCAAATTAATTTAACTATTTATGAAGGACAAAAAGTTTTGATTGTGGGCAAAAATGGTAGCGGTAAATCTACTTTTTTAAAATGTATTAATGGTTTGATTCCTCATAGTTATCAAGGAAAAATTACAGGTACTGCTATTATTAAGGATAAAGTCTTGACACAAACCAATATCTTTGATCTATCTTTGGATGTGGGTACCATTATGCAAGATACAGATAATCAATTTGTAGGTTTAACAGTAGCAGAAGATATAGCTTTTGCCTTGGAAAATGATGATTTGCCTCAAAGTGAAATATATCAAAAAGTAAATATGTGGGCACAAGATTTAGGATTGCAATCCTTTTTAGATTACAAACCACAAGAACTTTCTGAAGGTCACAAGCAATTAGCATTGATGGCAGGAGTTTTAATTTATAATCCTTCTATTTTGTTATTTGATGAATCTCTATCCAATCTTGATCCTGTTTCAAGATCCAAAATGACTGCTTTAATAAAAACTATTCATCAAAAATACCATTCGACTATTTTAGTTATTGAACATTATTTAGAAGATATTTTAGATGATTCTTTTGATAGGGTAATAGTATTTGAAGATGAAAAAATTATTTATGACAATTCTCCCCAAAAATTAATTTTAGAAAATATTTTAACTAAACAAGGTATCCAAGAACCAACTTATATTAGTGCTTTGAAAAAGGTTGGTATCAATTTGGGAAGCCTTCCTTATTTATTAAATTTGCCTGCCTTACAATCCTTAGATTTTGTTCAATATTTTTCCAATCAATTAACAAATTTAAAAAAATGTGCTATTTCTCAAAACGACCCAACTCAATTATTGCCTTTTTTCCCCAAACATTTTGACCCATTTTGCCCCATTTTGCAATTACAAAATATTTCTTATCACTATGAATCCAAACAACCCAATATTTTAAATGACATTTCTTTGGATTTATTTCCAGGAAAAATGATTAGTATTGTTGGTAAAAATGGTAGTGGTAAATCTACTTTAGCCAAAGTTATTTGTGGTTTTTGTAATCCTCAAACAGGAACTATTTTATTAAATAATCAAGATTTAACACATTTGTCTTTACAACAAAGATCAGAAAAAATTGGTTTTGTCATGCAAAATCCCCACCATATGATTTCTCAAAAAACTGTTTTTGAAGAAGTATCATTGGGGCTTTTAGGCAAACAACTTTCATTAACTGAAATAAAAACCAAAGTGCATGCCATTTTGAAAACTTGTAATTTGGATTGTTTTGTTAACTGTCCTATTTCTGCTCTTAGTTTTGGACAAAAAAAAAGACTTACCATTGCTTCTATTTTAGTGATGCAACCCCAAATTCTTATTTTGGATGAACCTACCATAGGACAAGATTTAAAACATCACACACAAATTATGACTTTTTTACAAAAGTTAAATAATAAAGGAATTACCATTATAATTATTACTCATGATATGTCTTTAATGCTTAATTATACTCAAAGAACTTTGGTTTTGGAACAAGGAAAAATTATTGCAAATACTACTCCTTTAAAAATTTTTACAGATATGTCTTTAATGCAAAAAACTTCTCTCAATCCTATCAGCTTGATTGTTCTTATCAATAAATTGCCATTTACATCAGAACAAAAAAATGTTTTGTTAACTCAAATGTTGGCTTTTTTAAAGGAGGATTGTTGTTATGGCAAATAGTATGTTACAATATTTACCAGGTAATACTTTCATTTATAAAATCCAAGGAGCAACTAAGTTATTGTTTTTAATTTTAGTTTCAGTTTCTTGTATGATGGTCTATCATGTATGGTTTTTGTTAGGACTTGTCTTTTTTTCTTTGTTTTTGTTTTGGTGTGCTCAAATTAAATGGCAGCAAGTAGCGTTTGTAGTTAAAGGAACTTTCTTTTTTTTGTTTGTAAACAATATTATTATTTTTTTTTGTTTTAGAAATTATGGTACTCAAATATATAACTCCAAAACCCCCATTCCTTTATTTTTTAATCTTTTAACCCAAGAACAATTATTTTATCAATTTAATGTGTTGTTAAAATATTGTTGTATTATTCCTTTATTTTTAATCTTTATTATAACTACTAATCCCAGTCAATTAGCTGCTAGTTTAAATAAATTAGGGGTTAGTTATAAAATTAGTTATGCTTTTGCCCTTACTATTCGTTATATTCCTGAAATTCAAAAAGATTTTAAAAATATTTCTCTCAATCAACAAGTACGAGGTATTAAAGTTGTTAAAAAAACTCATTTTTTGGATCGTATTATTGCAGATATTAAAAGAATTGCCCTTATTATTCCTCCTTTGATTTTCTTTAATTTAGATAAAATTGATGTAATTACTAATGCTATGCAATTGAGGCGTTTTGGTAAATACAAAACAAGAACTTGGTATTATGAAAAATCTTTTAGTATTCTTGATTTGTTTACTTTTTTATTGGGATTGGCACTTCTTTTGCTTGGTGTGTGGCTTTTGTGCCTTTATGATAGGTTTTATTATCCTTTTGCCTAAAACCCTTTTTGATAAAATATTGCCAAATTATTAACATCAAACAATTAAATATTTTGAAAAATTATAAGATCAACTCTAAAAAGTTGGTTTTTTTTTATATAAAATTGCAAAAAAAAACTTATTATATAAAGATGAGTGAGCAAAAAATTCCTTTTTTTTGTGATAAAATGATGTTAATAGCAATATTTTTTATTTTTAAATTGCTGTTGTAAAAAAAGATAAAGGGGTGAAAAAGTGTTAGGTTTTTAATAAAAAAATGTCAATATACTTTTAAAGTATTTTTGATGTAATTTAGCAAAAAATTGTATTTTTGTATTTTTAGTGTATTTTTAATTTTTTAAATATTGAGTTTTTTTGTTTTTAAAATATATTTTTATTTTGTAGTTTTATTTTTTAATTGTTAAATATTTTTGTTATAAATCTCAGTTTATATCAAAATAATACTAAATATTTATTTTTAATTTTAAAAAAACTTAACTAAAAAGAAAATGAAATAAAGGGAAAATAAATGTCAAAGAAAAATAAAGGAGTTTCAAAAGCCAATCAAGCAAATCGGAAATCAAAAGTAAAGAATTTTTTTAGTGCGTTAAAAAAATATTTTTTTACAGATTTTACCAAAAAAAGGTTGTTACATGGACAGTACTTGCATTATTAGTAGTAGGTGGTGTACTTGGTTATCTTTTATGGCCTAAATCACAAGTTTTAAAAGTGAAATTTTATAATCAAGAAGGAAAAGTTGTCAAAGAGTTTAAAGTTGATAAAAATACTAAACTTTTAGATAAAGATACTAATAAACAAGATTTTGAATCACTTGGTAATAAATTTAGATGGTGTTTGGAATCTGATAAAAATAAACAAGTAGATTCAAACCGAGTTAAAGATTTTCAACCTTTATATGAAAAAGTAACTCAAAGTTTAAATTTATATCCGTTAGTTTTACCAGATGATAAAAAACTAGTTACTTTTAATTTTAAAAAAGTTAATAAAGTTAATGCTTTGGTAGTTGATAAAGGTGCTGATAGTGCTGATGTAAAGACCAAAGTAGATCAATTAGAAAAACCTGCAAATGATAACTTTAATTTTTGTGTTTGGTTTCGTTTTGGATATGGTGGTGAATCCTTTTTAGAACCGTATCAATTTGGAACAAAAAAAGAACAAAGAACAAAGAACAAAAGATCAAAAAGCCTCTAATCAAGTAAATGATGATTTAGTTTTACATGCTTATTTAGAACCTAAAGATTCTAAAGATTTAACTTATAGTGATTATGAAACTTTTAAAAGTAATATGAAAACAAATGTAGAACACATCAATCCTTTTACTTGGGAAAAAGGTACGCAAATTGATTTTTTAAAACTTTTATCTTCTTCTTTTGTAGATACAGAAGAAATAGATTGGGACAAAGCTGTTCGAGATGGACACACTTCTTATGCACATGATTTTTCTAAATTTTCACAAGAACCTAATGGTCCAGGAAAAATTCAAGAAGGCATAACTGGGACTTTATCAACAAAGGTTTAAAAAAGAAATTTATGCCTGGTTTATTACAAGATTTACCATTTCATGAAGAATTAAAAGATCTTTCAGGTAATGAGTATTATGAAAAATCAAAAGAAGTAACTGCTACTAAGTTTACATTTAAGTTTAAAGAAGATTTAAAATTTGAAAATGGAGAACCTATTAATGCAGAAACTCTAAAATATACTCTTAAAAGAAGAATAGATCCAAATTGTAAAAATAAACAAGCAGAATATATATATATGATGAAAATATTTAGAATTGAAAAATGCTAAAAAGTATTATGAACAAAAATCAGAAACTAAAGTTGATTTTGAAGAAGTAGGTGTTAAAGCAGTTCAAGGGGATCCTTTAACATTTGAATTGCATTTCGATCAACCCAAAAGTTTATTCAAAGTAGTAAATAGTTTAAATATGGTTATTTTAGTTCCTCCCAAAAGTTATGATGCTGCTTTTCAAAATGATGCTCAAACCCAAAGTTCTTATGGAACTGTTAACTTCCCTTTCCAATCTTACGGACCTTATGTAGTGAAAGAATGGAGTAATAATCAAAATTTTTTTTTTAATAAAAATTATAATTATTTTGATAAAAATAAAGTTGCTTATAAATCAATTGTTAAAAGAGTTGTTATGGAAAATAATGTATTTGAATTTATGTTTGAAGAGAAAAAAATTAACGCATTACCTTTAATGAATGATCCGATGTATCACAAATATAAACAACATCCTTTATTAAAAATGAGTCCTGTTGATAAAAGACAAACATTATGTTTTAATAATTGAAAAAGAGGAGATAAAAAAGCAACTCCTAAATTATTAGAAGATCTAGATTTTAAAAAAGCAGTTTTATTTGCTCTTAATAGAAGTGATGTAGGAGAAACTGTGTATGTATTTAGTGATGGAGATTTGGCTGTTGTTCCTAAAATAACTTCTTTTTTAGAAGAACCTTTAATGTATAATGAAAGCGAAGAACACAAAGCAAATATTCAAGATTTTGAACCTGAAAATAAAGGTTATAATCCAACTAAAGCTTATGAATTATTTAAAAAAGTTTATAATCATTTATTTGATGCAGATAAACAAAAAACAGTTGAAATAGAATTTTTATTTGCTAAAACACAAGAAGAAAGAGTTAACTTAGCTCGTTTTGTAAAAAACCAATTAAAAAATTGTTTTAATCAAGAAGGAAAAAAAGTAGAAATAAAAGTTAATGTGGTTGCTGAATGGAATAATTTTTTAACCATTGCTATTGCTCTAGCTAATGAAGCCAAAATTTTAATTTGTGATGAACCTACTACAGCTTTGGATGTAAGTGTGCAAAAAAAGATTTTGTATTTGATTAAAAAATTACAACAAGAAAAAAAGTTTTCCATTATTTTTATTACTCATGATTTAGAAGTAGTTAAATATGTAGCTGATAGAATAGCTGTTATTTATGCTGGTAGGATTTTTGAATATGGAACTACTCATGAAGTTTTTATAATAGTAAACATCCCTATACTTGGGCTTTTTTGAAATCTATGCCTGTTTTTGCCAAGAAAGGCAACAAGTTAAAAAGTATTCAAAGAAATCCTCATCTGCTTACTGCTCCTATTTTGGGGGATGCTTTTGCTCCTCGTAATCCTTATGCTTTAAAAATTGATTTTGAAAAAGAACCTCCCATGTTTAAAATCTCTGCTACTCATTATGCAATTAGTTGGTTATTACACAAGTTTGCTCCCCGAATTGAAGTCCCTGATTTAATTTTGGATTTGCAAAAGAAAGGAGGATATTGTAATTAAAAACAATAAAGTTATTTTGGACGTTAGTAATGTTTCTAAAATTTTTCCTAATAAATTTCAAGGATTAAAAGATGTTTCTCTAACTATTTATAAAGGTGAATGTTTTGGATTAGTAGGACAATCAGGTTCAGGCAAAACTACTTTAGGACGCATTATGGCAGGTATTATTCATGCTACTGCAGGAACAGTTTTATTTAGTGGTAGCGTGGATAAAAAAACATATTTAGTTCAACAAGGTTTTAAAAAAATCCCCAAAATCTTAAAGATAAACAAAAATTAAAAGAGATTCAAATGATATTTCAAGATCCTGATCAAGCTCTTAATCCAAGAATGATTGTAAGAGATTTAGTAGAAGAAGGTTTGATTTGTCAAGGAATTAAAGATAAAAATCAAAGAAAAGTACAAGTTTTGGAAATGATTAAATTAGTAGGATTGCAAGAAAGTGATTTGGCGCGTTATCCTCATGAATTTTCAGGAGGACAAAAACAAAGAATTGTAATTGCTAGAGTCTTAATTGTAAAACCTACTTTAATTATTGGTGATGGACCTGTTTCTGATTTGGATGTTTCCATTCAGGCACAAATTCTTAATCTTTTAAATGAATTGAAAGAAAAATTAAAACTTACTATTGTCTTTATTTCTCATGATTTATCCATAGTTAAGTATTTTTGTGATAGATGTGCTGTAATGTATCATGGTAATGTAGTAGAAATGGCAAATGTTAAAGATATTTTTGTCTTTCCTCAACATCAATATACTAAAACTTTATTGAAAGGTGCTAATTTAAGTTAAGTTGAAGTGTGGGAAAATAAATCAATATACTAAAAACAAGATATTAAGATAAAAAGAGACTTTTTAAGTCTCTTTTTTTTATTTAGTTCTAAAAAGACAAAAAATATTGTAATTTATATGCAATACTGTATTTATCTTTAAAACTTTTGATATATATTATTACAAAAACTATAATGCAAATAAAAGTCCATATTAAAAATATTGCTATTTTTGCATTAGTAATGTTTAGTATTTTATTTGGGAAAATATTATTTTTGGGAAATGTAATAAAAGGAAATTGACTTTTGTGTAGATGATAAATATCTTGTTGAGAGCAAATATTAATTAGATTTCCTTGAGAATCAAAGGCAAACCAATTATTATAATAAAGGCTTTCTTCTAAGTTAAAATAATTTTCTAAAAAAGTACTATCTATTGTAATTTCTTGGCTGTTTGGGTTATCTAGTAATGCTAAATGGCTTTGAAAAATATGAGGCGCTAAGGCTTTATCAGAGATGTTATTATGATTACTAATTAAATATATTTTTTCTCCTAATAAAAGTTTTTTATCAGGAACAAAGGTACAAACAGGATAATTTGTTCTAGATTCAAAAGTTATGTAGCTAAAAGGATTATTGTGGGTGGCTATGGTTTTGTATTTTCCTTTTTCATCTTGTAAGCCAAAAGGTGTTTGGATAGTTATTTTAACGTTTTCATTACAAATATTTTGGAAAGCATCTAAGAGATAAGAAGTGTCTAGGTTTGTTCTATTTTTTTCTAAAATGACAGTATATATAAAAGTATTATCGGAATTATTTACAGTTTTTTTGTCAATGATAACTCCTAAGTTGATATTTTGGGAATTGTAATAATCTTGGCATAAAACTATAGTTTTTAACATATCTTCTTTAATTATTTGTTCTTTGTTATCAAAAAGATTATAAAAAGTATTTGGTTTTTTGGGGCTTTGGAAGGTGGTTTTTGCCAATTTGATATTAGTTTCTAAAATCTTTTTTTGGTTTTCTAAAATGTTGTTATAAGAAAAAGTTTGTTTAGTAAATGATAAAAACATTTTATCTATGTCAATTTTAGGTATTTGAATTATTTCTTCATAACTTTTTTTATTGTTATAATCAAAAATTTGAATTTGTAAAGAGATACTAAATTGATTAGTGTTTGCTAAACTAATTTCTAATTGCTTGTATTTGTGAGTATCAAAATTAACTAATTGTATTGTTTCCAAACCATGACAATTTATTGTAAGTAGAGTTTCTTGGTTGTCTTTATTTTGAAAAATTATTTTTTGTTCGGGCTGTTCTTTTATATAAGTATGTAGGTCTTCTAAAAAGATGTTGGTTTGGATGTGGTTTTTTTTTTCGTTTAGTTTTTCATTTTGTAAGATATTAAGTTCGTTTGCAATATGATTTGTATTAGTGTTAGTCGTTTGGAATGCAATATTATTTGGGTTGTTATTTGCTATGTTTTCTTTTTTGAATTTGAGTAAAGTATAGAATTGTTGTTTGATGTAGTTAATGTTAATTGATTGAGAAATACGCAAAATTTTATGATAACTCCTATTTATGCCTATTAATTTTCCTTCAGCATTAAAAAGAGGTCCTCCGCTATTGCCTGAATCTAGGGTCATATCAGAGTTAATTTCTTTTTCATTGAGAAAAGCAATAACTCCTGTTTTAAATAAATTTTGTCTAAATTGAGGTCTTTGGTGAGGCATTAGGTCAAAATACCATTGTTCCCATTTTATTTTTGTTGGTTTTTGGAATTGGTTAGTTTGTAAGCCTTTTTGGCAACCTAATACCCAAACTTGTTCTCCTTGATGGATAGGTATTTGTATATCTTTATCAAAATTAATGTATTTGGCAAGAACTTCATCTAATTTTTTAGTAGTATCGGAGTTAGGAATAGTAAAAGTTATGATAGCTATATCGTCGTATTCACGATTGTTATTAATAAAAGCATATAGTTTTGCTTGCTTGTTTAATCCTTGATTGTTTTTGATTGTTATTTGTTTTTGGTGATTTGATGTATGATAAAAACTTTCAATTACATGACGATTAGTTAGTGCATAATATATGGTGTGGTTATTTATTTGTTCTTTGTAAACAATTATTCCTGTTCCTAGGCTATAACCAGTATTGATAAATAAAGTAATTAAATTGATGTCTTTTAGTATTTGGTTGTTGGGCGGTTCTTTTTCCTTTGTCTTTGTCTTTGTTTCTGTATCTTTATCTACTATATTATTTATATTATTGGGGTTGATAATTGCATTGATAAGTTTTATTATTGGAGGTTCGTCATTTATTATAGGTTTATTAAAATTTATGGAAGGAATCACTTTAATATATTTAATTCCTTTTTCTTTTTTTATTTCAGGAGTTATTAAAAAACCAATTAAATTACCTTTTTCAGTCCAAAACACAGTTTGTTTATTGTTGGAATTACAACGACTAGAAATAGCAATAAATATTTCATCTAATTCATTGTTAACTTCAATATCTTCACTTATATGACTTTGTTGAAAGGCAATTGCTTGTGGTATAGTTGTAGAAAAAGAATGAATTGGTTGTCCTTGGTGATATTTGTTTTGTCTTTGTAAAGGAGTAATTATATATTGTTTGTGAGATTTAAAAGTGATAATATCAAAATCTTTTAATAAGGGAGTAAAAATATTATATTGAGTTAATACTTGATTTTGAATAGTGCCCCATTCTTCTCCTTGGGGATTTGATAATTTTATAATGTTGTTTGGTTGTATGATATTTTTAGGAGTAAGAGCAAAATATATTTTTTTTTCTGAATTGTTAATTGATGGTGTTTTTTCATTTTCATTGTCATTATTGTTTTTGATTTTGAAACTATAAAAAATAATTCCCAAAGCAGTTTTATCATTTGTATGTATTTGCCAAATTTGGTCTTTGTTGGTTTGTATTTGATTAGTATTTTTAATTTGTTCTTCCTTAATATCTTTTTTAATGTTTTCTTTTAAAATATCTTTTTCTTGTTCCAAAGCTTTAATAGTTTGTTTAATAGTTTTAGTTTGTTTATTTTCATGTAGTTTATCAAAATATAAGGAATTATTCATAAATTGAATAGTATAAGAGTAATTTTGTAATTGAATAAAACTTAGCCAAAAAAGAATAGATATGTTAAAAAATAAGATAAATTTACGATAAAAATTAATTCTTTTCATAAAACTCTTTTCTAATTATGAGCGATGTTAAATAAAATATAAATAAAAGTATTTTTTTTCTTTTGGGATTTATTTCAAATTTAAAACACCCTTCATTATTATTTTACCCTAAAATTTATTTATTAGTTTGTAAAAAAAATAGCAATAATGTATTGACAGTGCCAAAAATTTTTGTTAAAATAAAATTGAGCTTAAAGGATTAAATGTTTTATACATATTATAAAAAATAAAATAAATATAAGAGATTATCAAAAAAGATAGTAAAGATTTATATTTTCATCTAAAATCGCTTTAAGTTCAAATGAACAAATTATAGAAAATCGTTTTTTCATTTTTTAAGTTAGAAAGAAGAAAAAAGGAGTGATAAAAATGCTATTTAGTTTAATTAATCAAAATCAAGATTTATTAGAAAATTTATTTGAAGATTTTAAAACAAATTCTTTAACTAACAACAACAATATTATGAAAACTGATATTCAAGAACAAGATAATCAATACCTTATTACTATTGAATTACCAGGTTTTCAAAAAGAAGATGTTAAAGTTGCTTTGGAAGAAGGTTATTTAGTAGTTGAGGCTAAAAATTCTAAAAAAAATGAAATTAAAGAAGCTAATTTTATACGTAAAGAAAGATTTCAAGGATTTTTGAGACGTAGTTTTTATTTAGGTGATGATTTTCTTTTAGAAGATATTAAAGGTTCTTTGGAACAAGGTTTATTAAAATTAAGTGTTCCTAAAAAAGAAGTTAAACCCAAAGAAAAACGTTATATAAAATTAAATTAAGATATAATAAAAACAAGTTAATTACTTAACTTGTTTTTATTATATATATGATTAATATTATTAAAAGAAATAACCTCTTATTTATAAGAGGTTATTATGAAATGCTTCAATTATGAAAATAATCATTGGTAGTTGTTTTCGTAGGTACAATAATCAGATTTTATTCCATTGGATTTATATTCTTGTTTTTTTGATTAGTTTTCCTTGTGGAGTTTGGGTTTTATTTGGTTGAGAGTTTGTTGTTTGTGGTTGTGATGTGGTTGTAAATGTTTGAGAAGGCAAGTAAGGATTTTGATTGACTTGACTTCCTGTATAAGTTCCTTCGTTATTACTATAATCAGGTTTGTAAGTTTGTGTGGGCGGTTTAAATGTTTCTTCTTTTGTTTGTTCTTGTTTAGATTTTAAAACCCAACAAACACCTAAAATTAATCCTAACATTAATACTGTAAATGATATTGTAAGTACAATAAAATTTTTATTGTCTTTTTGTGGTTGTTGCATATTTTTTTGTCTCCTTTATCATTTCCTTTTAGTTTTATAGGGAACAAAAAACATTTCCCTTATTTTTATTTTACTCTTTTTTTTGCGTAAAGAACGCTCAATAATAGTTCAAAAAGTAGTTTTATGAGTTTAGGAGACTTAATAATTATATTAATAAACAAAAAAAAGACCTCTAAAAAAGAGGTCTTTTATAAATTATTTAATTGTAAGTATTAGTTTATTTTTGATTGTTTTTGGTTCTTAAATGCAAATACTTTTTTCCAGATAGTATCAAATAATAACATAACTAAAGGACATAATAATAAACATAAATAATGATATATATTAATATCCTTAGTATGGAATATATAACTTAAAGAACTAAATTTAGTAATTAATACAAAGAATAATACTTCAATTATAATACCATAGTACAATATTTTATTAGGTTTTTTTATAGTTTGCCAAAAGTAAAGTTTGTTAGAACGACAAGCAAATGCGTTTCCTACTTGAGCAAAGATAACAACTCCAAATGACATAGTAGAAGCTAGGAAGAAGTTGTCTTTTGTATTAAAATTGTAAACTGCACAAAAAAATGCTAAAGACATTAAACCTTCAACTATTCCTAAAAAGCCATAACTACGTTTTAATACTTTAGCGTCCATTAGATGGTCGTTTTTAGTACGTGGTTTTTGGACTAATAAACTTGGGTCAGTTTCTTCAGCTCCTAGAGCAATAGCAGGAATTAAATCAGTTAAAAGATCAATTGCTAAAATTTGTAAAACATATAAGTAAGGTTCTGTAACTCCTAAAAAAGCAATAGCGATGAAAGGAAAGATTTGAGGGATATTAGAAGCAAAGACATAAGTCATGAA
Source organism: Candidatus Phytoplasma zeae (assembly GCF_001712875.1). NCBI lineage: Bacteria > Bacillati > Mycoplasmatota > Mollicutes > Acholeplasmatales > Acholeplasmataceae > Candidatus Phytoplasma > Candidatus Phytoplasma zeae. Next base: position 36,773 of record NZ_CP015149.1, read on the forward strand.
TTTTTTGATGTTTTCATAAATACAACGTCCTTCTAAAACAGCTTTGGAAATAGTTGCAAAATTATCATCTAATAAAATCATATCAGCAGCATTACGAGCAACATCAGTGCCTGCTTTTCCCATAGCAATTCCTATGTGAGCTGCTTTAAGGGCTAAAATGTCATTAACTCCGTCGCCAGTAACTCCTACTACTTCTCCATTTTTGCGGTATGCTTGAACAATTTTTAATTTATGTTTGGGAGTAGTGCGCGAAAAGACAACTGGATGAGGGCTTTTGAGGACTTCTTGTAATTGTTCTAAAGACATTTTGTCAAGGTCACAACCGTCTAAACCAACGAACTTGTCTTGGATGATTCCTACTTGTTTACCAATGGCAGCAGCAGTAAGACTGTAATCTCCTGTAATAATAGTAATTTTTAGTCCTGCTTGAGTTAAGTTTTTAACTGCTTCTTTAACTTCTTCTCTTGGTGGGTCGTAATTAACTGCAAAACCTAAGAAAACCATATCTTCTTCTAGGGGAGGATTTTGTTCAATTTTTTTGTAAGCAAGAGCAAGAACGCGGTATCCTTGGCTTGCAAATTGGTCGTTTTGTTTAAGGAAAGATTCTTTTTCATTAGGGCTAAAAGGACTTACTTGAGAACCTTTGTATTGCATTTGACATTGTTCAAGGACAATATTAGGAGCTCCTTTAATAAAGAGATATTGTGAATTGGTGTCATATGCAGGTTCTTGTTTGTTTTTAACTAAGACACTCATTTTTTTACGTTCTGAAGTAAATGGGTTTAATTGGATGATTTCTAAGTTGTTTTTTACTTCTTCAATGTTGTAACCGTATTTTTTAGCAGCAATTAATAAAGCTCCTTCAGTAGGATTACCGATTAATTCAAATTGGTGGGGTTTAGTTGGCGTAGGAACTAATTTAGCCTCAGAGCATAGAACTGATGCAATTAAGAATTTTTCAATTCCTTTTTTGGAGGCAGTATTGTTTGGGCAAACACTAAATGTTTGTTCGTCGTTATAGCCAGAACCTTTTAATTTGATAGTGCCATCAGGAGTTACAATTTTTCTTACTGTAAGTTGGTTTTGAGTTAGAGTTCCTGTTTTATCAGTACAAATAACAGTAGTAGAACTGAGGGTTTCTAGGGAAGATATTTTTTTAACTAAAGCGTTTTGTTTAGCCATTCTTTGAGAACCAACTGCTAAACTTAGATTAACGGTAGGAAGTAAGCCTTCAGGAATGTTTGCAACTAACATACCAACTGCACAAACAATTGCTGCTCTAAAAGAATCTATATTATATTTTTCTGCTTTGAAAAAACAAATCATAAAGACAAATAAAGCTGCACAAGAAGCAATAATACTTACTTTTTTAACAATGTGGTGCATTTCTTGGTCTAGAAGGCTTTTGCCTTTTTCAATGCTTTGAGCAATGCTTGAAACTTCTCCAATTTGGGTGTTATTTCCAATAGCATAAACAACTGCAAAACAACTACCTTGAGTAACTGTAGTACCTGCATAAACTAAATTAGGCATTTCAGCAATGGAATGATTATCTTCGAGGTTTGGCATTTCAGTACGGTTTAAAGGAATGGTTTCGCCTGATAACATTGAGTTGTCAACAAAAAAGCTATTAGATTGAATAATACGTGCATCTACTGGAACTTGGGTTCCTGTTTCTAAAAAGATGACATCTCCAATGGTAAGTTCAATAACATCCATTAATTCTATTTTTTTGTTGCGGTAAACTTGAACTTTTTTAGGAATCATTTTACCTAAGGAAGACAACATTTTATCAGCTTTGTATTCTTGGGAAAAAGAAAATAAGCCATTTACAATGATAACTAAAATAATAGAAATACCGATGGCTGCTTCTTTGGGATTAATTACAAAAATCATTAATGCTGCTATCCATAATAAAATAGCCATTATCGAGGTAAATTGTTTGATGAATTGTTGCCAAAACGGAAAAGATTCTCCTTGTTTGATAATATTTTTACCGTAGAGAGTTTGTCTTTCTTGGGCTTGTTTGTCAGTAAGTCCGCAAGCATCGGTGTTTAGATGTTTGACAACAGCATCTTTATCAAGACGACTGATTTGCAAAATTTCTTCTTTTTTATTCATATAAAGTTGTTTCCTTTGACTAAATTTTATATTTTAGTATTTTGTTAACTGATATATAAAAAATATTTGCAAGGCTATAATGGTGGATAAAATTAAATGGAATAAAGGAATTCAAAATAATAAGGATGCTAATTGAGTAAGATAATTTTTTGTTGGGGGAGTTTGGTTGGGGTTTTGAGTTATGTGGCTTATGTGGTTTGTTAGTCTTGTTTGTGTGCAAAGTCATTTGTATGTTTTTTTGTCTTCTTGCTCTTGACTTTTTGTTTTGCATTTGCAAGTTTAATAAATTAGTTATATTGTTTTTATAACTACTAAAAATAAATCAGAAAAGTGCCACAACCAAAGTTATAAAGTATTATCTTGGGTCAATTTTGCAAAATTAAATTATTTTTTAGTTCGTTTATTCTAGTCATCTTTCTTTTGATGATCAATTATTTTTTATAAGCCTGATTAAATTATAACAAAACAAAAAATAAAAGCTAATAATAAATGTTAAAAAAAATGCATTATTTTGGGAATTTGGAACCAAAAATCGTTATTTTGGGAATTATTTGGGTGGAATTGGGTGAATTTTAAAAAAAATTGTTATTTTTTTGTATCCGTTTTAGTTAATTTTTGGCAGTTGTTGTGATTTGGGATTGGATGAAACAAAATAATAAATTTTTAAGGATGGAATTAGTTATAAAATTTTTTGAAAGTGGTTTTATTAAATATATAAATCACCCAAATGCATTCAAATTTATAATTCTTAAATCCATATTATAAAATATAATAATATATGATGTAGAATTTTAATATTTGTTTATTTGTAGTATATTATTTTGATAATTAATTATCAAGTATAAAATTTATCATCCATTAATAAAGCACATTATTTATTATTTGCTATATGATTTTATTTTATATCATCCAAAAAAATTTATTATTTCAAATAATATTAATCACTTTATTATGTTATTTTTTTATGTTAAATTTTAATTTAACTTTTTTAATTTTAAGGAGATAAAAAACTAAATATGATTTCTAAAATCCCAAAATTATTTTGGACAAACATTGCTATTATTATTTTTGTAATAATTGGGATAAAAGAATTTATATATTTGCCAAAAAAATTGTCAATTGATTTAAATACTAACCCAACCCATATTATTTGTGATGTTGTTCCTGTAGGGGCTTGTTTTACAAAACCTTCTATCAATATGTCATTAAAAAAACACCATTTATCTTCTGCAAAACCTCATTATAATATTTATACGGATGAAAAATATATTCCTTTAATGCCTGAACTTTTGGAAACTCAGTTAATGAAAGAAGGCAAAGAACACCGCGATAATAAAGTGATGCAAATTGCCATACAAGCCAAAGAGCACCAAAATAAAAAGTTTAATTGTTCTATTTTCCAAGAAGAAAAAAAATTTTTAAGAGAAATCCAACCAAATGGCATAATTATTGAAGGTTTTTTAGACTCTTGTTTGCTTACACAAGTGATTTTACCAAGTGGATCTATTTTTAAATATTATATGCCAACACAAGACAATATACAAACTATTAAAGAAATTTGGTGTGCTAATGGACAAATCCTAAAACCTGATTTTTCTCATATTTTGCATTTTTCTATGATGCAAACACCAATACCCCTTACTCCTAGCCAACTAACAGCTTATCACGAAGCAGGACATGCCTTAATAGTTTTGCAATTTCCTTTTGCATTATGTTCGGTTGACAAAATTTATATTCAAGAAACAACTACTGATTTGACCGCTGATTCGATGTTTTTTTTTGGACAAACAGTTGTTAGGCATCCAAAATTAAATCAAGGTTGGCAAAGATTAGTTTTACAAGCTTTTGGAGGTGCAGCTGCGCAACAGTATTTAGCTAATCAAGGCAAAATTCCAAAAGAAAAAATATTTTCAGGAATTGATGATGATTTTCAATTTATAGAAAAACTTTTAATGGAAAATAATCAATTAAATAAAGTAGATTTGAATAAATTATTTCAACAAGCTTATAATATTGTTGCAAATAATAAAGATTTATTAGATATTATTGCCCAAGAAATAGACCAAAAGAAACTTTTACAACAAATAGATATAGAAAGAATTATTAAAGATAATCATATGTTGGTTGCTAAATTAAGAATTGGATAAATAATTTTAATTTATTTTTTTTGTTAATTTTATCGATTTGTTTTTGTTTTTTTTATCAACTTAGAATTAAAATTATTGAATAATTAAAATATTTTGCCAAAATAAATCTAAATCCCAAAAAGAGGCTTTTTTTAAAGTCTCTTTTTTTATTTATAAAATTGCAAGGAAAACTATCAGAATATAAGGATTAGTGAGCAAATTTTATCGTTTTTTTTGATAAAATTACATTAATAGCAGTTTTTTAATCACTGCTGCTAATTTTTAAAAGAGGAGCAAAAAGGATGTAAAAAATTTACCATGAAGAAAACAACAATTATTTTATTTTAACATTATCTTTTTTTAGTTTTTAGTTTTGCAATTGCAATTAGCTCATTTTATTTTAACATTTTTTAAAAAAGAAATAAATAGAAAGAAAAAAATATTGAAATTTATAAAAAATAATCTTGACAAATAAACCTAATTTCAAAGAAAATAAGACAAATTAACTATGAAAATTAAAATATTGAAAAAGGAAAGAAATGTATATGTATGGTTAGGAATTTTGGTGGTTTTAATTCTAATAGAAAGTAGCGTTTTTGGGTTTTTAATATTAACAGACAAACTTCAATATAATGTTAAAAAATCTGAAGAACACACACAACCTAACTTTTCTAAAACTTTAGATTTTAATAATCTTGATTATAACCAAATTGATGAAAAAATGCTCAAAACAGCAGTACACGAAGTAGGACATACCTATAAGATCTTTTGTTATTATCTAAAAAATAATTCATAAACTTCTATAACATCTTCAGAAGGAAAATGAACTGAAAATCGAATTGTTTTTTTATAATAATTATTTGTTATATCAAAAATAATTTTTTTATTTATATACGCATAAGATTTGTATTTTCTTTCTGCTGCCTCAGCTGATTCAAAAACCTCAGGAAAAAATACTTTGCCCCAAAAACTATCTACTGCTTTTTTAGTACTTTTTTTCAAAGTTGTTTTAGCAATAGCATGTCCTACTTTTTGATTAATCTTTTTATTAATATATTCTTTAATTCTTTTTTAACTATTTCTGTTTTTATAGAATGTGGCAATGTTTTAACAATATCTTTGCCAAATTTCTCAATTTGTTGAGGGGTTACTTCGAAATTGTTATCTATTATTCCTTCAAAAAAATCTTTAGCTATTTTTAAAAGGGTAGAATATGTAGGACAATCACAAAAAGTAAGTTCTACTTGTTTAATTTCGTCTAATTGAGAAAGATCAAAAAAGAAAAAACCTTATTCTATATTTTAATTCAAATGATAATCTAGCATATCGTTAAACATAGCAATTTTAGAACTTGGCAAAAATTCATCTTTAGCATCAAACCCAAAGATAACTACTTTTTTAAAACCAGGAATTGGGACAAAATTACTTGCTATTAAAGCAGTATTTTTTATTAAATGATTTGCATTTACAAATTCTTTATATGAATGAAAAGGAATGGGTTTGATTCCTGAAATACCATAAAAACTCTAGCATTATCTGAAAAAATATGCCCATCGGAATGACGCCAATCAAGTACATTATGTTTTTGAGAATAATCTGGTTCATAATCATCAGAATTAAAAGCCATAACTTTAGAACTTTTAAATGAATAAAATAATATTAAAAATAAAAAACTAAATAATTGTAATTTCTTAAAATAAAGTTTTTTTAATAAAAACAATATAACCTCTTTTTAAATTTTATTTTATTATGTATTTTATATTTAGTATAATTAAAATATTAATTAAAAAAGATTGATTACTTTCATATAAAACACCACCATTTTATTGAATTTAATAAAAATATATAAATCAATCAAATAATTATCTAGTTCACAAAACATAATATAATCGTCCATAATTTCTTTATACATTATCGTGATGAATTATTTTTATTATATCATGTTTATAGTGTATTTATATAAATATTTAATAATATAAAATATTTAATTTTAGTGGCAAAAGTTATTTTTCTTTAAATAAAATGCAAAGCATGTTAAAATTTTAAAAACAGAAAGAAAAATTTGAAAAAAACTACCAAACAAAAGACATATAATAAACCATTCATATTTTTTAGTAATTTGTTCTTTTACAAAAAGATCGAGATTTTCTAAAGTAATAGTCCACATTAAAATACCTATAATTAAATTAAAAAAAGACCACAATAAAGAAGCAAAAATAGTCCATGGATTTTGTAAATTGATACCCAAACCAAATAAAGCTAATAATATTGTACCAAAAAAAAGAAACCATAAAAAGGATTTTGGTTTGCAAACGAAATTGAGTTTTTTTAATATTATATAAATAAGTGGCAAAAGCAACAATTAAGGAAGTTGCTATAATAGGGATTATTATCAAAACCAAAGACAAAAATTTTAAAAAAGGATCATTATTTAATTCCAAGAGAGTAGGGACAAAACCTATAAAAATAAAACCTGAAACTAAAGCAAATAATGAAATCCCAAATTTTAATAAAGGATTGAAAAGATAAAACCCAATGCCTACAAGAAATGATGAAATTGCTAAAAATCAAACCCCAAGGCACCATTAAGATACCAAAATAAAGTTTTATTTTAGCATCTATATTATTTACTTTTAATAAATCATCAATAGCAAATTGACAAAATGCAGAGATATCAATAATATAAATTTTTAATTTTAAAGATTTAATAAATTCTAAATATTTATAAATATTAGATTCGGTTTTGAAAAAAGATAAGTAGATAAGCCACCAAATACAAAAACACATAATAAAATAAAAAAATTAATAAAAACAGTATTATGAGTTACTAATTTGATTTTTTTACTTAATTGGTATTTTTTTTGATTTTTAATTTCTTCAATTTTTTCTTGTACTAAAAAAGTAATATCGTCATCAGGATTACGTGGTTTTAATATTTTTTTTACTCTTTTAGAAGGATTAATTAAGTGTTCAAAAAACCCATATTAAATACCTCTTTTTTAGAATTTATAAGTTGTTTGTTTTCTAAAATAATTTATGGCGAAAATGATTTAGTTTTGGGTTTGATTTGAAAGTTATATATTTGGAATAAAATAAGTTATTTTCTTTGGGATAGGTTAGTGCAACAAAATAAAGGATAAAGAATAATGATAAATATTTATAACAATAAATATAATAAATTATGAATTAATTTTTTGTTAGAAATGATAAATTGCAAAATTATAAAACACGCAAGAAACAAAAAAAACAGCAAATTATTAAGTACATTCGCATTTTTTATTTTCTTGTAACATGTTTTATAACCTCCTTTTTAATCTTTCCCTCATTGATATGTTTTTTTCTTCCCAAAAAAAACGCCAATGAATTAATTTTATTTTACCACTAAAAATAAAGTTTCAACACAAAAATACTTATTTTAGTATAAAAAGAAAGGAATTATGATAAAAATAAATGTTTTTAAAAACAAAAAAAAGCTAGTTTAAAAACTAGTCTTTTTGTTTATTTTTGATTGTGTCTTAAAAATAAAAATCTTCATCTTGCAACGCCTCAGAGCGCATTTTTTGATAACCATTTCCTTTCATAGAAAAGTTATCCATAGTTTTAGTCTCAGTATTAAGTCCATTAATGATAACAGGATTTACATTTTCGGATGGAAAAAAAGCATCAAATCCCAAATTCATTAAAGCTTTATTGGCATTATAACGCACAAATTTATTAACATCATCTTCTAAATTTAGTTTATGATAAATGGTATGAACTAAGGAAGTTTGGGTTTGATAGAGTTGTTGCATCAAATCATCTAACCATGTTTTTAAAGTTTGTTGGGTAGGCTTATCAAACAGTTGATAAATTTCAGTTGCAAGACGCCCCACATAAACACCATGAATACTTTCATCACGAATAATTAAATTAATAATTTCTCCTGATTGCATTAATTTACCTTGACCATAAAAATATAAAGAATAGTAAAAACCACTGTAAAACAACCAAGTTTCTAAAAAAACCGATACTGCCATAGCTTGCCACTGAGTTTTTTTAAATTCCAATTCACTAAATTGTAAGGAGGATTGTTTTTTCAAATAAATTTGGTCTTCCAAAGCCTCATAAACTTTTACAATTACTTGCATCATAGTTTGAAGGCTTGTTTGCTGGTTGCCCCACAAAAAAAGTTGATTAATTTCTTTGTTATTTAAATAACTCATAAAAATATTAGAATAACTTTTAGCATGTACTGCATTTTCCATAGCTCCCATAAAATTAAGGGTAGCTTTTTTTTGGTGTTCATGTTCTTCTAACGAACGAGCAATAACAGGCATACCCAAATCACCTTGATAAGTATCTAAAAAAGTAAGAACTAAAAGATTGCGGGAATAAGCAGTTTTTTCTTCTAAGGTAAGTTCACTCCAAGCAGCAAGATCACCTTGCAAACTGATATCTTCAGGACGCCAAAATTGGCTTAAATTTTGTTCATAAAAAAAATGGGTATATTTGTCTTCTAACACATTCCAGTTAGCTCCTTGAAAAGGTCTTTTAGAAGTTGGGTGGGGTTGTGAATTTTTGGTTTTCATTGATTTACTCCTTTTTCTTTTAGGGTTTTTGAATTTTTCAGTATAAATTAATTGGGATAAAATTGAAAGGGTTGTGATTTGGGATTGTAATTTGGAAAATAATGAAGGTATTTATTTTGATATAAAAGAGGTTGAGGCAAGAAATAATCTTTGTTAAGAATAAAAAAAGACTATCCATTTGATAGCCTTATTTTAGCAAAAACAAAATCACAAAAAACCAAGTACGAGAAGCAATCAAACTTGCCTGAGATTTATAAATATAGTGTATTAATGAAAGTTTTATTCCATTAATTATTTTTTATTCGATTTTATAGGGTGTTTTTAAACACCACAAGCCTCACATTCATCAATTTTTAGCTTTTGGGTTCGTGTGTAATAAAGGGTTTTTATCTTTTTATGATGAGCATAAAGATAGTATTTTTGTAATTCACGCGTAGTAATATCAGATGTAATACCAAGTTCAAACGAAATACCTTGATCAACGTGCTTTTGGGCAATGGCAATAACATCAATGAGGTCGTATTTGTTCATTTTATAAGCAGTGGTGTACATAAAGGAAGCTTGTTTTAAGGCAGGCATTGGACAGTAAGTTTTGGAGTTGCCATAGGTGCGTTCCTCTACTAATTGTTTTACAGGAGTCAAAGAAGGAGTTGCTCCCATAATGTATCCAATTGAGCCGTTTGGAGCCACTGCGAGGCGATGAGAATTGTAGAGCCCAAATTGCATAACATCTTGTTTAAGTTGGTGCCAATCGTTTTGCGTGGGCAAGGTGATGTTTTGGAACATTTTTTTGATTTTGGCAGTTTTGGGTAAAATTTCACCGCGATTGTCAAAATAACTACCATCAGCGTATTTGGATTGTTCAAAACGATAAAACTTTTTACCTGTGGTTTTAGCTTTATTGCAAGAATGAAGAAGGCTGTAAAAATTAACGGCATTGAAAAAAACATCAATTAAATCTTTGTTTTCTTCACTTCCAAAAGCAATGTAATTTTGAGCTAAAAAACCGTGATGACCCATAATTCCAAAACCTACACTGCGGTTAAGAAAATTAGCTTTGGCAACAGCTGGCACATAACTAATGTTAGTGTTTTCAGAAACACAGTTCATTACTTCCATCGCCATAAAAACAGTTTCTTGAATGGTATTGTTAGTAATCATGTTTCCCATGTGTCCTGATGCTAGATTGCATGAAACGTCCATACCAATTTCGTCTTTTTGGGTTTGATGGTAATCTTTGTAATGTGAAGTGATAGTGGGTTGGAGGATTTCAGTACATAAATTAGAAAACTTGACTTTCAGATCGGAAGTGTTTGCTTGATTGGTGTTGTCGCAAAACATTAAGTAAGGATAGCCTGATTCGCCTTGCATGTGGGCAATAAGTTCTAAGAGTTGGCGTGGATTGATGGCTTTTTTTTGCACTTTGGGATTGGCAACTAGAATATCGTACCAATAGTCCATATCAACTGCGATGTCAGCAAAATTTTTGCCGTATTCTAAGAAAACAGTGTGCGGGAAAAAGGTATACATAACTTCTTTGTTGCGGGCAAGTTCAATCATTTTATTAGGAAATACAACGCCCAAAGATAAAGTTTTGACACGAACATCCTCGTCAGCGCTTAATTTTTTCGTACTTAAAAAATCAATGATATCGGAGTGAAAAACGTTCAAATAAACAGCGCCAGCACCTGTACGTTGTCCCATTTGATCAGCATAACGGAAACTGTGGTCTAATAATTTGCACACACCTACAACACCTTTACACACGCCTTTGATGCCTTTGATAGATTCACCTTTGGCACGCAAATTAGTGATGTTAATCGAAACGCCACCGCCAATTTTGGAAAGTTGCATCGAAAATTCATTAATGCGGGCAATGTCGTTTAAAGAGTCACCAGCTTCTAACAAAAAGCAAGAGACAAATTCGCCACGATGTTTTTTGCCTGTGTTGAGCAAAGTGGGAGTTGCAGGAGTAAAGTCTTGGTTGATTAAGGATACAATGAGGCGTTTGGCAATTTCAAAGTCACCTTTGGCATGATAAAGGGCGTTTACTGACAAGCGGTCTTCGTAGGTTTCTAAATAGTGTTGTTTGTCACGAGTTTTAAGGGCGTAATCGTGGTAAAATTTGAAAGCTCCCATAAAAGTTGGGAAAGTGAAATTCTTTTGGTAGGCAATTTGGTAGATTTCTTTAATTTGCGAGTGGGTGTATTTTTGCAAAAAAGTACTTTCATAATATTCTTTTTCTTGTAAAAAAGTTAATTTTTCTTGCAAAGTGGCAAAACGTTTTAGTTTGGGCAAAACTCCTTCTTGCAAAAAACTTTGTAAAGCTTCTTTATCTTTATTGAGGTCTTTGATGTTTCCTTGTTCGTCAATAATTTGATTGTTGAGTGTAATCCAAGGTGGCAAGACGTTTTTTTTTGGGGTGAGTGTTTGAAGTTGTGCTTGCGTTTGGGATTGATAAGAAGGCAATTTTTGGTCGTTACAATAGCAAGCAAGCCATTTTTTTAAAAAAGCTCTTTCTTCTGGCATGCCCGAACCTTCGAATTTGAGAACCAAAGGCACATTGTAAGTAGAAGCGATGGTGTCGCCTGCTTTGCCATAGTTTTTGCCCCAATTTTTATTGCCAGACACAGCAACACCTATTACTTTGGTAGCGTTTTTGTCTAAAAAAGTTTTGGCATCATCAGATACTTGTCCAAATTTCACACTGCGAGTAAGTAAAAAAACGTTTTCATCGGTTAATTTGGAAAGGGCATCTTGGATATGTTGAAAGGAAAAGTCTAGACTTTGAGCCATTTCATAAACTTGACCTTGCAAGAGACCATCATAAATAACTTTAATTTTTTTGGGAAATAAGGCTGGCATTAAAAACTCCTTTTGCTTCTTTGGCTTTTTTTGTGATTTTTTTTTTGCAGTTTGATTTAATTCATATTTGCATTTCAATAATGTATTTCAGTTAATTTAATACATGAAAAAGTTAAAATTGTTTGAAATAAGTTAGCTTACTGTCAAATATATTACGTATTTTAAATAATAAATTAAATTTGCATGCATTATATTATTATTCTAATAATATGTATTTTATATTAATATTATATCAAAAGAAAAAAATATAGCGGCATTAAATGGCTTAAAAAACATATTTTAGAAAAGGCTTATTCGTCAAAATAATTCGTCCCAGTATAGAATAAATATTTAAGCTACCAAACTATTTAGGTAATTGAGCAGATGCAAAATGAAAAAAAAGTAAGAAAAAGATGAATGTAGGAGGGGATAAAACATGCAAATGGGCTTTTAGAAATGCAAGAAAACTCTTTAAAAAAAGACCAACTCAAAAGTTGGTCTTTATATTATTAAAAAATATTAAGTTGTCTAAATAAATGAAACAGTTAGAAAGTTTTGAAACAGTTAAAAAATATGAACGTAACTTATCCACTAACTCTTTATTATTGAGCAAAATCCTATTTATATCATTTGGATATAAAATTTTTTTATTATATAATTCTTGAGCTATTTTTCCCCAAAGTTCTTTATTATTTTCTATAATGGTGCAAGCTTGTTTGTATAATGCTTGAATATCTACTTGGTCAAAACTATTATTTTCCATCAATTTTTTTCAATACCATTTGTATAATCATCATCAATGCCAGAAAATATTTGTTCTTTTGAAATTTTGCTTGATTAGACAACATTTGTTGAGCTGCAGCCCCACCCCAATATAACAAAGTCATAGGTTTACAAATACCTTGTGCTTGAATATTTGTCAATGAATTATAACCCAAAGTTGTTGATCCATCAGAAGTGGTTTTTTGAATACAAATTTTATGTATAGCAAACATAGAAGGGAACTTTAAAGTTAATATAGATTATAACCACCCGCAGTTCCCCTCGGAATAATAGTTATTTTTTGCACCTTTTGAGAAAAAGGCAATTTCAACCCTATAATAGCATGTCCTGCTTCGTGATAAGCTACCATTTTCCTTTCTTCTTCATTGTATTTCACTGATTTTTTTGCAGGACCCATTAAAACACGGTCAATTGCTTCTTCTAATTATTGTTTAGTAATTAAATCTTTATTATTTCTAACAGTCAAAATAGAAGCTTCATTAAGAACAGCTTCCAGTTGAGCTCCACTCATTTTAGGTGTCATTTTAGCAATACAAAACAAATCAACTAAAGGATCTATTTTTTTATTTCTAGCATGTACTTTCAAAATAGACTCTCTTGCTTTAAGATCGGGGAATCCTACTATTACTTGTCTATAAAAGCGTCCTGGACGTAGTAAGGCAGGATCTAGAACGTCTATTCTATTAGTAGCAGCAATAATAATTACTCCCAATGATTTAGTAAAACCGTCCATTTCGGTAAGTAATTGATTAATAATAGAGCCATCATCATTTTGAATAGCACCTCTTTTTTTACCAATAGTATCTATTTCATCAATAAACAAAACACAAGGAGCATTATTTCTTACTTCTTTAAATAAATTTCTAATCTTTTTAGCTCCTACACCAAAATAAGGATCTACCATTTCAGAAACAGAAACAGCATAAAAAGGCACTCCTGCTTCTCCTGCTAAAGCTTTTGCAAGTAAGGTTTTTCCTGTTCCTGGAGGACCTGAAAGAATAACACCTTTAGGAATTGATGCTCCCATCTTTTCATATTTTTTAGGATGCTTTAAAAAATCAACTAACTCTTTGAGCTCTTCTTGTTCTTCTCTATTTCCTGCTACATCTTCAAAGTTAAAAAGAAATTTTTGTTTATTAGAAATTTGATTTTTTTTAGATGAATTATTTGTAAGAGTTTTAATAGAATACATAATATAGATGCCAAACAAAAAAATATATAAATTCTTAAATAAACTTAAAATAATTTCTAAAGGATTAAAACTAAATTTTTTTTCTGTCATATTATCTAATAGATTACTATTTTTTAATATAGAACTGTTAAAAAAATATTTTTTTAATTCGTAAGTCAAAATACTATTAAACCAATTGCCATTTTGATCTTTAATTACTATAAAATAGTATTCTTGATTATTGGCATTATAAAAACTATTTTGTTTATAAAATAATTGAATTTCTTTTACTTTTTTATTTTCCAGTTTTTGAAACACTTGATCATATCTTATTTTTTTCCTGGTAAAAATATATTCTTTAAAATCGTTCCTTTTGAATCATTTTATTAATGAAGTTATTGTCTTGGTAAATACGAACTACATAATAATCATTATCGTTAAAATAAACTAAGAAATAAGCAAATTTAGCTTGAGAACAATAAAGTTGACATTGGACTTGAGCCCAGTAGTTTAAAGGGACTTCTTTATTTGAAAAAAAAGCCATCCCAAGTGTTTGATATTTTGTTGTTTTCATCACGATAAGGACATTTGATTTCTAAGAGAGTGTTGGTTTTAGCATTATAAACATCTAAAGAAGCGGAAAACATTTTTTCTTTGTCATCTGTAAAGATGGTATCAGGATAAGTGAGTTTGGTTGTTTTTCAAAGAAAGTTCTCGCTAAAGGTTCGGTTTTATTACCATGTTCGGTGTATTTGTTACTTGTCAAAGTAGTGCCAAAGATTTTGTCATGAACTAGTTGATTTAAGGAACGGAATTTGTCATGGCCTGTGATACTGCCCATTTCTGAGGCGTTAATGTATTGTTTACGATGTTGATACCATTCTTTGGTACGTTGGGATAAGGTTATTTGCATGGTTATTTTCCTTTTCTAAAGAATGAAATAATATATTTAAAGAAATAATAAATAAATTTAATTATATGATAAAGACATTTAAAGATGAAATCAATTAAACATAAGAGATGAGGCAGGGATAATAAAAGAATGGTTAATAAGGTTAAATTTAGCCACTTGTTTTGATTATTAAAAAAACAATTACTTATATCAGCAAACCAATTATTTAGTTTAGTTAACCAAGTATTAATTAGGTTCCGCATGATTATTAGTTTTAGTAGTGGTTAAATATTGATAAAATCTAACTACGATACCTTTCTTTAATCTTTTGATGCTTAATTGATAAGTAAAAAGATAGAATTTAATTAAATAATTAATAAAAATTAAAGGGATTAATAAGGTAAAGATAATAATGAATAAAAGAAGATTATTCGGTAAAGCTGGTAAGTTTTTTTTAATGAACATAATTTTTAGTTTTCCTTTCGTTTAAAATAAAAAAGACCCTTATGAAAGGGTCTTTTTGTTTATAGTTAAATAAATTTATTTATTTAATTTATATTGTAAATTAATATATTTTGTTACAAACAAGTTATTTTTTAAGAAAATTTATTTTTTTTCTTAATTGGATTTCTAAATCTATTTGTTCTAAATTTATTTCATATAAATTTTTTTTAAGAGAAGATTTTTTTTCTTTTAAAAAAGATATTTGAAATTTTAAAAAACTTGAATTTCTTTCTGAAGTGTTAGGATTTTGTTTACTTCTAATTTTTAAATGAAATGATAATGTTTCTTCTATTCTAGTAATTTCTTTTAATATTGAATTTCTTCGTCTAGATAAATCATCTATTTTAGATCTTAAAAACTCAATTTTTGTTTCTGAAGAATCAAATAATTGTTCTGAAGAATCTGTTTTTTTAATTCCTGAATAAACTTGACCAGCATAAATAAAATTAGATTTTATAAAATAATTTGTAAATATGAAAAGTAAAAATATTATAAATAAAAAAACTGAAGTATAGTTAACATTTTTTAAATTTAAATTCATTTTTTTTGAAAAACTTTCTAATATAGATTTGCTATTTTTTTTAATTTTTATTTTTTTTTGATTTATAAATTCTTATATTTGTTAATCATTAAAAAAGTAAATAAATCAACACTTATTATTTATCACCAGTCAGTGTCTGTTCTTTTATTATTTTCAGCTTCTTGGGGCGGACAGGGTTGAAGTGGAGGTGGAAATGAGTTAGTTTGAAGTTATCATTGTGGGTATAAATTTCTCCAAGGTAGTAGTCTTTGTCTTCTTGTAATAAGTGTTTGGGACCTTTGTATTTGAGGATTAATTTGTTATTTCCTGGGCCTTCGTTTTGTTGTTTTTCGAAGGTAATATTATTACGCAAAAAACTACCGTCTTTCATATCAAAAGATGCGCTGTCGAACCCATTTATAAAACCAAAATCTTCTGAAGTTGCCCCTCTTTTGTTCCAACGGTCGAAGGGATGACGGTCTTTGATGTAACAGACGAGGTTATCAGGTTCGAGTTGGGATTCGAGGCGGTCTTTGATTGTTTCGAGCTCAAAAAATTTTTTATTAGTTTTGTCATTTAATTGTTTTTGGTAATAACCAATGCCATTAAGGCCATCAAAAGTATATTTAATTTGAATCATAGGAATTGTTCTACCGCGACTATCTATTTCTTCCCATTCTTTGAAGATAGTAGATTTGGTTTCTTGAAGGGTAGGAATTGGTTTTTTTTGGGAGTTTGATTACTCCTGTTTCAGTTAAGATGATAAAACCAATAAGAGCTACCACGATAAAAATAATGATTAAGAAAAACCATTTGATTTTTTTTTAATTTTGATCATGATTATTTTTTCCTTTGATAATCTTTTTATATAAACTCATTTTAACATATTTACCTAGTGAAATATCAATTAAAACCATTTGCGGAACCAAGAAGTTACTGGTTTTATAATTTTATCATTAATATTTGTACGTATAGGTTGGAAAGAGCCTTTCCAGGTTTTTTGGTCTGTGATCATATCATTAAGTTTTTCGTATTCAATGGTTTTGGTGGTTAATTCATTATCACGTGTTTTCAAAATGTTTTTAGTTTCTTCATGTTGTTCTTTTTCATTTTTTAGTTTTTCTTTGAGAGTTTCTATTTCGTGACGGAGTTCGGCGTTTTCTTGGAGATATTTTCCTGATACTGATTCTAAGGTTTTTATGGTTCCTTCGAGAGCTTGGATTTGTAGACCTTGTTGAACCCATTTATCGATTTGTTGTTCTAATTCATCACTTAAACGGTTGATTCCTTCAGCTTGTTGGTTGATTATTTGGTTTAATTGGGTAATTTCTTGGTTTTTTTGGGTGATGATGGTTTGATATTCTGTTTCTTTTTGTTGGAATTCAGTGGTTAATTGGTTAATTTCATCTTGGAGGGCTTGTTTTTCTTATTTAGAACACCATCTTCTTGTAATAATTGATTAACATTATCTTTATGTTGTTGGGTTAAATTATAATAAGAAGCAGTTTTAGACACTTTAGCTTTATCAGAAGATAAATTAATAGTAGGATTGTTGTCTAATTTTTGACGTGCCATACCATAAAATAAAGCTTTTCTAAAATTAAGATCTTTTAATAACCCAGAACCTTTTTTAAATAATCGTTTTCATCATTTTCTATATTAACTCGAAATAAAGATATAAAATCAGAAGAAAAAATTGGTTTTAAACCTGGATGATTTGTATAAATATCTAAATAATTAAATTCTCTTGGCATAAAAGGAACTACAAAACTCAATTTATGTTGTTTTAATAATGTTTTGTGTTCTTCTAAAGGAGCAATAAAACCTCTACTGTTTTTGGTAAATTAGTTTGAGGATTATAATAAGTAAAATCATTTTTATTTTTAACAAAAAACCATTTTTTAGGATTATAACCTTCTTGGACTTTATAAGGACCATAAGATACAAACGCGTACCGCACTTAAAATCGCTTCCTACACATGAATCTTGAAAATTTTGAGGAGATAAAAGAACTAAATTATTAACTTTTTTTAATACTTCTAACAAAGCTTGAGGACTTTGATATTTTATTTTAAATTTATAATTATCTACTTTTTCAAAACATTGATTTAATTGTTGTACTTGTGTTAAATTTTGATCTTCTTTCATATCTAGACCAAGGTTTTTTAATCCTTTAACTTTGTTTTTGAATTGCACTGTTTGATCTTGTGTATTGGAATTAGAATAATAGTTATCATAATATTTAATATATTTTTCAATGGTATTTTATACCACATCACAATTAATTTCTTCATCATTTTCAAATTTTAATCCTTGTTTTAATTCAAAAAGATAATTTTCACTTAAAACTGTTTTAGCAGCTTGTACTTGTTCGGAATTTCCCATGATATGTTCTTGTTGTTGTTCTTCATTGCAACTTTTAACACTAACAACTAAATTAGGCAGAAAAACGCTATTTTCATTTTCCATTTTTTCTTTAAAAAAGGGTTGCGTCAATAATTTGTAAATATTTTTATGAAATCCTTGTTCGCTAGGATCAGCATTGTGTGCACCTAATGGATATAAAGGACATAACTGACTTAATTCTTTAGGAAAAGCAACTCTCATCAAATCTTGATTAACTTCTTGTAAATTATTTGCTGTTTGAGTTTGGTTATTTGTTGGTGTTTTGGCATATTTTTTATATAAATAAACTCCTAAACACAAAGAAACAACACAAAATAATAGTAGTGTAACTAAAAATAATTTTTTCTTTTTCATCCAAAGTTGTTTTAAATTATCGTTCATATTCTTTAAGGCCTTCCCTTTTTCTTTTATTTTATAAATATTTTTTTGAAATTTAAATAGTATTTTTTAATTGATAAAAAATGTTATAAATTTTATAAATTTTTAAAAAGTTATTCTTAATGATAAATATTTATTTTAACTTCATACAGCTTTAATTTGGCATGATTAAAGATTAATTATTACCAAATTCAAGATAAAGAATTAAGTCGTCTATCTAGATTTTTCATAGAATCAGTGAGCAAATTGCTATTTTAATCCAAAGTTTGCTTATACAATAACATTTGAATTATTATTTTCCATATTAATTTATGATTGATTAATTTTTTTAATTTCATTATAACAATAATCTAAAACATCTTTTGTTGCTTTTGTTGTATTGCCATCTCTTTGTTGTAAATAGTGATTATTTGGGAATTTGTGAAACATTTTTTCAATTTCTCTTTTAGCTTGAAACGCATCATCTACATAATTCTTTGAACCGCCATCCGTTTGAAATAAAAGTACTTCAGCAGCACGCCCGCTAAGATTAATAATAACTTCATCTAAATAATCTTTTTCTTTCATAATGCTATCATCTAGTCGATAATAAGAAATTCCACCATCAGCATTATAATTAATCAAAGTTTGGGCAGAAACTGAATTAATAATTCTGCCTACACTCAAAGCAACAACTGTATGTCCAAAAAAGTGAAATTTCTAATTCTTCGCATGTTTTAATTAATATTTTAAAACCTAAACACGGGTTCGGTCCTCAATATTTAAATATTTATTGTGGTAAAAGAACAAACTAAAATTATAAGGAGGATTGATAAATATGAAGTTCTTAGATTTCATTTTTGATAATCCTGAGTATTTTAATAAATTGTTAAAAAAATCTCATAATCATAAAAATCAAAAAATAAATAAATTAATGCAAAAACATGTTTCTAATAAAACTGATAAAATAGTTTCTTATAAGATGGTTTTTATAAAATTTTTTATCCTTAATTTATTTTGTTTACTATCAGGATTAATTATTTATCAGTTATTAAGCCACTATCACAGTACATTATATTCTTTTTTACAAACCAAAATAACAAATATAAAGGAATTGATTTTATTTTTAATTGGCTTTAAATTAATCATTATTTTGATATGTTGTTTTTATAAATTAAGTCTTTATTATTGGAATTGTTTTTTGCCGATAGCTCTTTATTTGATGGTTGTTATATTAGTAGGTTTTTTGTATGCTGCTTTATTTTGCTTTTACCGCTTTTATGGGAAATAATATTTGGACTTTCCCCCTTTTATTCAACATTTAATTCCTTTAGTTCCTTTAATATCTTTGTTAATTACTATTTTGATTTTAGTTTTTATTACTGTTTTATATAAAATAAATAAAATTAAAGTTTATCCTGGATTCATTAAAGTTTTAAAAATATTTTTTCTTATTAGTTTTATTGGTGAAATTATTTGTTTTTCTTTATACTGCTATCATAATTATTTTTCTAACTTCTTTTTTCTTATTATCCTTATATTTTTTATCCTTAATAACTTTTATCATAGGTATTTTAAGATGGGTTTATGTTTTACATCAATTAGATAACTTTGCTAAAAATAAAGTGCTTGCCAAAGAATGTGAATGGAATTTTAGTTAATTTTTTATGGCTTTCTAGTATAGAAGTATTTTGTAGTATATTTGAACTTTTTATATATGTTATTACTTATTTAGGTAATATAAAAAATGATAAAAGATAAAAATTTAAGTATTTATATTAAATTGGAAAGAGGTATTTAATATTATTATATTTATTTTTTCGTTTATTTAAGGGTAAAAAATAAATTCATTAACTACAAATAAAACATAATTCATAATTATAACCTCAAACTATTTACTTAGTTTGAGGTTTTTATATCTTACAATAATTATTAAAAAACAAACTTATGTTTTACAATCAATTAATAGTTTAAAGAAATGTTTGAAAGAAACCCAAAAACAAGAACAAAAGGGAAAAAGATTAATTGAAATTCAAATTTTTGAATGGTCTAGATTAGTTGGCAGCATTTCTTATTTGTTTGCTCTTTTTTTATTTTATTATGGTATAAATAAAGAATTAGGTTAATTATATAAAATATTTAATATTGTGTGTTTCTTTCCTTTTTTAATATCTAGTTTATTAATAGATTATAGAACTTTTAATATTTTTTTAATATGTTAGTTAATTTTGTTTATAATATAAAGAACAAAAGAAAAAACCTCACTGAACCCCAAACACTTATAATTAAATATTTTTTTAGATATTTTGCTATTTTTATAATTAAAAAATGTTATAATACAAATGTAAAAAACCATTTTATTTAAAGTGTTAAAAGTTGGTTTTTTATTGGTTGGTCTTTTGATTTTAAAGTATTGTTTTGCGTTTTTCTTTTTGAGTTTTGCAATAATTTAATTTCAACCCATTTAAAAAAACATCCCATTTTTGATTTTTCAAATTATTTTTTCATATTTGTTATTTATTAAAATTGTTTTATAAAAATATTAAAATCTAAAATTTTAAAGAGTTTTGAATCCTTTTTTTGACTTTTTTTATTCCTTTATTTTGATACAATAACTAAAATAATTACAAAACCTATTTTTAATTTTTTATTAAAAAGGAGTTTTGAAATGATAGAAAATTATAATTTTACCTCTAAATCTTTTAAATTTGCTAAAGGTTTTAAAGCTTTTATTGCTCGTGGTAATGTCATTAATTTAGCTGTTGCAGTTGTAATAGGACAACTTTTTGCCAAAATTGTAAGTTCTTTGGTAGCAGATATTATTATGCCTCTTTTTTCTTTGTTGTTTAATTATACTGGGGCTTTAAAAGAGTTGCAATTGGAAATTAAAGCTAATACTTATCTTGGTTATGGTAATTTTTTGCAAACTATTTTAGAGTTTTTGTTGCTTTCTTTTATTATTTATACTATTTTAACTTTAATGTCATGGAAAAATCCTTTGCAAAAGGATAAAGTCGATAATAATATGTTACTTTTACAACAAAGTCTTGATAAAGAAATTGCTTTATTAGAAGAAATTAAAGATATTTTGAAATCAAATAAGTAATTGCAAGTTAGTATTAACAATAAATATTATTTAGTTGTTATTAAAATAATTATAAGGGACTATTTTTAATAGTCTTTTTTTATTACGTTTTATTATTTTTTTTTAATTTATATTTTCACCCTTTTTATCCTTATTTTTGACCATTATTACTTGAAAGAAATTGCAACAAAAAAATTAACCATATAAACAAAGGAATTGTGAGTTTAGACTAATGAAAATTATTTGGAAATATTTATTCAAATACAAAATGTTGCTGTTATTAAATTTAATTGCTGTTTTGTTTGTTTGTTGTAGTGAATTGGGAATTCCTTTTATAATTGGTAAATTTATTATTGATTATAATAAAAATCAAATTGATCCTTTCGCACTTTTAGGGCTTTTAGCTTTATGTGCTTGTTGTGGTTTTATAGGAAATCTAATTCTTAATTATTGTGCTTCCAAAGTATCATCCTTGCTTTTTCAAGATTTAAGCGTCGATATTTTTAAAAAAGTACAAACTTTTTCGCCCACTGAGATGAAACAATTAGGGATTTCTTCTATCCTTAACTATACTACTTTGGATGTTTTTCAAATAATGAATTTCATTTCTGTTTTTTACCGTACTGCTGTTGTGTCTCCTATTATGCTTGTAGTTAGTGTTGTTGCTATTTTTTATGTAGCTTCTTTTTTGCTTTTAGGAATCCTTTTTGTTGCTCCTTTTTTAGTTTTAACCTTATTTATTATTCTTAAAAAATCTTATATTTTATCACAGCAACAACAAAAAAAATTAGATGAATTAAATGTTATTACTCGCGAAAATTTAATTGGGATTAAATCTATTCGTGCTTTTCGCCAAAGTCAATATGAAACTTCTCGTTTTTCTAAAGTAAATCATAAATATAGTTTTTTTTCTATTAAATTATTTAATTTTATGGTTTCTATTGATCCTATCTTTTATTTGTTTTTAAATTGTTCTATTTTGATTAATGTTGGAGTAGGAGTATATTATTTAACTCAAAGTCATCCTGATTTTACTACGGGAAAACTTCTTTCATGTATTGATTATCAATTTCATGTTTTATTTGCTATTTTAGATTTTTTATTACTATTTATGATGTTTCCTAAAACTTTGGTATCTGTTAGAAGAATTGAAAATGTTTTAAATATTACCCCTAAAATTAAAAATGTTTGTAAACCTTTAAAACCGCAAATGCCTTTTAAAACTTTGTCTTTTGAAAATGTCACTTTTACTTATCCTGATGCTAAACAACCTATGTTAGAAAAGATTAATTTTAGTATGAAACAAGGACAAATTGTAGCTTTTGTAGGTGCTACTGGTTCAGGAAAATCAACCCTAATAGGGCTTATTCCTCGCCTTTATGATGTGTGCGAAGGTGCTATTAAAATTAATGATATTGATATTAAAGAATATGATCTTAATTATTTGCGTAATAAAATTAGTTTTATTTCTCAAAAAAATGTTTTATTTAAAGGAACTATTAGAAGTAATTTAGCTTTTGGCAAACAAAATCCTCAAGAAAATCAAATGACAGAAGCATTGCAACTTGCTCAAGCTTATCAAATTGTACAAAATAAAAATCATAAATTTAATGAAAGAGTAAGTGAATTAGGTACTAATTTTTCAGGGGGTCAAAAACAAAGGCTTTCTATGGCAAGAGGATTTCTTAAAAAACCTGATATCTATATTTTTGATGATTCTTTTTCAGCTCTTGATTATAAAACTGAATATGAAATTAGAAAAGCTTTTTTTGAAATGAAAGATCAAGCCTTAGTGTTAATTGTTGCTCAAAGACTCACTTCTGTTATTAATGCTGATAAAATTATTGTTTTAGAAGAAGGAAAAATGAAAGCTATAGGAACTCATCAAGAATTAATGAAAAATTGTCTTCTTTATCAAGAAATTGCCAAATCCCAAAATTTAGAGGTTGTTGTATGAAAAGAATTTTGAGATATTTAAAACCTTTTAAAAAACAAATTAATTTAGGGTTTTTCTTAATTTTTGTAGCTTCCCTTTTTAATGTTTTTTTGTTTTATTTTGAAGGTAGATTTATTACTGATAAAATTCAAAATTATTATAAAGATAAAAATTCCTTTTCTGTTCCTTTTTTTGGCAATGATATTATGTCTTATATTATCTTTATTTTATTTATTAATTTATTTTTATATTTTGTTGTTGTTATGTGTTGTATATTTTTTAATAAAATGTTAATTTCATCTATTCATCAAGGGATGAGAGATTTGCGTCAAGATGTGCAAAAAAAAATTCATCTTTTACCTATTAAATACTTTGATTCTAATACTTTAGGAAATATTATGAGTCGGATGACAAATGATATTGAAGTTATTTCTAATGCCTTGCAACAATCTTTTTCTATTATGTTAGCTGCTTTTTTAATGATTGTAATGATTGTTTTTTTTATGTTTGTTTTACATCTTTTTTTAGGTATTATTGTCTTTATGATGATTCCTTTTTCCTTTTATGCTATTTATAAAGTGTTTACTAAATCACAGAAAATCTTTATTCAAAGGTTTGATGCATCAGGGAATCATCATGGTTTTTTACAAGAAAAATATACTGGATATAAAGAAATTATTTTATATAATCAACAAAATACAGTTATTGAAGAGTTTAGTTATCAAAGTAAGTATTTAGAAAAGTTAGTTTTGAAATCTAATTTTTTGTCTGGATTAACTTCGCCAATTGTATGTTTGTTTACTCATTTTACTTTAATTGCAGTTAGTATGATGGGATTTTTTTTGATTGAAGGACATAATATACCTCTTTTTTTAACTAAATTAGGAGTAGGAGTTATTGGAATAGGACTTTTTAGATGTTTTTTACAATTTGTGTGGCGTTTAGGAAATCCCATTATTGAAATAGGTCATATGTCAGTTTTATTACAATCTGCTAATGCTGCTTCTAGAAGAGTATTTGCTTTTTTAAATGAAATTGAAGAAGCTCCTGAAGTGCTAAAACCTCAAGTTATTGACAATCCTCAAGGAGAAGTTGTTTTTGAAAATGTCTCTTTTGGTTATAATAAAAGAGATATGTTATTAAGGAATATTAATTTTGTTGCCAAGCCAGGACAAACCATAGCTATTGTAGGTCCTACAGGTTCAGGTAAATCTACTTTAATTAATCTTTTAATGCGTTTTTATGATATTAATGCAGGGTCTATTAAAGTTGATGGAGTTGATATTCGTGAGTTAAAGAAAGATAATTTAAGAACTATTTTTGGAATGGTATTACAAGATACTTGGTTTTTTAAAGATACTATTTGGCAAAATATTAAATATGGTAAACAAGATGCAACTGATGAAGAAGTAATACAAGCAGCCAAACAAGCTCAAGTTAATTATTTTATTAATAGTAAGCCTAATGGTTATCAGATGCAAATTAATGAAGAAGCAGATAACTTATCACAAGGAGAAAAACAATTAATTACTATTGCAAGGACTATTTTAAGTAATCCTAAAATATTAATTTTGGATGAGGCTACTTCTAATGTAGATACTAGAATTGAAATTTTGTTACAACAAGCCATTCAAAAGTTAATTCAAAATAAAACT
Source organism: Candidatus Phytoplasma zeae (assembly GCF_001712875.1). Lineage (NCBI taxonomy): Bacteria > Bacillati > Mycoplasmatota > Mollicutes > Acholeplasmatales > Acholeplasmataceae > Candidatus Phytoplasma > Candidatus Phytoplasma zeae. Next base: position 61,741 of record NZ_CP015149.1, read on the forward strand.
GCTTTTGTTATTGCTCATAGATTGTCTACTATTGTTAATGCTGATAAGATATTAGTGCTTCATAGAGGGGCTATTATTGAACAAGGAACACATCAAGAATTATTAAATTATAAAGGATTTTATTATAAACTATATCAAAGTCAATTTCAAAAATAAGATATAATATTAATATTAAATATAAAGACCAACTATAAAAATAGTTGGTCTTTTCCTTATTTGTAAGTTATTATTTTATTATTTAAAGATTGTTTATTGGTGTTGTTGGTTTTAGGTGATATGTTATAATAATAATCATCAATTGCGATAATGTATAAAAAAATTATGGGAGATTATATTTGTGTTGTAAACTGGATAATTATTTGATTGATTTATTTTCAAAACTATAAATTATTATAGAGTGAATATTTTGAGATCATAACCGAATTTAAAAAGGAGTAAAAAAAATGAAACAAATTAAATCTTCATATATTATATATACTTTTGTTATAATTATTTTTATTACCATAATTACTTTGCTTTTTATTCGTGAATATAATAAAAGAAATCAAAAAACAGGTTATAAAAAACGTTAAAAAATAATGTAATTATTTTTTTTGTTATTTTTTTTTAATGTATTAAATTTAAATATTTAAATAAATGTTAAAAAAGTAAAAAAAATATTAATTATTTTATTAAATAAGGTATAAAATATAGACGGATGATTATTTTTGGTAATAATTTCAAGATCAAATCACCCTTCAAATATATATAAAATACATAAAGAAATATAAAAGGAGATTTTCAGTTAAATGAATATCAAAGAAAAAGCATTAGAAATACATGAAAAAAATAAAGGTAAAGTAGGTATTGTAAGTAAAGTAAAAGTACAAAACTTAGATGATTTAGCATTAGCTTATACTCCAGGAGTAGCAGAGCCTTGTTTAAAAATTAAGGAAAATCCTAGTGATGTTTATCGTTATACTATGAAAGGTAATATGGTAGGTGTTGTTACAAATGGGACTGCAGTTTTAGGATTGGGTAATATTGGTCCGAAAGCTTCTTTGCCAGTAATGGAAGGAAAAGCTATTTTGTTTAAGGAATTAGCAGGGATTGATTCTTTTCCTATTTGTATTGATTCTACTGATTCTCAAGAAATAGTAAATATTGTTTCTAAAATTTCAACTGTTTTTGGAGCAATTAATTTAGAAGATATTAAGTCGCCTCAATGTATTGAAGTTGAAGATGCTCTTGAAGCTAAACTTGATATTCCTGTTTTTCATGATGATCAACATGGTACTGCTATTGTAGTTGCTGCAGGAATTCTAAATGCTTTAAAAGTAGTTAAAAAATCTATTGAAGATGTTCAAGTAGTTATTAATGGAGCAGGTTCTGCAGGGATGGCAATTGCTAAAATGTTGTTATTATTAAAAGTTAACAATATTGTTTTAGTTGATAAAACAGGAGCTTTATATAAAGGAGTAGCCAATCTTAATGAGCCGCAAAAAAAATTAGTTGAAGTAACTAATAAATACCAAGAAAAAGGAACTTTGAAAGAAGTACTTAAAGGAAAAGATATTTTTGTTGGTGTATCTGCTCCTGGTATTGTTACAGCTGAAATGGTATCTACTATGGCAAAAGATGCAATTATTTTTGCTCTAGCTAATCCAGTACCAGAAATTATGCCAGATGAAGCTAAAAAAGGTGGGGCTAGAATTGTTGCTACTGGGAGATCTGATTTTCCTAATCAAGTAAATAATTGTCTTGCTTTTCCAGGTGTTTTCCGTGGGGCATTAGATGCTAAAGCAACTAAAATTACCGAAGAGATGAAAAAAGCTGCTATTTATGCTCTAAAAAACATCATTAAAGAACAAGATTTAAATGAAAATAATATTTTACCAACTGCCTTTAATAAAGAAGTAGTTAAACAAATTGCTTTGGCAGTTTGTAAAGTAGCTAAAGAAACTGGAGTAGTAAGAAAATGAGTATAGAACAGGAACAAAGTTCCCCAGATAATAAAGAAAATAATAATAAAGATAATAAAGACTCTAAAAAAGTTAATAGTATTTTTGTTCCTCAAAAAACTATTTTAGGGTTTAGTGTACCTCTTTTTTGTTTGATGAGTTTAGTAGTTTTTGTGCAAGTTTTTGTTTTGGGATTTGTAAGTTTTCAAACTACTAAGAAATTTAATCCTGCATTTCATGCATTAATTACCCCTTTATTAATAGCTATGCTTTTAGCTGCTGTTTTACAAAAAATAGGTGCTAAAACTCCCCTCTTAAAAGATATTGGAGGTGGTTCTATTTTATGTATTTTAGTACCTTCTATTTTGTTTACTTATCCTTTTTTTAAAGATGATTCTATCTTTTTGCAAATGCAAAAGTTTATGCAAAGTATTATGAAACATTTAAATGCTGAGTCTATAATAATAAAAGAAACTCAATATACTTATAAAGCTATTGGTTTTGCTAATTTTTTCGTTTCTGCTTTAATTATTGGTAGTTTTTTAAGTATGGATAAAAAGTTATTAAAAAGTTCTTTTAAAAAATTTATTCCTTTAATATTAGTATCTTTGCTTACTGGTGCTTTAGTTGTAGGAATTTTGGGGGCTTTATTAAATCCTATTGGAGGTTTAGAAAATGCCTCTCAAACTTCTAAAGGGGGCTTTTTAGATGCTGTCTTTTATATTTTTGCTCCTTTAGCAAGTGGTGGTATGTCATCTGGAGTTACTCCTTTAAAAAATGCTTATGCTGGGCAGAATCTAGATTGGCAAGAACCTTTTATGTCTCATATGATTCCTGCTTTATTAGTAGGAGGAATCTTTAGTATTTTTGCTTCTGGGATTATTAAGAAATTTTTGAAAACTACTAAATATAGTGGTTATGGTAAATTGGAAGTTAAAGAAACTCCAAAAAATTCAGATAAAAATACTTCTAAATCAGTTCCTGAAAAATTAAGTTATCCTCAAATAACTACAGGTTTAATTACTATTTTTACTTTATATTTATTGAGTGTTTTAATAAAGGAATCCTTAATTTTATTATTACCAAATATTAAAAAATACCTACCAGAATATATTGTTTTTTTAGTGTTTGTAGTTGTTTTGATGAAATTATTTAATGTAGTATCTGATTATTATAATAGTTGTATTAATCAAGCTTCTAAATTTGTTACTACTAATTTTACATCTGCTTTTTTAGTAATTTTAGGTTCTAGTATTCCAATGGAAGTTATGTTAAAACAATTAAATGTTAAATTTGTTTTTACATGTATAATGTGTGTATTATCAGTTGCTTTAGTAGCAGGGTATTTAGGCAAAAAGTTAGGTTATTATCCAGTAGAATCATCAATTACTGCAGGGCTTTGTACCAATAGTATTGGAGGTGCTGGTAATGTTGCTATTTTATCAGCTTCTGATTTGATGGGATTAATGCCTTTTGCTCAAATAGCTACTCGTATTGGTGGAGCTTTAGTAGTAGTAGTAGCTAGTATTGCTTATCCTTTGTTATATTAATTATATTTTATATATATAAATATGAAAAATATTTATCATAAGTATTTATGATTATTTAATATTATTTTAGTATTTTATTATTAGTTGATTTGATTGAAATTATTGCAATGCAAAATAGCTAACATATTTATATCAAAATTATAAAACATTTTTAACTATTGCGGTGCCCTTCGATTTGTTTATGCTAATAGTTGGGTGCCGTGAGATTTTTAAACACAAAAAACTATATAAAACATTTTGCTAATTTATTTGTATTATAAACATTTAAAAATTAAGTTAAATATGTTTGCTTTATACAAAAATTATTTATAAATGTAGAACAAATTTAATTTACTTTTTAAATGTAGATAAATGTAGAGTTTTTGTAATGTATCTTTTAATTGTAATAATTACTCAAAATAATAACAATTATGTTAATATATATAAAAACACTTACTAAAAACATTTATCAATAATGTTATAATAATAGTATATAAGAGTTTTTGAAAATCTTATTTTTTTCCTTAAACATTTACTATTTTTATTTTTTGATATTCAAATAAATGATTTGTCTTTTTCAACCATATTTAATTAAACAAAAATATGAGTTTTTTTTACAAAATTACTACAGGAGTAATGTATGTTTCCTTTGTTGGCTAATTTAATTACTGTTTTTAGGATTGTTTTAGTGTTTGTGCTTTTGCCTTTGATGTGTGTAAGTGAAAGTGAGCCTGAATTTGCTAATGTTTTGACTTTTCAAATTATCTTTATAGTGGCTGCTATTACTGATTATTTGGATGGTTATATAGCTAAAAAATATCAACAACAAACTGTTTTTGGTAAGTTTTTTGATCCTATTGCCGATAAATTATTAGTTATTATCACACTTTTTTATATTTGTCAATGTCGTTTGTCTGCTACGCAAGGAACTTTTTTATTTGCAGATACTCAAATGCCTAAAAATTTTTTTACTGCTGTTATTATGATTATAGTGATTAGAGAATTTTTAGTAACAGGAATAAGATTGGTAGCTTCTAATAAAGAAGGAGTTGTTATTAGTGCATCTTTTTGGGGCAAAGCCAAAACCGTTTTTACATTCGTTGCCATCATTTGCCTTTTTTTTGGGTTGTATACTTCTTCTACTTTTGCTTGTGATGCAAATTTAAAAAAATGGTTTGGATATCTAAGTAATATAGGTGATATTTGCCTGCTTGTTTCAGTTGTTTTAACTATTTTTTCTGGTTTTGATTATTTTTTTAAAAATTATAAAATTATTCGTAAAAATTTTGCTCCTGAGTAATTCATTTTTTTGATCCTCACTGTACCCTATTTTTTTAAAACATTTATTGTCTAGTTTTTGGGGTTCAGTGAGATCTTTATTTTGTTACTGCTGTTTTTATTATATTTTAAAATCTGTCTTTTATATATGTTTCTAAATTTTTACATTCATCTTTAATAATTATTTTCATCTTACTCTTTTATCTTTATTATTTTACTTACAATATTTAAAAATTATATTTCATCAAAACTAAAATAAAAAACCAAAGGAAAATTATTTATGCAAAATACACAAAACAAAAACGATTTATAAGACACTATTAAGGATATTGAAAAAAAGTTTGGTAAAGGTAGCATTATGCAATTCAACTCCAAAACTCATAAAGGAATTGAATCTATTTCTACTGGTTCTTTGTCGTTGGATATTTCCTTAGAAATTGGTGGTTATGGTAAAGGAAGAATTATTGAAATTTATGGTCCTGAAAGTTCAGGCAAAACTACTTTAACTTTGCATGCCATTTCAGAGGCTCAAAAAAAGGGAGGTAATGTTGCTTTTATTGATGCAGAACATGTCTTAGACCCAGGTTATGCAAAGGATATTGGAGTAAATCTTGATAAACTTTTAATCTCACAACCTGATTCAGGTGAAAAAGCTTTAGATATTGCTTGTAGATTAATTGCAAGTGGCAAAATTAGTCTTTTGGTAGTTGATTCTGTAGTAGCATTAGTTCCTGAGGCAGAATTAGTAGTCGATATGGGTAATATGGCTATGGGTTTGCAAGCACGAATGATGGGGCAAGCCATGCGTAAACAGTCAGGAATCATTAATAAAACTGATACAGTTTTTATCTATATTAATCAACTTAGAGAAAAAACAGGGATGGTTTTTGGTAATCCTGAAGTAACTCCAGGTGGTAAATCCTTAAAATTTTTTGCTTCTTTGTGTTTAGACATTAAAAGAGCAGAAACCCTTAAACAAGGGGACCAAGTTGTAGGGATTCGTTCCAAAGTAAAAGTAGTTAAATCCAAACTTTCATCTCCTCTTAAAACTGCTACTATTGATATTATTTATGGTAAAGGTATTGCTAAAATGATAGAAGTAATTGATTTAACAACTAACCTTAATTTGATTCAAAAAAGTGGTTCTTGGTATAGTTTTAAAGATGAAAAAATTGGTCAAGGAACAGAAAATGTTAAAAAATATTTAACTAACAATCCTAAAATTTATAATCATTTGGTTGCTGAAATTAAAAAAAGATATAATATTAGCAATTAATCTAAATTATTAATTTAAATTAATTGATTTTTTATTTTTATTTTAAATTATGCAAATATAAGAAAAAGCTAGCTTGTTGAAGCTAGCTTTTTTGTTATTATTAAATTATTATTTTGTTAATTTATTAGTTTTTAATCTTTTTTGTTAAGAATTAAAGTTTTGTTTTGGAAACGAATATTAGTTTTGCTTTTCATTTGATTCCAAAAACGACTTGCTACTTCAAAAATAGTTTCGTGAGTTAAGTGTTTGATATTGCCAATATTTTTGCCATAAATTTGGAAATGGTCTTTTAATAATTTTAATAATATTGGAGGATTAATATTGTCTTTTTTGCCTAAATTAATAACTACTTCTATAAAGTTGCTATTTGCTCTTTGGTAAGAGTTATTGCCGTAAGAGTTGTTAGAACTATAAGAACCAAATCTAGATTCGCCACCAAAACGTGATCTGGTAAAAGAATTGTTAGTAGTCATTTTTGGAGGAAGGATGTCAGTGTAATTTCTTTCTTTTGGTAAAAAGTTTTTCAATAATCCTTGGATAATTTGTTCAGAAGAAAAAGTTTCTAATAACTTTTGTGCTAATGGATTTGGAGTAGCGTCTTTGTTGTTTTTTTCAATGATGTTTAATAGCTTTTTTTCTAAATCTTTGGCATTTTGTAATTTTATGCTTTGAACAGAAGGAATATCTAGTAAAGTAATTTTTTCTTTTAAGTAGTATTCTAATTTTTTAAGTTGGCTTACTTTTCTTGGGCTAATTAAACTGTAAGCTAAACCTTTTTTGCCAGCTCTTCCAGTTCTTCCGATACGGTGAACATAAACTTCGTCTTCGTGTGGTAAGTCATAGTTAATTACCATTTTGATGTCAGAAATGTCAAGTCCTCTTGCAGCTACATCAGTTGCAATTAAGATTTTGATTTTGCCTTTACGGAAATTATTCATTACATATTGTCTTTGATTTTGTTTTAAATCGCCGTGAACTGCATCAGCTAAAAAGCCTTTGTCTTGAAGGTAGGTTGTAATTTCGTCAACATCTTTTTTAGTGTTTGCAAATAAGATAGCTGAATAATCTTTTTTTAAGTCTAGTAAACGTACTAATAATTTAGCTTTGTCAACTTCTTTTACTAAAAAGTAATTTTGTTCGATTGCATTAACTGCAATGTTTTTAACAGGAACTTGTAGGATTTTAGTGTCTTTTTGGTATTTGCTTGCTATTTTTTTAATAAATGGAGGTAGAGTTGCTGAGAATAAAACAGTTTGTCTTTCTTCTGGAATCTTTTTTAAGATTGTTTCTAAGGCTTCTTGGAATCCCATTTTTAACATTTCATCTGCTTCGTCAAGAGTTAGAATTTTTAGTGCTGAGAGGTCGATTTTACCTCTTTCTAGATGGTCAATTGCACGTCCAGGAGTAGCAATAATTAAATGAGGTTTAGCTTCTAGGGCTCTAAATTGTTTGGTGTAAGATTCACCACCATAAACAACAGCGATTCTTATTTCTTGATAAAATCTTAGTAATTTTTTTAATTCTTCGTATACTTGGAGAGTTAATTCTCTAGTAGGGCATAAAATTAAACTTTGAGTTTTTTGGATTTTTGGTTCAATTTTTTCGATAATGGGAATACCAAAAGCAAAAGTTTTTCCTGTTCCTGTTTGAGCTTGTCCAATTACGTCATGTCCTTTTATAATTTCTGGAATTACTAAGGCCTGAATTGGAGTAGCATCAATAAAATTGAGTTCTTTTAAAGCTTTTTTAGTTTGCTCTAAAATAGGTAATTGTTCGAATAAAGTATTCATAAATTCCTCATCTTTCTTTTTAATTTAAAAATTAAATTATACAGATATAAATATAAAATGTTTGCTAAGTGCACAAAAACACTAAACCCTTTTTATAAGATATTTTTAAACCCTTTATGATTTCAAGTTATTGTTTGGAGTTGCTAAATAATTAATAATCTTGAAAAAAAGGAATCATTTTAAAAACTATCAACTGTTTATTTGCTGTCATTTTTACTTTAAGTAAAAAAAGTTGTAAGACTTAATATTTTTAGTTAAGACCCTAATAAAAAGTATTTTGGTATTTTGCTTTTATAACAATTATGGTTGGAGTAGTAATTTTATTTGTGAAATAAAGTTAAATAATTGTAATTGTTCAAAAGTAAAAAGTTACACTAATTTATAATAGTTTTTTGATTTGTAACATTTAATAATTTTTTACTGCATCTTTAATATTATACTTTATTATACTTGTAAATTAATAAAAAAACAACTATGTTGGAATTAAAAGTGTCTTTTTGTTGCTTTTATTATGTATTTGTTGAAATATTGGAGGTAATAAATAAAAATAAGACTCTCATTTATTGAGAGTCTTATTTAGTATATTTGATTATAAAAGTTTATCTATTTCTTCTTTAGTGATTGTTTCTTGTTCTAATAATAAATTAGTAATTTGATCTAATAAGTCTTTATTTTGTGAAATAATTTCTTTTGCTTTAGTATAACATTTTGCAATAATTTTTTTTGATTTCTAAATCTATTGCTGTTTTATCGGAAAACTGAGAATCCTGGCTCACTCCTAAACTACTAATACCACATTTAGTAACCATTAAACGAGCTATTTTTGTTACTTTTCTAAAATCATCATAAGCCCCATTAGAAACTTCATTAAAAATTATTTCTTCAGCTACACGTCCGACCAAATAAGATTTAATTTGAGCTAGCATTTTTTTATCAGAAGTAAAAAAAGTTTCTTTTTCTGGCATTATTAAATTATAGTCACCAGAAGAGCCTCGAGGAATAATAGTTATTTTTTGTACCTTTTGTGCGTATTTAAGTTTTAATTCAATAACGGCATGTCCTGCTTCATGATAAGCTACCATTTTTCGTTCTTCTTCGTTGTATTTGATTGATTTTTTGGCAGGACCCATCAAAACACGGTCAATTGCTTCTTCTAATTCTTCTAAAGTAATTACATTTTTTTTATTTCTTACAGCCAAAATTGAAGCCTCATTTAGAACAGCTCCAAGTTGTGCTCCTGACATGCCTGGAGTTTGTTTAGCAATAGAAGTAAAATCAATGTTAACATCAATTTTTTATTTCTGTCATGAACTTGTAAAATTGCTTTTCTTGCTTTTACATCATGAAGACCTACAATAAATTGTCTTTCAAATCTTCCTGGACGAAGTAAGGTAGAATCTAGCATATCAGCTCTATTAGTTGCAGCCACCACAATAATACCTTGTGATTTAGTAAACCCATCCATCTCAGTTAATAATTGGTTGAGAGTTTGATCTTTTTCTTGCTCTCCTCTAGAATCATGACCCCTTTTGCCTCCTAAAACATCTATTTCATCAATAAATAAAACACAAAGAGCATTATATTTAGCTTCTTTAAATAATTCTCTTACACGAGAAGCCCCAATTCCTACATTATCTTTCTACAAATTCAGAACCAGATACTGCATAAAATGGTACTCCTGCTTCTACTGCAAGAGCTTTTGCAAGTAAGGCTTTGCCAGTACCAAGAGGACCCGATAATAATACTCCTTTAGGAATGCAAACTCCCATAACAGCATATTTTTGGGGTTGTTTTAAAAAATCAATCAATTCTTTCATTTCTTCTTTTTCTTCTTCATTTCCTGCAACATCTTTAAAACTAAATAAAGATTTTTGTGAAGAAGAAATTTTAGACTTAGATTTTAATTTTCCAGAATTTCTACGTAGTCCATGAATAATATAAAATATAAAAATCATAGAATGTAGATATACTATAGAACCAAATAAAACCCTTAATAAATTAGTTTTTTGTAGTATTCAAAAGGGATTTTAATTTTGTTTTCTTCTAAAAAATCTTTCTTTTTGTTAAAAAAACGGTCATCTGTAATTAAATAATAAGTGTCATTTTGTTTTATAATTTCTATTTTATAAATAGGTTATGAATGAATAAAATCATTTTCTTTTTTGATAAAATTAATTTTACTAATTTCATTTTTTTTATTTTTTTTGTATTTTTATCTGTTATTTTTTCTAAAATAATTAAATTTGCTTTTGATAATTCATTGGATTGTGGATTTACAGAAAAGCTTATATTTGAATCTAAAGCAGTTTGAAGATTTTTTTATCTTCTTGCGATATATCGCTATTTTCAATGATTTGCAATAAATTTTCTTTTTCAGAAAAATTAATTTGTTTTTTGGCTTTAAGTTTGGTTAATGCTTCTTGCACTATTTTATAGCTTTTTAAATTTTGTATTTCTTCATCAATGTATTCATCTATAGTATTATGACTTATCTTAGTTCCTGAACTTTTAAAAACAACATCACTTAAAAAAACAGGAGCAATTTATAATAAAAGAAATATAAACCAAATGCTACAAAACATAATTACTATAAGTAATGTTTTTTTAGTATTAAATTTTTTCAAAATGTTCATATTATTATTTATCCTTGATTATGTTTTTTTGATTTGGTCTATATCATTTAAAAGTTTGAAATAAGATTGAAAAAAATTAGTTTCTAATTTATTAGAAGGGTTTTGATAATTTTTTATTTTTTTAAAATTCATTAACATATTTTCTAAAGTGTTTATAGATTCTTGTTCATTACAATTGTCTATATTGAATCCACTATTAAAACCATTATATGTTTCTTTAAAAGTTGCAAATATATCTAAAATATTATTTGAAGGTAAAGCTTCAGGAACTATATAATAAGGATTAAAAATTGACTCTAAATTATTTAATTTTCCTTTGATTAAATTTATAAATTGCTCTTTGCTCATTGCATTTTGTGTTTGATTTGGGTTGATTGGCTCAGGAATTAATATAATTTCTTTTTTATTATTTTGCAAAAAACTATTTATTTTATCTAATAAAAGTTGGAATTTTAATTTTATTGTGTTTTTATTGAATGCGAATTGAGGTTCTAATTTGATAGGCAAATTTGAGCAAACATCTTTGAATTCATTACAATCTTTAATTGCGTTAATACTTTTATAAAGGTTTGACAAGAAAACATTATAATGTAAACTTTGATTTGTTAACAATGAGTCAAATAATTCTTTAATGTTTTGTTATCCTTTTTAACTTCATCATTATTATCTTGTTCTTTTTCTATTATTTTTTGGGGTGGTGTATTGTTAATTCTAAATGTTTCAAATTAATTAAATCATTAATTAATTTTATTTGTTCTTCTTTGTGGAATAATTTTGCACAATCAATGTTATTGGTATAAATTGTTTCCCAAGTGGAAGGTATTTCAGCTTTTAAGTCTTCTGTAATTTGTTTATTTTTTATAAAATCCAGGATTAAAAAATTGAGTATTTGATTTTAGGGTTTCTGTTATTTCAAAAGGATTTTATGCATCTGTTAAAGAAAGTGATAAACTTTCAAATAAATCTTTAAGTTTATTAATTAAATTAATTTCTACTTGATTTGGGTAATTTGATTCTTCAGATTGTATTCTTGGATTTGTGTTTTGTGTTTTTGCTTCTTTTATTTGGGGATCGTTTTCAGAAATAAAAATATTAATTTTAGAAATAATATTTTTTATTTTTTGATGTGGTTTGCTAAGTTCTTTATATTTTGTTGTTTGGGGTGTTTTTTTGGTTTTGGGTTTCATTTTTATTTAAGTCTTTATTTAAATGTTTGTATGTAAAATAAAAAGCAAAACCAGTTAATAAAGATAATATTAAAATAAATAATATAATTTTAATTTGTTGTTTAGAAAAATTCACATAGTATAAAATAACCTTTCATATTTTTTTTGATTCATAAATTTATTTTTTTAAAATATATTGAAATTTATTCTTATATGACATATTTATTTTCAGGGTCTACAATATTATTTGTTAAATTATAGATAATAAAAGTTCGGATATCATATTTTTTATCCTCTTTAGGGATATTTAATTTTTTCATAAAATTAATAAAATCATTTTGGTTGTATTTAAAATTTAAATAAGGAACTTTTTCTTCGTAGCATTTTAAATCTATATCAAAAATGGGCATATTATTATTTTGTGCCCTAGTAAGTCTATCTTTGGCTCCTGTTATAAATTCTTTTGTTCTTTCGGTGTACCATTGGTGCCCTTCTTGCTTTTGTTTTATTTTTTCTTGAGCTTTGATTGCATTTTCTTGGGATTGTAATGTTTTTTCTTGAGCTTGGGAAGTAAATTGAAGTTCATCTTTAAATGTTTCACAAATTAATCTTAACCAATCAAAATTAATTTCTAAATTTTTAGTTATAAAGCGTATATAAGGTGTTTTAGAAGATATATTGCTATTTTTCAATATTTTTTATATCAATATTATTGATTGTGTTTATAAAAGAATATTTTTCATTATAGTAATTATCATTATTGTTACAATTTGTATTTAATAATTCATCAGTGGCATCTGGTTTGCTAGTTTGTATTAATGAATAGTCAGCTTTAGAAATTTGACAACCATATTTTTCTTTAGGTTTTGCATTTTTTTATTCTAAATTATATAAATTATTTTTACCTTCAGTCCAAATGATATAATATGATGGCAAAATTTTACTTAATGTTTCAAAATCTTTTTTTCAAAGAAATTTATTTTTCCATTAATATCTTTTTGAGTGGGATTCATTCCTTTAAAAAAAACAATACTCTCTTATGATATTGTTTTATAAATCTGGATAAATTAAATAAAGGGCAACATTTATTTTATTAATATTATATTTTTTTAATTGGGATGGATTTTGTTTCGGCATTTCGAAATTTATAATTTGTTCTTTTATATTTGGAGGTTTTTCAAAAAAAGAATTAAATGCAAGTTCATTTTTATTTTCTAATTTTTGATTTTCTTCTTTGATTTTTATTTTGTGTTTTGCGTCCAAATATGTCCAAATAATTATTAAAATAGATAAAACAGTAATTATGGATATTGTAATAGTAATATTTTTTTATTTAGGTTTTTCATTTTTTAGTTACCTTTCATTATAAATTTACCTCCTTACCTTTATTTTACTCTTTTTTTTTGCGTAAAAATCGCTCAAAAACAGTTAAAAAAGTGAAAAAAAAGATACTTTTTGCCATATTAAAGGAGGTGATTTCAATTATATAATAAAAAAAAGACTCTCATTTATTGAGAGTCTTATTGATTTGGATTAATTTTTAATATTGTATATTTCTTTTAAAGCATTTTGGTAAGGTTGGATGTCTATTTGACTAAATTTATTTTTAGTTTGTAAATTTTGAAATAAATCGTTATGCCTTGTAATTGCTAAAGTTTGATCTTTTTCTAATTGTTTGTTTTGTTGACTTAATTGTTGTAATGTATCACCAATACGATTAATTTTATCTTCTATTTTTCGTTTTTCTTGTTCGTTTGCTGCTTCGTATTGTCTTTCTAAAACTTTTACATCTTTATTTATTTTTATTTTGCTCAATGATATGTCATCAATTTTGCTATTTATTTTTAAAATATTTTCGTATGATTCTTTTTCGTCTTTAGACATGAAAGACATTTGTTGTTGTTGGTATTGTTTGCGTAGTTCTTTTTCTTTTTTTTTTATAGGTAGAATTTTTGGTAGTTCTTTAAGTTCATTATTGGTAATATATTTTAGTCTTTTGTTAAAATTTTCTTGTGAGACTTCTATTTTATTATTTATTTCAGTTTTATTGTTATTTTGTGATGAGGTTTTTAATAACATCGCATCAGAAGTGAATAATTGAGGTGTTACAAAGAAATAAAAAGTTGTAATTCCAATTAAAATTAAAAAGATAGTTGTAATAAGTATATATTTTTTGTTGCGGGTCATTTAGTTTGCTTTCTATTTTAAAAAGTGTTATTGTTTTAATTTTGGTTCTTAATTTTATTTTATCATTTTTTTTATTATTTTAATAATTTATTATTTTAAAAGTTTTTTTATATTATAAAGTTTTTCGGGTTGTAAAAAGATGAGTTAATGTTTTAAAATATGGGTTTGTCAGTAATTAAATAAATGTCTGATAATTGTAAATTGAGTATAAAATTTAGTTCTTTGGTTTGTATTTCTAACATTTTTTCTTGAAATTGTTGAGTATAATGGATTTTATCTATTGTGTGTTTTTGTTTTTTTGGATATTAAATAACTATTATAAATAGAGCCTAATCCTTGTTTTTCAAAAAGTGGAGTTGTAGGATGATTACTATATTTGCTTTTACAATCTTTCCAAGTTTTAGTTAATAAATCATGGAGTATTTCATTTTTTATTAAGTCATAATTGTTTCTTGTTGTCTTTATTAAAATTATTAGAATTTATTTGAGGATGATATTTTAGTTCTTTTTCTTTGAATAGTTGTAAATTGAGTTTTTTGGTTCTTCTTGGTTTATTTCTAATGTTATTTCTTGTTGTATATGTGGATATAGAATTAAACCTAATAACAATATACTTATAATTACTAAGAATAATAAAACTTTAATATTTATTTTCAAATTATTTATTTTCTTTTATATATTGAAGGGACAAGTGTTTCCCCACATTTATATTATAACTATTATTATGTAAAAAGTCATTATATAAACAAAAAAGACTATCATTTTAAGATAATCTTAATATTTTTTAAGTAATTTTTTGTTAGTTTGGTATGGGGGATTGTGTTTAAATTCATTGTTATACCTCCTTTCTTTTATATTTTAGGTATATTGGTTGGTTGGGGGGTTGGGTTTTATGCCTAAAATATGTTGGGAGGGTAAAATATTTTGGGTATATTTTAGTTTTTGAGTATTTCGTTTATTTTGGATAGTTTGTTTTGGTAGTCGGAAAGGGATTTTGGAGACGATCTATTGTTCTATTAAATTGCGTTTCAAACATTTCAACTGATTTAATTTGCCCATCTAATATACCAATTTCGCACTCTAAACTTTCAATTTCAATTTTGGATTCGGCAAGTTGTAATTCAATTGCCATTTTTGTGCGGGGGTTAGGTTTGGTTTTCTTTTTTGTGTTTGTTAGTTTGGTTTTATGTTCTTTTAAATGTTTTGTTTTTTCATCTCTTTGTTGTTGTGGTTTTATTTGGGTGTTTTTTTCTTTTTCAGTTTGATAATTTTTAATTGAATCTTGGGTGGTTTTAATACTTGCTTCAATAGTGGTTTTAAAGTTAAGGACCATTTCTAAATCATAAAGTTCCCCTTCGTATTCGTATTTCTTTTCGTTTGTTGTTTGTGGTTGTGATGTGGTTGTAAATGTTTGAGAAGGTAAGTAAGGATTTTGGTTGATTTGACTTCCTGTATAAATTCCTTCGTTATTACTGTAATCAGGTTTGTAAGATTGTGTGGGTTTGGGGGATGTTGGTGTGTCATCGGGTTTAGTTTTTTGATTAAATAAAACTAAAACTTACCCCCATTTAAGGATGTTTTTTTCTTTTTTATATTATTATTAATTATTTATAATCACGTTAAAATTAATACAAAATACATAATTATTAATATAAAATTAATAAAAATATAAAAAAATGAAAATATAGGGTTGACATTCAACAAAAAAAGTAATACAATATTATTGGCAATCGTTAATGTGAGTGCCAAGAGGTGATGAATATGCTTTCAGATAGAAAAAAATTAATCTTAAAGGCTGTAGTGGAAAACTATTCACAAAAAGGACAACCCGTAGGTTCTAAACTGCTTACCCATTTGCCTTATCTTAAATTTGCAAGTGCTACTATTCGTTATGATATGGTGCAATTAGAAAAAGAAGGGTTTTTACAAAAAAATCATACTTCTAGTGGTAGAGTGCCTTCTTTTAAGGGCTATACTTACTATCTAAACCATTTATTAACACGTGATCATGATGTTGCTTGTATGTTTGAAAGCATTGACAAAGTTATTCAAAAAAAGCGTTTTTGTAAAGGACAAGTAATTAAAGAAGCTCTTAATTTGTTAAATAATTTAACTAATTATACTGCTATGGCAATTGGTTCTGATATTTTTAATAATAGTAAAATTACTAAAATTGATTTTATTCCTTTAAATAGTACTCAAGCTGTTATTTTGATTATTACTGATAAAGGAAATGTACAACATCAAAATATTTCTTTGGATCAAACAAAAGAAATTAGCATTTATGACCTTAAAGATGTAGTGCAAGTAGTAAATGATTTGTTGACAGATAAGTTTTTATCAGAAGCAGCCAATATTATTCAAAGTGATTTTTTTAAACAAACTATTGCTAAATATATTTGTTTTCAAGAACAATTAATTGCTTTGTTTATGGAAGCTTTTAGTAGTTTTGCCTCAGAGAATCTTTATTTTTCGGGGGTTTCTAAAATGCTTGAAAAACCTGAATTAAGTAATCCTGAAATTATTAAAAAATTTATGGGTCTTTTAGAGCGTAAAGAATTATTAAAAATTATGTTAAATCAAGATAGTTTGTCTTTTAAATTTTCTGATGGCTTGCAACTTACCCCTTTAAAAGATTGTATGATTCTTTCTATTCCTTTTGATGTAAATCCTAATGAGAAAGGAAGAATTGCAGTTGTAGGACCTTCGTGGATGAAATATCCTAAAGTTATTCCTATTTTGGAATATTTGGCAGTTCATTTATCTAAATTAAACGATCAAGAATAACAAATAAAAGAATAAATAATACAATAAATAATTGTAAGATAAAATATAAGCAATAATTACAATTACAACAAATAACAAATAACAAATAACAAATAACAAATAACAAATAATAATTAATAAGTAATAATGAAATAATTTATAATTTATTAAAAAAATAACTAAACAGGCTGCCAAAATACTTGTAAGTAACGTAATAAAAACATAATTATATCAAGAAAAGAGGTTTTAAGATGTTTTTAGAAAAAGACCAAGATAACTTAGATAATTTAGAAACACAAGCAAAAGAATTGCATAAAGATTGTAAAGAATGCAAAAATTGTCAAAAAGCAGAAACTAAAACAACAAATAAAGAAAACCAAAAGGAAGATGAAACTGTTAAAAATCAATCAAATAAATCAAATCAAACTAAACAAACAAATATCAAACAACAAAAACATCAATCAAAAGAAAACAGTCATCTGCAAATTACTAAATTAAAAACTCAAATTAAAGAATTACAACAACAACTTACCCAACAAAAAAAAGCCTTTGATGAAGAGTTGTTAAAAAATCAAGCAGAATTGATTAACTTTAAGAAAAGAGCCCAAACTCAAAAAGCAAATGAATTAAAATATGCATCAAGTAATTTTATTACCAATTTATTAATGCCCTTGGAACAATTAGAAAAAGTCATTGATATGCCTACACAAAATGAATTGTTGCAAAAATATTTATTAGGATTTAAGTTGTTACAACAACAAATAAAAAAAGTGTTGCAAGATGAAGGAGTAGAAGAAATTGAGTCTCTTAATAAGCCTTTTGATCCTGCTTTGCACCACGCTTTAGAAACAGTGTGCGACCCTAAAAAACCTGATAAAACTAATTTAGCAGTTTTACAAAAAGGTTATTTATATAAAAAAAGAATTTTAAGACCAACATTGGTTAAAGTAAATGAATGGAGTGATAAAAATGACAAAAACGAATAAAATTATAGGTATTGATTTAGGAACAACTAACTCTTGTGTTGCTGTAATGGAAGGTGGCGAGGCAAAAGTTATTCCTAATGCTGAAGGTGGAAGAACAACTCCGTCTGTAGTTTCTTTTAAAGGTGATGAAATTATGGTAGGAGAAATTGCCAAACGTCAAGTAATTACTAATCCTAATACTATTAGTTCTATCAAAAGACACATGGGAGAAGCTAATTATACTGTTAATGTGGGTGGTAAAAAATACACTCCGCAAGAAATTAGTGCAATGATTTTGGCAAATTTGAAAAAAACTGCTGAAGATTATTTAGGAGCTCAAGTAAGTGAGGCGGTAATTACTGTTCCTGCTTATTTTAATGACGCTCAAAGACAAGCTACCAAAGATGCAGGTAAAATTGCAGGCTTAAATGTTAAACGTATTATTAATGAACCAACTGCAGCTGCTCTTTCTTATGGCGTTGACAAAGGTGATAAAGAACAGATCATTTTAGTGTTTGACTTAGGAGGAGGAACTTTTGATGTTTCTATTCTAACTTTGGTTGATGGTACTTTTGAAGTGCTTTCTACTTCTGGAGACAACGCTTTGGGAGGCGATGATTTTGACTTACGTATAGTAGATTTCTTAGTGCAAGAATTCAAAAAAGAAAATAGTGTTGATCTTTCCAAAGATAAAATGGCAATGCAAAGATTAAAAGATGCTGCTGAAAAAGCTAAAAAAGAATTAAGTGGTGTTACTTCTTCACAAATTTCTTTGCCTTTCTTAACAATGATTGAAGCAGGTCCACTTCATTTAGAATACAATATGACTCGTGCTAAATTCAATGAACTTACTAAAGATTTAATTGATCGTTGTTTGGCTCCTGTAAAACGCGCTTTAAGTGATGCCAAATTAGATATTAAAAAAATTGATCAAGTGCTTTTAGTTGGTGGTTCTACTCGTATTCCTGCAGTACAAGATTTAGTTAAAAATGAATTGAAAAAAACTCCTAATAAGAGTATTAATCCTGATGAAGTAGTTGCTATTGGAGCTGCTATTCAAGGAGGAATTCTATCAGGAGACGTTAAAGATATTTTACTGTTAGACGTAACTCCGCTTTCTTTAGGAATTGAGACTTTGGGTAATGTCTTTACTAAATTAATTGAAAGAAACACTACCATTCCAACTTCCAAAAAACAAGTCTTTTCAACTGCCGCAGACAATCAACCAGCAGTAGATATTCATGTTTTACAAGGAGAACGCCCTTTAGCAGCTGATAATAAAACTTTGGGAAGATTCCAATTAACAGATATTCCACCAGCACCGCGCGGAATTCCTCAAATTGAAGTTACTTTTGACCTTGATGCAAACGGAATTGTATCAGTTAAAGCCAAAGATTTAGGTACTAACAAAGAACAAAAAATTACTATTTCAGGAAGTGGTGCCCTTAAAGAAGAAGAAATTCAAAGAATGATTAGAGAAGCTGAAGAAAATGCTGAGGTAGATCGCGTTAAAAAAGAAAGCATTGATGCGCGTAATGAAGCAGAAAATATGATTTTCCACACTAAAAAATCTTTAGAAGATCTAAAAGCTGACGTTAAACCAGAAGAAAAAGACAAAGTTGAGACTCAAATTAAAGAATTAGAAGAAGCTCTAAAAGGAGACGATACTGCTTTAATTAAAGAAAAAACTGCAAACCTTACTAAAGAATCTCAAGAAATTGCAATGAAAGCTTACCAAAAAGCTCAAGAAAAACAAGCACAAGAAAAAGGTACGCAAGAAAACACTACTGCTAAAAATGAAAAACCTCAAGACGAAGTAGTAGACGCTGATTTTGAAGAACAAAAATAATCAATAATGAAATCAAACATAGCAAACCAAAAATAAAAACAAACCAAAAATAAAAACAAACAAAAAATATACAAAAAAATATACAAATACAAAAACAACCACAAAAAACAAACTATAAAGAATAATGAAATCAAAGAAACCCCCCCTTAGTTTTATTATTAGGAGAAGTTAGCTAAAATGACAAAAAAAGATTATTATCATATTTTGGGTCTAGATAAAGACGCAAGTCCTGAGGACATCAAAAAAGCTTATCGTAGTCTTGCTAAAAAATATCATCCTGATATTTCCAAAGAAGCTAACGCCGAGAGCAAATTTAAAGAAGTTCAAGAAGCTTATAGTGTTTTAGGAGATGCTTCTAAAAAAAGTAATTATGATCGTTTTGGTGATGCTTCTGATAACGGTTTTTCTGGTTTTGGTGGCGGTGGTTTTGATGGTTTTGATTCTTTTGGAGATTCTTTTTTTAGTTCCTTTGGAGATATTTTTGGTAATCAACAAACTAAAAAACCTTCTTATGATAAAAAAGTAGAAATGACTATAAGTTTTATGGATGCTGTTTTAGGAGCTAACAAAACTATTGAAATTACTGTAGAAGCTGATTGTAGAGTTTGTCATGGTAAAGGAGCAGTTTCCAATCAAGATGTTATTACTTGTAAACGTTGTGGCGGAACTGGACAAATTATTACTGAGCAAAGAACTTTTTTAGGTAATATTCGTTCTCGTCAAGTTTGTCCTAATTGTAGTGGTAAAGGACAAGAAATTAAAAATAAATGTTATGCTTGTCACGGACAAAAACGTCAAAAAGTTAAGCAATCAGCTACCTTTAATATTCCTGCAGGGATTCAAGAAGGAATGTCTTTGCAAGTTCCTGGGAAAGGAAATTTTATTCCTTTAAGTAATAATCAAAAAGCAGGAGATCTATATATTACTTTTAAAGTGCGTCCTCATGAATCTTTTGTAAGACGTGAATATGATATTATTTTAGAAATCTTTATTACTTTTCCAGAAGCTGCTTTAGGAACTAATATTTTGATTCCTACTATTTATGGTGAAGTAGCTTTAAAAATTCCTGCAGGGATTCAATCAGGCAATAAATTAAGAATGAAAAATAAAGGAGTTGCACATCTTAATTCTTCTTATCGTAAAGGTGATCAGTATGTTGTTGTTCATATTAAAACTCCTAACCAATTAATTTTAGAAGAAAAAAGATTATATCAAAAATTATTAGATTTGCAATATCGTATTTAATATAAGTAATAATATAAGTAATAATATAAGTAAATAAATATTAATACAAATAATACAATATTAATAGTAAATAATAAAATAACAAAAAAACCAACTTAAAAGTTGGTTTTTTTGTTATGTAGCAATTTAATGTTTAAGTTTTTAGAATTTTACATAGTTAATTTTAATTGTATTATGATGAATAATAAATTAATATTTTTTAATATAAATGTTGAATTGTAATATAGTTTTTATGTTATATTATAACTAATAGTAGATAAATAGTTTTGTTATTTGCTATTTTATTAATATTTATCATATTAAATTAACTACTCATTAAATATTTGAGTTATAATAAAGGCATAAAGTCTTTTATTATATTTAAGTTAGAGGCTTTAGAACTTTAACAAATTTAATTTGATAATTCAATTTAATAAAGAGGTGAAATAACATGTTTTTATTAGATAATCTTAAAGAAAAAATTAAAGATAATAAAAAATTAAGTTCGGTTGCGGTTTATCGTAGAGTAAACCATAAAAGAGTTATTCAAAAAACTTTATTATGGATTAGTTTAATGCTTTTATTTTTGGAACTTTCTTATGCAGTTGTATGGCATGAATTAGTTTTTTGCCCAAATTTAGGTGAAATAAAAAAAACAATTATTTTTAAATATTTGTATCTGCCTGCTATTATAAGTATTATTGCTTTTGTATTTACTTGTTTTTCTTTAAGTATAGCACGATTAACAACTCCTGTTTGTCTTATTGCTTTGGGGATATTTTTAGGGATGTTTATGGGTTATTTATATGTTCGTTTGAATATATCACATACATTCGATTTGACTGATAAATTACTAATACATAAACATTTATGCCTAACTATGCTGCTTTCGTTTATTTTTATTTTGATGAGTAATTTTGCAATTACTATTTTAATTTATTATAAAAAGTTTAAAAAAACAAAACGACTAAAAATTAATTCATAAATTTGCTTTTGTAGTTTTTAATTTCTTTGTAATTACTATGTTTTATGTTGTTTTATTTTATGGGGTTGATTTCCTTTGGTTGGCATCAAGTTTCGCAATTAAGTCAAATTTCATCCTTATTTGATCCTTATTTTATGTTAGGGCTCCTATTTATAAGTCTATTTATTTCATGGGCGTCTGTTTATATTGCAGGAGCTTTAGTTGTCTTTAATTATATTATTGAAAAACAAATAGATAAAAAATATGAAACATCTATGGCTTTTGCTTTATGTCTGTTAGTTTTTTGGCCTCTTATTAAAGCTTTATGGAACTTTTTAAAAAGGAGGATTAATAATTAATATTATTTATAAATTTAGAACAGAAATTAATTTTTAATTTCTGTTTTTTTGTTTTTATGAAGTATTTATTATTTATAATATTGTAATTAGTCAATTTTGGAATTTTAAATAAAATTTGTTAATTGGGGTTATAATAAAATTCTTTTTATTGTTTGTTTTGGTTTTTTTAATTTATCCTTAAATATTTTATGATAACAAAATCCCCAAACACTAAAAAACTCAATCAAAAAGCAAGTATTTTAGTTATAATAATTGGGTATAAGTTTTTTTTTGATACCTTAATTACTTTCAAAAAGGAGAGTTTATAAATGTTTAAATGGTTGAAAAGTAAATTTTTTAAAAATAAAAATAATGATAAATATCAACTAGGTCTTAAAAAAACCAAAGCTAGTTTTCTAGATTTTCAAACTCTTTTGAAACAATCTAACAATATCGAAAAAACCCTATTACAAGCATTAGAAAGTTTGTTAATTCAAGCTGATTTTGGTACTAAAACCACTCTTTTTTTGATGCAAGCTATCAAAGATGAAATTAATCAATTTCAAATTAAAAATCCTCAAAAGCTTCCTTCTGTTGTTGTTTCTAAAATGTTTGATTTGTATCAAAATATGAAAGGTATGAAAGGCATATTAGAAAGTCCGCAAGAACAAGAAAAACAAAATCAAGATTCCAATCCAACAAATCCCAAAGACACTTTTCAATCTCAAAATAACTTGCCTCAAATTTATTTGTTTACAGGAGTTAACGGAGTAGGAAAAACAACTACTATTGGAAAAATTGCTGAAGCATTGAAACAAGAAGGTAAAAAAGTATTATTGATTGCTGCTGATACTTTTCGTGCAGGTGCAGTAGAACAACTCCAAATTTGGGCAAAAAGAGTAGGTGTTGAAGTTTTTTGCAAGCCTTTGCCAGCTCATCCTGCAAGTGTTATTTTTGAAGGCATCGAACTTGCTAAAAGTCAAAATTATGATATTATTTTGTGTGATACTGCTGGAAGATTACAAAACAAAACTAATTTAATGCAAGAATTAGCAAAAATTAATCGTGTTATTTGCAAACATTTGCCCGCCTCCAATTTACAAACTTTTTTAGTTTTGGATGCTACTACAGGGCAAAATGCTATTAATCAAGTTGATTTGTTCAATCAAGCAACTCCACTTTCAGGAGCCATTTTAACCAAGCTTGACGGCACTTCCAAAGGAGGGATTGTTTTTGCAATTAAATATTTATACAATTTGCCCACTAAATATATTGGTGTAGGCGAAAAATCCCAAGATTTAATTACTTTTGATGTTAAAAATTATCTTTTTAATTTATTTGAAGGTTTTTTTACTTCTGAAGATATTTTATAATTGCTAATTATAAAGAAAAAATAACAAATAACAAATAACGAAAAACAAACACAAAAAAACATAAAAATTATTATATCAAAAATAAAGAATTCAAAAATATTTAAAAAACATTGCCCCAACAAAAAATTAAACCCCACAAAAACAAATTTCACAACATCAAAAAGGAGATAAAAATATGAGTATATTAGGTGAAGGCTTACAAAAAGTTATTAACAAAATTAGAGGAAAAAAAATCCTAGAACAACAAGACATTCAAAACATTATGCAAGATATTAAAGTTTCTTTGGTAGAAGCTGATGTTCATTTACAAGTTATTGATAAGTTTAATGAAATTATTGAAAAAAAGACTTTGAAACAAGAAGTTTTAAAAGGACTGAACCTCAAAGAACATATTATTAAAATCGTAAACGAAACCCTAATTCAAATTTTGGGTTCTACTCGTGCAGATCTTACTTTTAAGCCTAATTGTAATTTGGATACTTTAATGTTAATTGGGTTGCAAGGAAGCGGTAAAACAACTACTGTAGGAAAATTAGCTCTTTGGTTGCGTAAAAAAAATAGTAAAAAAGTTTTACTTGTAGCTTGTGATATTTATCGTCCAGGAGCAGTAGAACAATTAAAAGTTATTGGTAAACAAATCAATATTGATGTTTTTTCTAAACCTGACACTGCTGTTTTAGATATTGTAGATGCAGGATTAAAACATGCTTTGCAAGAAGGATATGATGCAGTAATTATTGATACTGCGGGGCGCCTTGATATTGATGAGACAATGATGCAAGAATTGCAACAAATTAAAGCCAAAGCCAATCCTTCAGAAATTTTGTTAGTTGTGGATTGTCTTTCAGGACAACAATCTGCTAATACTGCTCAGTCGTTTCATAATCAAGTAGGAATAACTGGAGTTATTTTGACCAAAATGGATGCAGATACTAAAGGAGGAGCTGCTTTATCAGTAAGAGCAATGACAGATCTTCCTTTAAAATTTGTTTCTTCTTCAGAGACAATTGACAGTTTAGAGCCCTTTAATCCTGATAGAATGGCATCTCGTCTTTTAGGAATGGGAGATATTTTAACTTTAATTGAGACAGTTACCGATAAAATTGATCCTCATCAAAGTAAACAAATGATGGAAAAATTATTTGATGATAGTTATAATTATTATGATTTTCAAAAACAATTAAAAACATTAAAAAAAATGGGTTCTTTCAGCAAATTGTTAAGTTTTATTCCTGGATTAGGTGGTAAGATGAAACAATTTTCTGCCAGTTTAGGTGATGATGGATTTAATAAATTTGAA
Organism: Candidatus Phytoplasma zeae; assembly: GCF_001712875.1. Lineage (NCBI taxonomy): Bacteria > Bacillati > Mycoplasmatota > Mollicutes > Acholeplasmatales > Acholeplasmataceae > Candidatus Phytoplasma > Candidatus Phytoplasma zeae. The sequence goes on from NZ_CP015149.1 coordinate 86,319, forward strand.
GTTTTAATTCAAAGTATGACTAAACAAGAAAAGAAAAATCCTCAATTAATTGCTTTGAGCAGTAGACGTAGACAAAGAATTGCCAAAGGTTCTGGTAATCAATTAAGTGATGTTAACAAGCTAATTACCCTTTTAGAAAAACAAAAAAAATTAGCTAAGCAAATGCAACATTTTGATGATCAAGATCTTGATAAATTACAAAATGATCCGATGGCTTTTTTTCGTGATATGTATGAATAATAAATAATTAAAATTATAAAATCTTTTTATTAAGTATTTTTGTATCCTTTAATATTTTTATAAAATCAACTTTAATTTATCATTAATTAAAACAAAATGAATAATTATTTGTGTTATATTAAATAATAAATAAATTACATTTTTTATTAAAAATTGCTACATTTTTATAAAATCCAAAAGGAATACAAATATAAACCTATTAACTAAAAGTAAAGAAAACTTTTTTAAAATTTTTATTGGTACTTTATTATTTATTTTAACAACCACTTTAACAATTTATTTTTCATATAACTTATATCATCAATACAAACAACAAAAATTTAAAGAATATCAAAAACAAATGGAACAATATGATTCCAATAAACCTCTTACTAAATTTAGCGCACATCCTTTAGTATCCTAACGTTGTAAAGAAACAAATGATGATATAGTAAACAATATAAGTTTTGCAAACATAATTGGCATGGAAACTGAAAAAGAAACTTGTAATCGCATTTTAGCAATGGTATCTCATCCTGAATGGTTCCAAAAAGCAGGAAAAATCAATAAACCCAAAAGACTCCTACTACACGGAGTCCCAGGAACAGGTAAAACATTATTAGCAATAGCATTTATGTCACAAGCAAGACAAACCTCCCCTTCCACCGATGCAGGCTGTTTTGAATTTACCCCCTCCGACTTTATCACCAAAAACCGCGAATAAGGAATCGAAATTATAAGAGCGATGTTTGATTTCATTAGAGCTGAATGGCATCTAAACAAAAATAATGGTATGGGAGTAATTTTCATCGATGAATGCGACCAAGTACGAAAAAATGGAACTTATCAACCAAGAAGACCAAAAAATGAAAGACATCTTAAACGCCTTCAAAGCCGAAATTACTTCATTAAGAAACCACTGCCCCCACAACCCTGATGCTTTTATTTTCGTAATTGGAGCTACTAATCACTTAGATCAAATAGACTATGCCATCAAATCACGCCTCAACTACCACATAGAAGTTAAACCCTTAGATACAAATGGTAGAAAAAAATTCTTAGAATTCTTAATTGAAAAAAGAAAAACACTAATCACCTCAACTGCAAAAGAATATTTATTAACAACAATTAATGATGCATTGGAAAAATTAACTGATAAATCCAAAACAGGACAACGAACTATGGAATATCTTTTAGATGATGCAATTATCAATGCTCGCTACGAAACCCAAGGGCAAAGTGACATTAGAATTGAAGACTTAAAAAAATCTTTTAAAGTTATTTATGGATTTGATTTGCCTTAAAGACTTCATTAAAAAACTCATTATAATTAAAATTATAAAATCTTTTTATAAACGCAATAAAATAAAAACCCAAACAAAACCTTGTATTCTAAGAAAGTTTTTACAAACTTTCTTTTTTTAATATTATATTAATTATTTTCCTTTTGTACCTTATAAATAAAACAATCATTATTAACTTATAATCCAATTTTGGCTATTAGCTAAACGATAAAATAAATAGGAGAAACAATGAAACATTTAGTTTTAGTTGATGGCAATTCGCTTTTATTTCGAGCATATCACGCAACTGCAAGCAAATATAAACCCCTTTTGCAAAATAAAAAAGGGATCTACACTAATGCTCTTTTGTCTTTTATTAGAATGTTTGAAAAAATTTTAGAAGAAACGAAAGATTATATTTTAGTAGCTTTTGATACTCATAAACCTACCAAAAGACACCAATTATACGATGCTTACAAACAAGGAAGACCAAAAACACCTTCTGCATTGATTAGTCAAATTTCTTTGATTAAACAATATTTAGACCTAATCGGCGTTAAATATCATGTCCAAGACGAATACGAAGCCGATGATATTATAGGTACTTTAGCCAAAGAAGCAAGCAATCAAAATAAGACAGTATCTATTTATTCAAGTGATAAGGATTTATTGCAATTAGTAGATGAAAAAATTACTGTTTGTTTGCTTAAAAAAGGATTGCGTGAAATTAAATGCTATACACCTCCTACTTTGTTTGAAGAATACGGTCTTAAAGAATATCAAATGATTGATTATAAAAGTTTAATTGGCGATCCTTCTGATAACATTAAAGGAGTATTGGGAATAGGACCTAAAACTGCTCAAAAGTTATTACAAGAATACGATTCCCTAGATAATTTGATGCAAAATTTAGACAACATTAAACCTATTTTAAAAACCAAAATCCAAAATTCCCAAGCTGATTTAGAACTTAGCAAAATACTTACCGCAATTGACCTTAAAGTTCCCTTGCCCTTTGATTGTATGCAAACAGAAATACAAATACGTTTGGCGCAAAACCTTAAAAATTTTTATGAAGAAATGGATTTTAGACGCTTAGCTATTACCAAATATGCAAGAATTGAAAAAGAACCAAATACCACAAATACAAATGCAAATTATAATAATAAGGAAGCATCCCCCAAATCCAAAGAAGTGCAAGAAGTAGAAAAAGATAGCAATTTAGAAAATGATAATAATTTAAACCAAACAAATCAAAACAGACCTATCAACAACAACACCACTAAAAATAATGACAATAACGCTCCAAAAGTTCAAGAACAAGGCGCCAACCCACCTCAAAACAATTTCCATTTTCAAATTATCAAAGACCAAAACTCTCTAAATGCTTTTTTGGCTCAAATCCAACCACACCAAATTTGGGCTTGTTTTTTTGAGTTAGAAAAAGAAAATGACTCAAATACTTTTTTGCAAGGAATTGGTTTTTCCAATGAAAATACACATTTTTTTATAGATGCTAATTTGGCTTTTGATAATAATAACTTTTGCAATTATCTAAAAGATGCTAATTTTTATAAAATTGTTTTTCACAATCAAGCAACACAACTTTTTTTAAAAACAAAACATCAAGAACTCAACGGAGTTATCTTTGATTTAGTTTGTGCTTCTTATCTTTTATTTCCTTTGAAAAATCTTGAATTTATTCATATTATAGCCAAAATAGATATTTTGAATAACACAAATTATGTAAGCCAATTATCTCAAAACATTTTTATTTTAGAGCAAAAAGTAGCTTTTAAATCTTTTTTATTACACGCCATCAAAAATAGCGTTTTGCATCATTTAAAAGCTCAAAACCAATTATTTTTGTTTCAAGAAATAGAACTTCCCTTATCAAATATTTTAGCCCAATTAGAATATGAAACTAATTTAGTACAACAAAAACAAATAATAGAAGCACATCCAATAGAAAAAAATACGGATGAAAAAATAGAGACACAACAAGAAAAAATACCAAAAACAAATCAAGGGCAAGAACAAGAACAAGAAAAAGATGCAGATCAAAACCAAGACACAAACATAAAGCTCAAAAATAATCAAGAACAAGAACAAGAAACTCACATCAACCAATTAAAATCATTCAAAGATGTTTTTGGGTATCAAAATAGTTGTTTTTTAAATATAATAAACAATAAAAAATCTTATAATTATTTAATTAATGATAATTTTTTTTGCTTTTCGTTAAAAATTTTAGCTACTTTAGGAAATATTCAAAAAATTAAAAATTACTTTAAAATTGAAAACAATCATCTTTTAAATGATGAACAAACCTTACAATTTTTTGTAAATGCGCCCAAATCAGAAATCAAAAAGGACTCTCAAAAACTTTCTGAAACAATGAATTTTGATGTGGATGCGTGGATAAAAGCAATTATCCCTGAATTAAATATTTCTTCGAATTGTGCCCAAGATTTTATCCATCAATATTTAAGTTTGGATGATGAAATTATAAATTATTATCAAAGTTTATTACAACAAATCAAAGAAAAAAAATATGCATTAACTTTATTGAAAAGAAAAGTTTTTTTTGGTAATCAAAAATTAACTCCGAATTTTGATTTAGAAACATTATATGTTTTTTTACAAGAAAATATTTTAGATATGAAAAAAATTGCCATATTGCAATTATTGCGCCATTTAGAACGAAACAATGAAACTGCCAAAATTACTTATTTTGCTTTAAATGATTATTTGCAACAAAACATAGATTTAATTTCTAAACATTTGAATTATTTTTTTATTTTAGATAATGGTAATATTTAATTGGACAAATCTTATTATTTATAATTTATTTATAAAATAGAAATGTTAAATATCCAAACCAATAAAAAAGCAAAAGAAAAAACATAAGAACAATTGCAATCCAAAAACAAAGATAAAAAAGGAGCAAATGCATGCCAGAATTACCTGAAGTCCAAATTATTGTAGATTTTTTAAAAACACAGTTAATAGGAAAAAAAATTGTTGCAACTAAGGTATTTTATGAGCCTGCTGTTAAAAATACCAAAGAATTTCAAAAAATTGAACAAACTACCATTTTGGATATTCAAAGAAAAGGTAAATTTTTATTATTTTTTTTAACTCAAGAATTAGTTTTAATAGGGCATTTAAGAATGGAAGGAAAATTATTTATCAAACCTTGCGATGAGCCTAAACACAAATACGAACATTTTGCAATTATTTTGGAGGATAAAAGTTCTTTAAGATATTATGATTTTAGGAAATTTGGTAGATTTGAAGTTAAGAATCAGAACATTTTTTTAACCCAAACTACCTTGCATCAACTAGCCTTAGATCCTTTTGAAATCAATCCAGTTGTTTTGTATCAAAAAATATTAAAGACCAAAAGCGCTTTGAAAAAAGTTTTATTAAATCAAAAAATAATTTCTGGATTAGGCAATATTTATGTTAATGAAGTTTTGTTTTTAGTAAAATTGCATCCTGAAACTAAAGCTTGCGAACTGTCTTTGGAACAAGTGCAAGAAATTTTAACATTTTCCCAAAAAGTACTTACCAAAGCCATTAAACTGGGCGGAACTACTGTAAGTACTTTTGAATCTCAGCCAGGCATTATAGGTTATTTTCAAAACAAATTACAAGTGCATGGCAAAGTTAATAAGCCTTGTATTAACTGTCAAACTAAAATTATCAAAATCAAAGTTGGCGGCAGAGGTACTTATCTTTGTCCTGTTTGTCAAAATCATAATCCTAATAAAGAATTATAATTGATTTATTTTCAACTATAAAATAGATCAATATTTTTAAAAAAGAGGTTTTTTATGCTTAGTCATCTAAATTTATTTCAAATCAAAAATTCAGTTTTTTTGTCGCTTGAAGACCATCAAAGCCTAAGTTTGCTTTATCAACCACTAATAGGCACTCATGCGCTTGGTATTTATCATATTTTAGCAACTCTAAAACCTAATATTTTTTATCAACATCAATTTTTATTTGATTTGAGTGCGGTTTCAAAAAATGATTTTTTAGAAGCACAAGAAAAATTAGAAGCTCTTAATTTGCTCCAAACTTTTTGCAATTCCGAAACCCAAGAAAGAATTTATTGGCTTAATTTGCCATGCAGATCTCAAGAGTTTTTTAAAGACCCTCTTTTTAGTAATTTTTTATTAAGTGAAGTGGGAGAGGCTACTTTTTTGAGTTTGCAAAATCATTTTAGTAAAGAAGCTTCCACTAAAAAAAATAATTGGGACGCTTTTCAAGACATTAGTAAAAAATTTGATGATTTGTTTCAAGTGCAAAAAATGGATTTACCAACTGATTTTACTTGTCCCAATAACCAAACAAATTCTTCTCCAAGACAGTTTTTAAATAACGCTTTTGATTATAAATTATTTTTGCAAAAATTGCCCCAACGTTTCAAAAAACCATCTTTAACTTGCAATCAAACAAGTGATTTTATTCAAAAATTAAGCTTAGTTTATAATTTAGATGAAGCTACACTTTCGGAAATATATCAAAAAACTTTTCCAAAGCCCAGCGAAATCGAATTATCCAAATTAAGCCTAGGTGTAAAAAGATATTATCAGATGAATACTCAAAATCAAAATTTGGTTTTTGCGAAAAAAACGCAATATAATGAACAAGATACGATTGCTTTGCTCAAACGTAAAGATTCTACTCAAAGAATTATTATAAATCATTGTCCTAAAAATATGCAAGCCACTGCGGCTGATACTGTTTTTCAATTTATGGAAAGAAACAATTTAGAACCGGGGCTAGTCAATGTGCTTTTAACTTATATTTTGGAACGAAAAGGCTTTGTGCCCTCGGTGGTTTATTTGGAAAAAATCTTAAAATCTTGGGAGCAAAAAGGGATTTTTGATACTGAAACAGCATATGATTTTTATATGGAACAAGAAAAAACCCAATCTCAAACTAAGTTTAGATCTAATTTAAAAAAACCACAAATTTCTCCTAAATGGTTAGAAGATTTTAAAAAGAAAAAACAGTCATAATTTTTTGGATGATTTATTATTACAAGGAATCAATTCAATTTGATAACATTTTACAAAAGCAAAAGAGGTGAAAAATTAATTTATGGAATTTTCAGATATAAAAATAAAAATTAGGAAAATGATTGCACAGTGCGAAGAAACCAAAAATTTAGATATCTCTGATGATGAACTACCAGTTATTTATCATTATTTGCTCACCAAAGATCAAGAAAATGAATATGGGAATCGCCAAGAAATAAAAACCAATCCTTTAAGAGTTGTTTGGGTTCCTACTGTTAAATCTCAAGCTCTTTATTTTAAGGAACATTGGCAATCGCAAAATGAATTGTTTGATAGTAGCATTAATTTTGATGCTCATTTAGTGAGGCAATTTGTAGTGGATAATGATTCTAAGCAAAAAGCGTTAAAAGAGATGAAACAAATTATTAAACATTTTGAAAAATCTACCAAAGGTTTTTATTTGTCGGGTTCTTTTAATACTGGAAAAACTATTTTTTTGAAAAAAATAGCTTATGAATTAATTCAAAAAAAAATTTCTGTTATTTTTCTTTTTATGCCTGATATAACTAGAAAATTTAGAAATTTTTTGTATAATAATACTTTAGAAACAAGGTTGCAACAATTAAAAAATGTTAAGTGTTTGATTTTGGATGACCTAGGTTCAGAAAATATGACACCTTGGTTTCGTGATGAAATTTTGCTTCCTTTGTTGTATGATAGAGCTGAAAAAAAGTTGCCCCTTTTTATTAGTAGTAATTTGCCCTTTAATGAACTGCACAATTATTTATTGCATTTGCATGGAGCTGAAAATGCTAATAGTGAAGTTAAGGTATACAAAATTATTGAAAAAATTCGTACCCTTACTCACTTTTATGATTTTTCCGAAAAACAAGATTCCTAATAAGACAGTTTTAACTTGGTCAAGGATTAAAAATATTCTTTTTTGGAAAAACGTAATAACACAAGCAAATAATTTATAATTTATTTTGGTGGAGATGATGGGAGTCGAACCCATGTACAAAATCACTTTAATTTATATATTCTACATATTTAGTTTATTTTGTAAGTTCGCAATTTATGAAAAAACAAACAAAATCCATAAATTACTAGTCTTTTTGATATTTGCTAAAAGAGTAAAGACAAACCCAATTAGCAAAACTTACCTTATTGCCTTCCTTAAATCGTAAGTTAATTTAAGTGCGGGTTTTGCTTATTTATTTAAGCAAAAGCTAATTGTGAAGAAAAACTGTTTGCAAAATTCATTTGATAAACTGGAGTTTGTCCAGCAAAATCTTGTGTATTTGTTACAGTTTGTTTATTATTTCCGGTTATTATAACCTCGACGTTTTTACTTGCGTAACCAAGATATGCTATATAAATTTCGTTGACCTTGGCAAATCCAAAACATCCCCATATTTTTATTTTAACTCAAAAAACCTTTTTTAAATCAAGTTATTTTTAGATTTGTTATTTGTGTTTTTGGAATGGATCATATTTTTGATTAATTTATTCTTTTTGCCCACTCAAAAATTATAACCAATAAATTTAAAATTTTGTAAAAGCGCCAAAGATAAAATTATCTAAATTAAACTAAACTCAAATCAAAATTACACAAGCAAACAAAAAGCTCAATATCAATATATATAACAAAAAAGGGATTTGCATCCCTTCCTTTGTTCGATTATTAATGAAATTATTCGTTAACTACAACAACATCTACAGCTTGAGCTCCGAGGTCGCCTTCTTTAACAGTGAATTCAACCTTGTCGTTTTCATTAAGTGTTTTTCTTCCAAAGACTTCAGTTTGAATAGAACTGTAATGTACGAAAATATCTTTCCCATCAGCTGAAACGATAAATCCGTAGCCTTTGTCTTTAGAAAACCATCTACATGTTCCCTGTTGTTTTTTGTCTTGCATTATTAATAATACTCCTTCTTTTAAATTATTTCGGTTTCATAACCTATTATCTATTATAACTCATTTATTTTTAGAGTCAAACATTTTTACACACTTTTTTTTATTTTTTTTACTTTTTTGACGTTTTTTGGTAAAATTTTCATTTTTTTCGTCAAAAATTTGCATTTTGATATTTTTTTTGATATAATAAAATATGTTAAGTCCTTATAGTTTAACGGCAGAACGTAGCAATGGTAATGCTGAAATACAAGTTCAATTCTTGTTAAGGGCACCAAAACCAAAATTAAGATGATGTGGGCGTCGTATAGTGGTTATTATACGTGCTTGCCAAGCATGAGACGGGGGTTCGATTCCCCTCGCCCGCTCCATACATTATATAATTTAGATGTATTATATTTGTTTATTAAAAAACTTTATTATTTAGCTTTTTTGCCCAATAACAGAGTTTAATTGTTAAATTAATATAATATATTATAGATATCATAAAAGCAAGCTTTAATTAAAGCTTGCTTTTTGTTTTATTGTGGGAATAATTTCAGTATAAAATATAAATATAATAAAATATCTTTGCAATTGTTTTTTATTAAAATTATGTATAATATAGGCAAGTTATGTAATTTTAGATAACAATAATAAAATGATATTAAATATTTTAAATACATAAGAAAATTGATTTTAAAATGAAACAAATAAACAAACATTTTATCTATATTACTGTAATTATTGTATCTTTTATTATTGTTTTTATATTTCTTAATAACATGAAATCTAATAAGAAAACCCCCTTAATAAAAAGGGGGTTTTTAATATAATATAATGATTTTAATTAAAATAAATAAATTAATGGTGCGGATAGTGAGATTTGAACTCACACAAGATATTTCTTACATGCCCCTCAAGCATGCACGTCTACCGTTCCGTCATATCCGCTTAAAAATGATCTTATAGATCACTTTTGTTATTCTAATGAAACAATGTAAGGAATGTTGTTATTTTGGCTTTCTAAGGTTTCTAATTCAATGTGGTCGTAATTAGTTTCTAAGAAAGTTTCTAGTTTTTCTAATTCTTTTTCATCAGTACATGAAGGATTATAAAAAACAGTTAAAAAGGTTTGATTAGGTTTAATCATTTTTTGGAGTAATGTTTTTAATGCTTGATATTTATCTTTATTAGTAGCTATTATTTTTTCTTCCCAAACAGATAAATATTCTTTTTCTAAAAGAGTTTGATTGGATATGTTTTTAGCATCTTTTTTATCAGCATAGATAATTTTTCCTGTTTGGATGTTTTTGATAGTTTCTTCCATGATAGTTTTGTTTTGTACTAAATCCAATGATTTATCAAAAGCTAAAAGAGCACTGTATCCTTGAGCGATGTTTTTAGTTTGTAAAAGGACAATTTCTTGATTGGTTCCTTGTAATTGTTTTAGTTGGGTTGTAAGCTTTTCTAAAAGAGATGTGTCATTAGGTAGGATAATGATGTTTTGGGAAGTATTTGTTTGAAGAAGTTTTTCAAAAGTAGTAGGGTTAAAATTAGATTGTTTTATAATGTGATTTACTTTAAGGTCAGCAAAGACTTTTTGGCTTTTGGTATCATTTGCAAATGTAATAAAAAAATATTTTTGATCTTTATTTGAGTTATGTAAGTTTGAAGGTGACTTTGGGTCTGGGGTAGGTTCTTGTTGTAGGGTAAATGTGTCGTGTTTTTGATCTAAAATTGATTGATGTTGTTCTTTCATGTTGTCAATTTTGCTTACCTTTAATGTGCCATAATTTAAGAGTTTTTCTAAAACTTGTCCTGGTTTGTTGGTATGGATATGTATTTTTAGAATTTCTTGGTCTTTAACCAAAACTAAAGAATCTCCTATTTGTAATAAAGCTTGTTTAAGTTGTTTCATATCAAGGTTTTTTTCTTGGGATTCTTTGATTTGAAAAATGTATTCAGTGCAATAAGTATATTTAATATTAACTTGTCCCAACTTTTGTATTTTATCAGGATTTGTGTGTGTTTGGATATTTTGGTTTACTTGAAGTAGTTTTTGGTCTTGTAAAAATAATAACATTCCTTTAAGGATTTCAACAAAGCCAGCCCCTCCACTATCAACTACTCCTGATTTTTTTAAGACTTCTAATAATTCAGTTGTTTGGGAAAGAGTTTTTTGGGCGTTTTGTAAGAAATTGGATAAAACATCTTCAATAGTACTAAATTGGGATTTAGCTTTGAGAGTTTGTTTAACAGCTTTACGAAAAACAGTTAAAATAGTGCCTTCTTGAGGTTCTATAATAGCTTGGTAAGCTTTTTGGTAGCCTCCTTCAAGTGAATGGATAAAATCATTAATATTGATAGTTTCTTTATTGAGTTTTTGGTAAGTTTGTGCCATTCCTGCAAAAAATTGGGATAAAATAACTCCTGAATTACCTTTGGCACCCATTAATAATGCTTTTGATAAAACTTGGGATACTTCTACTATGGAACGAGTTTCTAAATTGCTAATTTCTTTAACGCCTGACATCATAGTAATTTTCATATTAGTTCCTGTATCTCTATCTGGTACGGGAAAAACATTTAAATTATCAATGGTTTGGTAGTTGTTTTGTAAATTGATAGCTCCGTTAGTAATCATGTTTTTAAATAATTGTCCGTCAATAAATTGAATAACTTTATCTTTATTCATCTTGGTTGCCTTTCTTCGAAAAAATTTCTTTAATATAATTAGATAATAATAAGGAATGGAATATTTTTTTCTTAATTTGGTATGATTAGGAAAGATTTTTTATTTAAGGTAAATAAAAACCTATTTTAATTATAACATATTTTAATTTTTCTCTTATAAAACAAATAAGTTAAGGGAGCAAAAATTTAGTTTTTTATGACTTATAAGTAAAATTATGAGATTATTGATAGAATTATTTAGTTTGTTATTTGTTTTATTTAAATTTGTTTTATTTTTTTTGAAAGAGATATAATAGAGATAATCAAATAATTATTAATTGTTAAAAAAGTTTTGTTTGTGATAATCAATTCATTAAAATAAAAACTAATTCATTTATAAAGTTTTAGGCAAGTTATAAAAATAGTGATTTATAAATTTGATATAACAATATAATTGTTTGATTTATTGACAACCAACTAACTTTTAAAAATAACAAAATAAAACGAAAGTGAGAAATTATCTTATGGATAATCAAGAAAAAGATCTCAATTTAAATTTTTTGAATAAATCATTTAAAATCGGAACTGCTATTACTTTAATTGCTTTTTCTTTAGTTGCAATAGCTTTAATTTTAGCTTTTAGACCTCAATTTCAACCACAACCAACGAACAACTCCACCTACCATAACACAAACTCCATCTTTATCTAAAAAATCACCTTCAACTCCCAAATGGAGCGTTATAGATGCACTCCATGCGCCAGTTCAATTTGAATTAAACAATTTTAATCCTAACAAAAAATATATGGATGATTTATTTGGAATGAAAGAAGAAAAATTGGCAGCTCAAAAAGTACTAGATTTTGTTACAAATGCCAAAATGTTTGAAGGTAAAGGTAAAATAGATCCTCCCAAAGGAATGTTATTATATGGAGTTCCTGGCACTGGAAAAACTTATTTTGCTAATTGTTTTATGAAAGATACTCATTTTAAATATGTTGCTAAATGTACTGTTGCTGATTTTGCTCAAAAATATGTAGGAGAAAGTGTAAAGGCAGTACATTCTTTATTTGATAGTGCAAGAAAAATTGCTGATGAACACGGTGGTGCTATCATTTTTGTTGATGAATGTGAAGAGGTTTTTGTTGATCTTACACAAATACGTGAGCATCATAAAGGACAAAGTGAAGCTTTTACGGCTTTCAAAGAAGAATTAACTATCGAAAAAAATAACCTAACTAAGCCCATATTTTTAATTGCAGCTACAAATTATTTAAATAAAATGGATGATGCCATTAAATCAAGATTTACTTACAAAATTGAAGTTAAAACCCTCGAAAAAGAAACAAGCAAAGACTTTATGAAATTCTTAGTTAAAAATATCTGTAAAAACCCAATTTCTGATGATGCACTAAATTATCTCACCCAAAATGTTAATGATGCAATTGAAAATGACATTATGAAGCGTTCTAATCGTGCCATCGAAACACTTGTTAATGATGCTTGTATTAATATGTGTAGAAACAAACAAACACAAATTGAAGTTCAAGACTTAAAAGAAGTTTGTTTATCAGTTTTAGGTTTTATCCCACAATAAAATAATATATATAATAATTTATAAAGCATTACAACAAAGAAATATTAATAAAAATTAAGTATATTTTTATCTATTTTGCGATATAATAATTTTACATAGTATTTAATACTATTACAATTATAAAAAACAAAATAAGAGATAATTGTATAATTAAAATAAATAATAGCAATTTTTTCAAGTTGGAATTATTTATAATTGCCATATTAGAAAAGAGTTTTTTTACAAAGTGAATAATTTAGAACAACCCAAGCATTTTTTATTGGCTAAGGTGTGCTTGTTGTTATTGGCATTATGGATTTTTATTGTATTATTAGGAAATATAATTACAGTTTGGGCAAATAATCCATTAAAAGAAAATTTAGCTATTGGAGTTATAGAAAAAAGAAAATATTTAGAAGAAAGCACGCAAGATAATAAATTAGTTGATTGGCAAAATCCTGATACTTATGATGCAATTTATGATACTAACGGAAATCAAATAGCACAAAGACATTACAAATTAGAAAGTACGCAAGATAATAAAGTAGTTGATTGGCAACATTATGATACTTGGGATGCTACTTATGATAAAAATGGTAGACAAACATCTAAAAGATATTTTTTAGCTCAAAGCACCGAAAATAATAAAGTAGTTGATTGGCAACATTATGATACTTGGGATGCTACTTATGATAAAAATGGTAGACAAACATCTAAAAGATATTTTTTAGCTCAAAGCACCGAAAATAATAAATTAGTTGATTGGCAAAATCCTGATACTTGGGATGCTACTTATGATAAAAATGGTAGACAAACATCTAAAAGATATTTTTTAGCTCAAAGCACCGAAAATAATAAATTAGTTAATTACAAACATCATGATACTTGGGATAAAACCTATGATAAAAATGGTAATCAATTATTAGAAAGGCATTATTTGCAAGGAAGTACTGAAAAAGATAAATTAGTGGATTGGAAAAATAATGATACTTGGGATGCTACTTATGATGCAAACCAAAAACAAACTTCTAAAAGACATTATTTAGAAACAAGCACCGAAAATAATAAAGTAGTTGATTGGCAACATTATGATACTTGGGATGCTACTTATGATAAAAATGGTAGACAAACATCCCAAAGACATTATTTAGAAACAAGTACCGAAAATAATAAAGTAGTTGATTGGCAACATCGTTATACTTGGGGTAAAAGTAGTAATGTAGAACCAATATTGCCTCTTACAAATGTTTTAGTGAATAAAAATACTCAAAAAAATAAAGTTTATTTGCACCACACCAATAATAAAGTAGCTGATGTGGGTGATTTACAATCTCAAACTTATGACACACACATTTACAATATAAAAATATTTGCCTATATATTATTTATTTTGTTGTTTGTTGTTTTTATTATTTCAATTTATCTTTATATAAAAAAAATTGAAAAAAATAATTGATTGAATACCAAATTAGTTTTAATTGTTTCATTTATAAAGGAAAAACCAACTTAAAAGTTGGTTTTTTTTAATATTAATTGATTAATATTTGGGGTTAGAACAAATTATATTAAAGTTTTTATTTTTTTGGGGTAATTGGTCTAAACGTAATTTATTTTTGAATTTATGATGGAAATATATGATAAAAATAGCTAAAAAAATGAAAAAACTTAAGATAAATAGCCAATAATCTTTTTGGCTGGGAAAAGCAATAATGTCGTTCCAATAAGTATTGATGGTTTTTTGGGTGGTTTGGTCGTATTTGTAAACTTCATCGTTACCTTTGATTTCTATTTGGGGAATTCCTGGAAAAGTTTCTAATCCAACATAAGGAGAATTATATTTAGTAAAAGCTAAATTGTTTTTGTAATTTTCTTTTTGTCTTAAAAAATTGATGAACTTATAAGCTAGGGTTTTTTTGCTTCCTTTAGGCATTACCAAAGCATCAACCCAAACATTGGTTCCTTCTGTAGGTGAAAAACAATCTAGATTATTATTTTGTTCTTTTAAAAAATTAGCATCTCCTGAATAAGCAATAACTATATCATAGTATTCGTTATTTTTATTTTTCATGCGGTCCATTAATTGGTCGTTTATAAAAGCTAAGTTAGGTTTTTGTTCTTTTAGTTCTAAGAGCCATTTTTTGGCTTCATTTAATTCATCTGGGGAAGGGTTTGCAATTTTTCCTTCAGTAGCTTTTAGACCTACCATTAAACCGTCGCGAGCGTTATTGCATAAAGCTACTTTTAAATTGGTGTCTTTTAAATATTTAAAACCTTTATTTTGATCCTTAATTTCTTTAATTTGATCTTGAGTTATTTTGTTTTTATTATAAAGAATAACTACTTTGCCCCAAAAATAAGGAACGGCGTAATTGTTAAATTCAGAAGGGAGTTTGTTTTGGAGGTCTTTGTTTAATTCATAATAATGTTTATCATCTTTTATTAATTCACCATCATCTATTGTTTCTAACATTTTGCTTTGTCTTAATTGATCAATTGCATATTCACTTAAAATAGCTAGATCATATTGGTTTTTACTTTTAATTTTGGTAACTGCAAGTTCGTTAGAAGAAAAAAGAACTTGTTTAATTTTTATGTGAGTTTCTTTTTCAAACTTTTCAATAATGCTAGGTTCTAAGTATTCGCCCCAATTAAATAATGTTAATGTTTGTTCTTCTTGGTGTTGGGGAAGTATATTTTTGTTTTTAAGATTAAGAATAATAAGAATAACAAAAGTTGTTGTTAAAATGAAAAGCAATGTTGTTGCTACAGTTTTAATTGTCTTTTTCATTTGGTATTAAATTCTTTTTCATTGTTGTTTGTCTTTGTGCTTGTTTTTGTTTTAGTGGTTGTGGTTTTGTTTGTAGTTATTGTTGTAACTCCATTTTTACTTTCATTTTCATTGTTATTTGCCTCTGCTTCTATTTTGGTATTTTTCCTTTGGCTTTGTTTTTGGTTGTTGTATTTGATGAAATTAAGGATAATTTTAGAACTAGCAATAATAATTAAAATAGTAGATAAAGCATTTACAGTTGGGTTAATAGTTCCTTTGAGACTGTAGATATAAGCAGAAATATTTTGGCATTCAGAACCACCTACAAAATAAGAAATCATAAAGTCATCAAAAGAAAGACTAAAAGCAAGAGTGGCTCCTAAAAGCATAGCTCCTTTAAGTTGAGGTAGTATTACTTTGGTTAAAGCTTTGAGTGGGGTTGCTCCTAAATCATAGGCTGCTTCTAAAGAATGAGGGTCAAGATTTATTACTTTAGGATAGACAGTAATAACTACAAAAGGAGTGCAAAAAGATATGTGGGCTAAAAGCATTTTCCAAAAACCAGATTCCAAACCCATAAAACCAAAGACAACAAATAATGCTAAAGCAGTAATAATTTCAGGAATAACAATAGAAAAATTACTTACATTAAGAACAATGTTGCGCCATTTTTTGTTAAGACTTTGAGCAAGACTAATAGCTGCAAAAGTACCTAAAAAAGTAGAAATTAAAGTAGTTAGACAAGCAATGTATAAAGTTATTTTGATAGCAGTTTTAACTGTTTGGTCAGTCCAAAGTTTAGAATACCATTGAAAACTAAAACCTTGCCAATTAACTAAAGATGCAATTCTGCCTTCGCTTTTGTTAAAAGAAAAAATAATTAAAGATAAAATAGGAATATAAATAAAGCTTAACACTAAAATGATATATAAGATGTTAGTAATGGTTTTTTTGGGTTTTTTTGGGATTTTGGTAGAAGCAGTTTGGGGGGATTTTGCCCCAGATAATTTAATTGACATCTTTGCTTTCTCCTAAACTTAATTTTTTAAACATTTGAAAAATCAAAAACATTGTTAAAGAAAGATGAATAGCAATTGCACAAGCTTGTTTGATTTCGCCACTTAATAAAGCTTTGTTTTCGATTAATTCAGCAATAGTAATTTGGGTAGTTGCTCCGAGATAACGTGGAGCTACAATATTAGTTGCTGTTTGTAAAAAGACAAGACAAATGCCTGCAAGCACTCCTGAAAGTGATAAGGGCCAAATAATTTTTTGCAATATTTGCCATTCGTTTGCTCCTAGATCTTTGGAGGCTTGAATAAGTTGGGGATTTATTTTGATAATTGCAGTGTAGATAGGCAAAAACATAAATGGTAAAAATAAATAAATAAGTCCTACAATCATAGCAAAATTAGTTTCTAAAAGATTGATATTAAAAGTTTTTTGTAATAAATGAAATATTTGGACTAATGCTTGGGTTTTGATAATCATATTAATCCACATAGTGCCATTGATGAGAATGACAAGAAAACTTTGCCATTTCATTTTGAGGCGAGAAATCATATAGGCTAGAGGATAGACAATGATAAAGACACAAAAAGTAACAATAATAGAAATTGCAATTGATCTAGCAAGGACGTATAAAAATGATTGATTGGATAAAAATTCTTGATGGTGTTGTAAAGTAAAACGGGTTGCAAAAAATGCGTTTTGTTGGTTAGTATCTTGAAAAGAATCAAATAAAATAAAACCCATAGGTAAAATAATTAATCCCAATAAAATAATATAATAAGGCGAAATTAATAGTCTGTATAGTTTTTGATTGTCCTTGCAAGTGTAGTTTTTTTTCATTACCAAATCTCCATTACATGAATATCTTCAGGATTAAAAGTAATATCTACTTGTTTGTTTAATTCAACATGGTCAGTAGTATGAATAGTGTAGGTTCTTTGGGAAGTTTTAACATCAATTTCCCAGTGAACGCCTTTAAAAATAATTGATTGTACTATACCTGTAATTAAGCCTTTTCCTTGGGAGACAATATCAATGTCTTCGGGACGAATAACAATATCTACATTTTCTTCTTTGCGAAAACCCTTATCTACACAATTAAAAGTTTGATTGTCAAAATGAACTAAAAAATCATCTTTCATCACTCCTTTAATTAAGTTGGATTCTCCTACAAATTGAGCTACAAAACGATTAGCAGGTTCGTTGTAAATATCTTCAGGACTTCCTATTTGTTGAATTTCGCCATGATTCATGACAACTACTTTATCACTCATAGTAAATGCTTCTTCTTGGTCATGAGTGACAAATAAAAAAGTAATTCCTGAGTTTTTTTGGATTTCTTTAAGTTCGTATTGCATTTCTTGTTTTAATTTTAAATCTAGATTAGATAAAGGCTCATCAAGTAATAAAACTTGGGGTTTGTTAATTAAAGCTCTTGCAATTGCTACTCGTTGTTGTTGTCCGCCTGATAATTGTTCAATGGTTCTTTTTTCAAGTCCTTGTAAACCCATAATTTTAAGGTATTTTAATACTTCTTTTTGGATTTGTTCTTCTTGCTCTTTCTTGTTTATTTTTTTGCATTTAAGAGCAGTTTGTTTTGCTTCAAAATCTTTGGTTAAAGTTTCAATTTTATTGTTAAAGTTATTTGTAATTTGGGTAGTTTTTTCTTGCGTTAAATCTTTGGTTAATTCTTGATGAAAAGTTTTTGATAAATTGGCTTTGTTAGTTTGATAATGATTTTTATTAAGAGCTAAATTAGCTTTAATCTTGGAGTTAAAATCTTTTAAACGTAAGCCAAAAGCTACATTTTCAAAGACATTTAAATGAGGGAATAAAGCGTATTTTTGAAAAACAGTATTAATTGGTCTTTTGTGAGCAGCTACATTTAAAATGCTTTTTTCTTGAAATAAAACCTCTCCGCTACTAGGGTTTTCAAAACCGCCTAAAATACGTAAAATAGTAGTTTTTCCACAACCTGAAGGACCTAATAAAGTGACAAATTCATTTTGTTTAATTTCTAAATTTATGCCTCTTAAAATTAATTGATTGTCAAATACTTTGGTTAAATCTTTTAAAATAATTAATGTTTTCATGGTTTGATACCTATCTTTTTTGGAGAAATAAAGTTAATAATTATAATTATAATCGTAATTGCAATTGTAATTTGTAATTAAGTTTATAATTTATAAGTTTAAGTTGTAAATTGTTGTTTAATTAGCAATTATCAAATATAAAAAAATAGTCGATAAACTAAATGTAATAAGTTAGTCAATAAAATAATTATAAAGCAAAATAATCAATTTATAACAAAATAAAAAAGGAGTAATTAAAATTACAACAATAAACAATTAAAAAGGACCAAAATCTCTTAATATTTCAAATTTATTTATTGCTAATTTTAGCTTATCATAAAATTAATAAATTGCAATCATAAAGAGTGCTTTTTTGCTGATATTGTTATAATATCTATAAATTTTTGTTAAAATAAATGTGTTAAGAAAATTATAGTAAAATGATTTTTTGTAAATATTGATTCAAATAATTAAAAATTGTTGGATAAATGCTTATAAAGATTCTTATTATGTTTATTTTTTGGTATTTGTCAATTTGTTTATTTTCATTAAAATTTTATGTTGGATTTTTTTTATCATTTCAAATTAATTTACTAAAAAAATGCACTAAAAAAATAAACCCAATTAAATTAACTAATTAATATATAAAAATATAAAGGAAGGTATATTATGAAATGGGAACCGCAAAGATTTGAATATCCTGAACCAGATAATCAACCGAAAAATCCGCCAAATTATCCAATTCTGCCCAAAAAACCTAAAAATTATTTTGCAATTGCTACTAATGTAAGTGCTATTATTGTAAATATTATGGTGATTTTCTTTATGTTTGTTTTAATTAAAGGATCTGAAAATCTTTCTAAGACTATGGGAAAAGACACCCAAGAAGATACTATGTGGGCACAAGAAAAAGAATACAGACCCAAAGGCAATCTTAATATTGATAGCTTTTCTGGATATGATGAAGTCAAAGACGAGTTAAGAGAATATATTTCAGCAGTAAATGATGATGCAAATGAAATAAACCCTTTGCCTCGTAAAGATTTACCAAGAGGAGTTTTATTGTACGGTCCTCCAGGAACAGGAAAAACTTATTTAGCTAAATGTTTAGTTGGTTCTGTTAAAGGTAAAGCTCCTTTTTTTATTACTACTGGCTCTGATTTTGTCGAAAAATATATAGGAGTTGGAGCAGCTCGTGTAAGAGAATTGTTTAAAGTAGCTCAAGAAACTGCCAAACAACGTGGACAGAGTTATTATTTTATCTTTATTGATGAAATTGATGCTATTGGAGCTGAAAGAAGCAAAGAAAAAAGCGCTCAAGAACATTCAGGTACTCTTAATGCTTTGTTAACTCAACTTGATGGAGTAGATTCAGATGAAAAAACTCCGCAAGCTATTGTTATTGGAGCAACTAATCGTAAAGATTTTTTAGATGATGCCTTAATTAGAGAAGGGCGTTTAGGGAAGCACATTTATTTAGGCACTCCAGATTTAAAAACAACCCAAGCCTTACTTATAGCTTTTATGAAACGCGAAAACATTGAAAAAACAAATTATCCTTCAGATGATGAATTAAAACAAGTGGCAAAAATTTTGCACGGATCTAAATTTACTCCTTCAGATATTAATTCTTTAGTGAAAGAAGCTAAAAAGATAGCCTCCAAAGATACTAATTCCCCAAACAAAATTACACCTTTGCATATCTATGATGCTATGGATTTAATTTTAATGGGTCCTGAATTAAAACAAAGTATCTCTAAAGCAGATAAAAAAAGAGTTATTAATCATGAATTAGGACATGCCATAGTAGCTCATGCTCTAGGGTTTGATGTGCATCGTGTAACTTCTAAACCAAGAGGACAAGCAGCAGGATATACTATCTTTTTTTCTGCTAGTAATGAAGGCGAACAAGCCGATCAACTTTTAACTAAACAAGATTTATTAAAACAAATGATTACTGCTTTAGCAGGACGAGCAGCTGAAGAAGCATTTGAAACAAGTGTTAGTTTTGGTTGTTGTGATGATTTGAAAAAGGTGCGTACTATTGCTACTAAAATGGTAAAAGAGTTTGGAATGTCATTAGGTTCGGAAAGTATGGATTTTAGTTTGGATAATGATACTCAAGCTAAAGAAATTAATGCAATTATTCAAGCTAGTTATAATGCAGCTAAAGAAATTATTGAAAAATATAAAGAAGATCCAAATGATAAAGATAACAAAACTTCTAATTTACAATGGAAAAATTTAAGTGAAAAACTTGCTACACAAAATTTAGGAAAAGATGCTTTTGTTGCTGAAGAAAGTAAATATTTTTATACAACAACAATTTCAATTGATGAAGTTCAAGAAACACAATCAAATAAGAAAAAAGAATACAAAATAAAATTAGAAGATAAAAAATTTACTCAAAGACCTGAAGAAACTCCAACTCCACAATCAACTTCCCCTAGTGATAATAATAAATAATTACATTACAAAAAACAAATCTTTTATATACTTTTTTACAATTTAATACCCTAATAAACCTGTCTTAATTGATGGGTTTTTTATTTTGTTTACTTTATATTTTTTATTTTTTTATATCCCTTAAAACTGCATAATTAATTAATATTTGCAAAAAGACAAAAATTATTGTATAATATCTAGTAATAAATACTTTGATGATTTTTATAAATAACAATAATCATTTATTTTAAAAACAATTTCAAAAATATTTATCTTTTTTGATACATTTATCATAATTATGACAACCACCCCCCCAACAATCACTTATATGATATTAAAAAGCTTTAGGGAGCAATAAATTGTTTAAAAACATTAAATTCAAAATCTTTTTATCAATGATTAATTATCGATTATATGGTCTTATTGAAGTGTTCCAAAAGTTTAGACACTTTTTGTTTTTTAAAAATTCTTTAAGACTAACTATTAAGTTAGTCTTTTTTTTGTTTCAAGACTAAAGTAATTTTCATATCTTTTCTAAAAACGTTTTTAGAAAGGAATGAAATGTTAAGACAAGAATTGTTTAAAGCATTTTTAAAAAACAAAAATAATTTAGAAAACAGAAATCAACTAATCAATTTACATCTGAATTAATAACTGCTGGATACACGGTTAAAGAATTAAAAAATATTGGATTTACAACTAAACAATTAAAAGCCGTTTGAATAATAAAATTAAATAATTAAAAAAGGAGAAAAAAATATGAAAAAAATCATTAAGAAAAAAACTAATCAAAAAAACCAACAAACAACTAAAAACAAAGAAGAACTAAAACAAACAAAACCAATTGAAGAAGAAACTATTTATATCCCAATAAAAAAACGCAATTTATTAAAACAAATTGCTTACATAACAATCAATTTCCATTTTATTTTACAAGTCATTATTATTTACTACGATAATAAAATCCCCTAGTTAACAACGGGAATCGATAACTTTATTAATTTAATCAAATCTATCATCCTTGGAGGAATAAAATAATGACTAAAAACACAAAAAACCAAAATAAAAATAAAATATTAACCATCATTATAACTATTATCACTATCCTTTTCACTACTTTATCTATTTTCGCCTTAACTAATTACTTCTCTAAAGAAAGAAAAGAAAGAATTCAATTAATGAATAGCATTCCTATTTTTGATGTCGAACGAACAGGCGGAAATAACGAAGATAAAATTCTTTTGCCAATTCCCGTTCCAAACTTAAATCCAGCAAAATATAATCACTTAATTACTATCGAACACAAAGTGACGCTAAACCACAACGGAATGGATATTCAGACCCCTTTATATTTAAAAGTATCAACTAAATATGATACACAACAAACTTTGGCTAATCCTGAAAAATATTTCAATGTTGGTTTAAAAACGGATAACAATGATTACGATGATATTAAACGCCCACAAATAAAATTAAATGATAGGGGCATCGGTTTAATTAATATCCAAATTAGCATCGAACAAAAAGAAATCATTAACACTCCCAACCCTAAATTAAACTTCATTTGTAATTACGAATTAGTTGATTATCAAGGAAAAGTCTTAGACCGTGGCAGTCAAACAATCCAAAATAAAATCTCTAATATAATAACTATTTAAAAGACCAATTATTTCTTGGTCTTTTTTGTTAGAAAGGAGTTAAGATGACTATCAAAAATAAATCAAATAAAAATTTAACTAATTTAATATTAATCATTATAATGTCTATAATCTTCTTTTTAAGTACTTATGGTTGGATTCATCATCAAACTTTAATGGCAATTGAAAAAAAACTCATAACTAATCATAAAAGATTTGAAAACCAAAATAAAAATCTCCAAGAAATAAAAAACCAACTCCAACAAAATAAAGATGCAATCCAAAACCAAATCGCCAATACAAATAAAGAATCAAAAGAAATTAAATCACAACAATTAAACAATCAAGAAGAATCATTATTTAAACCCTCTAACAGCCAAAAATTTCCTTCTTTCGAGCAATTAATTGGCTTCAAAGAAGAATTAAAAGCAGTAGACTGTTTTATTGATTACCTCAACAACAAAGAAAATTATAACAATATTGGTGAGGTTGATTCGCCTTTAGGCATTTTAATGTATGGAATTCCAGGGACTGGGAAAACAACCTTAGCCAGAGCCTTAGCTAAAGAAACTAATCTCCCTTTCTTTGAAGTAAACAGTTCCATCTTTTCTCAAAAATATAAAGGAATTGCTCCGCAACTAGTCAAAGATTTATTTATAACAGCACGTGAAGAAGCCAAAGAGCACAACGGAGCAATCATTTTCTTAGATGAATGTGAAACCATCTTTACTGATTTAAGCGGGTTAGAAGCTGGTTCAGAAATCGCTAATGTGGTAAACCAATTCAAAACCGAAATGACATCATTTGACAATGACCCTGAACATCCTATCTTTATTATTGGGGCTACTAATAACATCAACCAAATTGATGAAGCCATCAAATCAAGATTCACTTACAACATCGAAGTTAAACCAGGCAACAAAGAAGAAAGAAAAACTTTCTTAGAATTCTTAATCAACAAACGTAAAAATCCTTATAGCGTAGAAGCTAAACAATATTTATTTGATTTCATCAATGAATCCTTAGAAAGATTACCAGTTAACCATCAATTTAAAAAAGCTAATCGTACTTTAGAAAACCTCTTAAAAACAACAATCACTATCTTCGCCAAAAACCGAGGTCAAGGCGAAACAAGAAGAAATGAAATCAATCAAGAAGATTTAAAACAAGCTTATAAAATGATAATTTCTCAAGATGACAACCTTTTAAACACTATCGAACAAGAAATCAAAGAGAAAGGAGGTAAATAATTATGAAAACACCGTTAGACCTAATTAAAACTTATCTAACTTTTAAATCTTATTTCACTTGGTTTTTAATGGCTACCGCTATCTTAGGTATTTTCTTTTTCTTTAAAAGGAAGCTTTCAACCAATCAACAACAACACTCACTCACACGGGAAGGCTATTTAACTTACTTTTTAATTATTCTTGTTATCTTAGGTTTCATTTACTTATGTTTCTTTCATAAACCAAAAGAATCATCAAGCAAATACACAGGCCAATTAGTCCAAGAAATTGACAAAGCCATCGACACAAATATGATGAAGCAATTAACAATTATAAAGGACTAAAAGATAATTGGGAACAAGAATTAACCAAAGTAGAAGCATAATTAAAAGAACTTTATGAAGCCCAAACATTAACCCAAGAACAAAAAGCTAAAATCGAAGAACTAATAATTCAAACAGAAACGAAGATTAACGAAATCAAAACTAAAAAACAAGAAAACGAAAAGAATATCAATACCTTAAAAGAGCAACTAAAACAAAAAGAAGAAGTATTAGCCAACAAAGAAAAAGAAATAAAACTAACTGAAAAACAAATTGAAGAAGCTACTGATTTAACAGAAAAAGAAAAGTTACGCACTAAATTAGATATCCTTTATGATGAAAAGATTGCATTAGTTAAACAAATCACGAAAATAAAAACTCAAATAGGGTCATTAGAAATAAAAAGAAAATCTTTAACCGAACGACTCCAAGGTGCTTAAAGATTGAAAAAAAGTTAACAAAAAGATATAATGAATTATCTGCTGATGAAAAATCTTATTTTAATTTAATCCAAACCGTCGAACAACGCCGTAACGAATTTCAAAACAACATCGACCAAATAAACAAAAAATAGAAGAAATCAAATTAGAACAAGACTTATATAAAACTCTAAAAGAAAAATATAGAGCCATGCATGTTCGTATGCAAACCTACGAAAAAGAAAACGAACTATCGGCTGGCAACATCGCCAAATGGGGATTCAAAACCTTCGATAAAGTAACTGATTTAATTCCTGCCAAATATGGTATGAAAATCATAGGCAAATCACTTACTTTCACACGTAAATTCTCTCAAGTAATGACAAAAACAACTATGATCCTTCACGAAGGATACCGTTTATGGCATATGTACAACGAAGTAGTGAATGAAAACAAAGAATCACTCCCAATGATAACCAAAGAAACCTTAGAAATGTATACCAAAGATATCGACCGCGACCTAGCCAAACTCGACGCCGACCAAAAAGACTAACAAAAAAACTAGAAGAATATAATAATCGAATGAATGAAGAAAATATAAAACAAGAATTACACAAAAACGACGAATTAAATAAAAAAATTGAAACAAAATTTCAATCTTGGATCGACGAATACACTGAAATTATCAAAGAATTAGCACTAAAAAGAGACCAAATAACTAACGAAATCAAAAACGAACAATCAAAAATATTACAACAAGAACAACTAGAAATAAAACTAGAACCGATTGACGAAGAAATGAAAATAATCAAAGAAGAACTAAAACAACTAAATCCTAACTACACAAGAGCCCAAAAAAGAATTAAACAAACTAATGAAAACAAAATCCCTGAATTAATATCTATCCCAGCGTAAAAAAACTTTTTTTAAAATTAACATAATAAATAATATATAATAGTAGTAATTAATTTCTTTAAAAGATAATATCAATTACTACTATTATCTGAAAGGCTATAAAATAATGAACTTTTTTAAAAAATATTGGATCGCTATTTTAATTATCACCATTTTAGTTATTTCTTTTATTATTGGAATTTTTGAAGGCATTCAAGAATACAAACAAGAACAAAAAACATCATCAAATTATCATAAAGAATTAGATAACAATAAAAAACCAAATCATCAACCAAGAACTAAACACGAATTAGAAATACCAAAACCTAAAATTCAAATAACACAATAAAAATATGATAAAATTAAATCTTACATCTTATCAGAAAATGAAAACAAAGTTTTATCGCTAAATGATCTTTCTAAAGAAGAAAAAACCGTAATTGAAAAAGTTAGAGAATCGCACAAACAAACATTAGAATATAGAAAAGAAGATAAAAAAGTTATCGACGAATACCAAAAAAAATGCGATGATTACAATAAACAAATAAGTGAGCTGGATCCCAAAAAAAGATGAAATCGAAATAAAAGCATTAAATGGTATGTTACACAACGCCAAAATACTAAAAGACTCATTACAACGAGATTATAATAGAGGGTTATTAGAAGAGAATCAATCCACTATATCCTCTCTCAACTCCCTCTACGAAATCATCCCATCTGAGGGATAAAAATAAAAGGAGATTTCATTAATGTTAAAAATAAAAAATCAATTTAAAATAATTAGTATTTATTTATTTATGTTTATAGGTTTATTATTTATTAATATGAATCAAGTAATGGCTTCACCTAAAAAAGAAGATCGCGGAAAAAATGTTGCAACTTCAAAAGAAAAAGAAACACTAACTAAAGAAGAAGTGAAACGTTTTTTTGAATACCATAAAACATTTGAAACATATTCTGATGAAGACAAAATTAAAATTATTGAAAAAATTACCGACCCAGAAGTATCTAAGTTATTAGATGAATACAATGAAAAAAAAAGAAAATCTTCGAAGGAAGAAAGTTCTTCTAGCAAAAAACCTGATAATTCAAAAAAATAACTTTATATAAAATCTATTTATAAAACAAGACCTTCCCTAGGGTCTTTTTCTTTTACCCAACACACATCACGGAACGGCCATAACCCAACTAAAAGGAGGCAAACAAACCATGATTAAAACCAAATCCTTAAAAAAGTTTTTATAACCATTTCTTTATTAATCGTTATTTTATTCATTAAACCTATTTTCGCCCATAACTATTTCCACAAACAAAATAAATCCAAAATAAAACTCGCTGACTACCAAACCCTTCAAAGAGAATGGTTAAACGCCCAACCAAAAATGAAAAGATACGACATCAACGTTCTAGAGCGTGAAGATATCCCTAATGTCTTAAAATATTTTAATCTTACATGCAATTGTTTTATAAATCCGAATATACCTAGTTATAACAGTTATCAAGGAATTCAACTCTATTGGTACCTAAAAAAACCCTCCTTCAGGTCTTTTAGGGGTTTATTTTAAAGCACGTTTTAATCCTTTCAATGTGAAAATATCCCATGGGCGATTATGAATACACCTTAGAAGACCTTCTCAAATATGAAATCGCCATCGAAGAGGCTTTTATCTTTTGGGATGTCAAACAAAAACCTAAAGACGAAAACGTAAATATCACAGTAATAGTATCCAATATCTTCGTTGGTCAAAACAAAGAAGAAATAATTAATCGATGGTTAATCAACAACAATATCATCAAACAACCCAAACTTATTCAATTAGGTTGTTATAATGTCACACCTAATACTGGTTTAGTGGCACCTTTGCCATCAAAAACTTTCCATGAAATTGATATTGACGCCGTTTATTTTGATGATGGCATTCGTATCATGGAACCTCAACAAGGAAATATCCAAGATCTCTTAAAACTTTCCAACGGTGCCAAAAATATCTATCTTTTTACATTCAACATTGGCAAAAGAGGAATCCACATTAACCTCCCAGACTCTCTTAATTCCTACGAAACCATCCGAGATTGGAAAAGAACCAATAATTTATATACTTATGAAGGAGAATATAAAAAATACAGTGAGAAAGTTAATAATCCTATAAATATTACCTCACCTGCCTCTAAAACAATTGATATTTTTGTTAACGTGAATATAATAACAAACATTTTTGAAACTGAAGATAAAATATATTGGATTACTTGTCAAGATACACAATCAAAAAGAGATATTTTAAACACCTATCAAAAAGATCTTGTAGCATGGTTAAACCAATGTTATATCAAATATGGTTTCACCTACCAAGGAGAAACAATTAGAAACAAATTAGGTCGTTCATCTAGAACCCTTTATGATGAAAATGGTAATACACATTATTATAAATATGAAGAAGGTTGGAGATATGACGATTGGTATATTGACGGAAACGATTGTTGTTCTGGCGGTGATCGTTGGCAAACTAGAACTTATTATCAATTCTTAGACACTACTCTGCCCCCTAAAAAACCAGCTATCCTTGATTCTTAATTAAAATATCATCCAAAGACCCTTCATAAGGGTCTTTTTTATTAACTAAAACTTAAAAAAGAAAGGAACTATTCAATATGTTCATTAAAAAAAACTTATCATCTTTATCCATTAACATCATTATCTTTATTTTTTTAATTCCTTTAATTTTTATTAATTATTTAATCAAATTCTATCTTTTTACTTATCAATTAAGTATCCAAAGGCTAAAACAAGGAATAGTAGTCAAATTTTATCAATATCTAACTACTACGAAAACTAATAATCATGTGGAACCTAATTGATACTTGGTTAACTAAATTAAATAATAGCCTTAATACTATCAGTCATCATTTCTTTTACTTACCAAAAAAAAGTGGCTTAATTTAACTTTATTAACTATTATTTTATTATTTTTACCTCATCTCTTATGTTTAATTGATTTTATTTTTAAATCTTTACATTATATAATTAAATTTATTTATTATTTAGGTCAATATATCATCTCATTATTTAAGAAAGGTAAATAACCATGCAAATCACATTATCCCAACGTACCAAAGAATGGTATCAACACCGCAAAAAATTCATCAACGCTTCTGAAATCGGCAGTATCACACGCAATGATAAATTCCGTTCCTTAAATCAACTAGTCCATGACAAAATCTTTGGCACTACTTTCACAAGCAATAAATACACCGAACACGGTAATAAAATGGAACCTATTGCTCGTGCTTTTTTCGAAAAAACCGCCAAACTCACTTATCCTGATGCCATCTTTACCGATGATAAAGAAAAAATATTTTCCGCTTCTTTGGATGGTTATAATGCCAAAACCAACACTCTCTTAGAAATCAAATGTCCTTATCGCGATGAAAACAACAACATATCAACGTCATGGAATGGCTTTTTTAAAAACAAAGAAGTACCTTTCAACTACTGGGCTCAAGTTCAATGTCAACTTTATTGTTCTCAAGCTAAATTTGCTTATTTCTTAGTTTATTTTAATGATCATGATTATCATGTAGTCAGAATTTACTTAGATAATAATTTTATTACCAAAATGATTCAAGATAGCAAACAATATTTAGACCTTTTAACCAAAGCCAAACAAGAATTAAAACAAACAACTTATTTAAAAAAATTAACTAAAATATTAATTAAACCAAAGACCTTCAATTTTGAAGGTCTTTTTTTATATCCAAATTTAAAACCAAAGGAGAAAAATATGAAATTAATTATTTTTGAAGGACTAGATGGCAGCGGCAAAACAACTTTAATTCAAAAAGTTAGAAAACAATTAGAAAAACAAGGCCACGAAGTAATTTCTCTACAAGAGTTAGGAAGTTCCTCCATAGGCCAACCTCTTCGAGACATCTTTTTAAATAATCCCCAATTAAAACCATTAACTAGACATCTTCTTAGTTTTGCTAATATGTTTCAAATTCAAGAAGAAATGATTAAACCATATTTAAATACTAACAAGTTTATTTTAATTGATCGTTGGTTAGGTTCTAATTTTGCTTATCAAGTTTACCCTCATATTTGTCCTCATAACATTGATAAAAATTATCAGTTCTTTAATTGCCTTAATAAACAATTTATTAAACCTAATCTTACTGTCTATTTAATTATTTGAGTCAAAATTGTAACAAATAAACAAATAGTAATTACGCACTTTATTGAGGGTTTTACTACATAAATAATTTCTTTTGTCAACTTTAAGGCAAAAATGCGTTTTTAAAAATTATTTTTTTAGTATAATATAGGTATATTAGATAATATTTAGTATTTTGATTGGGTGTTTAAATTTTTAAATCAAAAATAATGATTCAAATCAAAAGCAATAATTCAGCTTATTTTAAAAACCAAATTAATACTAACAATAATATTAAAATTAACTTGTAAAAAAGTTATAATCTAGATTTTAATATCAAATCTAAATCTAAAACTAAATATTTGCAAAAAATTTATTTTTTACAACCCGCCTCAAAATCAATTTCTTTGGCAAAAAAAAATATAAGCCAAGTTTAAAAATTATAAATAATTCAAAAAACTGTTTACCCCAAAGTCAATTATTTTTTCAATTATTTATGATTTTGAAAATTATTAAAAATATTTATCAATAAAAAATTGCTTTTGGAGATTTTCATATCCAATAAAAAATGCAATATTTGAAAAAACCAAAGAAAACTGAAAAAATATTTTTTGTTAATAATTTAAAATTATTATCAAATTGCCCAAAACTATCAATAATCCACCTAATATTTTTTATTATATTTCTTTTCTTTTTCCCTTCTGGATAATATTTTTAATTATTCAAAATTTGATTTTGACTCTTATAAAATACTTTTAACCTAATAAATAACATTTTTGCTACAATAAAATACAAGCAAGTTTCCTAAAAATTTTCGTGCATTTGTTGCAAGTCTTTTATTGCATTTAATTTATTGAATTGCAATTGCTATTTGATTTTTATTTTGGGCATTTTGCAAGTCTTTTATTGATAAATTAAATAAATGCAGCATTATCTTATCCCAATCCCGCTTTTGCAAAAACATCTAAATTGACAAAACGAAAAAATATTTACTAAATAATTCAACAATGCCAACAACAACCAAAAACCAAACCTAAATATATTTTTCAATGCTCAATTCCGGATTTGCAATCCCAATTCAATCCCAATTTTTATTTTTTTAATTTTTAATTTTCAAAACATTTCAAGAAATTATTTTCATCTTTAATTATGAATAATTTCCAAATTACAAACTGGAGGTTCCAAGTGAATGACATTAAATTTTTTGCTTTAGGAGGACTGGGCGAAAGTGGAAAAAATTTTTACGTCTTGCAAATTAACGAATCTTATTTTTTACTTGATGCTGGACTAAAATATCCCAATACCGCTCTTTATGGCATCGATTCTATGATTGCTGATTATTACAAATTACAAGATATCAAAGACAAGATTAAAGGCGTTTTTTTATCATCAGCTTTTGAAACCAATTTGGGTGCCTTGCCTTACTTGATGAAAGATTTTGACATCCCTGTTTATGCTTCTTATTTTACGATGCAAGTTCTAAAAGCGCATTTTCAAAGTCATAAAATTAATTACCGCAATTTTAATCTACAAATCGTTAAAAGCGATGAAAGACTTATTTTTGATGATGTGTCAGTGGCTTTTTTTGCTACATCGCAATTGATTCCTGAAACATTGGGAATGGTTTTTCAAACTAAACGAGGTAGCATCATTTACTCTGGCGACCTTAAATTATTGCATTCTAAAAATAAATTTTTTCAAACTAATTTTACAAGATTAGCTCAATTAGCACAACCCAAAGTACTTGCCTTTTTGCCTTCTTGTCGTGGGGCTTTTAGCACATCTGCGCATAATAATGATGCATCGAGTTTTGAGCACAAATTGAATAAATATTTTAGCAATCACTTGCTTAAATCCGAAGGTATTATTGTTATTCCTTCTTTGATGCCTGATTTGTTAAAAATTCAATCCATAGTGGATTTGGCATGTAGACTTAATTTTAAAATAACTTTTTTAGGTAGAAAAAGTGAAAAAATTATTGATATTGCCTTGAAAAAAGGTTTTTTAAAAGTGCCTTCCTTCAATTTAGTGGAATTAAAAACACTAGAAGACTCCAAAAAACATCCAAAATTAGTTGTCTTTGTGCTAGGTAAACATTTTGAATCTTTGTTTCATTTGCAAAAAATGTGTCAAAAAACAGACACTTTAATTCATTTAACGCCCCAAGATTTAGTGTTGTTAATGTCCAAAGAAATGGCAGGAATTGCCAAAATGCAATCTCAAACCCTAGATCTTTTGTCACGCCACAATATTCAAGCCCATGTTTTGGTAAAAGACTTAGACGCTTGTTCCAATGATTATGAAAAAACCCTCAAATTGATGCTTAATTTTTTAAAACCTCAATACATTATTCCTGTTATGGGTGAATATCGTCATCAATATCAAGTGCAAAAAATTGCCCAAAGTTTAGGATTCAAACTCAACCAAACTTTCTTGTTAGAAAATGGCAGTATTTGGCATTGTGACCCACAAAAAGATGCCTTTGCCGAATCTAATACTGGCGTTCTTACAGAAATTTTAATTGATGGTACTCCTGTTATTGGTGGGCAAGATTTTATTATGAAAGACCGTGAACTTTTAGCAGCGGATGGAGTTGTAATTGTTGTTGCCAATGTTAATGCTAAACACAAAAAAATAGTAGGTGCTCCACAATTAGTAAGTAAAGGCTTTTTGGCAGATTCTGAAACTAGTCATATTTTTCCTAAGTTAAAAGCTATTTTTGATGAAAAAAGTGAAATTTTTTTGAAAAAAAAGTATCTTAAATGGAATGATTTCAAAAAAAATATTAGAGAATCATTAGTTAAATTTTTATTCAAAGAAACTAAAAAAAGACCTATTGTTATTCCTATTTTCATTAGTGTTAAAAGTGAATAAAACGAATAATAAATACAAATAAATAAGATACAAAATAATAAGAAAGTTGTTAAAAAACAATAATTCAATATAAAAAAGTTAATTTATTGTTGTTGTGCCTTCCTTTTGATTTTTTGCTCTTTTGTTTTCCCAATTTAACCAATCTGACAATTTATTTTTGTATTTTTCATTTTTGCATTACTTCACTCCAAATAAACCCTAATTACAACCAACTAACATCTATTTTTAATACCAATTTCTTTTGATATTTTAATTATATTCCAAATATTTTTCATTACCAAAAACCTTTATATGGCAAATAATTGGCATCCCTAAAGCAAATTAAAGGAGAATGATGTGAAAATAAAAGTTGCAACCACTTCTACTAGTTGTCTCGATTATTACTCGCATTCTTGTGATATTGACATTTTTAGAATCAAAATTTTAATCGACGATCAAGAATATATTGATGGTAAAACCATGAAATACAATCAATTTTATCAAATGTTTAAAAACAACCCTGATTTTATGCCTAAAACTTCGCAAGTATCAGTCGGCGAAATGGTAGTTTATTTTGAAAAGTTAGCTTTACAAGGTTATCAAAAAGTTTTTGTAACTACGCTATCTTCTGCTTTAAGCGGCACTTATAATGCTATTATTCAAGCAGGAAAAATGGTATCAGATAAAATTGAGGTACACTGTTATGACACTAAAACTGTCTGTTTTTGTGAAGGTTTTTTTGCCCTAGAAGCTTATCGTTTATTTGCAGAAGGCAAATCCCTAGAACAAGTTGTTAAGCATTTAGATTTCATTAAAGAAAATAATACCATTTTTTTTATGACCAAAAAGCTTACACAATTAATTAAAAATGGACGTTTAGTAGGAGTAAAAAGTTTTTTGGGGCGCCTTTTGAGAATAAATCCCATTTTGCAAGTTCAACAAGATGGCAAAATTGCCTTAATTAAAAAGACTTTAAGTTCCCACAAAGCACTTTTAGCCATAACTTCTAAAATCAAAGAATATACCCAAAATCATGATTATCAAATCCATTTAATTTTTACAGGGCACCCTGAATTAAAAAACGAGTTTCAACAAGTTTTAGAAACCCAATTAGGCTTAAAAAATTTAGTACAAATCCCTTTAACTCCTGTTGTTGGGTGTCATGTAGGAGACAGCGCTATTGGAGTAGGAATTATTAGAAAACCTAAATTTCAAAAATAGTACCATTTTCCATTATTATAGTTTTTGCAAAATTGAAAAATAGTATAAATATTAATTCTTGCTCCTTAATTCTTGCAAAATGTATTTTTTGGGTTCCTGCACGACTGTATTTCTACACCAAAATATCGCAATAATACATATTTTGCAAATATTTGTCATAAAACAATTTTATTATTTGACTTTTTGGCTAAATGTTGGTATAATAATTATTGGTTAAAATTAAAAAAACTTTTGAATAACTTATTTTATTTTGATGCCACTTTAAGAGATTATTTTTATTTGTGCTTTATGATTTATTCCAAGGTATAAATAAAAAATATTAGGCCCGTTGGAGAAACGGTTAACTCACATGCCTTTCACGCATGCATTCACGGGTTCAAATCCCGTACGGGTCACCAATTTGATAAAAAAGCACCCATAGCTCAATTGGATAGAGCATCTGACTACGGATCAGAAGGCTAGGGGTTCAAATCCTCTTGGGTGTGCCATTAAAACATCATAAATGAAATTAACGGGAAGTAGCTTAGCTTGGTATAGCGCCTGGTTTGGGACCAGGAGGTCGCGGGTTCAAATCCTGCCTTCCCGACCATTCCTTAATTAACTATCTATGTGGGCGTCGTATAATGGCCATTACCTTAGCCTTCCAAGCTAAAGACGTGGGTTCGATTCCCATCGCCCGCTCCATTTATTATTCCCCATAATAAATATAAAATAAAACTATAAACTAAAAAAGTTAAACCGCTTATTGATAAGATAAGCGGTTTAACTTTTATTATATATTAACACAACAAAAAAAGCTGCAACAAATTGTTACAACTTTTCTTTCAAACTATTAAATTATTTTTTTAGTCTTAAAAAAATCATACATGCGGTCTTCATCAATATGAGGGCTTACAAAATTAGCAATATTTTTTAAATCTTCTATTTTGGTATTTCCCATAGTAATTGCCACATCAGCTAATTTAAGCATTTCAAAGTCGTTGGGACCGTCTCCCATACAAATTAATTGATGATCGGGATAAAGATCCTTAATTTGCTTAATTCCGTATGATTTGTCTATTTTTTGATACATTATATCAACAAAACCACTATCCCAAAAGTAAGCTTTTAATTGGGGCATATTTTTTAAAAATTGTTGTATCTTTTCTTTATCGTTTTCTTTTTCATGTAATAATACCATTTGATAAACTTTTTGTTGCTCAAAAAAAGCATCATTTAGAACTAGTTTTTGTTCCCCTTTAAAACTGCTAATATTGTTGAGTTTTTGGTCGTTTTGTAAATTTATGGCAAAAATTTGGTCCAAGGTAAAAAGAGTTAAAGCAACTCCATTTGTAGCAGCTGCTTTTTTTACTTGCATAACATCTTTTTGTTCAAAACAAACCTCATTAAGGACTTTTTCTTCTTGCGTCTTTTTTGCTTGCATTGTAAGAGCGCCGTTGCACAAAACCAAATATTTAAATAAAGGTCTTAATTCTTTTAAAACTCCTAATCTAGCATAACTTCTGCCTGTAGCAATTCCTAAAACTACATTAGTATCTTGTGAAAGCTCTTTGATTAACGCTTTTGTCTGAGGCAAAATAGCTTTATTTTTATTACTTCTTAAAGTGCCGTCAATATCAAAAAAAATTAGTTTTTTCATAAACTTTATTACCTATTTTCTTTATGAATATAATTTATAATGTCTTTTTTGCTAAAAATATCAATTTTATACAATAATTAATTACAATTATTGCTTATATTATACTATAATATAGGTAGTAATAATCGTTAAAATAGGAAACTTTAACAGTTTTTTATTGATTTTAATGAGATTTAAAGGAGAATAATTTTTATGAATAATTTAGACCCAAAGATTAATAACTATAATTCCGATGTTTCTTTCTTTGCTTTGGGAGGGCTTGGCGAAGTTGGGAAAAACATGTATGTTTTTGAAATTCACAAGCAAATTTTTATTGTAGATTCAGGGATTTTGTTTTCAGATGATTTTTTGTTAGGAGTCAATTACGTCATCCCCGATTATGATTATTTATTGAAAAACGAATCGCGTATTGTAGGGCTTTTTGTTACTCACGGACATGAAGATCATATTGGAGGCATTCCTTATTTGCTTAAAAAAGTGCGTATTCCTAAAATTTTTGTCTCAGGGATTGCATATTATTTGTTAGAACATAAATTATCAGAGCATAAAGAAATTGGCGCCCTGCCCAAAATAGAAAAATACAGCCATGATACCAAATACGAATTTAGTCATCAAGTAAATGTGTCTTTCATCAGACTTAACCACTCTATTCCTGACACTTTTGGGATCGTTTTTAACACCAAATACGGCAATATTTTTTATACTGGGGATTTTAAAATTGATTATACTCCAGTAGGTCCAGAAGCGCAATATGATAAATTAATCAAGATTAAACAAGAAGGCGTTTTGTGCCTACTTTCTGATTCTACTAATGCCGAGCAATCTGGGTTGGTCCAATCCGAAAGTACTATTGGGGCTTCCATTAATGAACTTTTTGTAAATATTGCAGACCGCATCATTATTGTTACTTTTGCTTCTAATTTTTACCGCATCAAACAAATTGTAGAAGCTGCTATTCAGACTAAAAGAAAAGTTGCAGTGTTTGGGCGCAGCATGGAAAAAGCTTTGGAAATTGGCAAAAAACATGGCTATCTTAACATTCCTGAAGGAACCCTTGTCACAAGTAATAACATTCACAAATATCGCGATATTATCTTGCTTTGCACCGGCTCACAAGGAGAGCCCTTAGCAGCTTTAAGCAGAATTGCTAACAACACTCACAGACAAATTAAGTTAAGTCCCAAAGATACTATCATTTTTTCTTCTTCTCCCATTCCTGGCAACCAAGAAAACATTAATAAAATCTTTGATTTACTTTTCAAAAAAAATGTCAACGTTATCACTCACGGACCTTTAATTAATACTCACGTATCAGGACACGGTAACCAAAATGACCTGAAATTGATGCTTTCGCTTACCAAGCCTAAATATTTTATTCCAGTTCACGGCGAACATCGCATGTTAATTGCACACAAAAATTTAGCTCTAGAATGTGGCATTCCAGAAAGTAATATTTTTATTTTGGAAAACGGACAAATGGTAAGCTTATCTCCTGGAAAAGCTGCCATTACCGAAAAAATGAATGTAGGCAACGTCTTTATCGATGCTTCTGGAATAGACGATGTGGGCAATGCAATCCTAAAAGAACGTCGTAGTCTGAGTGAAAAAGGCTTATTTTCTGTTGTTATGAGTATTGATTTAAAAAGAAAAAAAGTCCTTAATTTGCCCACAATTGTTTCTCGTGGCTTTATTTATATGAAAGATAATCAAGAAATGATTAAACAAATTTCTTATGATATTAAAAATAGTATTGAAACTGCTATTAAACAAGATGAAGTGCAAAAAGAGACTTTAAACAAAATTATCGTTGATTATCTTGCCTCTAAAATATACGGAATTACTTTAAGAAATCCAATTATTATTCCTATTATTTTGACATTTTAAAAGTAGTTTATAGCATTTTTTCATTATTTTCTTATTTCCATTATTTTAAAAAACCATTTTCAAAACTATTTGATTTTTTACAATGATATCTTTTTTTTGCAAATAGTGCACCAAATTTATTTTATTATTTATCGAATTATTTTTTTATTCCAAATTTATTTCGATTTTTATATTAACACCGTTTTTAATATTAAAATTTTTTATTGAACTACAATAAATAACTTTTTTAAAAAATAAAACGGTCTTTTTTTTAAATATTGTGGGAACATTTTAATAACTTTTTACCCTTTTTATTCTTTTTTCTTTTCTTGCATTGATTTTCCTTTTGTTTTTCCTTTTAGGATATGCAGATGTTGCATTAAAAAACATTTTGCCTTTGGATTTGCCTTAGGATTATAAATATTTTTCAAAAAAACCTTCTACATTTTATAACTCAAATTAAATAGCACTATTACATTTTAAAAATAAAATATAATATTTTAATATATGAATATCGCATTTTTGCACGCCAAAAATTCATTCATTAATTTATTTTATCAAAGGAGAATTACATAAATAATTATGGTAATTGTTTATACGAGTTTTAGTTGTGTTTCTTGTAAAAAAAGTTAAAAAATGGTTAAAAGCTCATGGGGTAAGATACGAAGAGCGTAATTTGTTAAATTATAAAATGCAACCACAAGATCTGGATTTAATTTTAAAAAATTGTGATTATGGGTTTGATGATATTATTTCGCAACGTTCCAAAATTTTTAAAGAAAAACAAATAGATTTGGAAACTATCAACACCGATAACATCAAAAAAATTATTATTGAAAATCCTGAAATTTTAAAAAGACCTATCATTATTAAAGATCAAAAAATTTAAATTGGGTATAATGAAGAAGAAATTCGTATTTTTATTCCCAAAAAACTGCTTTTTTACTTGATGGAAAATAATGTTAATTTTTATAAAGGTAAAGAAAATAATCAATATGAAACAGTATTGCAAAACTTTTTTAAAAAACATAAATAATGAAGAGCAATATTTTTGTTGCAAAAAGTCTCTTATCATTTGAAAAGTTTCTTTTATCATAAACAAACTCAAGTTTAAAAACAATATTTGCCCCTTTCCATTTATAAATTGGCTATTTATAAAAGATGTAATTAAAAAAATAAACTAAGTTGCAAGTTGCAAGACTTTCAAAAAGCAATTTTATCAAATTTAGAATGTTTTTCAAATATTCTATTTTTTTTATATAAATTGAAAATATTAGCTTGTTATTTTATCTTTTTTCAGTTTATTGTGATATATAATAAAAGAAGTGATGACAAATTTTGGTCTTTTTTGCAAAACCAAAGACAACAAAAACTGCCAAAATGCAAGAAATATTAAGGAGGTATTAAGTGATGTCAAATTATAGTTTCAAATTGAACAACAATCAAGTAGCAACAATTAAAAAATTCTACTACAAACAATTAAAATTATCACCTAATAAAACGGTTGCTTTTGTTATAGATGAATCTTTGGCTAAAATAACAGTTTATAATAACGGAACTTTGTTAGTGCAAGGGAAAAATACCTTATCTATCGTTGCTTTTATTAAAAAAATATTGCAAATGAAAACAGTTAGCGATAATAGCGAAACAAAAGAAGTTAGCCATTCATTAGTCAAACAAGTCCCAACGTTAAAAACTAAAAGCAATGCAGGGACAAATTCATTTTTGCCACTTTATAACAAAAAAACTTATTATCTTCCATCCATTGGTTCTGATGAAGTAGGTACAGGAGATGTTTTTGGTCCTGTTATTGTTTGTTGTGTTTACTTGACTGCTAAAAATATTGTTTTTTTGCAAAAATTAGGAACTATTGCCGAATCCAAAAAAATCTCAGATGAAAAAATAATGCAGCTAGCTCCTTTAATTATGAAAGAAGTTATTTATTCTGTTAAAATAATGATGCCTTTAGAATACAATCAAACAATCAAACAATGTAATCTCAACAAAATTAAGGCTTTAATGCATAACGAAGCAATTAAGCAAACCGTTTTAAAAGTTTCTCCAAATGTTCCTGTCATTTTGGATCAGTTTTGTTTTCCTAAAAATTATTTTAATTATTTGCAAGACCAAAAAGCCCAAAATGAGATTTATACAAAGATTATTTTTGAAACTAAGGCTGATAGTTCTTATTTTAGTGTTGCTGTGGCTTCTGTTATTGCTAGATATCTTTTTTTAACACAAATAGCAAAACTTTCTAAGCAAATTAATTCCAAATTGCAATTAGGAGCAGGCAAATTGGTAGATTTGCAAATTGATTTGATAGTAAAACAACACGGATTAGAGATTTTGCCTCAAATTGCTAAGTGTAATTTTAAAAATATTGTGCGCAAAATGGAATAAATTTATAATATTGGTGCTTAATTGCAAATTTATTTATCCAAAAACACATTTAAAGGAGTTTTTATGTCAACTATTTTTACTAAAATTATCAAAAAACAAGTTCCTGGTTATCTACTTTATGAGGATAATTTAGTAGTTGCTTTTTTAGATATTACCCAAGCGACCAAAGGACACACTTTGGTGGTTCCTAAACAAGAATATCGTGATATTTTGATGATGCCCGAAGATGTTTTTGCCCATTTGTTTAAAGTAGTACATCAAATAAGCAAAGTATTAATGGATGTTTTTCAAGCTCAGGGAATCAATTTATTAAATAATAATGGCAAAGTAGCAGGGCAGACTGTTTTTCATTATCATGTGCATTTGATTCCTCGTTTTGATGAAAAAGAAATTAATTTGGTTTTTAAAAATAATGCTTCTTTGATGTTTCCTCAAGATTATGAAAAAGTTCAAAAAGCTATTTTAGCGCATTTGAATAAATAAAAAATATATTGTTAAGGAAACATAAAATAAATATATTGCTGTCTTGCTTTTTTTGATGATAAAACCTTTAAAAAATATTTATATGGGTTTTTATCAGTCTTTTCTAACTGTTTCAT
The DNA here is from genome assembly GCF_001712875.1 of Candidatus Phytoplasma zeae. Classification (NCBI taxonomy): domain Bacteria; kingdom Bacillati; phylum Mycoplasmatota; class Mollicutes; order Acholeplasmatales; family Acholeplasmataceae; genus Candidatus Phytoplasma; species Candidatus Phytoplasma zeae. Next base: position 126,522 of record NZ_CP015149.1, read on the forward strand.
TTATTTAGACAACTTAATATTTTAATATAACATTTAAGACCAACTTAATCGTTGGTCTTTTTTGTTTATAAAATGGCACAATTATTAACTTATAATAAAAAAACCAAACTATTAAAATAGTTTGGTTTAATCATAGATATGTAATTGGAAGCAAAATTAGCTTTTGCGAGTTACTTTTAAGAAATGATAAAAAAATTTGTCAAATAAATGATATTCTTCTAAAATTTGAAAATCGTTTTTTAATAGCCATTCTTGAAGATAATCTTGATTGCTTTGTGATCCTAATATAAAATGTTTACTTTTATCAGGACTTTTTTCAAGTATTTTAGTAATAGCATAAGTTCCCATACCACAAATTAGGGCAAGATCAAAATCTTGGCAAATGTTTTGGAATCCGTCACTTAAACAAAAAGTAACTGGATAGCAAGCAAGGTTTTTTTGGGCTTGAAATAAAGGTTTTAATCTTATATCTGCTGCAATTGCTTGTTTGATATAGCCTTGTTGAAAAGCCTTTTTGATTACTAAACCATGATCTGTTCCGATGTCTACAACGGTGTCATAATTTTTAGTAAGAGATGCAATAAAAAGGATTCGTTTCATTTTATTTGTGGTTGTGGTACAAACTTTTTAATTTGCTTTGTTTAGCTGGAGTTCTGAGTCGTCTTAGAGCTTTGGATTCAATTTGGCGGATTCTTTCTCTAGTAACTCCAAATAAATTGCCTACTTCTTCTAAAGTGTGGGTTTTGCCATCTAAAAGACCATAGCGCATTTTTAATACTTTTTCCTCGCGGTCAGTTAAGGTATTTTCTAGGACTTCATCTAAAAGCCTTTGAGTTACTTCTTTCATCATGTATTCGTGGGGGGATAAAATGTTGGGATCTGAGATAAAATCCCCCAAAGAAGTTTCGTCTTCTTCGTTTTCTCTTGCGGGAGCTTCCAAAGAGATGGGTTTTTTTTCAATATATTGGATGCTGCGAATTTTTTCAGCAGAAATATTCATTTTGTCGGCTAACTCTTCAACTGTAGGTTTTTTCTTAAGTTTTTGAGTTAATTTGCGAGTGCAAAGTGCCATTTTATTAATAGTTTCTACGATGTGGACAGGAATTCGGATAGTTCTTGCTTGATCGGCAATCGCTCTTGTGATGGCTTGTCTAATCCACCAAGTGGCATAGGTAGAAAATTTAAATCCTTTTTGATAATCGAATTTATCTACTGCACGCATTAAGCCCATGTTGCCTTCTTGGATTAAATCAAGAAACAAAATGCCTCTTCCAATATATCGTTTGGCAATGGAAACTACTAATCTATAATTGGATTCTACCAAAATATCTTTGGCGCGCCTTGCTTGTTCGATTTGGTCATGTGCTTCTTGGAGTTGTTCTTCGGATAATTCAATTTCTTTGGTTTTGTGCTTGGCAAGCTTTTGTTTGGCTTGTTTTCCTAAAAAAACTAAAATAGATTTTTTTTGTTCTTCTGCTAGCGAAAGCAAAGGGATTTGACCAATTTCTTTTAAATACATGCGAACTGAGTCATCCATTTTAATATCAGAATGGATTTTAGAAATTTCTTCTTTAGAAATTTTTTCATCTTCGTCTTCTTCTAATTCTATGAGTTTTTCATCTGATATTAAGTCCTCTTCAGAAATGTCAAAATCTTGGATGTCTTCTTCTGAGTCTTGTGTGTTGCCTTCATCTTTGTTGTCATCTGTGTTTTCTAAGTTTGCATTTGTTAATTCGGAATCAAGGTCAGTAAAATCATCATTGGTGGTGTTTGTTTGGGGGTGCGTATCATTTTGATTGGGGTTTTCATTTAGAGATGGAGCTGCTTGTGTTTCGCAAGAAATAATTTGAATCCCTTGTTCTTTTAGTTTTTGTGCTATTTGTTGATATGGTATTTTTATGTTTTGATTTTGCAAAAAAGACATAATTAATTGAGATGTTAGTTTTTGTTCGCTTCCAGCTTGCTCATTTAAAGTTTTGATTATGTTATCGAATTCCATTTATTAACTCCCTTTTTTCTTTTTTTAATTAAAATTTGGCTATGAACTTGTTTTGATTTTGGTTTTTTGGATGATTTGTTTTAACAAAATATATCATTTACTAATTCGCTTAATTGTTGTTGTAATTGTCTTCTTTCTTTTTTGAGTTTGTCTTTCTTTTTTTGTAATTTGTTTTTTTCAGTGTTATCTATTGGAAGTAATTTATCATTTAACTCATTTATTTTTTGTTGTTTTTGTTCTATTTTGTCGCGGATTTCTAATTCTTTTATATAATTGTTAAATATTTTGCCTTCTTTATCTTGTAAAAGAGGGCGCTTTTCCATTTTAAAAAAATGATGTTTTTCGATAGATGTCAATAAATCATCAATATTTTCTTTAAATGTGGTGTTTTTGATTTCTTCCCAAGGGATACAAGTTTGTTTAGGATTTTTCTTGTAATAATTTTTAATATAGTTTAGCAGACAACTGCATTGCAAGTCATCAAAACCGGGGGTTTTTTTGATGGTGGCAAATGTTTTGGGGTTTTGGGTTTTGAAAAAAGCAGCATTTAAAAGCAATTCTATGATGATTTCTATTTTAATGTCAAATTTGGTTACATTTAATTGTTGTTTGGTGTGAGCAATGTAAGGAGGTTTTGGGGCTTTGTTAATGGAGACTTGAGAATTAAGGTTAACTGTTAGTTGATATGTTTTTTGTAAGTATTCTTGATAAAGCATTTTGATTTCAAAACTTGAGGATTGGAATAGTTCTTGTAATTCTTTTTTGGTTTTGGTTTGGTTGTAAGAATCCATTTGTTGGCAAATCAAATCCACTTTCAAAGCTAAAAAATCCTTTAAATTATCAGTTATAAGGTGTTGGTATTTTTCGGGTCCTTCAGTTTTGATGTATTCATCGGGGTCTAGATTATTGGGAAAATCTACTATTTGGACTTTGAAGTGGTTTTTTTGGAGAAAGGTTCCAATTTCTAAAGTAGCGGTTTTTCCTGCTTTGTCGCCGTCATAGGCAATAATTATTTTGTCGGTGAGTTTTTTTAATAGTTTGGCATGATCCAAAGTAAGGTTGGTTCCCATGGTAGCAACTACGTTTTTGAATTGGGCTTTGAAAGATGCCATAACATCAAAAAAACCTTCATGCAAAATGACTGTTTGTTTTTTTCTGATTTCAGCTTGGGCTTCGTAGTATTGATACAAAGTTTCGCCTTTTTTGAAAATTATTGTTTCGGGACTGTTGAGATATTTAGGCATTTGATCATCTAGACTGCGGCTGGAAAAAGCAACAATTTCGCCTGATTTGTTAGTAATGGGAAAAATGAGTCGGTTTTTGAAAAAATCATAAAAGTTGCCGGTTTTGTCGTCTTGATTGATGAGACTTAATTTTTTGAGGTCATCAGGTTCAAATTTGGTACCTTCAATTAAATAACGTGATAAATGGGAAGCTTTGGGAGCATAACCTAATTTAAAATGTTTTATTATGTCATTGTCAAAGCCTCTTTTTTCTAAATAATTGAGGACTTGTTTGTTGTGTTTTAATTGATGGGAATAAAAATCTGCTGCTTCTTGCATGATGTTGTAGAATTTTTGGTATTGATGGGTGCTTTGTTGGGGCAGGGAAGTAACAATGCCCAAGCGGGTTGCCAGTTCAAAAATGGCTTGATTTAAAGGGATGTTTTTGATGCTTTTGTAAAAAAAAACAGGATTACCGCCTTTTTTACAAGACATACAAACTCCTATATTTCTTTCAGGAGACACAGAAAAAGAAGGCGTTTTTTCATCGTGAAAAGGGCACAACCCCATGTAATTTTTGCCTGATTTTTTTAATTGTACAAATTCTTGAACTAAATCAAGGATAGGCATTTTTTCATTGATTTGATCAATTAATTGTTTGTTATCTTGCATTTTGATCCTTTATTTTAAAATAATTTTTTCTTGGATGTATTGTTTGGCTTCTGCTAGTAAAAAGGTTTGTTGTTGGACGGTGTCACGGTTTCTTAAAGTCACTGTGTTGTGGGTAAGGGTTTGGTCGTCTACAGTGAGACAAAAAGGAGTACCAATCATATCTTGTCTGCGGTATCTTTTTCCAATACTTTGGGTCTCATCGTAACAAACATCAAAATGTTTGGCTAAATACTGGTGGATTTCTTGGGCTTTGGCGCTGTGTGTTTTTTTGATTAATGGTAAAACAGCTACTTTGTAAGGTGCTAAAAAAGGGTGAAAAGTAAGGATTTTCCTTGTTTCGTTGGAGGTTCTTTCTTCGTGGTAATTGTTAATTAGAAAAGCAAAAAATAGTCTTTCTATTCCTAAAGAAGGTTCGATAACGTAGGGTAAAATTTTTTGTTTGGTAGTTTCGTCAAAATAAGTAAGATCTTTTTTGGAGTGTTGTTGGTGGGTTTTCAAGTCGAAGTTTGTTCTGGAAGCAATCCCCCAAAGTTCATCAAAACCCCAAGGAAATTTGAATAAAATATCGCAAGTTTGTTGTGAATAATGGCTGAGGTTTTCTTTTTTGTGATCTTTAAATGTTAAATTTTGCGGGTTCATACCCAAAGCAATTAAAAAATCATACATTAAGTTTTTCCAGTGGTTAAACCAATAGGCTTCGGTGCCTGGTTGGCAAAAAAATTCTAGTTCCATTTGTTCAAATTCACAAGTACGGAAAATAAAGTTGCCAGGTGTCACTTCGTTGCGGAATACTTTTCCAATTTGGCAGACTCCAAAGGGAAGTTTTTTTCTGGTAGTTTTTAAAATGTTTTTAAATTGGATAAAAATTCCTTGTGCTGTTTCAGGTCTTAAATATAGAGGTTTGGAGTTTTCCAAAATGACTCCTTGATGGGTTTTAAAAAGCATGTTAAAAGGTCTGATGGGTGTCCAGTTGGAAGTTCCTAAGACTTGGTTTTTGACTAAATAGTCATGCATTTGTTCGTAGGACCAACCGCTAATATCTAACTGTGGATTGTGGCTTTCGATGAGTTTATCAGCACGAAATCTCTTGTTGGTGTCTTGATTTTCGGTAAGGGGATCCGAAAAAGAATCCAGATGACCTGAGGCTTTCCATACGGTAGAATTAAGTAAAATGGATCCATCTAACAAAACATTATTGGGTTGTTCTTGGACAAATTTTTGAAACCAAGCTTTTTTAATGTTTTTTTTTAATAAACTGCCTAAAGGACCATAATCCCAACTATTGGCAAGTCCTCCATAAATTTCACTGCCTGCAAATACAAATCCTGTTTGTTTGGCTAATGAAATAACTTTGTCTAAATGTTGCATCCCAAAGCTCCTTTTTGTTGTTGGTGTTGATGTTTTGATTTTTGCGTTGTTTTTTTTGATTTTGTTTTTTTGAGTTTTTTTAATTATAATTATTTAATATCCAAAGCGACTTAATAAATCTTTTTGGTTGCGCCAATTAGTATACACCTTGACCCATAAATTAATGTGAGTTTTGATTTGCAAATGGCAATTGAGGTCTTGGCGAACATGTGTTCCTATTTGTTTGAGTTTGGAACCTGCCTTGCCAATTAAGATTTGTTTTTGAGAGCTTCTTTCTACCAAAATCAAGCCCCAAATTTCTAATAAATGGTCTTTTTGTTCCATTTTTTCAATTATTACAGCTGAGGCGTGAGGGATTTCTTCGTGGACATAATAAAGGATTTTTTCGCGAATTATTTCTGATATCCAAAGTTCTTTTTTTTGATCAGTAATCATGTCTTGCGGATAGTAAGCGACCCCTGGTTTGATATTTTGATAGATATTTTCTTTTAAAAAAGTGGTGTTTTTGGCTTTGATAGCAGAAAGTGGGATTACTGTTTGAAAAGAAAAATGGTTTAAATAGCTTAAAATAATAGCATCAATTTGGCTTTTGCTCTTTAAACGGTCAATTTTGTTGATGACTAAAAAAACTGGTTTTTTGGTTTGGAAAATCATTTTTAACAAAATTTCTTCTTTGGGATGATAAAAGGAATCTGTTAAAAAGAGAATTAAATCAACATCTTTGATGCTTTGAAAAGCGATGTTGTTCATTTTTTGGTTCAATAAATGTTTATATTGGTTAATTCCTGGGGTGTCTACAAAAATATATTGGGCGTTAGGTTCGTGGCAAATGCCAATAATTTTGTGGCGTGTTGTTTGGGGTTTGGCGCTTGTGATGGCAACTTTTTGTTGGGTTAATGCGTTTAGAAGAGTTGATTTGCCGACGTTTGGGCGTCCCAAAATAGCAATAAAACCAGATTTAAAATCCATGTAAGTCCTCAATTTCTTAGTTATTTTTTTGTTTTTCTTTTTCCTTGTTGGTGTTTGTGCGGGTGTTTTTATTTTGGTTTGTTTCTTTTTGTTTGGTTTTTATGGGATTTGGGGCTGCTGCTTATGTGGTTTTGTCTAAATTTAGACCTACGTTTTGTAAAATTTTTTCTTGTAAAGCAAGCATTATTTGAAACTCTTCTTCGGTGCGGTGTTGATAACCCTTAAGATGCAAAAAACCATGCACTGCTAAAAAAGCAATTTCGCGTTCTAAACTGTGCTTGGCTTTTTGTGCTTGGACTTGGGCTTTGGAAAAAGAAATAAAAACATCGCCTAAAGAATTGTCTTCTAAGCCTGCAAAAAAAGTTAAATCATTAGGAAAAGACAAAACATCTGTGGGATAATTTTTTTGGCGATAAAAGGAATTAAGTTCTTGAATTTTTTCGTTGGTAACAAAAATGAGATGCATTAATTTTTTTTCTTTGATGGGTAAAAACATTTTAATTAATAAAGATTTAAAAGGTGTGATGCAAAAAGAAGTTTGATTGTGGATTTTAATGATCATTTAGCATTTCCTATTTGGGGTTTGGGTGGTGGTTGTAGTTTTGGTTGCAATTGAGTTGTTTTTTTGGTAATTTTTAATAATGAGATTATTTTTTGATGATTTGAGCGAACATTTGAACGAATAAAATAAAAAGACATTTGCAAAAAAACTTAAGAAAATATAAGAAAATATAAAATAAAAAAAGCAACTTATTTCAAGTAGCTTTTAATTGATTAAAACATTAACGCTTTTTACTACGCATATTTTTTTGGCGATTTTTCTTTTGTACGCTTGGTTTAATATAATGTTCTTTGCGACGCGCTTCTGCTAAGACACCAGATTTAGAAACTTCTCTTTTAAAACGACGTAGCGTTTCTTCGATAGTTTCTCCTTTACGAAAAACAGTTTTTGGCATTAATATCTCCTTTCCGTAATCTCAAATTAAAAATTAGCAATACTACTTATATTATATCTCTTTTTTTGTTGTTTGTCAATAAGAAAAAGCAAAAAAATAATTAAATATTTTTGTAAGTGGTTTTGTCTTTTGTTTATGGTCGTTTTTTATGGTTAAATTTGTCATAAATACGGTTAAATGAAATGCAATAGTAATAATTATTTTTATATTTATATAAATGAGTAATTTTAAATTTGAAGTTGTTTTTGTAATTGTTTAGTTTTTAAGTATAATTGAAAAAAATGACTGCACTGTTCAAGCATGTTTGTGATAAAATTCGAGTCTTCTTTGACTTCGATATTTTTGTTGGTTTGGTCGTTTTGATAGACTAAAAAGTAAGCTTTAATTGATTGAGAACAATAAATTTGGGCTTGGAGTTGGGCATAATAGATATTAGGGATTTTTCCTTCATTTAAAAAGGATTGCCAAGTATAAGAGGCAAAAGAAATGGGGCATTTGATTTCTAAGAGGCTTTGGGATTGGGCGTCCCATCCATCCAAAGAAGCAGACATGAAATCTTTGACAAAGACTTTTGATTCGAATTGCATTTTTTGTGTTTGGTTGAAAAAATTTCTTGCTTGGGGTTCCAAAATTCGTCCGCGTTTCATTGCTTCGTTGTCTTCGATTGGAATTCCAAAAACTTTTCTTTTTAATAATTGCTCTTTGGTTTCAAATGGATTTAAGCCCATGATAGCTGCTACTTCGGAAGCATTAATGTATTTTTTGCGATGATTATGCCAAGCTAAGGTATTTTGTTCTAATTGCATATGGCATCAACTATTGTTGGCACCAAAAGGAAAGTCCAAAAAAAGCCATGGTTAAAACAGTAAGAAAGCAGTTTAAGAAGAATTGTTCGCCTTTGATTTTGCGTCCTTGTTTTTGTTCGGAAAAAGAATTTCCCAAAGAAAAACTGTCGTTGCTATCTGCTAAAAATAAAGTACTTAAAACGATAAAAGTACAAATAGTTACAAAAAAAACGGTATAATTCATAAAAATCTCCTTTGATTTTGGTAATTTGATTTTGTTGTTTTGTTGTTTTTAAATTTCTAATCGATTTAATAAAATAATGATTGATGATTCATTTTTTTGATAAATGTTTAAAATTTACTTACTCTTTTATTTTAGCAAGAAAAGCAGTTGTATTTTCAAATATTTTTATATTTTTGGAATTTATAAAGCGTACTTGGATTAAATCTTGCATGATGGCTTCCACTACGCCCAAGCCGAGAGTTTTGTGTTTGACTTTGTCTCCTTTTTGAAAAAAGCCATTTTCATTAGTGCAAGATACTTGGTTTGATTGGTTTGGTTGAAATAAATGTTGGGAAAAATAATTTGGTCTTGGGGTTTCTTTTGAAAAAAAGCCCATTTCTTGTAAAAAGCGTGAAGGTTGACTGTCTATTTGTTTGCCATATGAAACTCTTTGATAAGCCCCAGTTAAAAATAACTTTTCTTCGGCTCTTGTAATTGCTACATAAGCTAGACGTCTTGATTCTTCTAAATCGCTTTTTTCTTTTTGGTTGCAATCAAAAAAAATATCTTCAAAAGCAGCTATAAAAACCACTCTAAATTCTAAACCTTTGACTTTGTGAATAGTAGAAAGTTTAACGCGATCGTTTTTGCTTGGGGTTTTGGGGTCTTGTTCGGTTTGTTCGTTAATTTCGCTATACAAAGATATTTGATCTAAAAGTTGGATTAGTTTTTCAAAAATGTTTCCTTCCAATTTTTTTTCTGCTTGCATAAAAACTGATTTTAATTCTTCGATGTAATGTAAAGAAGGCTCAGAATCTTTTATTGATTGCATTTTGTAAGTTTCATCTTTTTTGTGACAATACTTAATTTTTTCATCAATATGAGTAATTATATCACTAAGACAGTCAAAAGAATCATTAATTAGTTCTTGGCGTAAAGCTGTAATTAATTTTTGGAATTCGTTTAGTTTAGTTTTGGTATTTGGTTGAATTGGAGTTTGGTCTAGGTAGTTAAGGGCGTCAAAAAGAGCTAAGTTTTTTTCTTGGGCAAGTTGTTCTAGATGTGCAAGTGAAGTTGTTCCAATTCCTCTTTTAGGGGTGTTAATGATGCGTTTGAAATCAAAATCTTGTGAGGGATTTGCAATAACATTGAGATAAGCTAAAAAATCTTTGACTACTTTGCTTTGGTAAAAGGAAATACCTCCAAAAACTTGATAAGGAATGCTGTTTGCTAAGAATTTTTCTTCCAAAGGGCGTCCCAAAATGTTAGTACGATATAAAATAGTAAAATCTTGATAGCTGCAAATACCTTGTAAAACAAGGTTTTGGATGGTTTTTGTGATGTAGTCTGTCTCTTCTTTATAATCTGAAAAAAACTTGTAAATAACAGGTTCGCCTCCGCTTTTAGTGCTTTTGAGATTTTTTTTAAAAGGATGGTCTTCGTTGTGTTTAATCAAAAGGTTGGCTTTGTCTAGGATGTTTTTAGAAGAACGGTAATTTTGTTCCAAAAAAGCTACTTGAGGACTAAATTTATTTAAGAACAATTGGCTGTTTTCAAATCTGGCTCCTCGAAAAGAATAAATGTTTTGGTCAGGGTCTCCTACTACAAAAATATTTTGGTGGTTTTGAGCTAAAAGAGTCAAAATTTGGTATTGTAAAAAATCAGTATCTTGGAATTCATCAACTAATAAATATTGGAATTTTTGTTGATAAAAATCCCTTACATCGGCATTTTCTTGGAGCAGTTGGTGCGTATATAAAATAAGGTCATCAAAATCAACTAAATTATTGTTTTGCAAAAAAATTTGATATTTAGCTTTGATTGGCATTTCGAATTCGTATCTGTTTTCACGTTGAAAATTGTGTTCTTTTTGGGTTGCGTGTTGCAAAGTGTCTTTGTTTTGTGGTTCGTGTTTTCTTTTGATAGCAGAAATGTTTTTTCTTAATTCGCTAATTTTTATTCTTTTGGGGTCGATATTCATTTCTTTTAAAATTTCTTTGATGATTTTTTTGCAGTCGTTGTCATCTAAAATTTTAAAATTGGTGCGATATGAAAATGGTAAAAAGGGGATAAATTTTCTCAAAATTTGGTTTCCCAAAGAGTGAAAAGTGCAAATAGTAATGCCTTTGGTTTTTTCTTGACCAATCATTTTGGCAAGTTTTTCTTGCATTTGTTTGGCAGCTTTGTTGGTGAAAGTAAGGGCTAAAATTTGGTTGCTTGGTAAGTTTTTTTGTTCGATTAAATAAGCAATTTTAGCAGTTAAAGTGGTGGTTTTACCAGTTCCTGCTCCTGCTGCTAGATAAAAAGATTTAGCATTGCTTGTGACTGCTGCAAGTTGGGGTTTATTTAATTTTTCTAAAAAATTGGTTTTATTGGAAAACATTTTTATACCTTTTATTTCGTTGTTTATCCTTTTTGTTTTGTGGTTTTTTTTCTGGGAGTGTTTTTTGGTTGGGTGATTTGATGGGATTTATTAGTTTTTATTTTTTTAGTAGAACAAATTTATTTTTGAGGATTTGATTTTAAGCTTACTACTTCATTGAAATTAAGTTCTTGCGTTTTTCCATTTGTGTCTTTTGTGATTTTGTCTGCTGCAAAATAACCTTGTCTTAGAAATTGAAAATGGTTTTTGCAACAACAGCTTTTTTGTAAACTTGATTCTACAAAACCTTTTTTGATATGCCAGGATTTATCGTTGAAATTGCCATTTGTGCAAAGTAGTGGAGCAAAAAAATTAAAAGTGGCTTTGCAAGCAGTCTTTGCTTCTACAAAATGAATAGTTCCGTTTGGTTTTCTATCTTTAAAGCCGCTGCCGCTTTTGGTTTGGGGGTCGTATGTTGCAAGAATTTCTGTTATTTCTCCTTTGTTGTTTTTGACAACATCGTAAGCTTTAACAAAATAAGCATGAAATAATCTTACTTCTTCGCCCAAAGTTAATCTTTTATAATTTTTATCTGGTTTTTGGAGTGCAAAATCGTCTTTTTCAATGTAGAGATGGCGGGAAAAATAAATTTCTCTTTCTTGGGTTTGTTCTTTTCCTTTTGTTTGTTCTTGATTTTGTTCTGGGGTTTTTCCTTGTGTTTTTCCTTGGGTTTGAGATGTGTTGCAACATTTACAAGTATGAAAATTATTAGTCCAAGGAGCTTTGAGAGTTTCTATTTGGTTTTCAGGAAAGTTAGTAATAGTAAGTTTGAGGGGGTTTATAACTGCCATGCGAGGCAAGGATTTTCCTTTAAGGTCATCTCTTACAAAAGATTCTAACATTTCTTGTTTAACTTGTGAATTTACTTTGGATAAGCCTGTTTCAAGGACAAAATTTTTGATAGCTTCAGGAGTGTAGCCTTTTTTGCGGATGCCTGATAAAGTTGGCATTCTAGGGTCATCCCAACCTGTTACTAAGTTTTTTTCTACCAAATTATTAAGATATCTTTTGCTCATCAAAGTTTGGGTAAGATTAAGTCTTCCAAATTCAATTTGGCGTGGAGTATGTTTGGCTTTTGTTTCTTTGATTATCCAATCATATAAAGGTCTGTGGTCTTCGAATTCCAAAGAACACAAAGAATGTGTGATGTTTTCAAAGGAATCTTCCAATGGATGAGCGTAATCATAGGTAGGGAAAATATGCCAATGTTTTTGTTTTAAAGTAAAAGCAGAAAGAATACGGTACAAAATAGGGTCTCTCAAATTAAGGTTAGGGTTTTGCATATCAATTTTGGCACGCAAAACTTTGCTACCTTCTACAAATTTTCCTTTTTTCATTTGTTCAAATAGCAAGATATTTTCTTCAATACTACGATTGCGATAAGGAGAATTGGTACCTTTTTGGGTTAAATTACCGCGACTTTGGGCAATTTGTTCAGCGGTTTGGTCATCAACATAGGCTTTTCCTTGTTTGATTAAAAAAAGTGCCATTTGATACATTTGAGGGAAATAATCTGAGGCAAAAGTGATTTTGTAAGGAGTGTATCCCAGCCATTTGATGTCATTGAGGATGGCATTAACATAAATTTGTTTTTCTTTGGAAGGGTTGGTGTCATCATAACGTAAAAGGGTTTTGCCTTCAAAAAAATGTGATAATTCAAAATTAATAATGATGGCTCTGGCGTGTCCTAAATGTAAAAAACCATTGGGTTCGGGCGGGAAACGTGTAATGATTTGGCTGCATTTTCCGCTTTGGAGGTCTTTTTGAATGATGGTTTTGATGAAATTTGATTGTTTTTGCATTTTATAAGTCCTTTTTCTTTTTATTTGGTTTATTTGGGGTTTGGGCTTTTTGGGTGGTTTTTTTTGTGAAAAAATTTGTTTGGGAATATTAGTTTTAGTCTCCAATTTTTTATTAGTTAATTTATGTATTTTATTTATGATTAGAAATATAATTTATGATTTTGAAAAAATAGACTTCTAAATATTGCTGTCAATATCATATCCTTCATATATTTTAATCAAAACACTATATTATATTATACTAGCATTTTGAAAATATTTTTCATTTTAACAGTTGGAAGTTGGTGAAAGTGGGTTAGGGTTTATATTAAATTTAGATTTGCATTAAGCATATATCAATTTACAAAAAAAGACATTCATTTAATGAATGTCTTTTGTATTTTAAAAAAATGGAGAATAAAAGTAAGAAAAAGTAAGGAATAAATTATATAATTATAATAAATAATAATATTCTTGTTTTTCTTTTTGAAGTTGGCGTATTTCTATGGAAATATTTTCAATATCATTTAATAATTTAGATAAGTTATTGAAAAAAACATTTATTTGTTTTTGTTCTTTTAAAGCGGGTAATTTAAAAGTTAGTTGATAAAAAACATTTTTATCAATTTCGGATATTACCCCTTGTTTTCCAATAACCTTTAATTTTTTATGAACTTGAGAATTTTTTAAAAAATTCAATATAAAATTAGCATCAAACCCCTCTTTAACTTCAAAAACTGAATAAATATTAGAAATCAATACTGGTTTATTATAAATATTATAAGCAATTGATTTATATTTTAAGAAATCTCTGTTGTTCATAACAATATTGTTGGGATATGCTATTCTATAATTTTTTTAATGTTTTTTTTAAATTGTTTGTTATTATCTCTTAAAATCAAACCTTTTTTACAATCTAGACTACAAATATCATAAAGGAAGCTATCTTTATTTGTTTTTGTTATTTCTTGTATTATATCTTTAATTGCTATTTCTTTTCTTTCTTTAGAATTTTCGAAAAATAATTCAATCTCTTTTTCTATTTGTTGTATTTTTTTGAGATAAATTATTTTTTTTAGTTTCTAATAATTCTATTTCTCTTTTGAAAATCGCAATATTTTTTATATTTACCTCTTTGTTTTCTTGTAAATGATTTGAACAATATAAGTTTGTGGTTAAAACATAATTATTTTTTCTAATTTGCTCTATATTTGCTCTATATTTGCTCTATATTTGCTCTATATTTGCTATTGACATTTTGTCATTTTTTTTTATTTTGTGACACCATTTCCATTATATCTTTAATATTTTTTTTTGCCTAATTGTCTTAGAGAAATACCACTTTTAATTCTTTCATGCATTTCTGATGCATCAATAAAACGAATTTGATGTTTTTGATTTTCTACACATTTTTGTATAATTAAAATATAAGTAATGGTTGTTTCAGATACATAAGGGAAAATATTTAGGGGTAATTGTATAATTGTATCAATATATTGATTTTCTATTAAAAATTTTCTAAATTCTATTACTCCAGGTGTAGAAGCGCATAAAACTCCAGATGGTAAAATAACACCTAAAGTACCATCTTCTTCTAAGAGATGTAACATATGCATTAGAAAAGCTAGTCCTCCTCTTTTTTTAGGAATTGATTTGCCTTTTAAATAAAATCTGTCGCAATTTTCTTTATTTTTTTCTTTATTATTGGTATACCATGGAGCGCCAAAAGGAGGATTAGCGATGATAATGTTGTATTTTTGTTCTAAATGGCTTTGATGTGGGAATAATAAAGTATCCCCATTTTCAATCTTTAAATTATAATAAGGTATATCATTTTTGTATTTTTGACCGCTAAAATATTTATTATTATTTATATGATTTATAATTTTCAAAAGTAAAGATCCGCTACCACAACAAGGATCATATATTTTTGTAATATTTTTATTTTTTGTTTTATGACAAATGATTTGTGATAAAAGTTCAGAAACAGAGGGTGGTGTAAAAAATTCTCCAGATTTTTGTTTTTTTAGTAATGTTATCGCTAACAAATGTTTCAATTAAATACATATAAATTTTACCCATTGCATCTTCACAAAATTCATTACCTGAAAAAATATTGTCGATGCCTGTAATAAGGTTTTTTAATTTTGTATTTTTTTCTTCCTCGTTGCCTAATTTGGATTTTTCGGTTAAATCAAAATTTTCAAATAATCCTTTAAAACAATGTGACTCAATAGATTTTAAAGCTTTATCTATTTCAACAAAACTAAAATTATCTTGATTAATAGAATTATTTAAATTAGCCCATAAATACTGAGGTTCAATGTGAAATCCACAAAAACCTTTTATATTGTTTTTAAATCTTGATTGTTCATTCGACTCCCATTTATCCCATGCTTGTTTATATTTCTCCAAGGATCCCAATATTGTATTTTTACAAATATCTTTTTCAAATTTTATAGATAAATAACGGAAACTTAAAAGAGGTAAAATATAATCTTTAAAAATAGTTGTATCCTCAGAATTTCTTAAAGTGTTATTAATCAAATTCCATAATTTTTGTTTACAAATTTGAACATTTTGATTTTTGTCATTTTTCATATTATAATTTTCCTTAATTTTGTCATTTTTGGATATCTTTAATAATTATTACACCAATCTTTAATGAAATTATAAATTTCATCTCTTAATTTAAATGTATAAAGATAAGGCAAAACTTCGCTCT
Organism: Candidatus Phytoplasma zeae; assembly: GCF_001712875.1. Lineage (NCBI taxonomy): Bacteria > Bacillati > Mycoplasmatota > Mollicutes > Acholeplasmatales > Acholeplasmataceae > Candidatus Phytoplasma > Candidatus Phytoplasma zeae. The sequence goes on from NZ_CP015149.1 coordinate 141,645, forward strand.
TTTGCCCTTTATTTTTATCCATATATTCTTTTATTTGGTTTTCATTTTTGCTGATATGTCCTCTTAGAATAAAATCTTTAAAACCCAGATCATTTTTTTATAATCAAAATAAGCATTAATTAATTTTTCCAAATCTTTACTATTTTCAAAACAAAATTCTTTGCTTTTTACCTCTATTTCTCTTTTGCTTTCTTGTTCTTTAATTAAATCTTTAACAAAATTCTTCCACAAATTAGATAAAATATTTCTTATAGCCCCCCTTGTTGAGCATTTTGTGTTATTGTAGAAAAAATTTTATCATCTTCAATTTTATTTAAAAAAAATTCTTGCTGTTCTTTAGTCACATCATTATTATTTTCGTCCAAAATATTTTTTATTTCTTTATTAAAATTTTTGTTTTGTTGTGATAAAATGCTTTTATGTATTTTTTGTTCAGTTTTTTCAAATGATGATATTAATTTGTTTATATAATCTAAATTAATAAATGCGCTACCAACGTGTTTTATTTCATCTTTTGGATTCAACGTGTTTTGTGGCATTCCTGATTTAATTTTATCTCTTTTGTTTTTATAATCTAAGAACTTTTCCTTGTCTATTTCATTTTTAAAATATTTTTCTTCAAACTCTGTTTTTATCCTAATAATATTTCTTATTTTAGAATATTTATCAAAAATATCTATGAATTTTTTTTCTTTTTCTGTATAACCCATAATATTTTTTTCAATATATTTTACATTAGGAGCTAATTTTCTTATTTGTTTTAAGTAATCTTTATATTCTAGTTTTAATTCTTCATAACTTTTTTCTTTTTGATTGTGTGTTCTGGATCAAATAAACCCATTGATTCATTAAATAATAAAGCTTGGTCGTTGTCCTTTTTCTTCGTTTGAAAACAATAAATATTACCGTATTTTTTGCTTTTATCATGTTTTTTAATTGTTCTAGAAAATGCTTGGATTAAATTATTGTATTTCAACTCTTTGTCTAAGTATAAGGTATTTAATAGAGGAGAATCAAAACCAGTTAAAAACATGTTGACTACCAAAAGTAAATCTATTTTTTGATTTTTATTATCAGTTTTCATTTTTTCTAATATTTGTTCATGATATCTTTTTTCATTAACAAAAGGCGTTTTATCATCTACAAATTGATTTTTTGTTTTTTTGCTAAAATTTTTATAAAAATCACTTTTATTGATTTAAAAGCCTCCCTTTTATCGTCATTTTTTTCATTTTCAGAGTTAAAATGTTCAGAACAAATAGCTGCTATTTTTAAATCATGTTCATTTTCCTTGTTTTTAAATATGTTATAATATTCTATTAAATCATCAATATTAGAAACAGCAAATAAGGCATTATATTTTTTATTTTGTGTTAAATCATGATAAGAATTTAGAATCTTTTTTACTACTTCTTCTTTACAAGTTGAATTATTTTTTGTTTTTCTATAATATTCCACATTATAATCAATAACAAATTTATCTTTTAGAGCATTGGAAAAACGATATTAATGTATACATTTATTAAAAAGTTCTTTTGTTGTTTTAGCATTTTTACTAAGTTTATTTTTTTCGAAAATAGGCGTCCCTGTAAACCCAAAAAATAAGATCCATAAAAATATTTAATCATATTTTCATGCATTTCTCCTTGTTGCGATTTATGGCATTCATCTATGATAAAAAACATTTTTTTCATTTTTATATTTTTTAAAAAATCTTCATTTTTATATTTGTTTATTAATGAATGTATTTTTTTTAAAGTCGTTGCAATTATTTTTCCACTAGCATTGTTTTTATTTTGCATTATTTATTTAAGATTTTCTACCTTTAATATTTCTTGAGTTGAATCTTTTTCAAAACTATTAAATTCTTGAAGAGTTTGCGAATCTAGTTCTATGCGGTCAACTATAAAAAAACAATAATATTTTTTTGAGTTTCATTAATGGATATAAATTTTTTCAAATAACGACAAAGTAAAAAAGCAGTTAAAGTTTTACCTGAACCTGTGGTATGCCAAATATGACTATTTTTTTTTTAATGTTATTTGTAACATTTAAAGGGCTTTCTTGAGTTATTTCTTTTTTTGTGAATTCAACAATTTTTTTATAGCGTGAAATTGATGAGGTTTAGCAACCATTAATTTTTGATTTTTTTCATGATGCACCAAAAAGAAAAATAAAAACAATGCTAAATGGCAACGTTGTAAAAATTCTGGAATAAATTCCATGACTTCATTTCTTTTATTATTGTTTTCATCACTCCATTCAAAACGGAATTTATTTAATTCCTTGCTTTTTCCTGCGTCTTGATTTGAAAAATATTGAGTATCGGTTCCATTTGAAATTATAAAAAGTTATATACATTTAAATAAACCTTGTTGTTTTAATTTAGGGAAATAGTCTTCTACTTGTTTAAAAGCTTTGTCAAGCCCTTTATCCAAACTTCTTTTTTTAATTCTATTAATATCAGCGGTATGCCATTAATTAATATTACTATATCATACTAAGCTGATTTTGACTCGTTTTTATATGAATTTTGAGCAGGAACTTTTTGTGCTACTTGAAAAATATTTTTACACCAATTTTCTTTATTAAAAAAATTAAAATAAAAATAGTCTTTTTTGTCTTTTTTTGGAATTTTTATTTCTTTTCTTAAATATTTATAAATGTCGATAACATCCATTTTTTCATTGGTAAGCAATTCACTATTAATTGTAGAAAACCAGTATTCATTCAGCTCCTCCTTCCCCTTCTCTTGAAAAGAAGTGTCAGGAACATACCTACTGTTATATTCTATAAATTGTCTTTTAAAATTATCCTCTAATTTTTCTTGTGTTTTGATGCTAACTTCTGCATAACCCATTTTTTTAATTTGTTAATAATGCTTTTTCTTAATATCGCCTCTTCCTTTTTATTTTTTTGTTTTTTATTATTTAAACACATATTTGTTAATTCTCCACTCTCATTAACTATTTTAGAAAATATTTAAAATGAAAAAAAATAATTAGATAATTTGTCTTTTGTATATTAGGTCGTTGATTTATATTTAATATTTAAACGTCGCTTGATAAACTTTATTAACTATATTTTATCAAAAAAAAATCAACAATATAATTCGTTATTTTAACCACTTTTTATGTCTTTTTGGCTTTTATTTTTTATTTATGGGTGGGAATTAATTTTATTTTAAAACGATTATAAATTATTATTTTGATATTTTTTGGGTTATAATAAAGTCATAAGCAATTTAGTTTATTTTAGATTATTATTTATTATGTTAATTATTTTATTTATAGAGAAATAGCTTTTATAATTTTAATCAGTTATCGAGTATATTGTTTTTACCAAAACCAAAGAAATAGAAAAAATATATACTCAAAATGGTGAAAAATATTTTGTTCAAAACAATTGCGATATAGAAAATAAAAATGGCGACAAAGTATTTTTCAGAAAATGCGAGACAATAGAAAAAATAAACCGCAAAAATGGGCAAATATAATTTTATAAAAAGAATTGCAAAATGGATAAAAAAGAATTGAAAGATGGAACTTTTATTTATTATGACGCAAAGGGAAAAAAATACAAAAATAATAAATGTAAAGTTAATTCAATCTAATCGTATTCTAACCATAGAATAGATCAATATTTTAATTACAATAAACAAATAATTCATTTGCAAATTTGCAAAATAAACTTCTATTTTCATCTAATAATATGTTATAATATTTAGGAGATTTTTTTGTATATAAAAAATTATTTATGTTCTAATTTATCTAGATGTATTGTTGTGGTTTGGTAATAATTTAATCAAAGGAGTTTTTAGTGTCTTATTTAGTTTTATACAGAAAATACAGACCACAAACTTTTGCAGATGTTGTCGGTCAAGAAATTATTATCCAAACTTTAAAAAATGCCATCAGATACCAAAAAATTAATCATTGTTATCTTTTTAGCGGCAACAAAGGTACTGGAAAAACTACTTTAGCCAAAATTTTTGCCAAAGCCATTAATTGCTTGTTGCCCAATCAAGGAGATGTGTGTTGTTCTTGTCATTATTGCCAAAACTTTACCAAAGCAAACACAGACATCACAGAAATTGATGGCGCTTCTTATAATGGGGTTGACGAAATCAGAGAATTACAGGATAAAGCCCAATACAAAGCTCACACAGGCAAATACAAAGTCTATATTATTGACGAAGTTCACGTCCTTACGCCAAACGCTTTTAACGCTTTGTTAAAAATTTTAGAAGAACCGCCCGAACATGTAATTTTCATCTTGATTACTACCGAAATTTATAAAATCCCTGACACCATTTTTTCGCGCGCTCAAAGTTTTGCCTTTGAAAATTTGAACCTCAAAAACATCACTGCACAATTAACCAAAATTGCTGCTTTGGAAAATATGTTTATCACTGAAGATGCCATCAAAAGCATTGCTTGCCATTCGGAAGGTGGAATGCGAAACGCCCTTAGTTTGTTAGATCAGGTAAGCGCTTATCAAAATAATTTGATTACTTCAGAAGATGTTGCAAATATTAAAGGTACGGTGTCTGCCAGCATTATCAAAAAATTGTTCCAAAATCTACTAAAAAAAGAAGCGATCGAAGCATTGCAACTTTTGCACAAAGCAATTGATTCAGGCAAAAACATCGACCTTTTAATTTTAGATTTAATTGATGCTATCAAAGATTATTTAATTTGGAATGCCAAAAATAAAAAAGATTCCAAAACATCGCCACTTTCCCAAGACCAAAAAATATTATTGCTTGAAGAAACAAACCACATTGATCATTTTTTAAGAATCTTAATTAAATTACAACAAGACCTCAAAAAAAGCGATCAAAAAAAATCTTTGGTAGAAATTGCCTTTTTGCAAATATGCTCTCTACATTCTTTTCAATTTCAAGCCAATTTACAAGAAACCCAACAATTTGTAACAAATAAAACAAATATTTACAATAATGAGCAACCATCACTTGCATTAGATGAAACAAATGCCAAAGAAAATTATGAACCAACAAAGCTTACCCAAAACAATACAGAAAAAAAAACCTTTGACAAAACAGAAAAAATCAAACCAACTAAACTTGCGTCAATAGCAAACGAAAAACCACCAAAAACAGAATATCTGCATCCAGTCCAAGATTTACAGTCTCAAAATAATTTTTCACAAAAAAAACCTAACAATTCTACTACCTCCGAATTGACTCAACAAAATAACTTGCCTTCCCAAAACTCACAAGAAACCAAATCCCCAACAAAAAAAAACCCTTATTTTTCCAATTCTTCTCTTTGTGGTTTGATATCATTTGCAATTAATATTTTATCTAATCAAGACGAGCCAACCAAAAACACAATAACAAATTTTTGGAAAAATTTAAAAAATCGCTATTCTACTCACAGTTATTATAAAAGTGTAGCCGAAATTTTGGATAGAGGAAAAATAGTTGCTTTGAGTCAATCCCAACAAATGATTTTAGTTTTTGAAGATGAAGATGCCTTTGAACTTGTTTTACAAAAAAACATCAAACAAAAAGCTTTAGAAATTTTGAATAACGACACTTTTGCAATTACAGACTACATTGCTTTTTTAAAACAAGATTGGCAAGCCTTAGAAACTTTTTACAACAAAAATCATCCTCATCCAAACGAGGCATCAATTGCAAAATTCACAGCTACTTGCAATTTTGATCTTGACTTATATCAAATCAAAGCGACCCAACCAACCAAGCCTGCTATTATCCAACTAGCTTATGATTTTTTTGGTAAAGATATAGTAGAAATAATTAACTAGGAGCAAAAAATTATGAAAACACAATCTAATATGTTTGAAAAATTAAAAAAAATGCAAGAAGCAATTGAAAACGCCCAACAACAATTAGAATTACAAGAATTTATTGGCAAAGCAGGGGATGTAGAAATTGTTTTACAAGGCACCAAACAAGTCGTAGATGTTATTATTTCTCAAATTCACAGCAAAGCAATTCTCCAAGAAAGCGTTTTGTTGGCTTTTAATGCTGCTTTAAAAAAGTTAGAAAGAAAATCCAAAGAACTCATGCAAAAAGCATCTGGATATTTGATAGAATTCTAAAATTTTTACCCCCCATATTTTGCATTTCTTTATTTTATTTAGCCCTTTTTTTCCTTTCTTTTCTTTTTATTTTATCACTTATCATTATTTCCCAAATCCCAAACATTATTACATTAAAAGAAGGTATTTTATGAAAAAAACCAAAACTCCAAAATCACTTTTGGAAACTGCTTATGACATTATGAAAAAACATAACAATCCTGTCCCAGTCTATGATTTATTAAAACAAACATTGCAAAAACATCAAATCCCAAATAACAACCCCAATGTAGCTAATCAGCTTTATTTAGACATCGCTTTGAGCGGAAAATTTGTTTTTTGTGAAGACAATCAATTAATTATTAAAGAGAATAATAAACTTTTTTGGGATAAAGATTTTTTTGAAAAAACTCAAATTTCAAACGACGAACCTCTAGACGAAGATACCAATTTACAAGAATTAGATTTTGAGGATTTCCTTTCTGACAAAGACACTGTCCAAACTGACCCTCTACAAGATGATTTGCTTGATTTAGAAGACGAACCTTCAGAAGAACAAAACAAAGACGATGACAAAATTGAAGATGATATTGTTTTAGAAGACAAAGATGATTATGAAGATCCATTAGAAGAAGAATGCGAACATCTTTATGAAAAATAATTACCACTTTACAATTTGCATTTACAAAAACCAATCAATAATTATCAAGTTTTTTAAGTTCATTAATATCCTTTATTCTTGATGGATAAGGGATTTTTCCTTTTTTTTATTTCCCCCAACTCTAAACAACCAAAAATGGTTTAAGAAAAAACATTAGTAAAACGAGGTTAAATAATATGTTTTTAGGTTTTTACAATTATACAACTTATTTAACTTACCTAAATTTAATGAGTGGTTTTTGTGGCATTGGCTTTGGTGCTTGCGGCAAATACACTTCTGCTTTAATCTGCCTATTAATATCAGGCTTTTGTGATATGTTTGATGGTGTGGTAAGCCGAACCAAAAAAAATCGCAGTCATACAGAAAAAAGCTATGGCATTCAAATTGATTCTTTAGCTGATATAATAAGTTTTGGCGTCCTTCCTATTTTTATTAACTATTCTTTGAGTTTCAAAGGTGAAACTTCAAACCTAAAAGAAGAATTTTGGCTATTTGCACTTGTTTGGCTAGTTTGGGGCTTTTATCTTTTGGCAGCCTTAATTAGACTTGCTTATTATAATGTTTTAGCTGAAACCCAAAAATACGACTCTCAAAGCCCTTCTTATTTTACAGGTTTGCCCGTAACTGCAGCTGCTATTTTATTTCCTTTTTTATTTTTAGCTAAGTTTATTTGCAAAACTTGGGATTTCAAAAGTTTAGGATTTATCGAACAAAGACCTACTTTTTTTTGGTTTCATTTTGCCTGCATGTTACTTTTAACTTTTTTATTTCTTTGTAAAAAAATCCATTTCCCCAAGCCAAAAGCCAAAACTACAATAACAATTATTTTATTATTAGCACTAAATTTTATCCTATTTATGTTGCTTAAAATCTTATTAAAATATTTATTACCAATGGCAATTACAAAGTGAGCGATTTACAATATGAAAATAGTTAATTTAGAAGGAAAAATTATTTGTCAAGACTCAGCAAGTCGCCTGCAAAAATTTTTATACACAAACTTAGAAAAAAACTTTTGGAAAAGATGCCTTCTCAAAATTTTGATCACTAAACCTATTTCTTGGTTAGTTAATTTGTATTTTTATTCTCCTTGGTCACGCCAATACGCTTTGAAAATCATCGAACAACACCAAATTGATTTAAACTTATTTGAAAAACAAAAATTTAGTTCTTATAATGATTTTTTTACAAGAAAATACAAAGAACTTGCTATTCCTCAAGACAACTTTGCTTTTATCAGTCCTTGTGAATCCAAATTAAGCATTTATCCTATCACCAAAAAAGCACTCTATTGCATCAAAGAAACCAATTACAGTTTAGTTGATTTGTTGCAAAATCCCACATTAGCTCAAGAATACGAGGAAGGCTATTTGCTTATTTTCCGCTTAGAACCCCATGATTATCACCGTTATCTTTTTGTAGACGAAGGTTTTTTTCAAATGCTTCCTTGCAAAATCAAAGGAAAATTACATACAGTAAATCCCATTGCCTTTGAAAGTTTTGATGTTTTTAAAACAAACACTCGCGAATATAGTATCTTACAAACCAAAAATTTTGGTAAAATAGTTCAAATAGAAGTAGGAGCCACATTGGTAGGAAAAATCCAAAATCATCCTTTGCAAACGTTTTCAAAAGGTCAAGAAAAAGGCTATTTTGATACAGGAGGTTCAACTATTATTATCTTAGTTAAAAAAAATATAGTTTCATTTGATCCTCGTATTTTAGAACACACCCAAAAAAGATATGAAACCCAAATCCCTATTTTAACTGTTATTGGTAAAAAAATAACTCCTACAAAGTCCCATCCAATCACTTATAAATCCTTCTCTGAACCCATTACACCCCAACCAAAATCAAATCAAAACTCCAATTGCACCACACAAGCCAATCATAAAGAAAGCGAAGTACAAAAACTTGAATAATAAAGATTTAAAAACCAAATTTATTTTTATTACTGGAGGAGTCGTTTCAAGCCTAGGAAAAGGCATCACTGCTGCTTCTATTGGACAAATTTTAAAAAATAGAGGTCTTAAAGTAAGTATTCAAAAACTAGATCCTTATATTAATATTGATCCTGGAACAATGAGCCCTTATCAACACGGTGAGGTTTTTGTCACTGATGATGGCGCTGAAACTGATCTTGATTTGGGTCATTATGAAAGATTTTTAGATGAAAACATGAGCAAAAAGTCAAACGTCACTGCAGGGCAAATTTATCAAAGTGTGATCAATAAAGAACGCGAAGGCAAATACTTAGGTAAAACCGTTCAAGTTATTCCACACATCACTGAAGAAATCAAACAAAAAATAATTGATGCTGCTCTTTTTCACAAATCAGATGTTGTTATTGTAGAAATTGGAGGCACCGTAGGAGACATTGAATCATCGCCTTTTTTAGAAGCCATCAGACAAGTTCGCTTTGATTTTGGTTATCACAATGTTTTGTATCTTCATACCACTTTAGTTCCTTATTTAAAAAAAGCTCAAGAAATCAAAACAAAACCTACCCAACACAGCGTTAAAGAATTACGTGCTTTAGGAATACAACCTCAAATTTTGGTCTTACGTAGTGAAGTTCCTATCAACCAAGAAACCAAAAATAAAATTGCTGCTTTATGTGACATCAATCCACAAGCTATTTTTGAAGCCTTAGATGTTGATATTTTATATCAAATGATTCTTAACTTGCATCATCAAGGAATCGATGATTTTATTTTAAAACATTTAAAACTTACTAATTTTTCAAACGCCGATTTGCAAGCCTGGCAACAACTAATTACACGCATCCAAAATTTAGAAAAAAAAGTAGTCATTGCTCTAGTGGGTAAATACATTGTTTTACATGATGCTTATTTATCAATCATAGAAGCTCTTAAACATGCTTCTTATCAATATAATTGTAAATTGGAAATTAAATGGATAGATGCTGAAAAAGTAACTCCAGACAACATTTCTTCTTTGCTTGAAGACTATGATGGTATTTTAGTTCCTTATGGTTTTGGCAATCGCGCTATTGAAGGCAAAATTTTAGCCATTAATTATGCAAGAACTAACAATATTCCTTTCTTTGGGATTTGTCTAGGTATGCAGTTAGCAGTTATTGAATATGCCCGCAATGTGCTACATTTACAAGGTGCCAATTCTTTGGAAGTTGACGAAAAGACGCCGCATCCTGTAATTACTAAAAAAATAGTTGACAGCAATTTAGGAGGAACCCTGCGATTAGGTTCTTATCCGTGCCATCTTAAAGCCAACACCAAAAGTAAAGCTATTTATAATCAAGAAATAATTTATGAAAGACATCGTCATCGTTTTGAGATGAATCCTCATTATGTTGCTTTATTTGAAAAAAATAATGATTTTGTTGTTTCTGGAATAAATCAAGAACAAAAGCTTTGTGAAATTGTTGAGTTAAAAAGCCATCCTTGGTTTATTGCAGTACAATTTCATCCTGAGTTTTTGTCAAGACCATTAAAACCACATCCTTTATTTAAAGGTTTTGTTGAAGCGTCTTTATTAAATCAAAAAAATAAATAATTTATAAATGAAAAAAACTACCTTAAAAAGGTAGTTTTTTTGTTATATGTATAATAAAAACACCCTTAATAAGGGTGTTTTTAATTGGTTAAATTATTAACTTTTTCTTGGAGGTTTTTGGCATTATCATTTTTAAATAATTTTTTTATATTTGAAAAAATTGTATCATCTGCTTTATTATCGTTTTTTTTTAAATAATCATAAGCATCGTCTTTTGCTTTAACAATTTTTTCGTATAGGTCTTTTACTACTTCGTATTCATTGCTAGTTGATTCTTTATAATATTCAATTACGTGTTTATTTACTGCTTCTAAATTAGTTTTAATGCTGGCAAGTTTGGAATTAACATTGCCTTTATTTTCTTCTTTTGTTAACTTTTCAACTGAATTATACAAATTTTGAGCTGCTTGTTTTGCCCAAACTTTTTTAGGAGAAAGCCAGTTAACAGGATTAAAAGAAATATAAAAACCTAAACCTAAATAAAGAGTAACAGTAATAAAAATAATGCCAGTAATGATTTTTCCTCGTTTAGTTGCTAAAAATTTCATCTTTTTAATTCCCTTAATAGTTATTTTTCATAAATAAAATAATTGAAATACTAAAAAAATAATTACATAAGTAATTATAACACATAAAAAGAGTAAGCTTGACTTTTTGTTTGCCAAACTGAGTGTTATTTTATTTTTTTAAAAAGTTTTGCTAAGGCTTTGTCTGCTTTTTCATCGGGTATAACTGTCAAAAATTTCTTTTTGCCAAGCAAAGTGTTGATGTAAAAAACAGAGGTTTTTTTAACACAAAGAGCTTCTTCAATTGTGTTTTTAATTTCTTCATGGCTAAATTCTTGGTCTTGATACCAATTTCTAACTAAGTCTAATTCGTTAGATGTAAGAGTTTGTCCTTTGTTGTGTTCTAAATATTCAATAGTTTGTTGGATTAAGGTAAGTTGGTTTTGGCGTTTGGATTCGCGAATTTGGTCTTGATAGATTTTTTCTAGCTTGGCAAAAGTGGGGTGTAGTGAAAAAACTTCAATAATTTTATGGTTTTTAGTTTCTTGGGAAAGGTCAAAAAAAACCTTTGACATTAATTGTTCTAAAATATGTTCTACTTCTTTTTTAGTAATTCCTGCTTTTTTGGCTAAGGCGTTGGACGAAAAGACGCGTTTTTTGGAAAAATCTAGTAAGAATAGCAAAATAGTTAGTTCAGGGTAGGTTAATCCTAATTTTTGGTATTCTTGAATTAACATTTTTTCTACTTGTAAAAAACCATCTTCGTAAAGTTTTTGAAACATAACCATATTATTATTGAAGCTCCTTTTCTTTGCCGCCTTTGTTGTTGAGTAGGTCTTTGGGTTTGGCAACTTTGGATAATGCTTGTTGGGCTGCTTTTTGCTCAGCGGCTTTTTTAGTGCTGCCTTCACCTGTTCCTAAAAGATTTTTTTCTAAATAAACTTCTGCTACAAAATTTTTAGAATGAGCAGGTCCTTGCTCTTGGACTATTTTATATTGGATAGTTTTTTTTTCTGACTGAACTATTTCTTGTAATTGAGTTTTAAAATCAATAATATAGATAGTTTTGGCTAAGCGAGGTAAGACAATATTATGAAAAACTTTTTTGGCTGTCAAATATCCTAAATCAAGATAAATAGCACCAAATAAGGCTTCAAAAGTATCTGCCATAATACTTTTAGCATTAAAATCTTTGTTTTTTTCGCCTTTGCCTAAAAGAAGATAATTTTGCAATTCAATGTTTTGAGCGTAGATGGTAAGTGACCTTTCACACACCGCTTGAGCTCTTTTTTTAGTCATAATGCCTTCGTCTTCTTTGGATTGGGAATAAAGATAGTCAGCCATAAGTAAGCCTACGATAGCATCTCCTAAAAATTCAAGTCTTTCGTTGTCTTCTTGGGGTGGGTTTTGTTCGTTAGAATAAGAGCTGTGGGTAAGAGCTTGTTTGTAAAGGGCAAGGTTTTGGGGAGTGATATTGAGGGTTTGAAAAAGAGTTTGGATGTTTTTCATAGGGATTGGCTTTCTTTGGTGGTTTCAGAAGTTTTGGGAGATGTGTTTGTTGTTGATGCTTGTTTACTTTGGGTTTCTTTGTTTTTTGCACTTTCTAAGGAATGAGCAATTTTTTGATTTACTTGGGCTTTAATTAGTTTTTGAGCTTGTAAAATAGCTTGGCAAAAAGCGTAAGCTTGGGAAGAGCCGTGAGCTTTAATGACAATTTTGTTAAGTCCTAAAAGCATAGCTCCTCCAATTTGGCGTGGGTCTAGTTGGTTTTTTAATTGTTGTAGTGGTTTTTGAAATAAAGTTTTAGTGGCCATTTTTTTGATAAGATTTTTAGTAAGGATAGTTTTTAAGTGGTTCATGAAATTAAGCATTGTGCCTTCATAAGTTTTTAAGGCGATGTTGGCAGTAAATCCATCACTTAATAAAATGTCTGCTGAAGTAGTAAGAAGGTTTTGAGGTTCTTCGTTACCGCCAAAATTAAGATTTGAGTCTTGGGCTAAAAGTTGGTAAGTTTCAAGTTCCAAAGCTCTTCCTTTGGTAGGCTCTGTTCCGATGTTAAGTAGTTTTATTTGGGGATTTGGAATTTCTAAAATTTCTTTGGCAATAATGGTGGCATAATTTGCAAAAGTGTGCAAATGCTGGGGTTTTAGTTCGGTGTTAGCGCCTGCATCTAACAAAATTCTTGTGCGATTATCAAAGGAATTAAACATAGGGGCAATGGCAATTCTTTGCATTAAAGGCATTTTTTTAAGAATAAGATGACTTGCTAAGACCAAAATTTGGGTAGCGCCTGCCGAAACTACTCCTTGAACCTCATCTTGTTTGGCTGCTTCAAGCGCTAAAAATAAAGAAGCGTTGGGAGTGGCTTTTAATTGGTCTCTTATATTTTTATCGTCTGATCTTAAAAAATAAGGGGTGTGTTTAATAGTAATTTGGTTGTTGCCAAAAAAAGGAGTTTTTTCAATAAGTGGAGTTATTAATTTTTGATTGCCATATAAAACGACGTGAAGTTCTTTATTTTTATTTAAGGAAAGCAAGGTTCCTTTGACAATTTCTAATGGGGCAAAATCGCCTCCCATGGCATCTATTGCTATTTTAATCATAAAAAAGCTCCTTTCTTTTGTTTATTGTTTTTGAAATTTGATTTTGTTTTTTTAGATTAAATTGTTTTGTTGGTAAATAAAACGTTTGAGGTTTTTTAAGTTTGGGGTTCATTAAAAAGTATTTTATTTTTACCACATCGAAATATAGAGGCAAAAAATAAAAATAGGGATAAATCATAATTTGATTGTTTCTTTTGTGAAGTGTTGAAAAATTATAATCCATCATAATAAATTACTTTGATAATAATTATCTTCTAGCCTTTTTGAGTTAAAATTTCAAAGCATTTGCAATTAAAAGAAATTTCAGAAAAAGCATTATCAAAATAATTTTCAAGTTGCAATTAATAAGTTTTGGCAAAAATGTGGCAAAAATAAAAAAAATAAAGAGGCAAATAATGATATCAAAAGATTGGTTGACAAATAATTATAGAAACAAAAAGATAATTTAGAACAAATTAATGATAAATTTATTACAAATATTTTTTTATCAAAATAAAATTTATAATAATTTGCTATAATAGTAAATGAAATGTTAAATAAAAAAACTACATTAAACAGTTCAATATTATTTTATCATATTAGGAGATAATTTCATTATTTTAAGTTTTTAAGTAATGAATTAAATTTGAAAAGTAACGATTTTATCAACAAAAAATTGTAAAAGGAAGTGTTAGAAAATGGAATGCATGCAACAAGCAATCGTTAAAAATTTTTATTTAGAAGTAAAAGTTAGATATTTAAAACAAAATGGTAGTTCAAAAAGACAATGGTTTGCTACTAATGTTTGTGTAGGAACTGATAATTGTAAACAAAAACATGATGAAGTTCTTATTAATTTTACTCATATTGACGCTGATAATCCTGAGTTTTTTTTGCAACCAGGACAAGTTATTAAAGTGTTAGAAGGAAAAGTTAAGCAAAGTAAATGTGTTACTGTTTCTGAAGTTTGGTTAGATGTAGATAGTTTTCGCCAAACTGATGAAGAAGAAAAAAGCAAAATCAACTTCGCATAAGCGGAGTTGATTTTTTTATTATATAAGGGATGTTTTTTTGGTGTAATTTTGAATTATTCTATATTTCAAATATTTTTGTGATATGCCAAAAAAGATTAAAAATAATTTTTATTTAAAAACAACTTAGCTACATTATTGCTTGTTTGAGTAGCAACACATTGCAAAGAAATATTTCTTAATTGAGCAATTTTTTGGGCAATTAATTTGATATGATAAGGCTCATTGGTTTCATTTTGAAACGGATAAGGAGTTAAATAAGGACAATCAGTTTCTAATAAAATTTTATCTAGGGGAATAGTTTTTGCAATTTCGTGGGCAACTTTGGCATGAGGATAAGTAACAACTCCTCCAATTCCAATGTAAAAACCTAGTTCCAAAGCTTTTTTGGCTTCTTCTAAACTAAAAACTAAACAATGAAAAACTCCTCTAACTTGATTGCGATAAGATAGTAAAAGTTGATAAATTTCTTCAAAAGATTTGCGTGCATGAATAATAATAGGTAAGTTATATTGGATAGCAATTTTAACTTGGGCTTGAAAAAACTTTTTTTGGACAGCTAAATTATCTTGTCTTTGATGAAGATCAAGGCCAATTTCTCCTATAGCAACTGTTTGCGGATGATTGAGATATTTGATGATGCTTTCGGGAGTTTCTTGGGAAAAATCAGAACAAGGATGAATCCCAAAAGCTACCATTACTTCTTTATATTTATTAGCGATTTCATATGCTTTTTGGTTAGTTTTTTCATCCATGCCTATAACAATCATTTTTTTGACGTCATTATTCCAAGCTTTTTGAAAAACATCATCTAATTTATTTTTATATGTTTTAAGATTGAGATGAGCGTGAGTGTCTATTAACATTTTAATGTATTCCTTTTTTTTGATTTTAAGGGGTTGGAAAATGGTTATTTTGTTTTTATTTATAAGTTTTAAAAAATGGTAAATATAAAAGATTAAAGAAGTGATTTTAGATTTGTTAATTTCATAGGGTAAATTATTTTGCAAGGTTAAAAGTAATAATAATTTATAATTAGATACATAAGAAAGCAAAACAAAAATTTATTTAATAAATGTTGGGCTTTTAATCTTTATTTTTCTTATTCTTTTTTTGGTTTTCATAATAAAAAATACTAATAGCAAATAAATTATGTTTTTTGATAGTTTTGATAAAATCTTTTTCAAAATAAGCAAAACCTAACCATTTAAAAAATTTAACATATAAAAACCATAAAACACTATATGAATATAAAGTAAAATAGATATAAAAACAAATAAAATAAGTTAAAGAAATATAAAATAAAAATTTTGCCAATTTTTCTTTTTTTAATTCCACACTAAAAAATAGTGCTAAAATCATTAGTATAAAAACTAAAACAAAAGAGCAACAAACTATTTTAGTTTTTTTCTCTTTAGAATTAAAACCTATATTGCCATCATACATGCATGCTTTAAAATCTGGCCTAATAGATTCACCAAAATCAATATTTTGAAGTGCCCCCCTTGTTAGGGTCTTTATTAAACAAATTCTTTACCTTGTGATCATTTAAATCCAATATAAAAAGGAATGCCAGAAAGAGTCAAAAATGGCAACAAATAAATAAAAGGTAAACTTAATGCCCAATATTTATCTGGGATTGTAAATATTTTGGCTTTTTCGAGAAAAGCTATGGTAAAATCTTCAAATAATAAGATAAAAAATAAAACTTTTCTAATGTTATATTTAGTAATCATTTATCATCTTTTTTTATTCAAAAATATTTGAGGATTTAATATTTAATGTTGTGCTTTATCTTTATTTTAGTTTTGTTGTTTTATTTCGCTTCGTTTTCTTTTTCTTTTTTGGGTTTTCATAATTGCATCACCCATTTAAGGAAAAAGAACCTATTAAAGGTTCTTTTTTTGTTAAAAGATCAAATAATAATTATGCATGAATTGGTTTGTCAACGGCTCCTAAAAGAGCTTCAAAAGTAAGTTCTGATAAGGTAGGATGAGGATGAATTGCTTGAGATAGTTCGTAAGCAGTTCCTTCAAGTTCCATTCCTACAGCCATTTCACTAATTAATTCAGTAGCATTGTAAGCATAAATATGCATTCCTAAAATTTCTAAATGTTTTTTGCAAACAATTAATTTAGCAAAACCTTCTTTTTCGCCATCAGCTAAAGATTTGCCAACAGCTTCCAGAGATATTTTAGAAACTTTATAATCCATTTGTTTTTCTTTGGCTTGTTGTTCGGTCATGCCAATAGAAGCAATTTCAGGAAAACCATAAATACAAGCAGGAACACGGTCATAATTAATGGGATGTGCTTTTTGTTCTAAAGCTAAAGCGTGAGTCACAGCTACAATACCTTCATGACTTGCCACGTGAGCTAACATGTGTTTGCCGTTTACATCACCAATAGCATATACTCCAGGAATTGAAGTTTGACAAAAATTATCAGTTTGGACGCTATTGCGGTTGAGGGCTAAATTTAATTTTTCTAAGCCTGCAAGATTGGCTTTGGTGCCTACAGCCATTAAAATAACATCCGAAGTAATTGTTTTGGCATTGCCTTTTTGAGTGTAGGTAGTTTGATTGTCATTAATTTTAGTTACTTCTACTTGAGTCAAAATTTGGATGCCGTCTGCTTGAAGTTTTTTAGTGTATGCAACAACAACGTCCCTATCCATACCATTTAGAATAGTGTCTTGTCTTTCTAAAATAGTCACTTCGCTACCAAAAGAATTAAAAATAGTTGCAAATTCTACTCCAATAACACCACCTCCTACAATAGTAACTTTGGAAGGATAGCTTTCTAGTTGTAGTAATTCTTTACTAGTTTTAAGAATGCCTTTTTGATAAGCTTCTTGGGCACCTGGAATAGGAGGAACAAAAGCGGTACTGCCTGTTGCAATAATTAATTTTTGGGTGTGCAATAAGTTAGTGTCTACTTGTACTTCACAAGGAGAAAGAACACTTGCAAAACCATGGTAAAAATCAATTTTATTTTTTTTCAGGAGAAAAGATATACCTGTAGTAAGTTGAGCAACAATTTTATTTTTGCGTGATAAAATGGAGGTCCAATCAAAAGAAACGCCGTTTTGTACTTTAATTCCAAAATCAGCACAACGTTTGATATCTTTATACATTTTGGCACTTTTTAAATAAGCTTTGGTAGGAATACAGCCATAATTAAGACAAATACCACCTAATTTATGTTTTTCTACTAAAGCAACTTTAGCACCCATTTGAGCAGCTTTAATGGCAGCAACGTATCCACCAGGACCTCCACCAATCACTAAAACATCATAATTTTTCATCATTTGCCCTTGGTCTTTCTGTTAGGATAAAAGCAATAAAGTAGGAGTATTTAGCAATTCTTTAACGCGTTTTAAAAATCTACCGCCATCAGCACCATCAATAATACGGTGGTCAATTGCTAAGGAAAGAGGAAGCATGTCTGCAATTACAATTTGACTGTTTTCAACTACAGGTTTTTTGGTGATTTTTCCTACTCCTAAAATAGCTAATTCAGGGTAATTGATAACTGGAGTGCCGTAAGTAATATCGATAGAACCAAAATTAGTGATAGTAAAAGTTCCGTTTTGAATCTGATTTAATTCTACTTTTCTTTCGGTAGTGGCTTTGGCTACTTGTTGTAATTGTTGTGCCATTTCTAAAAGAGTTAATTTGTTAGCATCTTTGATGTTAGGAACGATTAGACCGTCTTTGGTATCAATTGCTACTCCTAAATTAATGAATTTTTTGTAAGTAACTTCTTCTTTAACGTCATCATAACTAGCGTTAAATACTGGGAATTCTTGTAAGGCAATCGCTACTGCTTTCATGATAAAAGCCATAAAAGTTAATTTGATTCCTTGGGATTGTGCTTGATCTTTGGCTTGTTTGCGTAGTGTTACTAAAGCAGTAATGTTTACTTCGTCCATTAGAGTAGTTTCTGGGATTTTTCCTTTGGAAATAACCATTTTTTGGGCGATGGCTTTTCTGAGGCGAGAAATTTTTACTACTTCTGTTTCTTGGCTAGATGTGGCAAAAGTTGGGGTGGGGGTTGGTTGTTCTTGGACAAAAGGGGTTGTTGGTTGTGGTGTTTGTGGTTGTGGTTGTGGTTGAGTTTGTAAAGGGTTAGTTGCGTTTTGTACATCTACTTTTAAGATTTTTCCATTTACACCTGTTCCTTTAATGGTTGAAAGGTTAAGTCCTAGTTCTTTGGCTAGACTTTTTACTAATGGAGTAGCAAGTACTTTTTGAGGTGGTAAAGAGGTTTGTTCGGATGTTTGTGCTTGTTGGGTGTCGTTTTTTTCTGTAGCAGCAGTTTCATTAGGGTTTTGAGAAGAAAACTTTTTAACATCTGCATCAGTTTCACCTGGTTCTTGGATTAAAACGATAGTATCTCCTACGCAAATAACTTCACCTTCATTAAGGTCTCTTTTTAAGATTTTTCCTGCTACAGGAGAAGTTAGTTCAACGTCTAATTTGTCAGTTTCAACTTTAACTAAAACATCACCTTCTTTTACTTGGTCGCCCACTTTAAAAAACCATCTTGTAATTGTACCTTCATGAATGCCTTCTCCGACATCAGCAAATTTAAATTCAAACATATTTTTATCTCCTTGATTATAATGCAGTTTAGTTTGGTTGGGGTTTTGTTGTTTGGTTTTTTTAGTTTTTAATTTTTATTTTGGTATGTGTTTTGGTTGGTGGTTATGGTTGTGATTGTGGTTTTTAGTTTTATTTAGATATTTTGAGTTTTTAATTTGATTTGGAAGTAGTTTTAATGTGTTGTTTTTCAGGACAAAAGAAAAGGGTTAGTTTGCCTTTATATTTTTATCTCCTTATATCTTTTTGTTATCTTATTCGCAAACCACTTTTTTAATAGCATCAGCTATTTTTTCAGGGCTTAAAAACTGATAATGTTCTGCTTTGGCTAAAGGCATTGTGATATCATTTCCAGTAACTCTGGCAGGAGCTGCATCTAGGTATAAGAAAGCTTGTTCGTTAACTAAAGCCATTAATTCTCCTGCAGGTCCGTAAGTTTTACATGCTTCATGAACTACTAAAAAGCGTCCAGTTTTTTTAACAGATGTAATTACAGTTTCTCTGTCAATAGGATTAATAGTTCTTAAATCAATTAGCTCTACGGAAACATTAGGATCAAGTTGTTTAAGGGCTAATAGTGTTTCTGGTACCATTGCTCCCCAAGCTACAACTGTAATGTCTATGCCTTCTTGAACGACTTTGGCTTTACCGATTTGGACTTCGTAATCTGTTTCGGGAACTTCTTGACGGAAACCACGATAAATTCTTTTAGGTTCCATGTAGACTACTGGATCAGGGTCGTTAATAGCAGCCATTAATAAACCTTTAGCGTCGTAAGGATTAGATGGAATAACTACTTTAAGACCAGGAACAGAGCCTAAAATTACTTCTAATGATTCGGAGTGATGTTCTAAGGATTTTACCCCCCCCCCAACTGGGACTCTTACTACCATAGGTACTGTGTAATTACCACGACTACGGTTACGCAAACGGGCTGCGTGGGCAAATAGGTCTTCTAATCCTACAAAAATAAAACCATCAAATTGGATTTCTGCAACTGGTCGCATGCCGTTAATGGCAAGTCCGATAGCACTTCCGATAATAGAAGATTCAGCAATAGGAGCATTAAAAACGCGAGTTTCTCCGTGTTTATCTTGCAGGCCTTTAGTTACGCGAAAAACACCGCCTAATTTTCCTACATCTTGTCCAAAAAGAACTACTCGAGGATCTTTTGCTAACTTGCTATCTAAAGTTTGATTAATTGCATCTAGTAATGTCATTGAAGCCATTATTATTTACCTTCCTTTGTGTTGAAAAAAGCTTTGCATTCTTCGTATTGTTCTTCTAATTGAGGAGTCATTTTTTCATAAGTGTATACAAAAATATCTTTAATATCAATGTTGTTGCCTGTTTGTTCTACTTTTTGGTGTGCTAAAACAACTTCTTCTTGGGCTTCTTTTTCAAATTGTTCTACTTGTTTTTGAGTTAGATAACCTTTATTCATCAAGTATTTTTGAAAACGTAAAATTGGGTCTTTTTTGCGCCACTCTAATTCTTCTTCTTTGCTACGGTAAACAGAAGCATTATCATTAGTGGAGTGTGCTTCTAGACGATAAGAAACATTTTCAATTAAAGTAGGTCCGTTTCCTTTGCGCGCTTCGTTAAAGGCTTCTTGGGCTGCTACATAAACAGCTAAAATGTCGTTGCCGTCTACTTGCATGCCAGGAATTCCATAAGCATAACATTTTTGAGCTAAAGTTTTAGCTTTGGATACTTTGTTACGAGGATTAGAAATAGAATACTGGTTATTTTGAATAAATACTACTAATGGTACTCCAAAAACAGCAGCATAGTTAAGACCTGCATTAAATTCTTCGTGTGCAGTTCCTCCGTCTCCAATAGTTGCAATAGTTACTTCTTTTTTATTTTGCATTTTGCTTGCTAAGGCAAGTCCTGCTCCTAAATTAACACTAGATCCAATAATAATGTTAGCTGGTAAAATACGCAACTTAGGGTCTAGTTGAGAGCCTTTTTCATTGCCATACCAGTAAAGATAAAATTGTTCTAAAGAAACTCCACGGTAAAGAAAAATTCCTGCATCACGATAATAAGGTGATACCCAATCTTGGGGTTCTAAGGCAGCAGCGACACCTACTTGAGATGCTTCTTGCCCTGAGTTAAGTAAATAGTTTCCCATACGTCCTTGGCGTTGATATTTTAAGGCTGCTAAATCAGCTTGTCTACCTAAAACCATTGTTTTATACATTTTTAATAAAACATCTTTAGATAATTTTGGTTCTAATTCAGGTTGAACAAGATTGCCATTTTCGTCAAGTATTTGGAATTGTTTACCTTTTAGGGGGTCGTACACATTCGTTAACATTGTAATACTCCTTATTTTATTTATATTAGTTTGTTTTTGATTAAATGTATTATATCTTTATTGTGTTACTAAATATAATTAATTTAGTGTTATTTGATAATATACATCTACACTTAAATTGTACTTGAAATTAAGACAAATGATGAAACAAAATAATGAAAATTGCAAGTTTAAGAGATAAAAAAAATACCATATATTATAATATATGGTATTTCAATTAATATTTATTTATTGTTGATGATATCAACTGGTTTTTTGTTAGACCATTTATAAATAATGAAAGATATAAATAGTAGAGTCATGAAAAAGACATAACTAAATGATAATAAATTAAATAAAAGGACTCTTACAAAAGGATTGAAAGCTAAATATGGTGATGTAAACCATAATAAAATGCCTTTATTTTTCGAATTTAATAAAGAATTAACGAAAACCATAATGTCATTTTGACTTTCAAAATTGGGCAACGGTTTCATATCGAAAGATGAAAATAATATAGATGCTTTAAACCAAAGTAAAATACTTAATAATAATACAAAAGTTAAAACCATTTGGAATAAAGCAAAAAAGAATGCTTCAACTAAAAAGATTTTACCAACATTAAAACCATTAGAACCTAAAGCTCTTAGAATACCCATTTTTTTATTTTGAAGTTTGGCACTCATAGAAAAATAAAGCATAATCATAGCACCTGGAACAGATAAAATCGAAACCCAGAAAATAGGGCTACTTATAATTTGAATAGTTGTAAAAGCTATTTGCACAACACCAACAAACAAATATAATTCTTCATATCCTTTATATCTTTCAAATAATTCATACATTTGATATATTTTATCACAGATTCCGAACCATTTATAACTCAAAAATGTAAAAGCAAAAAACATAAAAATAAAAGTTGCAATAGCAGTTACTAAAACAGCCAATGCCAAGAAAAACTTTTTATTTTTAAAACTCTTTAAAGCAGCCTTAGCAACAAACGAAAAAGGCAAACAACTAGGAAAAGATACAAAATCAGTATCTTGTTGTAATACTTTAGTCTCATCAGTTTTATCAAAATTTTCTAAAGCAGGATTTTTAGTTAAGTTTGCAATCATTTCAGCTGTAAGAACTTGGCCTTCTTTAAATACTTGTTTTTTATCTTTGCTTTTTTTAGTAGTGTCTTTTTTTCTTGTCATATCTGATACGACTTTACCATCTTTACATTCTAAAATACGATCAGCATATTTATAAGCACTTTCGATATCATGAGATACAATAACTACTAATTTTTCTTTACTTAAATTTTGAAGTAAATCAAAAACTTGGGTTCCTGTTTCTGAATCTAGATTTCCTGTAGGCTCATCAGCAAAGACCATTTTAGGATTTTTCACCAAAGCACGAACAATAGCAACACGTTGTTTTTGTCCTCCTGAAAGTTCATTAACTCTTCTATTTAGGAATGAAACATCCAATCCTACTTGATTCATTAAATCATTAATTAAGGCAACATCTGGTTTTTTATTTTGTAATTGTAATGCTAAAACAATATTTTCAAATACATTCATATCTTCTATTAAGTTGAATTCTTGGAAAATAAAACCAATCATTCCATTACGATAATTATCTAAATATTTTTGATTAGAAGTTGTAATAGGAACTTTGCATACTTCAACTACGCCGCCGTTTGCAACATCAATGCCTGTTAAAACATTTAATAAAGTAGATTTACCAGAACCTGATTTACCTAAGATAAAAACCATACCTTTATCAGGTAATTTTAAAGAAACGTCTTGTAAGGCCATCGTCATATTACCGCGTTTAGTAACGTAATTTTTGCTTAAATGGTTGACATTAAACATTTTTAAAGACTCCTTTAGTTGTTTTGTTGTTTTATTGATTAAAAAAATTTATAATTATACAAATGTAAAAAGGCAAAAAGATAAAAAGGGTAAAAAAACTAATTTAACTACCCTATTATTTTACCTTTACCACAATTATTATACTTGCATATACACTTAAAAAGCATTTTTTTTATCTATTTTTATCTAATTTCAATATGAAAGTGTTTAATCAAATTAGAAGTAATTTTTTCCATACAATGTTCTACATCTTGTTTTTCTAAGTTTTTATCTAAGTTATTGAAAAAAAGTCTAAGGGCAAGAGAATGTTTTTCTTTGGTTGTAGGTATTTGATAAACATCAAATAATTCACATTTGATTAAATCAAAAGGGGTAGTTTGTTTAATGGTTTTTTCGATTTGATAAAAGGAATATTTGGTATCTACTAAAAAGGCTAAATCACGAATAACAGTAGGAAATTTAGGAATTGGTTGGAAGGTAAACGTTTTTGTATTTTTAAGAATTTCATCCGTTAAAAAAAGTTCACAAAGAAAACTTTCTTTTAAGTGGTATTTGGTATTAAGTTGGGGATGTGTTTTTCCGATAACTCCTATTATTTGATTGTTAAATAACAAATCGGCTTGCATTCCTGGATGAAAATTACTATGTTGTTGTGTTTTTTGATAAGTAAGGGTAATGCCTAGAAAAGCACTAATTTTTTCAAGGATGCCTTTGGTAACAAAAAAAGAACTTGAAACATCTTGTTTGTGCCACAAGGAATTTAAGAAATGACCACTCAAAGCAAAAGCAAGACTTAATGTTTCTTGGTTGGGAAAATAAGTTTTTCCAATTTCAAAAAAAGCAGTATCAAAAGTTTGTCGTTTGTGCTGATAGCTTAAAACTTCTACTAAACTACTTAGCAAACTTTGTCTTAAAATCATTTTGTCTTGTGACAAAGGATTCATTATTTTGATAAAGGGTTTTTGAGGAGTAAAAGCTTCAAACATCTCAGAGCTAATTAAACTGTAAGTAATAGTTTCATAAAATCCTAAATTAACTAAGAGTTTGCGCAATTCTCTAATATTTTTTTGTTTTAAGGTTAATTTTCCTTGAGTAGGGATTTGAATTGTTTGGGGAGGTAATTTATGGCAACCATAAAGTCTAGTTAAATCAGAAATGATATCTTCTTTAATTTTGACATCATAACGACGTAAAGGAGCTTGGAGGTTTAATTGTTCGTTTTTGTTCTGTGGTCCTAAATGTTTGGATGTATGTATCTGATAATCTAGGTTTAATAACCAATTTTTGATTTGAGTAGGGCACAAAGAAACGCCAATTTTTCTTGTAACAAAATCAAGATTCAAAGAAATAGTAGGATTGGTACGGTTTTTTTGTTTTGTAATTACAGGTTGGTAAGTAATTTTGGCATCTGCTAAAGTGACTAAAAGTTGGCATGCTTTTTGAAAAGCTAAAGGAATAAGACTTTGGTCAATGCCTCTTTCAAAACGTAGGGAACTTTCAGTTTTGGTTTTTAGTTTTTGACAAGTTTGGGCAATAGTTTGGGGCGAAAAATAAGCAGCTTCAAGAATAATTTTAGTAGTTGTAGGTTTAATGCTACTTTCTAAAAGTCCTACAATACCAGCTAGAGCAATGGCTTTTTTGCCATCTGTAATAACTAAATCATTTTCATCTAAAACAAAATCATTTTGGTTAAGAGTTGTAATATTTTCTTGTGGTAAGGCTTTTCTAACTTTGATTTGTTTGATGTTTTCAGAATCAAAAGCGTGTAGGGGAATACCGTATTCGATTAAAATTAAATTAGTGATGTCAACAACATTGTTGATTGGGTTGATGCCTGATTGTAAGAGGGCGTTTCGCAACCATAAAGGAGAAGGTTTGATTTTGATGTTTTCCAGGATACAAGCGTTGTATTCATAACAACTGTCGTTTTCAATTTGGACTTTTAAAGGAGATTGAGGCAAGTTTGCAAAAAAATCGGAGTTTAATTGGGGGAGCGTTTTTGGGGTTGTTTGGTCTTCGCTGTTTTTTGTTTTGTAGTTGGTTGCTTTTGTTTCTTGATTGTTATTGGAACTTTGAGAAGACAAAACTGCTTTGAGATCTTTGGCAAAACCTAGGTGAGATAAAAGGTCACCACGATTGGGTGTAAGCCCTAATTCTAAGATAAAACAATCAAGTCCTAAAGGAATTAAAGCATTACTTCCCAAAGCAATTTGGTCGTTGGGGTCATCAAAAAGATAAATCCCTTCTTGTTCTTGGGGAGTTAAAAATTTGGTACTAATTCCCAATTCTTCCAAAGCACAAAGCATTCCTTCTGAAAAAACTCCATAAATTTTTTTGTTTTTAAGGGTGGCGTTGATGCCTTCCAAAAAAGAACCTTCTGAAGCTACAATAACTTTTTTGCCATTTTGTAAATTAGAAGCTCCACAAACAATTTTGACTACTTTTGTGCCGGTGTTAACTTCTACTAAATTTAATTTTTGGGAACCTTTAATTTTTTGAAAGTTAAGAATTTGCCCCACCACTAAATTAGTGTTTTTGGATAGGGGGAAAAAATTTTGCACTTCGGTAATATAATTGTTAGTTAAGGCAGAAATATTTTGGGAAAGGGGTTGCGAAAAATGGTTTTTTAAAATATTTTCAATAATTTTCATTGTTGGGGGTGTTCCTTGTAAATTGTTTTAAAAAGCGAATATCATTAGTATAAAAATGTCTAATATTGTCAATTTGATATTTAATCATAGCAATTCTTTCAATACCTATTCCAAAGGCAAAACCTTGATATTTTTCAGGTTCATAATTAGCGTTTTTAAGAACTTGGGGATGCACTAAACCAGCTCCTAAAATTTCTAAATATTCTTTGGTGCCATCTTTTTTGGTAATTACTAAATCAACTTCAATGCTAGGTTCGGTAAAGGGAAAATAAGACGGTCTTAAATGAATTTCTTGGGAAGTGCCAAATAATTCTTTGGTAATGAGTAAAAGAGTTTCTTTGAGATGGGAAAAATTAATGTTTTTGTCAATGACAAGTCCTTCGAGTTGCATAAATTGATGGCTATGAGTGGCGTCATCATCATCTTTGCGGTAAACTTTTCCAGGAGAAATAATTTTGAGGGGTCCTCCTTGGCGAGCTTTCATTTCTTTGACTTGGACGTTGGAAGTGTGGGTGCGCAAAAGTTTTTGGGGGTCAATATAAAAAGAGTCTTGCATTGCTCTTGCGGGGTGGCCTTTGCCCATGTTGAGCATTTCAAAATTATAAAAATCAGTTTCAATTTCGTTGCCTTCTTTAATTTCATAACCTAAAGATAAAAATAAATCTTCAATTTGTTCAATGATTTGATTAAGGGGGTGGGTGCTTCCTTGGAAAAATTTCAATCCTGGTAAAGTAGGATCAATTTCTTCTTGGAGCAATTTGGCGTTTAGTTGGTTTCTTTGTAAAATTTCTTTTTCTTTTTGTAAAGTTAAAATAATTTCTTGTTTTAAAACGTTAATTAATTTGCCTGCAACTGCTTTTTGGGCATGAGGAAGGCTTTTTAGCTCTTGGGTAAGTTCAAACAAGATGCCCTTTTTGCCTAAAAATTCTTTGTCTAAGGTCATTAATTGGTCTAAATCATGTTTGTTTTTTTGTAAAATGGTGTGAAATTGTGCGGTTAGATTTTTGATTTTGGTTTGCATAAAAATGATAACACTTTCTTTATTTTGGAAATGAAAAATATTGGGGTTGGGGTTAAAATTAAAAACTAAATTTGAATTATCGAAATAATGTTTCCTTTAGTAAGTAACGATAGCCACATTCCTAAGGTAGCTCCTAATAAAAATCCTAAAGAAACGCCAAAAGATCCTTTTTTTAATCCTAAAATAGTACCTCCTAAAAACATTCCTGCTACCATTGCTGTTAAATGTAGTTGGGTGGTTTTTTGGTAAATATCTGTTTGAGTAGGTTTACTTAAATAAATTGCTAATACAACAATGACAATAGAGTTAAAAATAATGCAATTTCTTAATAGTTTGCTACTTAAAAAAGGTTTTTTGGGTGTGTTAGTTTGGGTCAAATTGTTTTTTTTAATTAAGGCTTTTTTTGGTTTTTGGTTCATATAAATATCCTTTCTGGGATAAAGTTGTAAAAATTTGGAGTTGCAAAATGGGTGTTAGAAATGTTTGCAAAAAATATAATTTGTGATTTGTGATTTTGGATTAGTTTTTTTATTTTATTATTTGTTTTTTTATTATTTGGTTCGCACAAAACAATTAAAAGCAAAAAATAAAGTTAATTTAAGTTGGGGATTGTTGAATAAAATTTAATTTGTCCTTATAAGTTTCATTATGCACTCCTAATGCAGCGCCTCCTGAAGTGTCGTTTATTTGTTTAAAAGCTTTGTCCCATTCGATAACTTTTGCAGTACAGCAAGCAATTGAAGGACCACCAGGAACAAGACTTATTGCACTTGGCAAAGGAAATAAGGTTTAAAAAATTTCGCGATACATGTAGCCTTCTTTGTTTGTAGGAGTATTGTAAGGGAAACGAACATAAGCATTTTTTAATTATGTATCTGTGATTTTGGTTTGGGCAAGTTGTTTTAAAGCATCAATACAACTGTAGCCTACTCTATCAGAAAATTGTTCTTTTTTGCGCCATACAATCTTTTTGGGTAAATAAGATTCAAATGTTTGTCGTAGAATATGTTTTTCTATTTTGCCATTTGTGCCACACATTTTATCTTTGGGATTAAGTCTCATAGCAACATCTAAAAAGTTTTTTTCTAAGAAAGGAACTCGCTCCTCTACTCCCCAAGCACTCATTGCTTTGTTGGCTCGTGCACAATCATATAAATGTAATGAAGCTAATTTACGGACTGTTTCTTTGTGGAATTCTTGAGCATTAGGGGCTTTATGAAAATATAGATAACCTCCAAAAATCTCATCAGCACCTTCACCAGAAAGAACCATTTTGATGCCCATAGCTTTAATTTTGCGAGCCATTAAATACATAGGAATTGATGCGCGAATAGTTGTAATATCATACGTTTCAATGTGATAAATAACATCTTTTAAAGCATCTATGCCTTCTTGAATAGTAAAATTAATTTCATGATGGACTGTTCCTAAATGATTGGCTACTTCTTTGGCAGCTTTAAGATCATGAGCGCCTTTAAGACCTACAGCAAAATAATGAAGTGAAAGGAACCAAGCCTCTTTTTTACTTGATTCTTCTATGCGGTGTTTGGCAAATTTTTTAGTGATTCCAGAAATAATAGAAGAGTCAAGACCACCAGATAAAAGTACGCCATAAGGAACATCAGACATTAAATGTTTTTTTACTGATTCTTCAAGAAAATTACGTAATTGGGTTGTGTTGGTTTGGTTGTTGTAAACATTTTGATAATCCATCCAATTGCGTTTATAATATTTCACCATTTTGCCAGATTCACTAGATAAATAATTTCCTGGAGGAAAAATAGAAAGGTTTTGGCAAATGGGAATTAAGGCTTTCATTTCAGAAGCTATATAAAAATTTTGGTTAAGGTCATATCTCATATAAAGTGGAATTATTCCCATATGATCGCGTCCTATAAGATAGGTGTTTTTTGTAAGATCATATAAAATAAATGCAAACATTCCTTGTAATTCATCTAAAAAATTAACACCTTTTTCTTGATATAGTGCTAGAATAACTTCACAATCTGATTCTGTTTGGAATTCGTATTTATCTTTGTATTGTTGGTGTAAATCTAGGTAGTTATAAATTTCTCCATTTACTGCAAGTACTAAGGTTTTGGTTTTATTATAAAGTGGTTGAGCTCCAGCATTAACATCTACAATTGATAGTCTTTCGTGTGCTAAAATGGCTTTTTGATAGGCAAAAATTCCTGACCAATAAGGTCCTCGATGACGCATCAAACTGGAAAGTTTAAGAGCTTGGTCACGCAACATTTGTGGATCGGTTTTAATATTTAGTATTCCAAAAATTGAACACATTTTATTCTCCTTTTAAACGCATTGAAAACACATTTTATTTTTTCTTCGATAAAAAACTTCATAACAAATTATAATCTTTAAAAAAATCATATAAAGCGTTTTTTTCGATGTGAGGAGCAGTTAAATTGGCAACTTTGTGAAGAGTTTCATAATGAGTATTTGCCATGACGATTCCTATATCTGCAAATTGAAGCATTTCAAAATCGTTGCAACCATCTCCCATGCAAATTAATTGGCAGTCTTTGTGGTCTTTCATAATTGCTTGGATACCATAAGCTTTATTAACTTGTTTGGCACTTAAACTTACAACACTATTTTTACAATAATAAGCGTGGAGTTGTTCAAAATCTTTTAAAAAATCAACAACAATGGAGGTATTTGGATGGAATAAATTAATTTTGTAAATAGGTTTTTCTAAATGAAGATTGCTTTTGATGGGATTTTTTTTGCAACATTGCATTATCAAACAAACTTTTAGAATCAGGATCTGTTGTTTGGGTTATGCCCTTTTCTTCTAAACTGACATTTAGAACTATGATTCCTTTTTTTTGGGCTTAGCAATTTAGTTTAATTACAAGTTCTTGGGGGATGCAAGTTTGTTGGACGATATTTGTGGCTTTACAAGTAATAGCTCCATTTAGAACAACAAAATACTTAAATAAAGAAGTAAGTTCCTTTAAAACGCTTAAACCTTTGTAGTTTCTTCCTGTAGCAATTCCTAAAATATTATTGGGGTTTTGCGCTAGGGTTTGTAAAAGTTTTGTGATTTGTGAAGGAATTTCTTTGGTTTTGCCGTTGTATAAAGTTTGGTCAATATCAAAAAAGAATAGTTTTTTTCATATTTGTTGCTTTATTCCTTGATATATTATAATCAAAAGATAACTAATTAATGCAAAAATGATGAAAAAAATAAATGACATAAAATATTATACAAATCAAATATTTTTATTTTGTCATAAATAAACTTTTAAACTTTGGTATAAATAAAAGCATTTCCAAAAATCACTTTTTTGATAATAAATTTTTTTGGGCTGATATGCATTTGTTTTTTTTGATATTCAAAAGGATTGTCAAAAAAGATTTTAGCTAAACGATGAAAAATAATTTCTGCTCCCTTTTTGCCAACTTCAGGATGTAAAAGGTTTTGGAATAATCACAAATTTTTAAATGCAAAAGAAAATGTTCTAATAAATTACAATACACCAAATTAATGCCTTTTTGGTATTCAAAAGGGTGGTGTTTGGCGTATTTGGGATTTGATAATCCTCTTGCTTGATATTCTTTTATGTGGTGTATTTCTAAGCCTTCAGCTGTTTTTTTGATATTTGAGTTAGTTTGAGTAAAACTTGCATCCATAAAATAAGAGCCACTTACTAAACCGTATTTTTGTTTTAAAAAAGTTACTGATTGATCGTATGTTAAAAGCATCATAATTTAAATATCAGTTATTTTTTTGGTCTTGTTGTAATTTATCAAAAATGGTGTGAATGTCTTGTAAATGTTTTAATATATTGTTGCATTTACGATTGGAGTTCCAAAGAAATTTCATCAAAAAGAAATTATTTATTTTTTTTAATTCACAATAAATGGCATGATAAAAATAAAATGTTTGCATCCATAAACTGATTTTTTCTGATAAAAAGACAATATTTTTTTTGATGTTGACTTTTTGTTTAAAATGTATTGCGCAAAAAATGATTACTAATATTGTTACAATTAATAATTTATTCAATTTTTATCCTCTTTTATTTATTTTTATTGATTGTGTGATTTTTTAAAAAACAGATTTAATCAAATTAAAAACAAAAAAATGAAAAGCAAAGCAAAAAATATGAAAAAGGCAAAAGGAGCAAAATATAGAAATATAATAATTTTAAATAATTTAATAATGTGTTTATATTTACAATAATTTTGAATAATAAAATAATATTTAAGATTTATTTTTTTGATTAATTAATAAATTATGAAGTCCAAAGCCTAATGTTTTTTTTTGTTTAATGACAAGTTCTTTTAAAGGTAATTCGGGGTGTATTTTAGGTTCGTAATCCGAATATGGATAATATTTAACTTCTTTTAAATCTTTGTTTTTTTCTAAAGTATTTCGGTTTAGCCCCATTTTATCAAGGGTGCCTGCAAAAATTAAATTAGTTAATAAAGGTTCGGTGAGGAAAGGAAACAATTGTTGTTTAAAGGTTTTAAAAGAATAATAAAGGGGCATTTGGGTAGTTTTAGTTAATTTTTGGTGTTCTTTAATTAATTTTTTTTGTTCTTTCATTAATTCTTGGCAAAAAGCAACATTTATTC
This sequence comes from Candidatus Phytoplasma zeae, assembly GCF_001712875.1. Classification (NCBI taxonomy): domain Bacteria; kingdom Bacillati; phylum Mycoplasmatota; class Mollicutes; order Acholeplasmatales; family Acholeplasmataceae; genus Candidatus Phytoplasma; species Candidatus Phytoplasma zeae. Next base: position 173,075 of record NZ_CP015149.1, read on the forward strand.
CTTTAATAATAGTTAGAGGCAAAAATAATTTATTGTCTTTGAAATAATATTTATCTTGGCTACTAAATATATGGGGTGGTTCTATAATGATACCTTTTTGGATAACTTCTTTGAGCAAAATTTCTGTCTGGGTTGCATCTCCAATAGCATCATTTAATAAAGTAATTACAAAAGCAATAAAATGATTAGCTTTCAAATAAGCCATACGATAACTAATTAAAGAATAAGCGACACTGTGACTTTTGTTAAAACCGTAATTGGCAAATTTTAAAATATAATCATAAAGTTTGTTAGCTATTGTAAGGTCGCGTCCTTGTTCTTTGCTTTGGGCAATGAAGTTGTTTTTTTCTTGCAATAATAAATCTTTTTCCTTTTTGCTAATAGCTCTTCTAAAAAGGTCTGCTTGGGCAAGACTGTATTTGGCAAAGACAGCTACAATTTGCATAATTTGTTCTTGATAAAGAATAATGCCATAAGTGGGTTGGAGGATAAAATCAATTAAGGGGCTAAAAAAAGTGGTAGTTTTTTGATGGCGGTTTTTTAAAAACATATTAAAAGAATCGAAGGGCCCTGGTCTATTTAAGGCAAGTAAGGCAATTAGGTCTTCGAACTTTTGGGGCATCATTTTTTGTAAAAAGATTTTGGCGTTATAAGATTCTAATTGAAAAATCCCTATTGTTTTTCCTTGTTGCAACAGCTCGAAAGTTTTTGTGTCGTTTAAAGGGATTTTAAAAAGACTAAAATGGGGATTAGTTTTTTGAATGGCTAAGACCATTTTATTCATCAAAGTAAGACTTCTTAATCCTAAAAAATCTATTTTGAGAAGTCCGATTGATTCAAGGAAAGAAGCTTCCCATTGGGTTTGTTGTAAGTTATTATGAGTGCCTTTTTGTAAGGGAATAATTTGATCAAGGGGCATTTGGCTTAAAATAATTCCTGCTGGATGGGTTCCTGTAAACCGTGGTATTCCTTCGATATAAGATGCCATTGTAAGTAAGTTTTTCATTTGCAAATCCAAAGTTTCTTTTTGATAAGTGCTTTTTTTATCCAAATATGCCAAAACGCGTTTAGTTTGGAATTCCCTTACTGTGGGCATAAATTTAACTAATTCATTGATAATGACTTTTTGGCTTACAAATCTACCAAAAGTAATAATACTTGCTACGTGTTTGGTACCGTACTTTTGACAAACATATTGAATAATTAAATCTCTTGTATTGTCTGGAAAATCAAGGTCAATATCTGGCATAGTTTTTCTTTGAGGATTTAAAAAACGCTCAAAAATAAGGTCATATTGTAAAGGGTCAATCTCTGTAATTTGTAAACAAAAACACACCAAAGAACCCGAAGAAGAGCCTCTACCAGGACCTACTAAAATACCTTGTTTTTTGGCGTATCTTACAACATCACCTACAATTAAAAAATAATTGTCATATTCCATATCAGCTATAATTTGTAATTCTTGATCTAGCCTTTGTTGGTATTTGGTATATTTAGAGTTTTTAAAATCGATGTATTGGTGCAAACCTTTATAAGAAATTTGTTTTAAGTACTCTTTGGCAGTTATTTTTTGGGGTTGTAAAAAATCAACAAAGGAAGGCAACAACATTTTTTGTGGTAAATAATTTTGATATTTAATAGAAAAGATTAATTTTTTTAAATAAGCAAACATTGCTTTATGTGTTTGGGCGTTGTATGCGCTATCAAAATTATCTTTGGTTAAAAAAGATAAATCAGTTTGTTCGTCGTTTTTTTTATTTTCCATTTGTGCAAGTATTTGATAGGTTGGTTGGGCTTGAAAAGTATCATAGCAAGTTTTGTTAATTGGTACATAAGGAATTTGGAAGTGGTTTGCAAAATCAATGATGTTTTCAGAAAGTAATTCCAAAAAGGAGTTTTGATAAGAAATACCTAATACAAGTTCGTCAAATATTTTTTGTAATTGAGTAGCTATTTGAAAAAATTTATCTTTTTGGTCGCGAAAAAACATATCATCAAAAAAGGGATTTTCTCCAGGAATCAAAGCAAACAAATCTTTACCTAAATGAGCAATTTGATTTAAGGTAATTTGGGGTGTTTCTTCATTTTTAATAATAGTTGAAATTTGAATTAAATTTTTGATTCCTTGGTCGTTTTTGGCATAAATTAAAAGTGTTGCTAGTTGATTGTTGTGCAAAAAATTTATTTTTAGTCCTAAAATAGGTTTGATTTGATAGTTATGGCATAATTTTAAAAAAGTTGGCATGCCATATAAATTATCATCGCTCAAAGCAACAAAATCATAATCATTTTCTTTGGCTTTTTGTACCAAAGTTTCTAAAGAATTAAGACTTTGTAATAAGCTATAAAAACTTTGCAAATAAAAAACGCCTCTCATAATTGCACTTCCTTGCTGGCTGAAAAATAAAAGTATTGTTGTTTTGGATGTTTGTTTGTTTGGATGTTTGTTTGGATTTTCTAATTTTATTTATTTTTTGTGATTTGCAAAAACTTTATTCATCTTCCCAATCTGTTTGGAACTCTTTTTCCCAATTTTCTTCTAATTCGTCTTCCCAATTTTGGCTTTGCCAATTTTGCAAATTTGGTGAACCATCCCAGTTTTTCTGTCTAGTTCTTGATGACGACGAATTTATTATTGCATCTCTTTGTTTTGGTTATGCTTGCGAACCATCTTTTAACCCAAAAAGGTATAAATTTTTTAATACCTAATCGAGAATTTTTTAAATCTTCGATACTATGAGTGTTATTGCAATATCCGTATTTGGATAAATCAATGTCTTTTTGATAGACATATATTAATTTCTTTGGGACATTTTTGAGGTAAAAAGGTTTTTTTTGAATTTTGCAAAGAACACAAATAATAACAAAAAGAAGGGTAGTTAATGCAAACAGGAAAAGAATCGGGGAATTTTTCTTTGATATAATTTTGGACTTGTTCGGCTGAATCTAGATAAATATCGTTAACTTTGGGTTTTGGGAATGTTGCATTATGATTTGAGTTTGGTATTTTGGCAAAAGTAAAGTTAGTTAAAAAATAAACTCCACAAATTAAAATTAAGGAAAAAAATGTAAAAATTGCTCCTAAAATAATTATAATTGTCTTTTGTTTAATTTTTTTATCCCTTCGGTTGTTTTTGCAACACAAAATATTTAATTATCATTAACCCATTTTATATAAAATATTTTTTACCCTTTTTTATTTTCGGATTTTTGGGCTTTGGTGATTTGGAGATTTTTGCTTTTGGGAATAATTTATTTTTGGCTTGCTTGTTTTTGCTTGCTTTATTCGTTATCGTTATTCGTTAGGACTTTATTTGCTGTTTTGTTTTGACTAAATTTATTTTGATTTTTACAATGTGGAAATAAAATAACATCACGAATATTTGCAGTATCGGTTAAAAGCATAACCAAACGATCAAGTCCCATTCCAAGACCACCAGTTGGAGGCATGCCATAATTAAGGGCGTTTAAGAAATCATAGTCCATGTCATTGGCTTCGTCGTTGCCTAATTGTTTTTGTTGTAATTGATTTAAAAAACGTTTTTCTTGTTCGATAGGGTCGTTAAGTTCGCTAAAAGCATTAGCAAATTCCTTACCTACAATAAAAAGTTCAAAACGGTCAGTAAAGCGAGGATCAGCTTCGTTTTGTTTTGCCAAAGGACTTATTTCCAGTGGATGTCCGTAGACAAAAGTAGGTTGAACGAGAGTGTTTTCTACGTATTTTCCGAAAAAAGCCTCAATGATATGTCCTTTACTAAAATGGGGCATAACTTCAATTTGGTGTTTTTTTGCCAAAGAAAGGCATTGTTCCAAGGTAAAATTATCTGTAAAATCAATTCCTGTTTTTTCCTTGATTGATACAACCATACTTACTTTTGCAAAATGGGAAAAATCAATTTCTTGGTTTTGGTAAGTAAATTGCAACTTGCCAAACAATTTTTGGGCCAATTCTTGCAAGCATTGCTTTGTTAAGTCCATAATATCTTGCATATCAGCATAAGCCAAGTAAGCCTCAATAGTGCTAAATTCGGGATTATGTGTGGCATCAATTCCTTCATTTCTGAAAAGACGTCCGATTTCATAGACTTTATTCATTCCACCAACAATTAATTTTTTAAGGGGTAATTCGGTAGCAATTCTCAAGTAAAAATCATAATCAAGAGCGTTGTGATGAGTGATAAAAGGTTTGGCAGAAGCGCCTCCCAAAGTTGGTTGTAAAATAGGAGTTTCTACTTCTAAAAAGCCCTGATTATCAAAAAAATTTCTAATGTATTTCATAATCAAACTGCGAGTTAAAAATACTTGTCTTGTTTTTTCGTTTACGATTAGATCAACATAGCGATTTTTTCTCATCTCTTCGCGGTTTTGCAAGCCATGAAATTTGTCAGGTAAAGGTTTTAGGGCTTTGGTAAGATGAATAAATTCCAAGGCTTTAATGGTTAATTCTTGCGTTTTGGTTTTAAATAAAAAACCTTTGATTCCTATGATATCTCCTAAATCACAATTTTGATAAATCTGAAAAGCATCTTTGCCCACTAAATCCAGTTTTATATATGCTTGCATTCGGAAATTAAAATCTTGTAAATGCAAAAAACCTGCTTTGCCTTGTCCTCTTTTTAAAACGATTCTGCCAGCTACACAAACATTTATTTGTGATTGTTCGAGAGCTAGACTATCTGCTTTTTGGTATTGCAAAAGAATTTGTTCGATGGAATGAGAAGGGACAAATTTTTTTCCAAAAGGATCAATGTTTATTTTTTTTAATTCATTCATTTTTTGATGTCTAATAATTTCTTGTTCGCTTAATTTTGTTGCCATTTATATGCTCCTTGCATCATTTAATTTTTTTAAACATTTAACCTTTATTATACCAAAAAAACTTGGGTTTTGGTGATGTTTTTGGAGGGGTTGGGGTTTTTTTGTGGGGAAATGCAATTTTTTTTATTTGGTGGTTTGAAAAAGCAAAAAAGTTAATTAGTTTGGATAAAATAAAAAAAAGACACTCATAAAGAATGCCTTTGGGTTGGTAATTGAATTTTACAAAATTAAAATTGCTTTTTGTTTTTGATTGATGAATTAAAATTTGAAATCAAAATAGTTTTAAAAGAGATGATTTGCAAAAAAAGATAATTTTTAAAAGGATGTTTTTAACAAAATAAGTAAATATTAAAAATTATTTATATCGTGGTTTTGGTGGTGTTTTTTTATTAGTTCTAACCAAATAACCGATAAGAAATCAAAGAATACCGACTAATAAAAAAGTAACTATTAAAGGCAATACAATGCTTTTGCTATTCATTTCGCAACTATATCCCCATTTGTAAAAAAAGGACAATAAAGAAAAATGCTAAAGCTACTAAAAATACAATTAATCCTGTCATCATTCCTGATGAAGCATCAAACATTCCTTAGTTATACATTTTAAACCTCCATTTGTTTTTTTTAAGATAAAATATTTTACTAAAAAAACAACAGCAAAAAGTGCTTTTTGTGAAAAAAATTGATTTTTTTTGAACTTTTTTATGCAAAAATGGAACAAAATGAATAAATTTAAATAGTTATATGATAAATTTGTAAAGTGATATATAAGTTTATTAAGATTATGAAAATATTTATAATGGAATTCCAAATTTAGTTTATGTTATTCCTTAATTTTGATATTTTGTCAAAATGTGTTAAAATAGGATTAGTGTAAATTGTTGTAAATCGCATTTTAATTATTTTGCCATAAGTCACAAAGCAATCAAGTCCTTAATTTTCCTTGTGTTTTTGCTTTGTGTTTCTTTTGTTTCTTTTGAACTTGGCATGTCGTAAAAATGTTTTATTTGTAAAAGTTTTAGTATAGTAAGTTTTATTATAGTAAAAAAACAAAGGAAAACAACAAAATATGAAAAACATGAAAACTAAAAACAATAAAAATAATAATACCAGCATAATGGAGCACATCCAAAAGAATTATAAACAAAACATAATCAAAATATCAATATAGAAGATATTAAAGATGAAAATATTACCTTTATTAAAATAGATAAAATCTTAAAAGATGTTGTTTTTGATATTAAATATGAAATTGAATTTGCTAAAAGTGATTATGAAAAAATTACAATTGCAGATGAAATGAAAATAGAAACTACATCATCTTAAAATATTAAGTTGTCTAAATAAATAAAACAGTTTAAAAAATTATGTTATAATTTACTATATAATAAATTTTTATTATATGTTTCGATTACTAAATAAAATTTTATATAAAATCAAAAAGAGGTAGCGGTGTAAAAGAGTATTATGTGAAGAAGGCATTCTGTGAAGCATAAGAAAGGTAACCATCGCCGAATAATAATTATGGCAATAATTTATTATGAGATTATAGAAAATATCTATAATATTCTTGCTGTTTTAACAGTAAAGGCGCTTTAATCAAGTCTCTCTCAAACCTTCTTTTAAGAAGGTTTTTTGTTTTATAGGAAGGAAAATCATTTGCTAACGTTATCTTTTTCAAGAATTAAGAATTATTTTAAAGCTAAATATCTTTTTTTAACAATTTTAACTATTATTGTATCTTTTTTATTATATGATGATTTTTATCCTCAAAATACTAAAAAAAAAGATGAAAATACTTTAGTTGTAGGAATGGAATGCAATTATAAACCTTATAATTATCTTTCTAATAATAAAGATAAAAAAGACTTGCATCCTTTAACAATAAATGGTAAAGAAAGTGATATTTTAGTTGCTGGATATGATGTTTTAGTAGCTAAAGAATTAGTTGATTATTTAAATGCAAAGTATGATAAAAAAATTAAATTAGTAATTAAAAAAATAGATTTTGATAGTTTAATTCCTGCTTGTCAAAATGGAGATATTGATTTAATTATTTCAGGGATGAGTAAAACAAAAGAAAGACAAGACCAAATTGATTTTACTGATAATTCTTATTATGATGAAGATCAATTTTATGTTATTGTTATAAATAAAAATAATCCTAATAAGGGTGAATTTATAGTTAATGACAAAATTCAATTACCTGGAAAAATGTTATATCAACGAGGAACTTTTTACGAACAAATAGCAAAAACATTAAAAGGAAATGAAGTAGAAGGAATTGATAATTTTGATGTTCAAGCTCAAAAAGTTCAAACAGATTCCAAATATTTTTATTTAGCTGATGTAACTGTTGCCCAAAAACATTTACAAACTCATAATAATTTAGATAAAATAGAAATAAAAAAAGAAATAATTTTAGATAATAAAATAAAACAAGATGAAGAAATAAAACAAGCTCAAATCATCGAAAAAGATAAAGAAAAAGCTTTATATAAAGAAATAAAACAAGCCGCTGGAATACTTGCTATTGGATTTCAAAAACAAAAAGACATTAACAAAGAATTTATTAACAACAAACAAATTACCAAAGAAGACATTGAAGATTTTTTAACAAAAGAACTTACCTCAGATAAAAGAAAAGAATTCATGTATAAACAAACCTCAGAAAAAGATACATTAAATATATGGTCTATTTTTAAAAATAACTTTTCTCTTTATAAAAGAGGGATTTTAACAACTCTTAAATTTGGGATTTATGGAACTTTTGGAGGATTTGTCTTATCTTTATTGTTAGTTCTTTTCCAATTGTTAAATATTACCAAAAAGAAAAGTCATTTTTTAATTTATTATTTGCATCAAATAGGATGTAGAATTATTAATTTTTATATATGGATTATTAAAAGTACTCCTATGTTAGTGCAAGCTTTTGTGAGTTATTTTTTCTTAAAAGAGTTTGTTTTTTTCCAAAATGCTACTTGGTATACTCCAATGTTTGCTGCTTATATGGTAATTATTTTAAATACTATGGGCTATATTTCAGAAATTATTACTAAAAATATTTACTTTTTGGATAAAGGACAAATTGAGGCTTCCTTGTCTTTGGGAATGACACATACTCAAACAATGCGCTATATTGTTTTGCCCCAAGCTATTAAAAGATCACAAACTCCTATTTTAAATGAGTTTATTATTAATTTAAAAGATTGTGTTGTTTTTAGTATGTTAGGTGGAATTATTGATATTGCTTGTGCTTCTAATGCTTTGTATAGTAGTGTTGCAAGCCCTAAACCTTATTATATTTCTTCTATTATTTATTTGATTATTGTAGGAACTGTTATTTTCTTTTTGAAAAAAATGGAAAAAGTAAGACAAGTTTAAACTATATAATATAAGATATTTAGTTATAATTTATTTGTTATTATTAAAAGGATAACTTTCAAAAAGTTAGCCTTCATTATTGATTGAAATTTAAGATATGATAAATGATTATTTAAATAATTGTTTTTGATATAATTTCATAAATTTATTAATAATTGTTTTGTTTAATAAATATCTAATGATAACAGCCCAAACAACAGATATTATTATTAAAGATAAATAATAAAAAAAATCAGATATATTTGTAAACCATTTTATATTTTTAGGTATAAATACAAAAAGCCAAAGTAAAATGATATAAAATATAGAATTAATTATAGCTTCTCCAATTATTTCCAATTTATCAAAATTGAATAATAAAGTCTTTTTTAAAATTTGATTAATATCTTTTGGCAAAACACCTATTATTTGTAATTTTTTTATTTCTTCTTTTTTTTAAATGATAATAGCGTTTATGTTCAAACATTTCTACAGCTACATATATCCTAAAAGCCAACAAACCTATAACAAAATAGCAAGCCACAAACAAACATTTAAAAAGTAATTCTTGCCTTAACCCATTACTTTCAGATTTAACCCCTCTTAAAAACCAAAATAACCCCCTTAAACCCTCTCATGATATCTTTCAAATCAATTATAAAAATGAAGCTAAAAACACCATCAAAGAATTGATCGGCAAAATTAATCCTCACAAACTAGAAACCTTACAATTATACCAATTAGACCCCAATAAACTAGATAAATATAATAATCCCATAAAAACTAACTATAAGAAAGGTCTAAATATCATCTATTACCGCCAAGAAGATTTAAAACACATCAAATTATTTTTAACCAAAACCAAACAAGGTTATCGGGTGAAAAAGATACACCCTAAATATAAATATATTTCTTAAATATATTTCTCAAGACTGACAGTTTATGACACTTCACTGACACTTTTATGACAATTTGTCTCTTCAAATATTCTATATAAACCCAAACAAATTTAACCAGTGATATTTTATATTTTATATCGATAATGATAATGATACTCGATATTTGATATTATCGAATTATCATTTTTAATATCATTATTATTTCGATATAAATAAAATCTTTTCTTTTTAATTAATTTTATTTTTTAATTTATTTTTATAATTAAATAAACTTTAATTTTTAAATTAACTGCCTTACCAGTTATAGGTTTGTGTTGTGTGTTTAAATAAATAATATATTAGTTAAAAACAAAATTAATAATTATTTAATAGCATTAAAAAACCTTTAAAGAGTTATAATGATTGATATAATTAAAAATTAGCAGATAAATTGGTGTTAAAATGAAAAAATTAAAACAAAAAATCAACTTATTACAACAAATAATTCATAAAATGGAAAAGCTAGATAAAACAATTATCTTTAATTTGGTGGCCAAATTTCAAAAAGATTTAAATTTAACTACCATTTTACAAACAATTAAGATTAAACGAAGTACTTATTATTATTGGTTAAAAACCAAAGAAAAATTAAAATTAAGACAAACAAAATATCTTTTACAACAAAAACGCATCCAAGCTTTGTGTCAAACATATGAATATTTCTTTGGTCATCGTAAAACCACTCATTTATACCAAAACATATTTAATGAATTTATTGCTAAGAAAAAAGTTTATCTCATCATGAAAGAAAATAACATTTGTTGTCGTCTCAGAATTAAAAAAAATAAATATCATTATCAACAATTAAAAACGCAATTAAATATAGTTCTTAATTTAATTAATCAAGATTTTAAAACCACTCAACCGATGCAAAAACTCTTTACCGATATTACTTATTTTAAAACTCCCCAAGGATTTTTATATTTTTCTTGTATTATCGACTCTTTTAATAATAAAATAGTCGCTTCTCATGTTTCTCAGCAACAAAATAAGGATTTAATTTTAAACACTATCAAAAAAATTCCTAAACTAAAAAATTCTTGTATTATCCACTCTGACCAAGGTACAGTTTATCAATAGCAAAAAGTCCAACAAACCTTCACCAAAAAAGGATTTTTAATCAGCATGTCTCGTAAAGCAACTCCACGTGATAACGCGCAGTTATTGAGAATCTTTTCGGCCAAATGAAAAGTATTCTAGAAAATCGTCATCCTTTTTTATTCCAAAAACCAATGACAAAAATAAAAACTATCATTAAACAATTTCCTAATTTTTGGAATCAAAAATGGCTTTTAGCTAAATTAAACTATCTTTCTCCTATCCAATATGCGCAAAGTTTAAGATAAATTTTTAGTTAATTTAACATAAAATAATATAACCTTTTAAAAAAGGTATCTTTATTACGCCTTTTTTCAAATAAAATGATCTTATTAATAAGAAAATGTATTTTCTTTTCATTTTGTATATGAGTTTTTAACTTTTTTACCTAACTATATAGTGAAGATATAAAATATTAGCAAAAATATCTTTTGAAACTAGCCAATTATAAAAAAATATTAGACACTTTTTTAGTCTAATGAAAATACTTTGTTAGTTTGAAAAGATATGAAATTATCACTTAATTTTAAGTTTTAAAGAATAATTTTAAAGACAAAAGTTGTCTAAAAAAAGGAACAGTGCACTCACCAAAATTTCTTTTTTTCTTTTTTCTTTTGCTTCTTTTCTTTTTTCTTTGTTTCTTTAAATGCAAAAAATTTAAAAAAAAATTAAAAAAAGGGCGAAAAATTTTATATTAGTGAAAAAATATGTTATTATAAAGATACGTTTGATAAATTCAAATTTTGTTTTTTAGCTAAAAAACAAGGTATTGGGTCCAATAAATGGCTTAATTCTTTATTTGTCTTTATTTTCTTTTAAACGGGGCCATTTTTGGTATAGCAGTACAGGAGTTTTAATTTGTGTCTAAAGTAAAAAATCAATTTAGTAGAATAATTTATATTTGTTTAATAAGTTTTATAGGATTATTATTTATGAATAATAATAATAAAGTAATGGCGATGAATAGTGATAATAATTATATTGATAAAAAAGCAATTAATACAAGTGTAAATTTATTTGATCTTTTAAGAGAACAAAAACAAATTGTAGAACAAATACATTATTTTAGAAATCAAGAAGAAAAAAGATTAAATTTTTACGAATCCCGACAAATTATAAAATTAGAACAAAAAAATATTGAATTAAAACAAAAAATATCAGAAATTAAAAAAATATTTCAAAAAAATAATAAAAAAGTAACTTTCAATTTAAAACCTTTAATTAAAATTAAAGAAGATTAATTTTAATTATTTTTATTAATATAAAAAAATATATTATTCATTTTCATTAAGACCCTTTTTAAGGTCTTTTTTATTTTACGGGTGAGTACCTGAAGCGCACCCTTAAAATGGATGATGTGTACCCCAAAAATGGAACCACTTAAAAATCCCATTAATGCCCCAATAAGCTTCACCAATATTAGTTGGTGCGCATCCACCTTTTTGTTTGGTTTTAGTTAAAAAGAATCGCAGATATTGTAAATCTTCTTGACGATAATAAATGATATTTAACCCTTTTTTATAGTTGGTTTTGATAGGATTATGGTATTTATCTTTTTTATTGGGGGGGGGGTCTGGTTGGTATAATTGTAATGTTGTATTGAGGAAAATTAATTTTGCCAATAATTTCTTTGATGGTATTTTTGGATTCATTTTGATAATTGATTTAAAAAAGATGATATAGGTGTTTAAATGTGTTATTTCAACTTTTAAAAAAAGGCTTCAAATTTTAAAGTAATAGTTTAAAAACTATTACTAGCAGAAAAATTATCATTAATCATTGTTATTTTAGTTTGTTTAGAAATTACAATTTATTTTTTTGGAATCTTAATAAGAAAAATATAACAACAAAAAAAGAATTTTAATAAATGGTTAATAATAAATGGTTAATGTAAGAAATAAAAAAATATTTAAAATTTTCAAATTGAGATAAACATCAAAAAACACATAAAATTAGATAAAAAAAGACTCCCAAAAGAAGAGTCTTTTAAAATAATAATTTTCGAATATTTATTTATTGTAACAATTTATTTTATACTAAAAATTATTTTTTATTAAATAAATAATTAAAATAAATTATAAAAATTTAATCAGCTAGAATATATGGTATCAACATATCTGATAACACACCTGTTATTTGAGAAGCCATAAAAATTAAAATAGACTCGGATTCATCATCTGAATATGTTTCACTACATTCGATGAAAGATGATAATAATATATCGCAACAATTTTCAAAATACTGATTCCAATTTGTAAAAGTATCATGGATTTCTATATTATTATGAATTGAATTATTCATAATAACTTTTTTCAAATTATTTACAATTGTTACTAAATTTGTATTCGGATATTCTCGAATAGATGTTTGGTTTTTAAACTTATTTGAAAATGAGCTATTAATTATATCGCAACATTTTTGAGTAATATCATTTAATTTTTCAACATCATTAGGATTTGTTGCTATCCCTGAATTAAATAAATTAATTCTGTTTAAAGCCAAGAGAGAAAAATTTTTACAATCCATAAAATTAAATTTTTTATTTTTTACTTCTAAAATTTCAACAGATTGTTTTTGTTGTATATTCGTTGTATTGTGTGCAAAAATTTTTTTACTAAATATCGATGAGAAAAAAATCATAATTAATGTTATTAACATCAAAAAAACTAAATAATTATTTTTAACTAATTTTTTTAACAATTATAAGATCTCCTTTTTTATTTAATTTTATCAACACTTGAATTAAAATATCTTCATGTAATTATATTTTAACATATCTAATAATATTTCAAATTTAAATATTCTTTAAACGGATGAGATGTTCTGTTTTTTAGACAAATTTTGTCTCTAAAATTATTCTTTAAGATTAAAAATTAAGGAGATAATTGCCTATCTTTTAAAAATAACAAAACATTGTCATTAGATGAAAAAGTGTCTAAAGTTCGGAAGCACCATACTACCCCCACTGACTTAGACCAAATTAAACTCTTTTTACAAACTTTAAAAGAAGATTTAATCAACCTAACCATTATAACCCAATCTAAAAAGAAAAATATTTACCAAGAAGCCAACTATCGCCCTAAAAATCAAACTCTTTTTGTCGACCCTCAAATCTTAGAAAAAATTAAACAAACAAAAAAACAACTTAATTAAGGATAATTTCTCTTCTAGTAATAGTAAACTATTGCTTTCAGATTTAACCCCTCTTAAAAACCAAAATAACCCCTTTAAAACCTCTCATGATATTTTTCAAATCAATTATAAAAATGAATCCAAAACACCATCAAAGAATTAATTGATAAAATCAATCTTCATAAACTAGAAAGCTTACAATTATACCAATTAGACCCCAATAAACTAGATAAATATCATAACCCAATCAAAACTAACTATAATAAAGGTCTAAATATCATCTATTACCGCCCAGAAGATTTAAAATATTTTCAATTCTTCTTAACCAAAACCAAACAAGGTTATCGGGTGAAAAAGATACACCCTAAATATATTTCTCAAGACTGACAGTTTTATGACAATTCACTGATACTTTTATGACAGTTTACTGACAGTTTTATGACACTTCACTGACACTTTTATGACAATTTGTCTCTTCAAATATTCTATATAAACCCAAACAAATTTAACCAGTGATATTTTATATTTTATATCGATAATGATAATGATACTCGATATTTGATATTATCGTTGTATCTTTTATCTATCATTATTATTAATCGATATAAAAAAAATGCTTCTTTTTTAAATTAAATTTTTAAAACTATTTTAATTTTTAAATATAATTTAAATTTTAAAATTAACTGCCTCACCAGTATTAGTAATGAGGTTGTTATTATAAAACAAAACACAATTCCTTAACGCGCTGAAGCGCTAACAAAAATTATAAAGTACACACAAATAAAAGAATAAGAAAAATAAAAAATCCCCCAGTTGCGCTGACCCCCTTTTTTTAATAAATTCAACCATTTAGAGTTATAATGGTTAATATAAATAACATAGAAAAGGAAATAATATTTTAATCATGAAAAAGAAGATAAACTAAAACAACAAGAACTCCAAAAAAATAAATTATTGTGCACTTTCATTAAAGAAATTTATAAAAATGATAAATCAAACATTTTGAAAATAGTTGACAAAATTAAAAAAGAAAATTTTAATTTAGCCACCATTTTAAAACTACTCGATATAAAAAGAAGTACTTATTATTATTGGGTGAAAAAATATAGAATAGAAATAATTAAAACTCACTCACCCGAAACCGATAACAACACACAAATAACACTCACAAACCCCATAACACCTCCCAAAGGACAAAAACTTAGCCTTAAAACACATTTTCCTATCTTCCAAATTAATTATCACAAAGAACAAAAAGACTACATTAAAGAATTAATAAGCAAAATAAATATATACAAATTAGATGCTTTAAAATTATCCAAATTAAATTCCAAAAAACTAGATAATTATAACAACCCCATCAAAACACACTATAAATGGGGATTAAACACCATTTATTATCGATTAGAAGATTTAAAATACATTAAATCATTTTTTATCCAAAAGAAAAGTAGGTTATCGGGTTAAAAAACCACATCCTGAAAATAAATAAACTTATTTTTAACTTTTTATCTATCATTATTATTTATCGATATAAAAATAACCCCTTGTTTCCTTTTTAAAAATAAATTAAATTATTAAAGCTAAATTTTTTAAATGTAATCTTTAAGAGTTATAATAAATAATATGAAAAGGAAATAATAATTTTAACCATGGAAAACAACAAACGAACCCAACAAATTAAAAAATTATTACAAAATTTTATTCAAGTTGCTTGCAAGACTGATAAAAAAAATATTTTAAATTTAGTCAAAGAATTTAAAAATGAATTACATTTAACCACGATACTAAAAACCATTCAAATTAAAAGAAGTACTTATTATTATTGGTTGAAAGTCAAAAATAAAATAAAAGTCAAAGAAGAAAAACACTTATTACAACAAAATCGCATTAAAGCTTTATGTTTACACGAACAATATTTGTACGGTCATCGCAAAATTACTGATTTATACCAAAAAACTTTTAATGAAATAATCACTAAGAAAAAAATTTACAATATTATGAAAGAAAACGGCATTTGTTGCCGTTTAAAAATTAAAAAACATAAATATCAATATAAAAACAATTTAAAACCTAATTTACAAGTAGTAGATAATTTAATTAATCAAGACTTTATAACAACATCACCAACACAAAAACTATTCACTGACATAACTTATTTCAAAACTCCACAAGGTTTTTTATATTTTTCTTGCATCATAGACTCTTTCAACAACCAAATTGTTGCTTTCCACACCTCAAAACACCAAAATAAAGAATTGGTTCTGAACACCATCAAAAAATTACCTAAATTAAAAAAACCATGCATCATTCATTCCGATCAAGGTACAGTTTATCAATCGCAAAAAGTCCAACAAACACTAACTAAAAAAGGTTTTTTGATAAGCATGTCAAGAAAAGCCACCCCCCGTGATAATGCGGTTATTGAAAACTTTTTCGGTCAAATGAAAAGTATATTACAAAACCAACATCCTTTTTTATTCCTCAAATCAGCCGAAAATGTTAAAAAAATAATCAATCAATTTCCTAAATTTTGGAATAACAAATGGATTTTAGCTAAATTAAATTACTTATCACCAATCCAATATTCCCAAAATCTTAGATAAATATTTTTTTATTTCATCAACATTTAACCTTGAAAAAAAGGTTACCTTTTTGCGCATTTTTTCACCAAAACAACATAATTACGTAAAAAAATAATTTTATTTTCATTTTGTATATGAGTTTTTAACTTTTTTTACCTACCTATATAGTGAAGAGGTAAAATATGACAAAAAAATATCTTTTGAAACTAATGAATTATTAAAAAAAAGTTTATACACTTTTTGAAATTTAAAAAAATATTTCTTTAGTTTGAAAAGATATGAAATTATCAATTAATTTTTTTAGTTTTAAAGAAAAATTAAAAGACAAAAGTTGTCTAAAAAAACAGAACAGCGCAAAAGGTTCATCATAAACATTAAATATTCCCAAGATAAATTATTTATTGATGTATTATGATTTTATTCTTTTTGTATTGATAGTTAGTTGCTATTTGCTATTTGTTTATTTACCTAATAATAAATTGTTAAAAGAAAAAATATTATTAGAAGAACAATTAGAATCAAAACAAAATATAAAAAATAATTCATTAACTGCAAAATAATAAAACATCATTTATAATTACAACCTCAAACTATTTACTTAGTTTGGGGTTTTTATATCCAAATAACTAACTATAAATAAAAAACATCTTCCAAATTAACTAAAATTAAAAGAAAATCACTAAAACACTTGACTATTTCATCTTTTTTTTATAAAATATTAGTGATGGTAAAACAGATGTAGCTAAAATAATTAAACTAATCCTTTGCCTTTTAGAGGCTTTTCTAAGTAATTCTTTGCTGTTTAAGAAAGAAAAGAAAGCAGGTGATTATTAATTATTTGGTTACACAAACTTACCTTAAAAAAGGAGAGTTTACAAATGTCACGTTATACAGGTTCACTTTGGAAAGTTTCAAGACGCCTTAATTATTCGGTTTCAGAAACTGGAAAAGAATTACGCAAAAGAGCTTATGGTCCAGGACAACACGGTCAAAAAAAAGTTAAATTAAGTGATTATGGGCTTCAATTGCAAGAAAAACAAAAATTACGTTTTACTTACGGTGTATCAGAAAAGCAATTTCGCAAAACTTTTGATAATGCAAGCAAACTAAAAGGGATTCATGGTGAAATGTTTTTAGTACTATTAGAATCTCGTCTTGATAATATAGTTTATCGTTTAGGATTTGCCAAAACAAGAGCTCAAGCAAGACAATTAGCTAATCACGGTCATATTTTAGTAGATGAAAAAAAAGTAGATATTGCTTCTTATCGTTTAAAACCAGGGCAAACAGTTACTTTAAGAGAAAAATCTAAAAATCTAAATATTGTCCAAGAAGCTGTAAATAGTAAGTTTGTTCGCGCAGATTATGTTTCTTTAGATAAAGAATTAGTGGGTAAATATGTAAGATACCCTCAAAGAAACGAATTTTTACCAGATATTAACGAACAATTAATAGTTGAATATTATAATAGATAACCTAAACGCCCTTTAATAGGGTGTTTTTTGTGTATTTGGAATATATAAAATAGTAGTTAATTAGTTGTCATTGTATAATAAAAAACAACCAAAACTAATTTATTTATTAATAATCCATAATTAAGATAACTAATTACATAAAATAATAATTATAAAACAAATATAATAGTATATATAAACTAACACAACCCCCCACCCAAAAAACTACCAAAAAAACTTATTGTCTATAATAAACATAGCTTTTTATATTATAATATTAACATTTTACCCTAATTATCAATTATTAAAGTTTCAGTTTTTAATTGTTTTTTGATTAACTTTTAACTTTTAAAAATCTCAAAAAAGGAATTGATTAATATGAAAAAAGTAAATTTAAAACGCCAAGAAACAATTGATTTTTTAAAAACTATGAGTCAAAAATCCCAAGAACAAACTCTACAAACCCTTAATTCTTCTTTGCAAGGATTAGATCAAAATCAAGTAATGTTGCATCAAAGTTTGTATGGTAAAAATATTTTATCCCAAGAAATCAAAACCATTTTTACTAAACAATTACTCCAAATTGCAATTACTCCTTTTAATATTGTTTTATTAATTTTAACTCTTATTTCTTTGGTTAATGATGTTCTTACTCCCAGTCCAGAAAATAGAAGTTATGCTACTATTATAACTACTATTTTAATGTTTTTGGGTTCTGTCATTGTCCAATTTAGTCAAGAAAGTAAACATTTAAAAATTACTTCTCAATTAAAAACTTTGGTACAAAATACAACTGCAGTTAAACGAAATAATTCTAAATTGGAAATCGCTTTAGAAGAAGTAGTAAGAGGAGATATTGTTATTCTTTCGGCAGGAGATATTATTCCAGCTGATATTAAATTATTAGAAACTAAAGATTTTTTTGTAAAAACTACTACTTTTACTGGTGAATCAGAACCAGTAGAAAAAATGGCGTGTGATTTTTTACAAAGTGAAACTATTTTAGACGATCCTAAATTAGTTTTAGCAGGTTCAACTGTTATTTCTGGTTATGCTACAGGTATTGTTTTAGTCACCGGAAAAGATACTTATTTAGGTAATATCAGCCAGGAAATTACTAAAAAAAAATCCCTTTCACACTTAGATCAAAGTATTAATACCATTGCTAAATTACTTATGATATGTATTTGTTTAATGGTGCCTTTAGTATTTTTATTCAACTTTAAAAAACCTCAAAATACTTTATTACAATCATTTCTTTTTGCTCTTACTATTGCCTTTGGACTTACTCCTAAAATGCTTCCCCTAATTGTTGCTACTTCTTTTTCTAAAGGAATTGTTGCTTTATCCAAGCGCAAAGTAATTGTTAAAAACCTAAATGCTATTTCTAGTTTTGGAGCAATGAATATTTTATTTACTGACAAAACAGGAACCCTTACCGAAGACCAAATCTTTTTGGAAAATTTCTTAGACCTTAATGGCAACGAAGATATCCGTGTTTTGCGTCATGCCTATCTGAATAGTTTTTTTCAAACAGGGCTTAAAAGTTTAATTGATAAAGCCATTATTACCAAAACAAATAATGCCCAAACTCTACATCCTTCTTTACAAGGAATCACCGAGCAATTTACCAAAATTGATGAAATTCCTTTTGATTTTAAAAGAAGAAAAATGAGTGTAGTAATACAAGATGTTTCCCAAAAACAACAAATGATTACTAAAGGAGCAATTGAAGAAATACTTGCTATTTGTGATCATGTAGAACTTGAAGGCAAAGTTGTTCCTTTAAGTGACCAAAGCAAACAAATAGTTCTGCAAAAAACCATAACTTATAATCAAAAAGGTTATCGCGTAGTTGGAGTAGCCCAAAAACTTATCTCAAATCCCAAACAACAACCCTGTTTTACTCCTGGACAAATTGAAGAAAAATCAATGGTTCTAATCGGATTGCTTACTTTTTTAGACCCTATTAAAGAAAGTTCAACCCAAACTATTGCCTCTTTGCAACAAAAAGGTATTATTGTTAAAATCCTTACAGGAGACAACGATATTCTTACCAAAGCTATTGCCCAAAAATTAAATATTCAAACAACTTATTGTCTTCAAGGAAGTATCATCGATAATTTAAGTGATGATGCTCTTTACGAAGCTTCTCAAAAAACTAATCTTTTTACTAAATTATCCCCCGAACAAAAAGCAAGAATTGTATCTGTTTTTAAACAAAAAGGCAATATCGTTGCTTTTATGGGTGACGGAATTAACGATGCTTATGCTATGAAACAAGCTAATTTAGGTATTTGTGTTGATAGTGGTGCTGAAATTACTAAAGAAATTGCAGATATTATTTTGTTAGAAAAACAACTTATCGTTTTAGAACAAGGAGTTGTAGAAGGAAGAAAAACCTATACTAACGCCCTTAAATACATTAAATTTACTCTATCTTCTAATTTTGCCAATTCCCTCAGTATTTTGCTTGCTAGTTTATGTCTTAATTTTCAACCTATGATAGTTTTACAAGTTTTATTTTTAGACCTTATCTATGATTTGATTTGTTTTGCTATTCCTTTTGATAATGTTGATGATATTTATTTACAAAAACCACGCAAATGGGATTTTGCAAGTATTAAAAGTTTTATGTTATGGTTTGGTTTTTTTTCTTTCTTATTGGATGTGGCTTTTTTAAGTGGAATGAAATTTATTTTAAAAAACTTATCCCAAAGTCCACAATTATTTCAAACTAGTTGGTTTATTTTTTCAATGTGGTCACAAACATTAACCCTTTTCTTACTGCGAACTGACAAAATTATTGCTAAAAACAATCAAAAAAACCTTCCTTCTTTCCTTATTATGGCATGTTGTTGTTTAGGTTTGGTAATTACTACTTTCCTTCCTTTAATGCCTATTGTAAGTCAAGCCCTTAATTTAGATAAATCAATTTTTGAAAAACCTACAATTTTTTCCTTTTTGTTATTTTTAGTAGTTATTTATTCATTAGTTATGATATGGGCTAAAAAAATCTTTATTCAAAAACACAAAAAATTATTATAAATTGTATTAACTAATTTCGTTATTTTATTATTGTATTATTTTATTATTTCAAAATTTATTATTTCAAAATAAAATGGTTTGCTTTGGTTTTTTGCTTGCTAAAAATTAATTATAAATTGATTGTTTTGCTTTCTAATATCGCCCCTTTTTTCTCCTCCTAAATTTTGCAATTTATCAATCATAATCATTTTTGAAAGGAATTTCTATGTTTGGCACTTCTCCTTTATGGACAGTTTTTTTGTTTTTGTGTATCTTTATTGTTTTTCATTTTTTCTTACGCAAATATCAAGTTTTAAATATGGTATTTTTATTTTTGCTGTTATTTTCCCTTGTTTATTGTTTGAAAAGCTACCATGATACTTTTGTTGAACCTATTTTTAAAAGATATCTTAGTTTAGATATTTCTAAAAACATTTATGATTGTTTATTAAATTTTATTCTAACTAGTATCATCATCATCAAAGCTCCTTATTTAAGAGTTGCTTTTAATAATTGGTCTAAGCATTGGAACATCAAACGAAAAAACTTTTTTATGGGTGGAGATAATACCCAAAAAGAAATTATTAAAGCTACTTTAGAACTTGCTTCTCGTAAAATAGGAGCCTTAATTACGATTGAAAAAAATAATACTTTGGAACAATACGCCCAAAAAGCTATCTTAATTGATGGTAATGTTTCTAAAGAATTGTTATTAAACATCTTTGCTCTCAACACACCTTTACACGATGGAGCAGTTATTATTAGAGGAGATAAAATTTTGTGCGCTAGTGCCTATTTTACCTTGTCTTCATCAACTGATTCCTTAGACAAAAAAACTGGTTCGCGTCACCGTGCAGCTTTAGGGATTAGCGAAACTACAGATAGTATGACAATTGTTGTCTCTGAGGAAACAGGAAATATTTCTATTGCTTTAGAAGGGATGATGTTTCAAACTAATGAACAAGAAAAACTTAAAGAATATTTAGCTATTTTTATGAATTAATTAAAATAAAAATTCTTCAAAATACAAAATAAATAAAATACAACCCCATTTTATAAAATAAAACAATCTCAACTAACCTCAACCCCCAAACCAAATATACCAATCAAAGACGAAAAGGAAACAAATAAATGAATAAACGAAAATTAGGCATTGTAGTTGATTCTACTTGCGGGAATACTTATGGCAAAAACTTTTTTGAAGATATTTCAGTAGTGCCTTTAACATTAATTGTTGGAGAAACTAGCTATATGGATGGTGCCATTGACAATACCACTTTACTAAATTTTATTGAAAACAAACAAAAAGTAACTACCAGCCAACCCAATCCAGAGCTTTTTATTAAAGCTTTCAAGGAACAATTTGACTTAGGATATAAACACGTTATTTGTTTAACTTTATCCAGTAAACTAAGTGGTACTCATAATAGTGCTCTTTTAGCTAAAAAAATGCTTAACAATCCTAATATTACTGTTATTGATACTCAAAATATTGGTCCTGGAGTTTATTTTTTATTACAAAGAATCAATGATTGGCTTACTCAAAACCCTGATGTTTGCCCTCAAACAATCACTGATAAAATCAATGAAGAAAAACTAAAAGGCTTTTTGTTATGCACTGTTAATAATTTAAAAATATTAGCTTATAATGGACGTATCTCCAAATTTAGATTTTTAATTGGCAATCTTTTGAAAATACATCCTATTTTAAAATTTCAACAAGGAGTGTTATCAATTGAAAAAAAAGTAAGAAACTTAAAAAACTGTTTTAATTATTGTCTTAAAAAAATATTAGAACACAAAACTGCAAATAATAAACTTGATATTCAAGTTATTTATGTAGATGATGACAAAGATGCCAAAGAACTTTTAGCACAAATCACAAACTTAGCTAACCCCCAAATTAAAGCTACTCTTTATGGTGCTATTTCTCCTGTAGTAGCAGCTCATATTGGCTATAAAGGATTTGGATTTTATCTTAACGAAATTACAGATTAACTTATAATGGAATGCATTATTTTTAATCCCTTATTTTGTTTAAAGTTTTAGAACAGTCAAAACTTTTTATCCCAAAAACTTTTAAAACCCACCTTTAAAAAACACTTAAACAATATTTTTGATTATCTTTTTGGCTATTTTAAGATACAATAAAATTGTAGCTATATTTTAGTTACATTATATTTTTATATCCTTGATGTTAGAAAGAACCAAATAAGTGTCTATATTTTACCAAAGAAAAAAACTTTTTTTCAAAATACTTTTGGTTTTAGTATTAATTTTTTTTATTACAACCATCGCTTATGCTATAGAAGATTGGCATAAATTAAAAAAGGATAGTAATTTTGGATTAAAAATTGCTGCTCCTGCAGAATTGTCAGTTTCCCAACCCGCAGATCTTCACGACACCAATAAAAAATTTTTAGTTCCTGCAGAACATAATTTTTTAATGACAACAGAACAAACAGATAGAGTTATTTTTGAACAAGAAGCTACTCTAAAAACTCAAAATGACAAATTAACTTTTATAAACGGAAAAAATACCAAACTAGATATTAATTATTTTTTTGAAAACCTTGATTTAAACGAACAATTAAAAGATTTTTTTAATGTTCAGATTTTATGGAAATACAAAGAACAACCTAAACAAAGTTTTGTTTCTTATGACAATAAAAATAAACCAGTTATTATTGATCAAAACGGTAATTTAAAAAAAATTATTGTTCAATTTACCATTTATGCTTCTAAAGTTTTTCCTTCTGGATTCCAAACTAAAGAAAAAAAATTACAGATAAAATATAACATACAAAAACCATAATATTGTTTTGCTATTTTTATTATTTGTGATTTGCAAGTAACAACTATTTTTAATTTTAAGCTCCTTTAAAATTTTAAATTATATAAATTGCTTATTTATTTCAATACTTAATTTTCAAATAAGCGAAGACCGTATCAGCACGGTCTTTTCTTTTTTTTCTTGACATTTATTTTAGAAAAAGATTAATTTGTTATAAAAATATCTATTTTAATAACCCCCCCTAGCCTTATTATTTTTTTCTAAAATTAATTGATGAAAAAACATTTTTTTGTCTTTTGGCAACCCTCTTTAATAATAAACATCTTTGGGCAAAATAACTTTATTCCAATTCTTAAAATTATAAAACATAGATATAAAGGTAACCAAGTTTATGATGGGACTTAACAATCAAACAATTAATTTCTATTCCAAACACCCTAAAATATGGAAACTGGCTCACAACCACCAAATTGAAAGTTCTCATAAAGCCTTAATTATGGCAATTATTAATGTTACTCCTGATTCTTTTTCAGATGGGAACCAACATTTTACTACTCAAAAAGCAGTTAATCATGCTCTTCGTTGTCTCAAAGAAGGTGCTGATATCATTGATGTTGGAGGCGAATCTACTCGTCCAGGAGCAATCCCAATTACTCCTTTAGAAGAACAAAAACGCATTTTGCCTGTTATTAAAGAATTATCACGCCATCCTAAAGCCATTATTTCTGTTGATACTTATCATTTTCAAATCGCTAAATTAGCCATTAATTCAGGAGCTCATATTATCAATGATGTTTGTGGTTTGCAACAAAATCCTCAAATGGCACAAACAATTGCCTCATTAAATGCAGGTGTTTGTATTATGCATACAGGCGCAGAAATCTCAAAAAACTTTCTAATGCCTTGCAAGACCAATTTTATTTTTTAAATCATTCCTTAGAAATTGCCAAACAAGCCCAAATTGCAACAGAGGCAATAGTAATTGACCCTGGGTTTGGTTTTTGAAAAAAACATTGATGAAAACTTTGATATTATAAAAGAATTTGATCAATTAACTAAAATGGAACTACCCATATTGGTAGGTCTTTCACGTAAAAGATTTCTTAAAGCAATAATTCCAACTGAAAGCCTTTTGCAAGTAGAATCATTAGATGCCATTACTGCCACTGCTAATTTTTTGTTAAGAACTAAAGGAGCTTCGATTTTTCGAGTACATAATGTCAAAATGAATAAAAATAGTTTGCTTTTTTTAGCAGATACTTTAATGAAAAAAAATACAAATATTGTTATCCTAAATATATTTTAAAATTATCCCTTTTAAAATAATGAAAAACATTAATTTTTGCAACATAAAAAACGCAAATAAAACACATTTTTAAAAAAAAGAATTTATGACTTGTCAAACTTATCAAATATTTTTCTAAAAACAAATATTTTGCAAACATTTTTCTATTTTTTATAACTATACCCAAGTAAAGAACGTATAAAACAATGAAACTTAATAACAATGTAGCAGCCATAGGACTTGGTAGTAATCTGGGAGCTAAAAAGAATAATTTACAAACTGCTTTAAAAATGATTAATTTGCATCCTCAATGCGAAGTTTTGAAAGTTTCTCCTTTGTATGAAACTCTTCCTTGGGGAAAAACAGACCAACCTTTATTTTTAAACGCTGTTGCTCTTATCAAAACTTTCCTACCTCCCTTACTTTTTTTAGATTTTTTATTATCTGTAGAAATGAAACTCAAAAGAAAACGACTGGAATTATGGGGACTGCGTACTATTGATTTAGATATTTTGTTTTTGGGTAATCATACTTGCAAAACTCCTAAATTAACTATTCCTCATCCCTATATGTTAGAAAGAATTTTTGTCCTTGCTCCCTTAGCAGATATTTTGCCTAACCAAATAATACAAACCAAAACTATTTTAGAATGGAAAAACCAATTAGATCAAAATGCAGTTAAAATAATTGAAAATAATCAATGGTATCAACCTTCTTTTTAAAAAACCTAACTGTTTCATTTTTAGATAACTTAATTATTTTAAACTATATTTATTAATGTAAAAATAAAATTGTAAAAAGGAAATTATATGAATATTTTATCAATCGAAACTAGTTGTGATGAAACGAGTTGTGCAGTTACTCAAAATGGTAAAAAAGTACTTTCTAATGTAGTTTTTTCTCAAATTAAAGATCATCAAATTTTTGGTGGAGTAGTCCCTGAAATAGCTTCTAGAAAACATATTCAATTTATGACTTTGGTATTACAACAAGCCCTTAAAGAAGCGAACCTTACCCCCCAAGAAATTGATTTAGTAGCAGTTACCCAAGGACCTGGTTTGGTAGGTTCGTTGCTAGTTGGCATTAACGCCGCTAATGTTTTTGCCTACACTTATCAAAAGCCTCTTTTGGGAATAAATCATTTATTAGGGCATATCTATTCTGCTCAAATTGAACATGAAATTAATTTTCCTGCCTTAGTACTTTTAGTTTCTGGAGGACACACCGATCTTTTTTATCTTACGGACCACCTCCAAATCAAACCTCTTGGCACTACTCTTGATGATGCAGTAGGAGAAGTTTATGATAAAATTGCTAAAAACCTCAATCTGCCTTATCCTGGAGGACCTTTGATTGATCAATTAGCCCAACAAGGAAAAGACACTTATCATTTGGTGCGCCCTTATTTAAAAAATGATAATCTGAATTTTAGTTTTTCAGGACTCAAAAGCACTTTGGTAAATTTAGTGATGAAACAAAACCTAAAAGATATCCACATTCCTGATTTGTGCGCTTCTTTTCAAGCTAGTGTTATTGATGTTTTATATGAAAAAACTAAAAGAGCTTTAAACAAATATCGTGCTAAACAATTAATTGTTACTGGTGGAGTTGCTTCTAATTCTGGTTTAAGACAAAAGTTTATGGCATCTTTTGCTAACTTGGAAGTTATTTTTCCTAGTTTGCAATATTGTACTGATCAAGCTGCTATGATAGGTATTGCAGCGTATTATCAGAAACAAATTACTAAAGCTTCTAAAAAATATGATCTTACAGCAAATCCTAATTTGTTTTTTTGATTTTTGATAATACCCCTTTTTTATATAATATATAACAAAAAAAAGAGTCCCAAAAGAACTCTTTTATTTTTTATTTGGTTTTTGTTATTTTTGGTTTACTTTTTGCTTTGGATTTTGTTGGAGTTTGATTTTTTTCATCTAAAGAATAAACTTCTTTTTGGTTGAGGGTGTCTTTTTCTAATAAAGCTTTGGTTATTTTTTCAACTAATGTTTTATTAGTTATTAAAAGTTCTTTGGATGTTTTATAACATTCATCAACTATTTTTTTAACTTCTTGGTCTACTTGATAACGAGTTTGTTCTGAACAATGTTCAAAATTAATATATCCTAAAGGACTCATTCCAGAATAAGCAACCATCCCAAAATCAATGTGAGTAACTGATTTTAGATCTGAATAAACTCCATTTGTTCTAGATTTACAAAAAAAGTTCTTCGGCTGCTGCTTCCACTAGAGAGCAAACTATAGTATATTTTAATTTATCTTCGGTTTGACTAAAATATTCTTTATCAGAAGTGTGCCACACATAACCTAGAGCTCCTCCTCTTGGAGTAATTATAATGGTTCTTACTTTGGATTCTGAATGAGGGTGTTTCATTAAAATAACGGCATGCCCTGCTTCGTGATAAGCTGTCATGATTTTTTCTTTTTCTTCAGTTTTGCGTGATTTTTTGGCAGAACCTATACTCACTTTGTCAATGGATTCTTCTAAATCTTTCATATTAACTTCTAATTGTTTATTTTTAGTAGCTAAGATGGTAGCTTCATTTACAATAGCTGCAAGTTCTGCGCCTGACATACCGGGAGTTCTTTTAGCTATTTGTAATAAATCAACATCAGTAGCTATTTTTTTCTTTTTGGTATGTATTTTAAGATAGCTTCTCTTGCTTCTAAATCAGGCAAGCCAACAGTTACTTTGCGGTCAAACCTTCCTGGACGTAGTAAGGCATCATCTATAATATCTATTCTATTGGTAGCTGCAATTACTACGATTCCTTTGGTTTGGTGGAAACCGTCCATTTCAGTAAGTAATTGATTTAGGGTTTGGTCTTTTTCGCTGTTTCCTCCAAAATCTCCTTCACTTCTTTTGCCTCCCAAAACATCAATTTCATCAATAAAAATAATACATGGGGAGGCTTCTCTAGCTTCTTCAAAGAGTTTTCTTACACGTGCTGCCCCAACTCCAACATACATTTGGACAAATTCAGAACCAGCAACGGCGTAAAAAGGGACACCTGCTTCTCCAGCTAAGGCTTTTGCAAGTAAGGTTTTTCCTGTACCTGGAGGTCCTTCAAAGATAACTCCTTTAGGCATTACAACTTCCAATGTTTGATATTGTTTTGGATTTTTTTAAGAAACCTACTATTTCTTGTAATTCTTCTTTTTCTTCTTTGTTGCCTGCTACATCATTAAAATTTATGGGTTGGTATCCTGCAGTATTTATTTTTCATTTTGCCATTCTAGTAAGTTTCATTTGGCGGAATAAATTACCACCAATATAATATATCCAAATAAAACTAAAACAAGAAGAACCAAAATTAGTAATAATATTGAAATAATGAGGATGTGCTTGGATGGGGTCTGAATATTCTATTTTTTTTTGTTCTAAAGCTTTTTTTACTTTTTTCCATTGTTCTCCTCCATTAATAACACATTGCCATTTTTTATTATTATCAGTTAACAATAAAATAAAATATGGTTAGCTTCTTAAAAATGTTTCGTGTTGAAATAAACGTATTTCGCGATTGTAGTCTTTATTTTCAATTTTTTTACTTACTTGGGTGTAATCAAGGTAAGGACGATTATTAAAAACTTGGGGATTGAAATCATAAATTAAATAACTTAAAAATGCAATAGAAGTTAAGATAACTAATAATTTAATTAATTTTTTGCGAGGAATTTTTCTAATCATTTTTGTGGGCCTCTTTTATTTTTTGTGTTTTTAATCAAAAACCAAACAAAAAAAATAGACATGATTAAAACAACTGAAATTACAAAAAATGTAGTTATATGTTGATGCCTTTCAGTTAATATATATTCTTCAGCTTGAACTTCTTCTGCAAAGTTGCCATCATAATACGTTTTATCCCAAGTTTTATCGTGATCCCAATTAACTTGTTTGTTATCTTCGTCGCTGCCTTCTTTAAAATATCTTTGTAAAATTTGTTTATTATTAGAATCATAAACTTTATCCCAAGTATTAGGATTTTCCCAGTCTACTTGTTTTTCTTCGCCTTCATTATGAGGTTTATATGCTCTACTGGATGAAGTGTATGTTTGTGTTTCCTTATTAGTTGTTGCAAAAACATAAGTAATATTTAATATAAAAAATAATAAAGAAATTAATAAATATAATTTAGATACTTTTAAATAAAATGATTTTTTTCTTTTTGCATTATTCATTTTTATAATATAGATCCTTTTTTATTTTATGTTTTTTAAAAAAAAATAAAAATAATTGTAATCATTAAAACTAAAAAAATTAAATAATAATATATATTTTTTTAAAACCAAAAAGTAAATATTGAAATGAAAAAATAATTGTTATTTTATATGTACATTTTTTAACCCCATCTTTTTACAAATTTGCCACAGCAGTTCAAAAAATAAAAAACTTGCTATTAATGTCATTTTATCACAAAAAAAATAACAAACAAGGTTTTTGCTCACTAATCTGTATATCATGAGTGTTTCCTTGCAATTTTATATATAAAAAAAAAGAGACTTCAAAAGTCTCTTTTTGGGATTATTTAATTTTTTAAAAATATTTTTACTTTTTTTGTCAATCGATTTTTTCTAAATTGAGTTCTGCCTGGGTTTTGGTTAAGTAGTTAGGAACTAATAAATGGCAATTAGAAACAATTTTTGCAAATTGTTTGATGGTGCAAAAATCTATTTTGATAGTAGTTGGTTCAATTAATAAATGATTAGGAAAAGATTGCAAGAAACTGCTTTCAAATCTATCTTCGTTTAAGTAAATGTGGGTTTCTTTGAGGCTTAAAGCAAAAAAAGCATTACTTCTAGCATCAATTAAAGGAGTAAGCGAAGCATAAGAATAACCACTAGATAAAAGTAATAGACTGCTTATTTGGTATAAAGGGATTTGTAAGTTGAAGGCTAACATTTTGGCTGTAAGAACTGCTACACGAGTGCCAGTATAAGAACCAGGACCCACACCAACTATTAAAGCATCTAAGTTGTTTAGACCTAAATTATTTTCTTGTAAGACGCTTTCAATTAAAGGAATCATGCAAGGAACATAATCGTTTTTGCCAAGGCGGGATTTGAAAGTAGTAATTTTTCCTTGGATAACTAAAATAACTATTTGGCTTTTGGTGGCAGTATCTAGAATTAAAATGTTTTTGTGATTCATTGTCGTATCGCTTTCAAAAGTTTGGTTAGAGATTTGCAAAAAAATTTAAAGGTTGATTTTGGAATAAGTATTTTGCATATCATTTTGATCCACTTTTATTTTTATTATCAAGGTTGCTATTTTGATAGATGGTAATTTTTCTTTGAGTTTCATTTAAAAATGTCATTTCTACTAAAAAAGCAAAATCAGGAAAAATGTAACTGCAATTTTGAAAATATTCTACTATAACAAAATCTTGATAAGTAAGGTCTTCTAATAGTTCTTCTAAAAATTCAGTCTCAAGGCCTGTGCGATATAAATCAAGATGATAAATAGTATGCAATTTGTTCTTGTAGGTTTTAGAAATGACAAAAGTAGGACTACAAACATTTTGAAGGATGGCAAAACTTTTAATAAAACCCTTAGTAAAGATAGTTTTTCCACAACCCAAAGAGCCTTGTAATAAAATGATTGTTTTGCTTTGTTTTTCTTTGGGAGTGTTTTTTTTTTGATTGATGAGTTTTTTTCCTAAATTGTAACCTAATATTTGGGTTTCTTTTGGGGTATTAGTAATTGTTTCTAAATATATTTTGGTTTTCATATGCGTTTAGACCTTTAATTATGAGATTAAAATAATATGATAAGACCTTTGTTAGTTTTCCTTTGGTGTTTTGTCTTTTGTTGTTGTTTTAAAATTAATTTTCTACGCCATCTACATCAAGTACTTCTTTTTTGACAACCGCTACTGAAACTGCTTTATGACCTGTTTTTAATTTGATGATGCGCGTTCCTTGGGTAGCTTTGTTTTTGGTTTTGGTAATTTGGTCAATTGCTACTCTTACTACTTGTCCTTTGTCAGAAGAAACAATAAGATCATCTGTAGGGAGGACAACTTGTAGGGTAATAAGTCTTCCTTTTTGGTCGTTTACTTTGATAGTTTTAGAGCCTTTGCCACTACGTGCTTGAATGCGGTATTGGTTGACATTGGTTATTTTTCCAAAGCCGTTTTCAGTCATTACTAAAATGTTTTGTTCTTTGGAATCAGTGTCAAATAAAGCAGCTCCTACTAAGAATTCATCACTTCCAAGACGCATTCCAATTACACCCACGCTGTTGCGACTAATACTTTTAATTTTGGTTTCACAAAAACAAATAGCATTGCCATTGTTAGATGCTAGAATGATATTTTTAGTGCCTGTGGTTTTGTTTACTGTAAGGACTTCATCGTTTTCTTTTAACCTAATTGCAATAAGACCTCTTTTGGAAATATGGCTGTATTCTTTGAGAGGTGTTTTTTTGACTATGCCTTTTTTGGTAGCAAAGAATAAGTAATCTTGGGATTGATCAAAGTTTTTAACACTGGTGAAAGAAGTTAAAAATTCGTCTTTTTCGAATGGTAAGAAATTAACAAGATGGCTCCCTTTGGATTGTCTTTGACCTAAAGGAATTTCGTAGCCTTTGAGTTGATAGACTTTGCCTTTGTTAGTAAAAAATAAGTGATAATCGTGAGTAGAAGTAATTGCTAGATGTTCAATAAAGTCTTCTTCGTAGATTTTCATACCAGAAACGCCTTGCCCACCTCTTTTTTGTTGTTTGTAAGTATCAATATCCATGCTTTTGATGTAGCCTTTGTTAGTAATTGTAATAATGATAGGTTTTTCTTCGATTAAGTCTTCGTCTTCAAAGTTTAGGGGCGCATCAAAATTGAGGGTAGTTTTTCTGTCATCTTGGTATTTTTTCTTCATTTCTAGAAGTTCTTTTTCTAAAATGCGTTCTTTTTTCTTTTGGGAATCAATGATACTTTGGCATTCTAAAATTTCTTGAGTGAGGTTTTTTTCTTCAGTGATAAGTTTTTGAGTTTCTTGGTTAGCAAGTCTTTGGAGGCTCATTTCTAAAATGGCTTTGCTTTGTATTTCATCAAAATTGTATCTTTGCATTAATTTGCTTTGGGCTTCTTTGACATCTGTAGAAGTTTTGATGAGTTTAATAGCAGTTTCGATGTCTTCTAAAATAGTGATAAGAGCTGTTACTAAATGTTTTCTTGCGCTTGCTTTTTTGAGTTCAAAGCTTTTTTGGCGGTTAATAATTTCGATGCGGAAATTGAAAAAAGCTTCTAAGATTTGTTTTAAAGAAACTAATTGGGGAGTTTTTCCAACTAAGGCAACCATATTGATACCAAAAGAAATTCTTAATTGGGAATGTTTGTAAAGCTTGTTAAGAATAATTTTACTGTTTGCGTCTCTTTTAAGTTCGATTACAATTTTCATTCCTTTGCGACTGGATTCGTCTCTAAGGTCTGTGATTCCTTCTACTATTTTGTTTTTAACTAGAAAAGCAATTTTTTCAATTAGATCAGTTTTTTTGACTTGATAAGGAATTTCTGTAACAATGATTGAAATTTTTCCTCTTTCTTCCGAAACGTGACTTTTAGCCTTTAAGATAACAGCTCCTTGTCCGGTGTGATAAGCGCTTTTTAAACTTTGTAAGCCTAAAAGTTCGCCACCAGTAGGAAAATCAGGTCCTTTGATGTGTTGCATTAATTCATCAATGGAAATGTCTTTATTATTAATGTAGTTAATTAAACCATCAATGACTTCGCCTAAATTATGAGTAGGTATTTTGGTTGCCATTCCTACTGCAATTCCTGTAGCTCCGTTAATTAATAAGTTGGGAAGAGCTGTTGGAAGCACTAATGGTTCTTTTTCAGTACCATCGTAATTATCAACAAAATCAATTGTGTCTTTGTCAATGTTTTTGATTAGTTCCATTGCCATTTTTGCCATTTTAACTTCAGTATAACGCATAGCTGCTGCTTTGTCGCCATCAATTGAACCAAAGTTTCCATGACCGTCTACTAAAGGATAACGGTAACTAAAATCTTGAGCCATTCTTACCATTGCCTCATAAATGCTTGAATCTCCATGAGGATGGTATTTACCCATAACATCCCCAACTACACGAGCTGCTTTTTTGTAGCTTGCGTGACTGTAGACGCCTAATTCTTTCATACTATATAAAATACGTCTTTGGACTGGTTTTAAGCCATCTTTAATGTCTGGTAAAGCTCTTGATACAATTACACTCATTGCATAACTTAAGAAGGATTTTTTCATCTCCTCGCTTAAGTTTACTTCTTGAATGTTGCCATGATCGTGGTCTTTGTGGTTGTTGGCTTCATTGTTTTGAGTTTTTTGGTCGCTCATTTTTAACCTCTTTTTTTAGTTGTTATTTAGTGCTATAGTTTGTTAGTTTTAGTTGTATAAAATAATTATTTATAATTAAACGTCTAAATCAGCTTCTAAGGCTTTTTCTAAGATGAAGTTTTTTCTTGGTAAGACTTTTTCTCCCATTAACATGTTAAAAGTTTGGTCTGCTTCCATTAAGGCTTCTTCATCACTTAAAGCATTAAGGGCATCTTTGAGGCTTGCTTTGAGAAGAGTACGAGTTTCTGGGTCCATAGTTGTTTCCCAAAGTTGATTAGGATTCATTTCTCCAAGCCCTTTGTATCTTTGGAAACCATCTTTTAAGTTGTTTTTATTTGCAAAAGTTTGTTTGGCTTTTTCATCATAAAAATATTTTGGAGCGCCTTTTCCTTTTTGGTATTTGTATAAAGGAGGACGAGCAAAATAGATGTAGCCTTTTTCAATTAATTTACGGAAATGTCTGAAAAAGAAAGTTAATAGTAAAGTTCTTATGTGAGCTCCATCAACATCGGCATCTGTCATAATGATAATTTTGTGATAACGGATTTTATCCATATTAAAGTCTTTGCCTTTACCAATGTTAATTCCTGCACCAATTGCTTGTATTAAGGATTTAATTTCTTTATTGGTAAGAATTTTGGCATCTAGACTTTTTTCTACATTAAGGACTTTACCACGTAAAGGAAGGATAGCTTGAAAACGTGAGTCTCTTCCTTGTTTAGCAGAACCGCCCGCTGAATCTCCTTCGACAATGTAGAGTTCAGAAATATGAGGGTCTTTACTTCTACAATCAGCTAATTTGGAGGCAAAACCTAAAGAATCAAGGGGTTTGTTTCTTACTACTTCACGAGCACGTTTAGCAGCTAGACGGGCATTTGCAGAAAGAAGACATTTATCAATTATTTTTCTTGAATCTTGGGGATGTTCTAATAAATATTTTTCTAAAAATTCGCCAAATAATTGGGATGTAATTTGTCTTACTTCAGTATTTGCTAGTTTGGCTTTAGTTTGTCCTTCAAATTGAGGGTCTTGATGTTTTAAAGAAATAATAGCAGTAATTCCTTCTAAGATGTCTTCACTTAATAAATGTTCGTCTTTTTTTAAAAGATTGAATTCCTTAGCATATTTAGAAATAACACGGTTTAGGGCTAGTTTAAAGCCTTCTTCGTGAGTTCCTCCTTCATGAGTAGGAATATTGTTAACAAAAGAAAAGATTTTTTGGCTTTGGGTGTAGTTAGGAATATCATCTTTGCCTTCTTTTTCTTCTATTTCGTTTCCTTGTACATCTTTTTTAGGGGGACGAATTTTGGTAGTGTATTCAAAGACAATTTCAAAAGCTAGTTTTTGGGATTCTTTTTCCAGATAAAAAATTTCGTGAAAAGGAGTTTGTTTGTGACTAGTGTTAATAAAATCTAGGTAGTCTTGCAAACCTTTTTCATGGCAAAAGTTAAAAACAGTTTCTTTTTCGTATCTTTTGTCAGCAATGTTTAATTTAAGACCTTTGTTTAAAAAAGATAATTGTTGCATTCTTTCTTTGAGAGTATCAAAGTTATAAATGGTAGTTTCTTGGAAAATTTCAGGGTCTGCTAAAAATTGGATAGTAGTTCCTCGTTTGTTAGTTTTTCCAATTACTTCCAAAGGCGAAACTGCAATTCCTTTTTCGTATTTTTGAAAATAGATTTGCTTATTGAGATGAATTTCTACAGTAAACCAAGTAGAAAGAGCATTTACCACAGAGGCTCCTACACCATGAAGTCCTCCTGAAACTTTGTAAGAAGAACTGTCAAATTTTCCTCCAGCATGAAGAGTAGTTAGAATTGTTTCTACTGCTGGTTTTCCTGTTTTGGTGTGAATATCAACTGGGATTCCTCTACCGTTGTCAGAAACACTAATAATTTCTCCAGGTAGGATTTCTAAAGTAATATTGTTAGCGTGTCCTGCTAAAGCTTCATCAATGGAATTATCAACGATTTCCCAGACTAAATGATGAAGTCCTTTTTGAGCAGTTGAACCAATATACATTCCTGGTCGTTTGCGAACTGCTTCCAAACCTTCTAAAATTTGAATACTATCGGCATTGTAATTTTTCAAAAGAATAGCTCCTTTTTTGTAAATTTATAAAATATTAAAAATAGATTAAAGAATAAAGAATAAAAATAAAATTGTAAAACATGAAAAACATGTAAAAAGATAAATAAAAAAACTTTTCAAATAGCAAAATATTAATTATGAAAAACATTTACCAATTATTTTTTAATTCATTATTTTTGGTAAAATATTTATTATTGTTTTTGATAATTTGGATAAAAAGATGATATTTTATACAACTTAATCACAACATATTATAACATAAAAACTAGTTATTTTGTGGTTTTTACAATTATTGAGTAAAAAATACTCTAAATTGTTTTTTTGAGTTATAATAATGCAAATAGTAAGCTTAGGCAAGAAAAAATCTTTATTTTTTAGTTTATTTTTATTTAGTGTACTTTTTATTTCTTTATTTAATACTTATCAAACAGTTGGAGCAGAACTAACAACTGAAACAACAACAACTCAAGTAATAGAAACTTTGGGGGGAGATGATAAAGTTGTTCAGACAGTTACAACAGTTAAAGAAGGAAACAAAACAACTGTAAATACTAAAGACGCTGATGGAAAAGTTACTAAAAAAGTTGTTACTAAAACTGTTGAAGGTGTTAAAACCGAAACAACTACTGAACCATCAATTAACAAAGTAACAGTTAAAACTTTTGGAGATGGTGGCACAGTTACTAAAACTGAAGTAACTACAACCACTACCGAATAAAATACAACAACTGAAACAACAACCCAACCCAACCAACCTACCAAAACAGTTGTTACTCAAACTGCAAACGGAGTTAAAACCGAAACAACTACAGTAGAATGCACTCCTACCAAAACACTTAGAATCAATAAATCATATCCTTGATATATATGGTAATTTAAAAGCATGGAAATTAGCTGAAAAAACTCATATGGAAGATCCTTGGCGCCAACTCTTACAATGAAAATAATTTTTTTCATGAAAATGAAATAAGCGATCAAGAAATTTATTATTTTTATTCTGAAAATGAAATTATATAATAATAAAATCAATGATAATATAGATCTAAATTTAGAACAAAATTTAGATAAAAATTTTAATTATATTTTTCTAAAGAGTGTTTTTCTAAAGAGTAATTTTATTAAAAAAGGTGAATTCGATTTTAATAATTTTCCTTTAAAAACTATTTCTAATATTTTTGATTCTTTAGAAAAATATAAAAAAAATACTTGGCGCCAAATTATAGAAAAAAACTCCAATAGTTCCCATTCTATTTCAGAAATTCGTATAAAACATGTTTGTAAATATTTTTATCAAAAAATTATGGATGAACAACGAGTTTACCAAATAAGAATTAACAATATTGAAAGAATATTTTTTTCATTGATGAAAAAGGTGTTTGTTGTCCTATTGGATATGATAAATTCCATTTTTTATATTCTATGAAAACCAATCCAAAAAAAGTTAATATTAACAAAATAAAACATTTAATTTATACTAATTTAAGACTTTTAACAACTAATGAAGAATCTGAAAATATAAAAAACACATTAATTTTAAATGAATCCAATCAAGATCAAGTTAAAAATATAATGTCACAATTAAAATCCAAAATTCGTAAATGTCAAAAAATGTTTAATGAAAATTGGATAAATATCTACAAACAATTACCTCAACAAATTCAAAATATTTTAGATTGCAAAAAATAAACCTTTAATTTATTTTTCAATCATTAAATAAAAACATTAAATAATTAAATATATTTTTAAACTAAAAGAACTACCTAATTTAGGTAGTTTTTTATTATATTTCACATATTAAAACTATCTTCAAAATTTTTGCATTTTTATTTTCTTTTTTTTGTGAGGTATAATATAATTAATAGCATTTTATTAATTCTTCAAAATTCACTCTCATTAATAATATGTTATTTTTTGTATATTTGTATAAAAACAAAGAAAGAAAAAAGAAAGAAAGGTGCATAATAACAAAAATGCCAACAGACACAGTCAATAAAAAAACAAATCGTTTAGTATATGTATTATCTTTATTAAGTTTATTTTTTACTTTTAATATGATGAATAGTAATATTGTTTGGGGAGAAAAATACTCCAAAACAGAGGCAGTTGAAAAAGCCTTTGATAAATTAGCTCATGATTTAGCAAAAGAACAAGCAGCTAAATATTTTGGTAATGAACAAGACCAAAATGAGGCTGATAATAAAACTTTACTTTAACATCGACTTCAGGACAAGGTCCTTCTGTTCCTACTAATCACAAAGTCCAATTGGTAAATTATTTATTAAAAGATTTTGGATCATTTAAAACTTATGTAGACTCTCTTACAGAAACAACAAACTACGAACTAGATGGAGCGCAGGGTCTTCATGCAAAATTTAAAGGCAAATTGAACGAATACAAATTAAATCCCACCCAAAGCGCGACTCTTTCCACTTTTGTAACAAATAATCTTTTTGGGGATGAAAATTTTATGAATTTTTTCTATAAAGATAAAGCAGCTTTATATGTTACACAAGATGTATTTAAAGAAGCAGTTGCTAAAAAGATGGTGACAAAAACACTTTCAGTTGTAACTGACAAAAAACCATTTGGAAATGTGGCAGAAGCAGTTAAAGCTGCTGTTAAAGAATTATTGGAAGAAGAAGCCAAAAAACAATTTCAGCAAGATACAGATAAACAAGCTAAAGTTGTTGCAGAAGCAATAAAAACTTTTGATAGTAACAAAAAATTTGAAAAAACTCAGGTGTTCCAAAAGTTTAGACACTTTTTTATTTTTAAAAATTCTTTTTTAAGACTAACTATTAAGTTAGTCTTTTTTTTGTTTTCAAAACTAAAATAATTTTCATATCTTTTCTAAAAATGTTTTTAGAGAGGATTAAAATGTTAAGACAAAATTTATTTAAATAATTTTTAAAAAACAAAAAGAATTTAGAAATACGAAATCAATTAATTGAACTTCATTTACCATTAGTAAAAAAAATTAGTTCAAAATTCAAATATTATCCTAAATTATTAACTAGAGAGGATTTATACCAAGAAGGAATCTTAGGATTAATAAAAGCTCTCAATAATTATCAAGAATTTAGGTTACGATTTTATCGCCTACGCGAAACCAACCATAAAATCAGCAATCAACGAAATAATAAGAAAAAGACACCCACCTTCAATACCTCAAAAAACAACCAAATCAAACAATATGAGTTTCAAAGAAGAACAATATGAGCCTGATAGAATAATTAATCTAAACCCACATCAATTATGGATTAAACAATTAAACTATTAACAATTCATAAAAAAACTAAAAACAAAGTTGAGTAAAAACAAATTAAAAGTTGTTTGTTTAAGTTTCGGCATCACCCTAGAAAACATAAACGAAACTTACCAACCCATTTTCACCAATCAAGAAATAGCCCAAAAACTAAATTTAAAAATTTCACAAATTGAAGATTTAAAAGATAAAGCAATACAAAAACTAAAACCAAACAATAAAAAATAAGGAGCAACCCAAAAATGTTAAATAAAGTTAAATCCATCGGAAATATTACCCACGACTTAGAAAAACAATATATCAACAGTGAAGGCGCAAGCGGTTCATTAGGATTCGAAAACAAAGAATTACAACATGAAATCAAAAAAACTAAAAGAGCAATTGAGAACCGAAAAACTTGCCCACAAAGCAATGAAAAAGCAATTAGATGACCAAACCCTTAGATTAGAAGAAGACAAATCAACCCTAATCACCAAATGGGACAAAGGTGTAGAAAGAACAGGTGCAGTAGTAAACACAGTTATTTTAACGAAATCAGGAGCCATAATGGGAGCTTCATTAGGCTCTGCCATTTTACCTGGTGTCGGTACGATTATTGGCGGAGGCATAGGTGTTTTAATTAGTGGTGCCGCATCTGTTGCATCAAAATGGGACACATACAAACAATGGCTTGGATGGTAACAATAATGCATATTCTTGCATTATTTTTCTATTTATGTTAAAATAAAAGTAAGTTAAAAAAAGGAAATTTAAGATAGAATGGAATTATTTAAGATATTAACTATTGTATTTTTTTTGGGTATCATTTTTGGGTCAATCCCTTTATGGATTTGGTTTATTCAAAAACGAGAAAATACAAATAGGATTAAAAAAGTCAATATAAAGACGGGTTTGATTATTTATTATGTCATGATGTCTGTTTCAGTTGTTGGATTTGGAGTATTTTTATTTTTAGATAATAAATATGATATAACCAAATCAAAACCTAAAATCTACGAAATTACCTCAACCAAAATAGAAACCCAAGAGGAGCGGTTTCAAACAAAAAGCGGTGCAAAATACACATATAATGAAAATAATTTACAAAAAAATAATAATAAAAGTTGGCTATTAACCGATATCGCGCAAGAAGGTGTTCCGATGATTAAAAGAACTTACACCTTCTACGAACCCACCGACCTAGGACGCGGTCACCACCGCTAACACGAACCCACCGACCTCGCCCTATTTGTAAAAAACCCATTTAACAAATGGTACGATGAGGGTATGCGAGTAGATGAGTTTGATGGTTTCTACACAAAAGAAAAACACAATGATTCACAATTTGGTGGGGGCAATGGTGTTCGTATAGATCCATCAAATCATTACATAAAACTCAAATACGAAGCCCCCAAACACCTAATCGAAGAAGATAAGGACTTTTTCATGGATGAAGTAAACTGCACCTCAAACGAAAGAAGTCCTGAAGGCGTTTTGAAAAGCAAAACCTACTACCTCCACTTCAACCCCAAACAAGCCTAAATCACCCAACCAAAAAACACAACATAAAATAAAATAAATAAAAAAACAGAAAAGAGAGAAAAATGTTAATTTTTAGATTAAAAAAACAATTATATTTATTAATAATAGTTCTATTTACTTTTTTAGGATTATTTTTTATCACCAATAATCATCAAGTAATGGCAATGGAAAAAAATAAACCCCTTCAAACGATTTATAACATTGAAACCAAAAATGTTAGAATAAATCCAAATAAACCCATAAAAATTAGTTATTATGTTAAAGATAAAAATTTATCATTAGAAGATATGGCGAAAACCATAAATATAATAAATAAATTAAAATAATCCCAATTAAAAAAACATACAACAAGGAGGAATTTTTGTCTATACTATAGAAAATGATTATTTTATAAATGATTATAAAAAATATTTTAAATATAAATTAGATGGCGATAAACCTAAAGTAGATAATACAGAATCCTCTGATGTATGTGTTTTAAATGTTAAAAAAGGTATTTCAACTGGTTTTATTACCGATACTCCTATTGCTAAAGGAATTGCAGAAAATGATTCAGATCAATTAGTAGCAATGGAATTTGTAGATAATGAATTTGCAGAATCTCAATAACGTCCTAATTTTCCTCCTTTTGGTTTTTTCATTAAAAAAGGTGATCCAAATCCTAAAGTATCGAAAGAAGAATTTGAAGAAAAAGTTAAAGCAGTTTTAAAAAGTGATAAATTAGACGAACAAAGTAATAATTATAGAACAAATTATCTAGCACCAGCTATAATAGAATACAAAGAAATCCAACAAGAATTAAAAGGACAAACTTTTTGGAGTAAAATTATAATAACTCTACCTTCTTATATTAGACCTTTTATTAGTTCTTTTATAGTTGATTTAGACAGTTTGATTTTAGGTTTTGGAATTACTCTTCTTTGTGTAAAAGTTAAAATTTTTGCTAAACAATCTACTAAGAAAAATAATGATACTATTACTTTTTATTTTTATAAAAGTTGTTCGCGTTTAATTGATGAATTAATTTCAGTACTTAATGCTATTCCTATTGCAGTACAAGTTTTATTATTTTATTGTGCTCTTTCTAATTTTGATATCTTTAAAAATAATAATTATACTCCCTTTATTACTACTTTAATTGTTATTTCTCTTAATACTATTGCAAGCATTACTACTTTGATGATGCATAATATCGAAACATTAGATAAAGGACAAATTGAGGCTGCTTATTCATTAGGAATGAATCAAAAACAAGTCTTTAAATATATTTTATTTTAACAAGGATTACAAAGAACTAAACCTTTTATTTGGCAACAATTTATTCTAAATATTAAAGATACTGCATTATTTTCTGTTGTTGGATTTATGGGCTTTATTTGGCAAGCAGATAGAAATAAAGTATTTGATTATGATCAAATTACTCCTTATTTTATTGTAAGTATCATTTATTTATTTTTAGTAAGAATGACAAATTATTTAGATAAAAAAACTAAAAAGAAAATGATATAATAAGAAAAAAGCATTTTTTAACATTTTAATAAATATTTATTTTACTTCTTTTATAAATTAAAATCAAAAAACCACCAAACAACCAAACCAACCAACCAACAAAACAATTAACTTTTACTATTAAGAAAGTATTTAAAAATAAGGAGATATTAAAATTGAGAATTATACCTTATGAACTTTATCCTTATGCCTCTGATCTTGCTTTATGTGCTTTAAGAAAAGAATTTGGTATGTATGATCATTGTTTAAATACTTGCAAAAATAATAAAGCTATGCAACCGTTTTTAGATATGAAAAGAAATTATTTTTATTTATCATTTGATTTATGGGTATTAGAGATGCAACAAAGAAAGCATTATATTAATAGTTTTCATTTGTTTTATGCCAATAAACACAAATATTGCCTTATTAACACTGATTTTATCTTGATATTGGAGTGTTGTATTCAATGGGAAATAAAAGAATTTATGCCTTACAACACTTCTTTATCTTGGTTTTTGGTGGCATTAAAATGTTTAGAACAACAACAAGAAGCCAAATACCAACATAACCCCCACCCCAACTTTGTACCAATTCCATCCACTAATTATTATCTAGATTTTTGTATCTATCAAAAGTTATTATTGTGGTACAAACAAACCTTTATGCAAGCCAACGAAAAAGGAAACCTCAAACCTAAACAACTCAATATGGAAGAAGTAAAAAGCTATTTCCAAACACAATTAAAACGAATATAGACTTTCAAATAGCAACAATCCATTGATGGATTGTTTTTTATTTTTTTAAGGTTTTTTATTTGTTTAAAGAAACGCAACTCAACAGTTAGACAACAACAAAACGAAAAAAACGCTTTTAGTGGTTCTCAAAGTTTTATTTAAAAATATACCATCTCCTTTTTGATCTTTTTTTAATAACAAATTTTTCATCGATATCCCAAAACATTTACAAAAAAATATAATTTTGTACAAAATTTAACAAAAGTATTTTTTTACTTGCCAAAACCTAAAATGTTTGTTATAATATTATAGTAATTATGTTGTGCGTTTTTGAAGCGCAATTTCGACAGACCAAATTT
Organism: Candidatus Phytoplasma zeae; assembly: GCF_001712875.1. Lineage (NCBI taxonomy): Bacteria > Bacillati > Mycoplasmatota > Mollicutes > Acholeplasmatales > Acholeplasmataceae > Candidatus Phytoplasma > Candidatus Phytoplasma zeae. The sequence goes on from NZ_CP015149.1 coordinate 215,379, forward strand.
GCCGGAATTCAATCTTAAAACCATCCAAACATCTGTTATTTATTTTAGCAATTATTTTGCCAAATTTCAATTATTTTTTTAATTTTGAAAAAAAGCAACAAAACATTTGCTATTTGTTTTTTTATGTGATATAATAAAAAAGGTATTGTGATTTTATTTACTTTGAAAATATTTTTTGAAAGCAAAAACAACAACTTTTAATTATTTTTTAATTATTTGTAACTTGCTAAATTGCATATTTTGATTATTTATTCTTAATTTATTTTTTCACAAATTTTTACAAAAACTACCTTAATCTTTGAAAACTGAAGATGATAATTAACGAATATTTTTAATTATTTTTTAACACCTTAAAATTGACACCAAAAAGCAATTTTTGATACATCAATTTTGTAACATACGAAGAGTTTGATCCTGGCTCAGGATTAACGCTGGCGGCGTGCCTAATACATGCAAGTCGAACGGAAGTTTAAGCAATTAAACTTTAGTGGCGAACGGGTGAGTAACGCGTAAGCAATCTGCCCCTAAGACGAGGATAACAGTTGGAAACGACTGCTAAGACTGGATAGGAGACAAGAAGGCATCTTCTTGTTTTTAAAAGACCTAGCAATAGGTATGCTTAGGGAGGAGCTTGCGTCACATTAGTTAGTTGGTGGGGTAAAGGCCTACCAAGACTATGATGTGTAGCCGGGCTGAGAGGTTGAACGGCCACATTGGGACTGAGACACGGCCCAAACTCCTACGGGAGGCAGCAGTAGGGAATTTTCGGCAATGGAGGAAACTCTGACCGAGCAACGCCGCGTGAACGATGAAGTATTTCGGTACGTAAAGTTCTTTTATTAGGGAAGAATAAATGATGGAAAAATCATTCTGACGGTACCTAATGAATAAGCCCCGGCTAACTATGTGCCAGCAGCCGCGGTAATACATAGGGGGCAAGCGTTATCCGGAATTATTGGGCGTAAAGGGTGCGTAGGCGGTTAAATAAGTTTATGGTCTAAGTGCAATGCTCAACATTGTGATGCTATAAAAACTGTTTAGCTAGAGTAAGATAGAGGCAAGTGGAATTCCATGTGTAGTGGTAAAATGCGTAAATATATGGAGGAACACCAGTAGCGAAGGCGGCTTGCTGGGTCTTTACTGACGCTGAGGCACGAAAGCGTGGGGAGCAAACAGGATTAGATACCCTGGTAGTCCACGCCGTAAACGATGAGTACTAAACGTTGGGTAAAACCAGTGTTGAAGTTAACACATTAAGTACTCCGCCTGAGTAGTACGTACGCAAGTATGAAACTTAAAGGAATTGACGGGACTCCGCACAAGCGGTGGATCATGTTGTTTAATTCGAAGGTACCCGAAAAACCTCACCAGGTCTTGACATGCTTCTGCAAAGCTGTAGAAACACAGTGGAGGTTATCAGTTGCACAGGTGGTGCATGGTTGTCGTCAGCTCGTGTCGTGAGATGTTGGGTTAAGTCCCGCAACGAGCGCAACCCTTATTGTTAGTTACCAGCACGTAATGGTGGGGACTTTAGCAAGACTGCCAGTGATAAATTGGAGGAAGGTGGGGACGACGTCAAATCATCATGCCCCTTATGACCTGGGCTACAAACGTGATACAATGGCTGTTACAAAGGGTAGCTGAAGCGCAAGTTTTTGGCGAATCTCAAAAAAACAGTCTCAGTTCGGATTGAAGTCTGCAACTCGACTTCATGAAGTTGGAATCGCTAGTAATCGCGAATCAGCATGTCGCGGTGAATACGTTCTCGGGGTTTGTACACACCGCCCGTCAAACCACGAAAGTTGGCAATACCCAAAGCCGGCGGCCTAACTTCGCAAGAAGAGGGAACCGTCTAAGGTAGGGTCGATGATTGGGGTTAAGTCGTAACAAGGTATCCCTACCGGAAGGTGGGGATGGATCACCTCCTTTCTAAGGAAACAATTATCATCTTCAGTTTTGAGAGACTTAAGAAAGTTTTTCATTGTAACTTGCTTACAAATTGTATTTGCAACATTTTAATCTTTTTAAGATTAAGGGCCTATAGCTCAGTTGGTTAGAGCACACGCCTGATAAGCGTGAGGTCGGTGGTTCAAGTCCATTTAGGCCCACCATAACCACAAATAGGCAAAATCTTAAAAAAGCTCTTTGAAAAGTAGATAAACGAAGGTTAAAAATCAAAGGAACTAAGGGCGCACAGTGGATGCCTTGGCACTAAGAGCCGATGAAGGACGTAATTAACGGCGAAACGCCACGGGAAGCTGTAAATAAGTGAAGATCCGTGGGTCTCCGAATGGGAAAACCCATTACATTGAAGATGTAATATTCTTCTAATACGATTTATCTTGTTAGAAGAAAGGAAACGCGGCGAACTGAAATATCTAAGTAACCGCAGGAAAAGAAAGTAATAACGATTCTGGTAGTAGTGACGAGCGAACCCGGAACAGCCTGATACCATTTCTAGTTACAAAATTTTAACGAAGTAGAAGCTTTTGGAAAGAAGCACCAAAGAAGGTGACAGTCCCGTAAACGTAAGTTAAAATCTAGGGTATCAATAAGTACGGCGAGACACGAGAAATCTTGTCGGAAGATGGGAGGACCATCTCCTAAGGCTAAATACTTATTAGTGACCGATAGTGAACTAGTACCGTGAGGGAAAGGTGAAAAGAACCCCGAAAGGGGAGTGAAATAGATCCTGAAACTGTGTGCCTACAATTAGTCAAAGCACGTTAATGTGTGATGGCTTGCCTTTTGCAGAATGAACCGGCGAGTTATGATATGGAGCAAGGTTAAGTTTTAAGGAACGGAGCCGTAGCGAAAGCGAGTCTTAATAGGGCGTTTAGTTGCATGTCATAGACCCGAAACTGAAGTGAGCTAGCCATGAGCAGGTTGAAGTTTAGGTAAAACTAAATGGAGGACCGAACCAGGACACGTTGAAAAGTGTTTGGATGACTTGTGGCTAGGGGTGAAATTCCAATCGAACTCAGAGATAGCTGGTTCTCCCCGAAATAGCTTTAGGGCTAGCGTTGATTTAGTAATTTGGTGAAGGTAGAGCACTGAATGAGTAAGGGCTCCACCTCGGGGTACCGAACTCAATCAAACTCCGAATGTTACCAAATAAAATCAGCAGTCAGACTGTGGGTGATAAGGTCCATGGTCAAAAGGGAAAGAGCCCAGACCGTCAGCTAAGGTCCCAAAATTGATGTTAAGTGGCAAAGGAAGTGAAGACGTTTAAACAACTAGGAGGTTGGCTTAGAAGCAGCCATCCTTTAAAGAGTGCGTAATAGCTCACTAGTCGAATGACTCTGCGCCGAAAATGTACCGGGGCTAAAACATCATACCGAAGCTACGGATTGAAATAACTTCTTAGTTATTTGAATGGTAGGGGAAGCGTTCTGACATCAGTGAAGCCATAGCGGAAGCAGTGGTGGAGAGGTCAGAAGTGAGAATGCCGGTGTAAGTAACGAAAAGATAGGTGAGAATCCTATCCGTCAAAAACCCAAGGTTTCCAGGGCCAGGTTCGTCCTCCCTGGGTTAGTCGGGTCCTAAGGTGAGGGAGAAATCCGTAATCGATGGCAAGCAGGCTGAGATTCCTGCACTAGTTAATCAACTGACGGAGGGACAAAGCAGGCTAAACACGCCCCTTATTGGATTGGGGTAGAAAAACTAAGTCTGAGAAGACAGGCAAATCCGTTTTCTCATTTAAAGACAAGGTTTGAAAGTAAAGTGATTGATGTCATACTTTCAAGAAAAGCTTCTAGGGCTAATTGATTAACTACCCGTACCGCAAACCGACACAGGTGGGTAGGTAGAGTATACTAAGACGCGCGAGCAAACTCTTGTTAAGGAACTCGGCAAAATTACTCCGTAACTTAGGGATAAGGAGAGCTTTTATTAAAACTAAAAGCCGCAGAGAATAGGCCCAAGCGACTGTTTATCAAAAACATAGGTCTCTGCTAAACCGCAAGGTGATGTATAGGGGCTGATGCCTGCCCGGTGCTGGAAGATTAAAAGGAGATGTCAGGCAACGAAGCATTGAATTGAAGTCCCAGTAAACGGCGGCCGTAACTATAACGGTCCTAAGGTAGCGAAATTCCTTGTCGGGTAAGTTCCGACCCGCACGAAAGGCATAACGATTTGGGCGCTGTCTCAACAAGAGCCTCGGTGAAATCAAATTACCGGTGAAAATGCCGGTTACCCGCGACAGGACGAAAAGACCCCATGGAGCTTTACTGCAACTTAATATTGAAATTGGAAATAAGATGTACAGGATAGGTGGGAAACTGTGAGAGAAAAACGCTAGTTTTTCTGGAGTTGTCCTTGGGATACCACCCTTGTTATTTTTAGTTTCTAACCTGCACATGTGTAATGTGAGGGACAGTGTTTGGTGGGCAGTTTGACTGGGGCGGTCGCCTCCTAAAGAGTAACGGAGGCGTTCGAAGGTTCCCTCAAAATGGTTGGAAATCATTTGTAGAGCATAAAGGCACAAGGGAGCTTGACTGCAAGACTTACAAGTCGAGCAGGGACGAAAGTCGGACTTAGTGATCTTACGGTACCGAATGGAAGGGCCGTGACTCAACGGATAAAAGCTACCCTGGGGATAACAGGCTTATCGCTTCCAAGCGTTCACAGCGACGAAGCGGTTTGGCACCTCGATGTCGGCTCATCGCATCCTGGAGCTGGAGAAGGTTCCAAGGGTTGGGCTGTTCGCCCATTAAAGCGGAACGCGAGCTGGGTTCAGAACGTCGTGAGACAGTTCGGTCTCTATCCGTCGTGGGCGTTGGAAATTTGAAAGGAACTGTCCCTAGTATGAGAAGACCGGGATGGATATACCGCTGGTGTTTCAGTTGGTTCGCCAGAGCCACAGCTGAGTAGCTATGTATAGAAGGGATAAACACTGAAAGCATCTAAGTGTGAAGCCTCCCTTAAGATGAGATTTCCCTATGAGGTCCCTGAAAGACTATCAGGTTAATAGGCTAGAGGTGTAAGAAGAGTGATCTTTTCAGCTGACTAGTACTAATAGACCCATTGACTTTGATTTTTTAAATACCAACGTTTATCTAGTTTTGAAAGATCCTTGGTGCATAAAACTAAGGGGCAACACCTGTTCCCATCCCGAACACAGCAGTTAAGTCCTTAGTACTGACAATAGTTCTTTATTGAGTGAAGATAGGGAGTGCCAAGGTTTGTTTTATAAAAAAGAATAAAAAAGAGGATTAGCTCAGTTGGGAGAGCGTCTGCCTTACAAGCAGAATGTCGGGGGTTCAAGTCCCTCATCCTCTACCAAACAATTACTATCTTTTTTATTCTTTTTTTTATAGAAAAACAATAATTTTATTGCCAAAATAGCTCAATAGGTAGAGCAACTGATTTGTAATCAGTAGGTTACGGGTTCGATTCCTGTTTTTGGCACCACTTTATTGTCCCGTTAGCTCAGCTGGTAGAGCACTTGACTTTTAATCAAGGTGTCGAAGGTTCGACTCCTTCACGGGATACCATTTTTTATTAATCTTTCTTTTTCTTTTTTTATTTTTATACAAAATAAGAAAAATGTTTATATATTTGCCTGGATGGTGGAATCGGTAGACACGTGGGACTTAAAATCCCATGGTTTATAGCCGTGTCGGTTCAAGTCCGACTCCAGGTACCATTTTGGGGCTTTAGCTCAGCTGGAAGAGCATCTGTCTTGCACACAGAAGGTCAGCGGTTCGATCCCGCTAAGCTCCACCATAAAAACATTAACATTAATATATTAATCTTAAAATGATGGCGGTGTAGCTCAGCTGGCGAGAGTGTACGGTTCATACCCGTGAGGTCGAGGGTTCGAATCCCTCTGCCGCTACCATGGACCTGTAGCTCAGCTGGTCAGAGCTACCGGCTCATAACCGGTTGGTCGTAGGTTCGAATCCTACCGGGTCCACCATTTTTTTGGAGGAATACCCAAGTCCGGTTGAAGGGGTCAGTCTTGAAAACTGAGAGGTCCGAAAGGACGCGGGGGTTCGAATCCCTCTTCCTCCGCCATCAATTAAATATTATACCGCGGGGTAGAGCAGTTTGGTAGCTCGTCGGGCTCATAATCCGAAGGTCATAGGTTCGAATCCTATCCCCGCAACCAAAATTGGTCCGGTGGTGTAGTGGTTAACATGCTTGCCTGTCACGCAGGAGATCGCGGGTTCAAGTCCCGTCCGGACCGCCATAGGCTCTGTAGCTCAGTCGGTAGAGCAGTGGCCTGAAGAGCCTCGTGTCGACAGTTCGATTCTGTCCGGAGCCACCATATTATTTTCTGATTTTATTTTTTTAACTATATCTTTCTTAAGCCAAATAAACAAATGAGTAGCCCCAAAAAGGCTACTTTTATCTTTTTATATTGTCTTTTATTAAATATTATAACTATTTTAAAATTATTTCCATATGAGACTACAGAATATAAAATTAAAACCACCTTTTGGGGTGGTTTTTTTATTAATATAAATTATAAATACAACTTAAAATTAACATTCGTCTACATTTTTGATTTGTTCCAAATGTCCTAAAAGTTCATTTTTTATTTTATCTATTTGTTTGATTGTTTTTTCTATTATTTCTTTAGTCTTAGGTTCTTTGGTTTGTTTTTCTAAATTTTCCAAATATGAAGGAAAATCTTGTAGATAAAAAAGCAGATCATTTTTACTTCTCATATAATATGGATTTGCATTCAGGACACAACTAAAATTATTAATTTCTTCTTGCTTTTGTATTAGAAAGTTATATAAATGTTTACATATAGTTTCGGTTTTACACATCATTACAAAAAAATTATTAGTGGCAAAAATAGGTTCATTGTGATAACAAATATTTTTTTGTTTTCCTCCTCTTGTAATTGTTACGCTATAAGAGCCTGTATTATATTTATTACAATATTCCTTTTTTTGTCCTTTTCCTCCATGGGTCCATAAGTATTTGTCAGATGGTTCAGGTTTTTTGATGTTCTCCGTGAATATTTTAATTGTAAAATATTTTTGCAAAGAAATGTTACTTAAAAAAAAATTTAATATATTGTTCAAAAAAAAAATTCTAAATCTTTGGTTTTAATATTTTTACCTTTTTTATTTAAGTTTTTTAAATTTTTAATGCCTTTTTTATTTTTTTGTAATAATTTATATAAAGTTTGATATTCTAAATCTTTTATATTTTTTGTATTTATAATAAAACAATTACTCAATGCCCAAAAAGGTTTTTCGTGATAATGAACATATCCGCTATCTCTTCCTATGGTTATAGTTCCTGCGTTTTGATTTGCTCTTTCACTTTTACCTTTTGAATATTTTTTTTATTTTCTCCCATTATTGGGTATTTACCATTTGGACTTTTAGGAGGTTTTTTCTCTCCAGAATCAATTTTTATGAATTTATTTTTTTTATATTTTTTTTATTAGAAGACATTTTTTACCTCTCTTTTATGATTGAACTTTTTATAAATATATCTACATTATTAAATATTTTATCTTTTTTATCTTTGTTTTATTAAAGCAAAATATTTAATAATATTTATATACTTTTTTAAATTACACTTTCACTATTAATATTATATAAACAAATGGAAAAATAAAATTATGTTTTTGCACATAATTTTATTTTCTATCACTTATTTTTTCTATTTTTTTCAATAACAAAGAAACTAATAACACCAAAACTAAATAAACAAAGACAGGCACTATTAAAGCCAATATTTTTGCATTTGCACTTGCAACAGATGCGTTTACTGTGCTTCCTGCATTATAAAGTTCATTTATGCCAATAACTCCAAAAACACTACTATCTTTGATATTAACAATAAATTCATTAGAAATTCTTAATAAAGATTTACGAACAACTTGGGGACAAACAACCTTTTTAAAGGTTTGTGTTTGTGTCATCCCCAAAGATAATGATGCTTCAATTTGTCCAGAGTCAAAAAATTCCATATTTTTAATCATAACTTCAGCAAGATAAGCAGCTGAGTTAAAAATAATTACAAATAAACCAGATTGCAATGGAGTTAACCATTTAAAATAACCAGTTCCTTTGAGTCCGAAATGAAAAAACATTGCTTGCAACATCATAGGAATACTTTTAATAATAAAAATATAAACATTAATGCTTTTATCAAGTATTTTAAAGAAATATTGTTTTTTTAAACTCATTTTTGTATGTTTATTAAGAGTTATGATTCCTTTAATATAAAGCACACATAAAGATACTATAAAAGCTCCTATGGTACCAAAGAAAGCAATTTTAAATGTGGTTTCAAAGCCTTCTTTATATAATGGATAATATATTTTTAATAATCTTTGTAATAAATTAAACCAATTAAAAATATTTGACATTATTATAAATTAGCATTTTCATCTTTTGCATATTGAATAGCTTTTAATTTTAATGCTTGAGTTGTTTGGTTATCTTGTGTAAAATGTAGTTCTTCTAATGCTTTATTGACCTCTTTTGTTAATTTTTCATTTTCTTTTTTAATTGCTATATGTGATTGTTTGGTGTTTTGGAAAGTTTGGCATTCTTCTTTTGTAAGTTGAGAGTTTGAGTCATAATATTCTTCGATTTTTTCCATTAATTGGTTATCGATGTTTGGAACTGATTTTGCTAATTTTGGATTTTTTGATATAAATAATTCTGCAAAATCAGATTCTAAAATATAACCATCAATTGTTTTTTCTAGCAATCCTAAATTAAAAGCATTTAAATCTTGTAATTCTTGAGGATGATCGCTTATCATTTTTGCTTTTTTTTCGTGTGCAGAATCTTTTTGGTAAGCTATTTTTTTTTCTTTTAAATCTGCAAGATTGTTTACTTCTAAATCTTTGTGTAAGATAACTTTAACTGATCCAAAATGATAAGGTTCTGAAAAAGCAACTGTTTCTTCTCTTTCAGGGGTTTTGGTATGTCCTGCAATAACTAAATCTACTTCATTACTTGTTAAAGCATTAAATAATCCATCAAAATCTATTTTTTTAATAATTATTTTTTTACTTAACTTTTTAGCTAATTTTTTAGCAATTGCTACATTATAACCACAAGCAAATCCATTTTTTTTCCCTTGAATAGGATGTATTTGGTCTTTGTATTGTTCGTTGTTTCCCATAGTAACCCATTCTAAAGGAGCGTATTCAAGTTCCATTCCTACTACTAAATCGCCATTTAATGCAATTTCTTCGGTTGGGGTGGTTTGAGTAGTTGTTTTATCTTTTGTTAGTTGCCACCATACAATTCCTCCTATTATGCCTAAAATTACAAAAGCACCAACAACTAAATTAATAATTAAATTTTTATTCTGTTTCATTTTATTACCTCTTTTGGGATTATATTTTTTATTAATAAAAGTTTTTGTAATTAAAAAAATTATACTTATAATATTTATTTAGTCAATTATAAAATTATCACTTTTGTTATTTACTCGTTTTTATTAAAACGCCTTATTTAATATTTTTTTTTGATTATAGTTTTTCTTTTTGGCTTGCCTATTTTAAATTTATTATTTTTGAATCATTTGTATTTATTAAAAGAAGCATCTTTGAGAAAAGTTTTTAATTTATTACTTTGAGGGTTGTTAAGGATTTGTTGTGGAGTTCCTTCTTCTAAAATTATGCCATCTGCCATAAAAACAATTCTATCAGAAATTTTTTGAGCAAATGCAATTTCATGAGTTACTAAAATAATAGTTATTTTTTCATGAGTTAAATTAGTCATAATATCAAGAACTTCTTTAGTTAATTGTGGATCCAAAGAAGCGGTAGGTTCATCAAATAAAATTATTTCTGGATTCATACATAAGGCTCTTGCAATTGCAACCCGTTGTTTTTGTCCTCCTGAAAGTGTTTGAATGCTTTGAGATGCTACATCTAAGAGTCCTACTTTTTGTAATTTTTCGCGTGCTATTGTTTGTGCTTCTTCTTTGCTTTTTTTAAACACTTCTATGAGTGCCAAAGTGCAATTATTCAAGACATTTTTGTGGGCAAATAAATTGAAATGTTGAAAAACCATGCCAATTTTTTTTCTTAAATTATACACATTATATTTTGGATTTAAGATATTTGTGCCTTCAAATAAAATAGTGCCAAAATCAGGTTCTTCCAATAAATTAAGACATCTTAAAAGAGAAGATTTACCAGCTCCTGAAGGCCCTATTAAAGTAATAATTTTGTTTTGTTTGATTTTTAAATTAATGTCTTTTAAAACAACTTTAGTTCCATATTTTTTTTGGAGATTTGTAATTTCGATGATATTATGCATTTTTATTACCTAATTTGGTTTCTAATTTTTTTAAAAGATAAGAAGAGATGAAAATTAAAATTATATATATTAAAGATGCGTTGATTAAAAAACCAAAATTATTTGATTTTCTATAATTGTTTTTGCTAAAAGTAAAAATATCTACAACTGTAATTACATAAAAAACACAAATATCTTTTATATTTAGAATAAATTCATTGATAATTCGTAGTAAAGATTGATGGATTACTTGAGGACATATAACGCGTTTAAAAGCTTGCTTGCGAGTCATTCCTAAAGCTAGGGATGCCTCAATTTGACCAGGGTCAAAAAAGGACATATTTTTAATCATAAATTCTGCTAACATAGCGCAAGAATTAAAAATAAGGATAAATAGTGCGACTTGAAAAGGTTCTAACCATTCAAAATAACCAGTTCTTCTAAGTCCATAAAAAACAAGCATTGCTTGTAATATCATAGGGACACTTTTAACAAAAAAGATATAAAAATATAAGATAATATCTATTGTTTTGTAAAAATATCTCTCATAAAATCTTATCCGTTTCTTTTTTCTGATTCCTTTGATATAAAGGAGCCATAAAGATAACAAAAAAGCCCCTAATGTTCCTAAAAAAGCAAGGCTTATAGTAGTACAAATTACATTCCAATATGAGGGTAGATTATTTATAAATAAATTATAGCAGTTTTTCATAGGATCGTTCCACAGTTTCTTCCTTTTTTGTATATTTAATTGTATTTTTTTGATATAATTTTATACAATTTTACTTAAATTATTTGTTATTTTCTTTGGTTTTGATGTAAGATAATAAATTTCATAATATTTTTTAAAATTCACTTTGTGAATTAGTTAATTTAATAGTTATTAAATTTATTAATGTTTTTCAAAAGAAAAAATATTTCATTTAAATTTTAATGTCTTTATTATAACACATTATTTGTTTGGTTATGGTGTTTTTTTACATAATTATTGTTTTTTTATATTTTTGTGAAATGAAATTGATAAAATAAAAACCATTTACGGGAATGCCGTAAATGGTTGTTTTCAATAATTTAATTTATAATTTTAATATTTTTTTATTAAGTTGTAGTTGGCCAAAAATTCTTTATTGCATCTTGTATCCAACTTGCCAAAAGTTTATCACTTAATTGTTCTACTAAAGGAAGACAAGATTCATCTACATTGGCTAAAAGTATTTTAGCTTGTTTAAAAATCGTTGTTAATATATTTATTAAACTTGCTTTTGTATTATTATTATCATATGTGCATGTATCAAAACTTTGTACTTCTACATCTTCCCAATAATCAACTCCTAGAATGCTAGAATATAGAAACTCTATAAGTGTTCCAACTTCAGATTGAGATTTAGGATTTTTGGTTTTTAAATATAATTTTGTTTTGTAAGCCAGGTAAGAACATGATAATGATGTTTTTGTATTTAAAGAATCTTGAACGCTTTTAAATAAATCATAATTTACTACCCCTAATTTTGGTCCTTGTGATTGTGGTGATTCAGATATAGGAGTTGTTTTTTCTTTTGGATCTTTTTTGTCATCTGCAAAAGCACTTGGAATAAATGCTGATAAGAAACATGAAATAAACACAAATGTAATTACTATCAAGAAAATTAAATAATTGTTTTTAACTGATTTTTTTAACAATTATAAAACCTCCTAATTAAAATATACAAACTTAAAGTAACTATCATCCTGTAGGTTTATTATATCATACTTTAAATGTTTTGTATCTAAAAAACCGTTTTAAAATGACCTGAATTAATTATTCTTTTAATATTTAATTAATTTTTAATCGAGATTTAGTTTGTTAAAATTGAATAAAATGCAGTGATTTTATTATAATATTACATTTTTTAACTTTAATTTGTGTTATAATTAGCATGAGAATAAATACATTTTTTGATGATTCTACAAAGATGATTTTTAAAATTTATTTATTTTCTATTTTTGTATTTGCCTTTTTAATTTTTTAAATTTTATTTCAATGTTAAGTTGGAAATAAAATCATATAAAGAAAGCAGGTGATATATAAATTATGGTAAAACTCAAAAAACATAAAGCAAAACTGTTAATATTTGCTGGCTTTTGGGCTATTTTGCTATTTTTAAATCACAATTATTTAATTTTTGCTGACCAAGATGATGATATTGAAAACGTGATAACTCTAATTGAAACTAAAGAGAATCAAACAGAACAAATAAAAATACAATGTCAAGATTTATTGCAAAAGGGCGAGAAAGATGCCTAATTTCTTAGTAAATTAACCACTTACAACTGCAATTAGTAATGCAGTACAACATATTTTTGGTCTATTTTGTGAAAGCAAGATAGATTATAGCAGAAAATAAAAGCAAAAAAAACGAGAAACTGTTTATCGTTTGGATTTGCGAGTTGAAAATAGTCATGGAAAAGCTTTGCAATAAGCCTAAGAGAAAAAAACGGGCAGTAGCTATAAGGAAAAACAGTTGATACCTTATATTTTAGGGCAGTTTATATATTTTTTGCGTATATAAAATTTACTAACACTTATTGATTTAAGTGGCAAGCAAAATTGCTAAACCTAAAACCACCACAACCACATAATTTTTTTATTTTTGTATATTAATTGTGGTTATCTCTCCTAAAACTATTAAGGTAAGAAATTAGAGTAACTTCTATCTTCCTAAAAGTTATTTGCTAAAAGAAAGTTATTTGATAAAAGTATAAAAGCATCTAAAATAAACTTAAGTGTTTAGGCTCAAGGAAAAAGCAGAATCGTAGTAGTCGTAAGAAATTCAAAGCTTAGCTGGAATGCATAAGTGGACTGACTTACCAAGGAATTTGGGAAAACCAAATACAAGGCGAAAGAAGAAATATATTTTATATAAACGCTGTATGCTTGGAAACTTGCTTGTACGGTGTTGTGCGAGGCTCAAAAAAACCTAATTATTAGCTAATAATTAAGGCGTTTTGTTTCTATCGCGATAATTACTCAAATCAAAACTGAAATTAATCAATTAGCAGTTAATAATCAAACAGAAATTCAAAAATATTTAAATGATTCCATTTTTATAAATATCCTAGGTTTAATTAAAAAAAAAGAAGTAGGAGCCCAAAAACAAGTAATTGATTATTTGGAACAAATATATATTTGGGTACAAAAATTAAATACAGATGTTAATAGTATTTTAACATCATTTGAAATATTGAAAGCAAAAACATTAAAATTTAGAGAAGTTTCTAAAGAGTACGATAATGTTTTAGACAAAATTACAAATATTTTTTCATATATGAAATCAATATCCACATTAAATGATGCAATATATGAACAAGATCCAAACCGCAGTGTTTCTGATGAATCATCTAATTTAGATGCAAAAGTACAAGAAGCTTTAGAACAATTGGGTGGAATTAAAAAATTAAAAGATCAAAAAGTTCATGTATATCAATTAAATGCTCAATTTAATATTTTAAAAGATCAAAATCCTTTAACTCCTTCAGGTGGTTCCGGTTCTTCTAATACTTCTGGTGGTGATTCAGATACTTCTCAAAATAATAATTCTAATGTAACCAATAGTTTTTTATTTTTTTTCTTTGTAATATTTATTTTATTATTTGTTGTTTTGATATTGTATTTTATTTTTCAAAATTTTGCAAACACAAAATAACAATTAGTTTTTTAAAATTATAAATATTATTTTTACTAAAATCAAGACTAAATTTCCCAAAATTAAATATTTATGATAATATAAAGACCAACTTCAAAGTTGGTCTTTTTTTATTTTGGGGCTTTTTCAAGGAACAAAACTAGTTTAGTATTTTGTAACAATATAATGGATTTTTTCTGAAATTTCTTCTTTTTCGTTGTATTTATCTATGTAATCAATATCAATGCCGTTTTTAAGATAGTAAGTATGAGAAATCTTTTTTCCAGTTTGAAGGCTATATTTAGCTTCATTGTCTATTTTGTTATTGTCTTGGTAATAAATTATTTTTGTTATTTTTTTAGTATTTTGATCAAGATATATGACACAAAATAAAGTTCCTTGTTGTGTAAAGTGTTTTATTTGGAGGCATTTTTTAGTTTGGGGGTTGTATTTTTCAATGAAATTAATAGTTTTTTGATTGGGGTAAAAAGTAGTTTTTTTGATTAAATTGTTTGTTATTGAATCGTATATATTTATCATTTGGGTATTTTCGTTTGAGTTTGTAACAATTAAATTATTTTCGTTTGAAATTAATTTATTTTGGTTAACTATTTCATTATTATTTTCTTTATTTGGTTTATTTTCTTGGATAATCGGATTTGGTAGTTTTGTTGATTCTTTTTTTTGAGTAAATATTTTATCTTTGCGTTCTTTGTTATATAAAATAAAACTACTTAAAAATATTATAATAACCATTAAAATAAGGCACAATATGTGAATTAATTGCCATTTATGCTTTTTTTGTTTGTGTTTGTGTTTGTCTTTGTGTTCTTTGGTAGTTGTTGTTTCTTTTTGGTCTTTTGTGTCTTTTTTTACAAATTTCATAAAATTACTTTTCTTTTTTGTTATAACTTATCAAACCCCATTTATGCTACAACTTATTTATAAAATTATAAATTATAAAATTGATAAATTGCCAAATTATCATTGCTAAATCTTTAAATCTTAAAACCAAAAGCACAAATCATAGATTACAAATAAGTACTCTTATTATACAACATATATTGTTATTTGCATCAATATTTTTAAAATTACTCAATATTTTAATATTTTAGCAGTTTTTATTTGTAAATTGATGGAAAAATACAAATATTTAAAATAAATAAGCATATTTGTTGTTTTTTTGATGTTAAAATATAGTTAATTAACAATTTGTTTTTTTCTTATTTGTTATTTGTTAAAAATTAGATTAAAAATATTATTTTTAATTGTATATTTATAAATTAATAGATATAAGTATATTTATAAGTAATTTTATAATTATAATTAATATTTGCAAATTGTTAAGTTATCAATACTTAATATACAACAAAAATAAAAGAAAGGATTTTTTTATGTAAAAGTAATAATTTCACTATATTAATTTACAAACTGGCTTGCATAATATCTAAGTTTTTCCAAATGCTGCAAAAATAGCTAAATTGAGTTTTATAAGTTTTTAAACATTTTAAATTGTTTATCTTTTGGGAACTGATCAGTATGTCAAGAAGTGCCACTCCACGCGATAATGCGGTAATTGAAAACTTTTTCGGCCAAATGAAAAGCATATTACAAAACCAACATCCCTTTTTATTCCTCAAATCATCCGAAAACGTTAAAAAAATAATTAATCATTTTCCTAAGTTTTGGAATACCAAATGGATTTTAGCTAAATTAAATTACTTATCTCCATCTCAATATTCTCAAAATATTAGATAAATAATTTTTTATTTCAAACATTCAACCTTGGAAAAGGTTATCTTTTTGCGCATTTTTTTATCAAAACAACATAATTACGTAAAAAAATAATTTTATTTTCATTTTGTAGGCGGAATTTTAACTTTTTTTACCTAACTATATAGTGTAAAGATCAAATATTAAAAAAAATATCTTTTGAAACTAACGAATTATTAAAAAAGTTTAGACACTTTTTGATTTTTAAAAAAATATTTCCTTAGTTTGAAAAGATATGAAATTATCAATTAATTTTTTAGTCTTAAAGAGTAATTTTAAAATTAAAAGTTGTATTAAAAAACGGAACACTGCATACTTATCAAAAAACCTTTTTTAGTTAGTGTTTGTTGGACTTTTTGTGATTGATAAACTGCGCCTTGGTCGGAATGAATGATGCATGGTTTTTTTAATTTAGGTAATTTTTTGATGGTGTTCAGAACCAATTCTTTATTTTGGTTGTTTGAGGTGTGGGAAGCAACAATTTGGTTGTTGAAAGAGTCTATGATGCAAGAAAAATATAAAAAACCTTGTGAAGTTTTGAAATAAGTTATGTCGGTAAATAGTTTTTGTGTTGGTGATGTTGATATAAATTGTTGATTAATTAAATTATCTACTACTTTTAAATTAGATTTTAAATTGTTTTTATATTGATATTTATTTTTTTTAATTTTTAAACGGCAACAAATGCCGTTTTCTTTCATAATTGAATAAACCTTTTTCTTGGTAATTATTTTGTTAAAAGTTTTTTGGTATAAATCAGTAATTTTGCGATGACCGTAAAAATATTGTTCGTGCAAACATAAAGCTTTAATGCGATTTTGTTGTAATAAATGTTTTTCTTCTTTGGCTTTGGTTTTATTTTCGACTTTCAACCAATAATAATAAGTGCTTCTTTTAATTTGGATTGTTTTTAAAATGGTGGTTAAAAATAATTCATTTTGAAATTCTTTGACTAAATTAAAAATAGCTTTTTTATCATTCTTGTAAACAATTTGCATGAAGTTTTGTAATAATTTAACTTGGTATTTGAGTTTTTTATTTTTCATATCACAATATTATTTCCTTTTCTTATTTTCTATATATCATCTATTATAACTCTAAATGATTATATTTATAAAAAAAAGGGGGTCGCGCGGAAATGGGGGGTTATTTTTGTTTTTTTCTTTGTTTGTGTGTGCTTATTAGTTTTGTTAGCGCTTCAGCGCGTTGAGGGCTTTTGATTGGTTTTAGATTTAAAAAACACTCTCTTTTCAATAACGGAAAGGAAAAATGAGGGAGTTATTTATATATCGAAAAATAATAATGATAGATAAAAGATACAACGATAATATCAAATATCGAATATCATTATCATTATCGATATAATATATAAAATATCACTCCTCTTTAAGTTTGGTTTTGGCAAGGAAATTGAGCGGGTCAAATGATGATAAAATGATGAGTGAGTGATGATAAAATGATGAGTTAAATAAGTTTTATGATTTTTCTTTTGTTAAATATCTTTTATAATCGGGACGCATCTTTTTAACTCGATAGCCTTGTTTATTTTTGGCTAGAAATATTTTGATGTGTTTAAAATCTTCTAATTGATAATAAATAACATTTAGGCCTTTTTTATAGTTTGTTTTGATGGGGTTATTGTATTTATCTCGTTTTTGAGAATCTAATTGATATAATTTCAAAGTTTCTAACTTGTCTATGTTGATTTTGCTTATTAATTCTTTAATATAGTCTTTTTGTTTGTTGAGATAATTAATTTGAAAGATGGGGAAATGTGTTTTAAGGGTATTATTTTGGCTTTTAAGGGGTGTTATGTAAATATGATATAGAAGTTTTAGAAGGTATTAAAAAACATTTCTTTGACCTTTTATCACGAAGAAAATTAGAAAACTTAATTACTAATGCTGCTAATAAAGCAGGTTTCCATGGACATTCAGAAATTTAATTTCTGATTTAGAAGAATCTTTTGGTAAATATTTTGGTCATAGACAAGATTATTTAAACAATAATAATTTAAGCCAAGAAGCTAAAGAGGCATTGGAAAAAATAAATAATTCTTTATATAACGAAGAAAGAAATAATCATTTAGGAACACGAGGACTACTTATTGACGAAAACGTACAAAAAAAATAATAATTTATTAAAAAATATTGCTTTTAAAATCAATTATTATGGTATAATATTTATAATTTATACTCTAACATAACTTGAAGAAAATATTTAAAAGGAGGTTAATTTGATATGGATAATTACCTTATTGCCAAAAAAACTATTACTAAAAATACTAATTATATTATCTTTTATAAGTATTGGCTTTTTCCTTTCCTTTTTGCATTAATCTTTTTAAAAATAAGTATTAGTTATTATGTCTTTTCTGATGAAGTTCCAAATCCTTTAAATCCTTCAAATCCTCCAACTCCTCAAAACCAACCAACTCCACAAAATTTAGAACAACCTCCTCAAAGAAAACTTCCAAATCCAAACGAAACTACCAAACCAAACGAAGCCTCCCAACCAACTACAAACCAACCAAACGAACAAAAAGAATTACCATATAAACCAGAACCAGCCCAAGAAAATGAAGTTTTTAAAAGACATAAACAAGCCAAAAAACAACAAGACAAACAAAGAGAAACTTGTGAAAAATAAACTAGACAACAATACGAAAAATTATATGATTATTTTTATGATAAAGATACTTTTACCAAATATTGGAATCAAAGAAATCAAAGACAAACTAAACCAAATCCTATTTTTGAAAAAATTTTATCCTTGAGTGGAGCTAATCAAGCATCTGATTTAGAAAGTGTCTTAAACCAATATTTTAATTATCTTATTGCAGTTCTAACAACTAAATATGTTTTGGAATAATACAATATCCAAAAAAACTCCAATTCCCAAGAGCTAACTTCCCAAACAGAAAAACTTTCTTTAAGAGATGAAGATGATCTAAAACGAACCCAACTTTCAAGTTTTCAAACTGATTATTATAATTTGCAATTTAGAATTGAGTTTTTGAATCTCTTTTTTAAAACTTTGTTAGAATTAAAGGAAAAACAAAAACAAGATATCAATTCTATTGTAGAAAAGTTTTATACTGAAATAAGCAATCACAATAATTTATTGCACAAAACTTCTTCTCTACTTCGTTTGCAAGAAAAACCACATGATTATCTTACTTCGGTTAATCACGAAACACTACCAAATTTAGAAATAACTAAAAATAATTTTGAAGTTCGTGAGATAGACCCAGAAATTGATCGTTTTTTGGCTCATGGAGATGATACTTTAATAGATGATTTTTATGGACGCAACAAAAATAATTTCATTGATTGTTTTCAAAAAATAATACAACCCGCTACTCAAGAAGTTGTTTTGCAAAACAATACTCAAATAGAGACTAATTTACCTCAATTAAAAGATGTTTATGCTAAATTTATTCTAAAAGGTCGTTGTACTATTGAAGATCAAGCTACTCTTTTAAAAACAATAACTTTTAATGATTCCAATAATCCTAATCAAAATGGTATGAAAGAAAAATTAGTCAAAGATTTAGAAAAACTTCATACTAATTATGAAAAAATATACCAAGAACAAAAAGAAACTATTCAAAAATATCAAACTTTTTTATTACAAGAATTAGAAACCCCAAAAAAAGATATTACTAATCGTTTTAAAGATAGAAAACCTTATGAAATTTATTTACAACAAGAAAATCTCTTACAAACACAATTACAACAAGGAATTAATGAATTAATCAATACTTATGTTACTGAACCATTACAACTTTTAGAAACGTCCAAAAATAAGGTTCAAACAGAAATTACCAAGATTAAAAATTTTATCCAAGAAACTCCAATTGATAATCTTAATACAACTTCTTTAAAAAAAGATTTTGATACTTTTAATAATAATTGTTGTACCAAAAGAGAAGTATTTACCGAACAACAAGCCCAAAATAAACAAGAAGTAGATCAAAATTTAGCTGAATTAAAAGCTAAAATAGAAGACTTAATTATTAAATATCAAGCTCTTTTGCGAGAATCAGAAGAGATGAAAACCAAATTTAATAACTTAGAACCACATAATGAATTAAATGGGGTTTTGCAACTCCTTTAACAAAAACTAAATTTTTAAGTCTCTTAAAAAATTGCAAGACTCAGAAATAGATAAAGAACTACACTAAAATCAATTAATTACTAAACCAGAAACTAATTTTAAACAAAGCAGTAATGCTTATTTTATATTCAAACTATATTACGTTTATTAACATCACATAACACAAATATAAATACTTTATTCAAAATTTAGAACAAGTAAAAATGCCAAAAGTACCCATTTTTGATGCAATAAACAAAGAAAATGAAAGAATAATTGAAGAAGAATATCAAAGTTATAAAGAAGCTATTAATACTTTTTTCAAGAAATCCAAATTCCAGAACAAATTAACCAAGAAGACAAAAATCTTTTTAAAGGCCAAAACACTTGGCTTAATAATGTTATGCAAAATCTACACACTAACTTATCTCAGAAAGCCCACAAAAGTAAAGAAGATCAAACTACATTAAAAAATGACTTAGAACATCATTATATTAATTTTAAAAGTAGACATGATGAAATTATGAGTCTTTTGGAAGCTTTATTTCCTAATGTGAAAAAACAAACTCAAACAGAAAAAGATATTTTACAATTAAATAATCAAAATATAGAATCAATAAACCAAAATCAAAGAGCACAAAACAACAAGGAACGTGAAATTTCAGCAGAGCAAACATCAGTTCAACAAAAAAACAAGCCAAACAACAAGAACAAGAAAAAATAAGAAATGCAATACAACAAATACAAGAAACAAAAGAAACATTTCCAGAACCCTTAATTTTAGAACCCCAAGGACAAGAATTTCCTCCAGTTTTCAATAATCCTGAATTATATCCTAATCTAGAACAAATTTTAGCATCTTATGAAATTCATCTCAACGAACTAAACATTCAACTAGAAAGACTAAAACAAGGTTTAAAAGACATAATTCAAACATATGCAACTAAATTATTAAATTTATTAGTAACACTTTCTTTTGAATCACTTCAAGCACATAATAAAACTTTTAATTGGGTTAATAATTCTTTTCAAAATTTTGAACACACAGAACAAGTCAGAAGACAAATAAATGATTGGCTAAATCAGAGGGGAGGTTATCGTTATGAATAAAACCAATGATTATCAAAAATTAGATAATAAGTTGTCAAATCAATTAATCCATATTTGGTTTTGGGGTTTAATTGGAATTAATGTTTTATTTATAACTGTTATTTATCTTGGTAATCACACTAAAATTAAAAACTTTTTGAAATATGATCTATGGGGTTATTTTTTAAAAGAAAAACAATTAGAAGAAGAAATAACAAGTTATCATGAAGCAGGACATACTCTTATAGCTCTTTTATATCCTGAAAATTTTCAAGTTCCTTACGTTACAATTAAACGTACTCAAAGAACCTTGGGACATACTTCTTGCAAAGTTTTAAAATCTGATCCCAAAACAGAAACACTCCTTAATTTTGGAGGAACTGCTGCTGAAAATATTTTAGCCAAAAACCATCAAATGAAACGTTTACAAGTAGGAAAAGGCTCTGGTTCTGACCATAATAGTGCTAAACATAACTTAAATAAATTCTCTCCTTATCCTCAAAAAGATTTTAATGACTTTTTACAAAAAACAGAACATTTATTACAAAATAATAAAGATGCCTTAGATGAAATAGCCCGTAAATTATTAATTAAAAAAACTTTATCTCAAAAAGATTTATATGAAATTACTAAAAAATATCCTTTAAAAAAGTTACAATAAATAAGATTTATAATTTTCTAATAATAAAATGTTTGAAATAAAAAAGCCCTTTTGTTGAAGGGCTTCCTTTTTGAGTTATTATAATATTTTTGCACTTTTTACAACTAATATAAAAGTCAATATTTTTGAATAATCAAGTATTTTTAGTAGCTCAAATTAACAAATTACTAAAAATTGCCTTTTTCAAATTACAAAACAACAAAAAAATAAAAAAAAGTTAGCAAAAAATAACATAATATTAAAAAAAATGCTAAAATAAAATAGTAAGTATAATTTTTTTTAGTTTTGTCATTTTTTATTTTGGTTGTTAAAGCTCTATTTCACTAAGCTTTTAATTTTAAAGTTTACTTTCATTTGTAAAGTTTGCTTTAAAAAATAAAAAAATTAAAGCCATAAATTGTGCCATCCAACAAATACAGAAATAAAAGTTATCCAAAAAAATATTAGGAGGAAAAATATTAGCAAAATTTTAGCCATCAATTAAACAACTATTTATAATAAATCAAATAATAATTTGAAATATTTTTTACAAAAAACTTATTATTTGCATTTTCATTTATTTGCTATCTATGCTATCTACACTTTTTACTAATTTTACCAAAAATATTTATTTCTTAATTCAAAAATAACTTTTTGACAATATTAACAATATTAAAATTAAAAAAGCTAAAATTAAAAAAATAAATTAAAAAAGAAAGAATGGAAAAAGGTTTTTTAAATGAGCAACTATATCAACAAATTGCGCCAAAAAATTGGGAAAGACCCTTTATTTTCTCCTGGGGCTTCCGTTATTGTTTATGAAAATAATAAATATTTATTGCAATTCCGCAAAGATTTTAATGTTTGGGGACTTCATGGTGGAGCAATGGAATTAGGAGAAACTGGAGCTGATGTTTGCGTAAGAGAACTAGAAGAAGAAACAGGTCTTAAAGCTTTAGAAATTCATCCCTTTCGTACCTATTGTGGAAAACATTTTGTTATCAATTATCCTAACGGAGATGTTGTCTATCCAGTTGTTATGGCTTTTGTAGTAACTAAAACACAAGGAAAATTAAGCCCACAAGATGATGAAGTTGCTGAACTAAAATGGTTTGATGAGGCCTCTTTGCCAATGGATGCTATGATGGAAATTGACAAAACCTTTTTAAAAGATTTTTTACAACACAAAAACCAAACCCAACTTCAAACATACAAAACTAAATTTTGTCAGACAAAATGTCTTTTCTAAGAAAAAAATTAAAATATATTCCAAATTATTACATTCAAAATAATTATAAATTGAAATAATTATTAATCCAAATTATTAAAAAATTCTCTAGGTCGCATTTATTGTTCAAATTTTTAAAGCAATTTTTAAAACCACAAAATAAATTGTTTTAACTAAAAAAAGACTATCTAATGGCGGTAGTCTTTTTTTCATTTTTTCCTCGCGCGCTTTTTGCTTTTTTTCACCACCACCAAATCCGCAAATAAAGCCACAAACAGCAAAAAATAATTAAATGATGTCAACAAACTACTAAATATATGTTAAAATAAATAATAATGGGATTGCAAATAAGAGCTTTTGCTACCCAAAATACCACCCCAATTATTTTCATTTTCCCCCTCCAATTACTTTGTTTTCCACCCTAAAATTGTTAATTTTTGTTTTTTTCACTCAGGTTTTTGATAAAAATTAACATTATTTTATTTTCATTGCACTTTCACCTCACTTCATTTTATTTTCATTTTTTAATATTGAACCAAAGTAAGAATTATTGAAATACGAACCAACAACCCGCAATTACAAATTCAAAAACTAAAAAATATAAAGGATTAAAACGATTATGTTAAATTTTTTAAAAAAAATATTTAATTCTTCCAAAAAAGCTTTAAGAAAAGCTAGAACCATAGCTAATAAAGTACAAAATTTAGAAGCCCAAATGGCTTTATTAGATGACAAAGATTTTGCCACAAAAACCGCAGAATTAAAAAAACTCTTTCAAGAAGGAAAAACCCTTAACCAACTGCTGCCCGAAGCCTATGCTCTTGCCAAAGAAGCTACCAAAAGAGTAACAGGACTTACTCCTTATTACGTTCAAATTTTGGGCGCTGTAATTTTGCATCAAGGAAATATTTCTGAGATGAAAACCGGTGAAGGAAAAACCCTTACTGCCATCATGCCTGCTTATCTTAACGCTTTAAGTGGTAACCCTGTTCACATTGTTACAGTCAATGAATACCTAGCTAAAAGAGAATTTGAAGGTAGCATCGGTGATGTTTTTCGCTTTTTGGGAATGACAGTAGGACTTAATACCAAAGACAAAGACCACGCACAAAAACAACAAGCCTATTTATGTGATATTCTCTACACTACTAACAGTGAATTAGGGTTTGATTATTTAAGAGACAACATGGAAATTGAAGCTTCCAATTTGGTAATGAAACGACCTTACAGTTATGCTATTGTTGATGAAGTAGACTCTATTTTAATTGATGAGGCAAGAACGCCTTTAATTATTTCCCAAAGTGTCAAAGAAACTAAGAATTTATACAAAGAAGCACAACGTTTTGTTCGCACCCTTAAAAATAGCCATTATCTTATTGAATTAGAAACTAAAACAATTGAACTTACCGAAGAAGGAATTACCAAAGCTGAAAACTTTTTCCAAATTGATAATTTATACAACGTAGAACACGCCTCTTTGCTCCACCATGTAAAAAACGCCCTTAAAGCAGCTTTTACTATGCACAAAGACAAAGATTACTTAGTTGATTACAAAGATGGACAAGTTCTAATTATTGATCAATTTACTGGACGTGCTTTGCCAGGACGCCAATTTAGCGACGGTCTTCACCAAGCATTAGAAGCCAAAGAAGGAGTATTAATTAAAGAAGAAACTTCCATTGGAGCTACTATTACTTATCAAAATTTTTTCCGTCTTTATCACAAATTATCAGGGATGACAGGAACTGCCAAAACCGAAGAAGATGAATTTAGAGACATTTATAACATGGAAGTTATCGAAATTCCTACCAATGTTCCTATGATAAGAATTGACGAGCCCGATTTTATTTTTGTTTCTTTAAAAGAAAAATACGACGCTTTAATTGAAGAAATAACTTCTCGCCACAAAAAAAGACAACCCATTTTAATTGGGACAATTACAGTAGAAGTTTCTGAAATTATTTCTAAAAAATTAAAAAAACATTCCATTAAACACGAAATTCTAAATGCCAAAAACCACTCTAAAGAAGCAGACATCATTGCTAAGGCAGGACTTAAAAATGCAGTTACTATTGCTACTAATATGGCAGGACGTGGAACTGATATTCGTTTAGGCGAAGGGGTTAAAGAATTAGGCGGACTTGCTGTTTTAGGTACTGAAAGACACGAATCACGAAGAATTGATAACCAATTAAGAGGACGTGCTGGACGTCAAGGCGACCCTGGTTATTCACGTTTTTTTATTTCTAGCGAAGATGAACTTGCCCAAAGATTTGGTGGCACTAGAATAGAAAAAATTATTTCTTTGCTCCAAAAAATAAGCGATTCCGAAACTAAAACTTCATCTAAAATGGTGACTAAATTTTTTACCAAAATACAAAAAAAAGTAGAATCTTCCAATTTTGACTATCGTAAATACCTCTTAAAATATGATGATATTTTACGTATTCAAAGAGAAATTATCTATAACCAAAGAAAAGAAATTCTAGTTAGCAATAGAGTAGAACAAATCGTTCAAGATTTAATGCAAAAGACCCTTAATAAAGCTATTTTATCACATTTTACTAACAACCCTACCCAATGTCAAACCCAAACTTTAATTACTTTTTTAGAAAATAAATTTTTCCCTAAACAAACCTTTGATTTAGAAGAAGTACAAGAATTATGCAACAACCCTAAAACAAACTCCCTTGATTCTTTTCAACAACATTTATTGCAAAAAGTAAAAGCCACTTTACAATCTCAAAAAGATTTTTTTGAAAAAGACCCTGATAAAGCTCAATATTTTTCAAAAGGTCTTAAATGGATTACATTAAAAATAATTGATAATTACTACCAACGCCACATCAATGACATGAGTTCTTTAAGACAAGGAATTGGATTTGTAAGTTACGGACAACAAGATTCTTTTATTGAATATCAAAAAGAAGGACAAGTTTTATTCAATAACATGATTGCAAAAATTGCAAACGACATTACTGCTACTATTTTAAAGTTTTCTTTCGCAGATAGTTTTCAAACACCTCCCAAACAAAAAGTTTTTTTAAACAATGATTCAAGCGATGATGAATCTTCTAAAAAAAGAAGAACTAGAAAAGTAAGAAATTCTAAAAAACCTTGGAATTAATTTGTGGAAAAATACGAAATTAATCAAATTTTACAAAACTTGCATCAAAACCTTCAAGATTTAAAACAAGCCCTTGATTTTAAAAAAACCAATCAAACAATTGAAAAATTAAATTGCGCCATGCAAAAAGAAGATTTTTGGCAAGACCCCCAAAAAGCTGTTACAATAAGCCAACAATTCAACGACTTGCAAGACAAAAAAACTACTTTAGAAACTTTAGAACAAAATTATTTGGATCTAGAAACTTTATTTAATTTAAATGAAAGCCCAAATGAAACTTCTGCTTTATTAGAAGAAGAATTTAAAAACCTCACTAAAGCCGTTTTTGATTTCAAAATTAAATTTTTTTTGAATCAACCTTATGATATTAACAATGCTATTTTATTATTACATCCAGGAGCAGGAGGTACTGAATCGCAAGATTGGTGCGAAATGCTTTTCCGTATGTATCAAAAATATGCTCAAAAAAAGAATTTTAAAACCGAAATTCTTGATTATCAACCAGGTGAAGGAGCAGGAATCAAATCAGCTACCTTATTAATTAAAGGAACTTATGCTTATGGTTATCTAAAAGCGGAAAAAGGAGTTCATCGTTTGGTAAGAATTTCTCCTTTTGATGCTAATTCCAAAAGACATACTTCTTTTGTAGCTTGCGATGTTTTGCCAGAAATTAATGAAGAAATCAAAATTAATTTAAAAACAGAAGATCTTAAAATCGATGTTTTTAGAAGTAGTGGTGCAGGCGGGCAACACGTAAATACTACTGATTCAGCAGTAAGAATAACTCATTTGCCAACAGGATTAGTAGTGGGTTGTCAAAATGAACGTAGTCAGATCAAAAACAAAGAAAAAGCTTTGCAAATGCTAAAAACCAAGTTATTTCAATTAGCATCAAAACAACAAAAAGAAGAAAATGCTAAAAAATTTCAAAGCGACCAAAAAGAAAATGGTTGGGGTTCTCAAATTAGAAGCTATGTTTTTCATCCTTACAAAATGGTTAAAGATCACCGCACTAATCAAGAAATTTTTCAATTAGAACAAGTAATGGATGGAAACATCGACGAATTTATCAATGGATATTTAACCAAAATACCTATTAGTTCTCCTCATGAATAAAAAATAAAAATACAAAGTTAATTATTTTTTTAATCAATAACCAATATAAAAAAAATAATTATAGGAAAAGCCAAGATAAAAAGGCATTTCAAAGAATAAATAATTTCCCAAAGTATTTGTTTTGGGTTTTCTTTTTGTCTTGTCTTAGAACAATTTTAATATTTTATTTTTTGAAAACAACAAAGCACACTATTTTTCATTAAAATCACTCCCTTTATTATTTATTTTTGTTGATTTTAAACATTTTTTAATGTACTGAAATGTCTTTCACCTTAATTAAAATCTTCAAAAGATTTTATTTTTTAAGAATTCATCAAAAAACATTTTTCTCATCTTTTTTATCAAAAACACTTGACAATTCAGTTATTTTATGTGATAATATTTAGGATGAACTTTTTAATTTACGATTAAACGATTAATAAAAAAATAGAAAGTGGGTTTTATTATGGCAATAAAAATGCGTTTACAACGTTTCGGAGTGCATAAAAGACCTTTTTACAGAGTAGTTGCAAGCGAATCTAAAAATGCTAGAGATGGTAAATTTTTAGAAATTTTAGGAACTTATGACACTATTTTAGATATTGTTGAATTAGACCACAACAAAGTACAAAAATGGTTATCCAATGGCGCTCAACCAACTAAAACAGTCAAAAAAGTATTTAAAAAAAGTAAATTTGTTGCAAAAACTAACACTAAAGTTGAAAAATAATTTTTTTCTCAATTTCAAAAATAAATGAAAGCGCCTTTAACGGTTAAAAACTAAATTTTATGATTATTGAAATTATCACTATTTTTCCGCTTTTTTTTAAAAGTTTTTGTGAAACTTCCATTATTAAAAGAGCTTTAGAACAAAAAAAAGTTCAAATAAAACTTCATGATTTAAGAACTTATAGCAAAAATAAACATAATCAAGTAGATGATAGCGTTTATGGAGGAGGAGTTGGAATGTTGCTTTCTTTCCCTCCTTTTTTTGATTGTCTACAAAAAATAAAAACTCCCCAAAGCAAAGTTATTTTATTATCTCCTCAAGGACAAATTTTTAATCAAATACATGCCACTAATTTTGCTCAAAAAGAAACTCATTTAATTATTTTATGCGGTAATTATGAAGGGGTTGATGCAAGAATATTGCAATATATTGATGCAGAAATTTCCATAGGTGATTATGTTTTGACAGGAGGAGAAATCGCTGCTACTGTTTTGGTTGATGCAATTACAAGACTGCTTCCAGAAGTTATCAAAGAACAATCTTATCTTGAAGATTCCCATCAACAAGGTTTGCTTAAATATCCTCAATACACCCGCCCGCAAAGTTATTTTAATCACGAAGTGCCTGCTGTTTTGTTATCTGGAAACCATGCCAAAATAAGATGTTGGCGCCAAAAAGAAAGCTTGAAGGCAACTTTACAAAAAAGACCTGATCTTTTGGAAAATAAAAAATTAACTTTAGAACAAACCAAACTTTTAACAGAAATTAAACAAGAATTACAAAAATAATTCAAGAATTATTTATTTGAATTCAACAAAGGAGCAAAATTATGTCTCAATTAATTAAAGGACAAAATTTAATAGAATCAGTTAACCAGCACCAACTTAAAGATGTCCCTTTTTTCAAACCTGGTGATACAGTTAAAGTATTTATCAAAATTGATGAAGGAAACCGTAAAAGGGTTCAAATTTTTGAAGGTTTAGTTATTAAACGCCAAGGAAGATTAGTTACAGAAACTTTTACTGTAAGAAAAATATTTGCTGGTGTAGGAATTGAATTAACTTTCCCAGTACATTCCCCTATTAACGAGAAAATAGAAGTAGTTCGTCGTGGTATTGTTCGTCGCGCCAAATTGCATTATGTTCGCAACCTTTCTTCTAAAGCTTCTCGTATTAAAGAACAAAGATAAATTGTTTTTTTTGTTTAAAGAAATACATTTTTTTATAATAAAAAACTTTTAATAACATTTTTTAAATATATTCCCCCCCTTTTTTTTAATAAACAAAATTTAGAAAATTATTAAAAATAACCCTATTTTAATTATTTTTCTCAAAACCAAGAAAATTATTTCTAAAAATAAAATAGGAGCCCAAAATGTCTTTTTATGAAGAATTAAAATGGCGAAATTTAATTAAAGATTGTAGTAACGAAACACAAGTTAAAGAATTATTAGACAACAACCAAGTTAAGTTTTACTGTGGGTTTGATCCTACTTCTCATTCTTTAACAGTGGGTCATTTAGTTCAAATAACAATGATTTTATTAATGCAAAGACAAGGACATCTACCTGTTATTTTAGTAGGTGGAGCTACAGGTTTAATAGGAGATCCCAAAGAAACTGAAGAAAGAAAATTATTATCTTTAGAAAATTCATTGCAAAATGCTAAAAGTATTGAATGTCAACTTAAAAACATATTGTTAAACAAACAAGTAGAATTTGTTAATAATTATCAATGGCTTTCTCAAATAGATATCATTTCTTTCCTCAGAAACTACGGAAAACTTTTTAACATTAACTATATGCTTTCCAAACACGCAGTAGCCAAAAGACTTGCTTCTGGCATCTCTTTTACTGAATTTTCTTATATGATTTTACAATCTTTAGATTTTCATCATTTATACAAAAATCATAAAGTTAGATTACAATTAGGAGGTTCTGATCAGTGGGGGAATATCACAAGCGGACTAGAACTCATCAGAAAATTAGAAAAAAAATCCGATGCCCTAGGAATTAGCACTCCTCTTTTGTTAAATTCAGATGGAACGAAATTTGGCAAAAGCGAAAAAGGGGTTTTATGGGTAAATCCTTCAATGACTTCCCCTTATGAAATTTATCAATATTTTTTAAATGTTTCTGATAAAGAAGTAATCAATTATCTAAAAATGCTTACTTTAATCCCCAAGCAAGAAATTTTGGAATTAGAAAAAAACACCTTGGAAAACCCCCAACAAAGATTAGCTCAAAAAACTCTTACCCAAAACATTATTACTTTAATTCATTCCTCAGATATTTTGCAAGAATGTATAAAAACTAACCAAATTTTATTTTCTAATGCTAAAAAAGAATCTTTCCAAGAAAAAGATTTTATTTTATTGCAAAAAACTTTGTTTTGTTATTCCACAAAAGAAGATATTTTATTAGTTGATGCTTTAGTTCAAACAAAACTGGCAACTTCTAAAAGTGAAGCTCGTGAATTTATCAAAGACAACACTATTAAATTATTTAATCAAAAAATCAAATCTCTTGATTTTGCAATAACCAAAAAAAACACTTTATTTGATAAATATGTCCTTTTGAAAAAAGGCAAAAAAAACAACGCTTTAATAGTCTTTTAATTATTAATAACTTTTTATTTATTTTATTAATTCATTTATGAAAAAATATGTCTTAACAAATTAAGAGGTTTCCAAAATGCAAAATAATCCCTTTCGCTGTCTTTTCCCAATTTTCAAAACGAACCCCAAGATTGTTTACTTTGATAATGCTGCTACTTCTTTAAAACCTCAAAAAGTAATAGATGAATTGACTAGATTTTATAACACAAATGGACTCAATACCAAATCTTTTGGCGTTTTGTCTCATCAAAACACTTTACTAATGAACGAAACAAGAATTAAAACAGCTAATTTTATTAATTCCAAACCAGAAGAAATTATTTTTACTAAAGGAACTACTGATTCTTTAAATATATTAGCTCAAAGCTTAGGAGAAACCCTTCAAGAAGGTGACGAAATTATTACATCAGAATTAGAACATAATTCTTCCGTGTTTCCTTGGTTTAAACAAGCCAAACTAAAAAAAGCAAAATTAATTTTTGTTCCCCTAAACGAACAGAATCAAATAACTGTAGAAAATTTTGCTAAGGTTTTAACAAACAAAACTAAAATAGTTGTTTTAACTCATGTTTCTAATTTACTAGGGTACGAAACTCCCATTAAAGAAATAACAACTTTAGCTCACAAAAAAAACGCTTTAGTTATTTTAGATTCTGCCCAATCATCAAGTCACCTACCCATAGATGTTAAATTTTTAGATATAGATTTTTTAGCATTTTCATCCCACAAATTATACGGTCCTTTTGGAATAGGGATTTTGTTTGGCAAAAATCATTTATTAGAACAATTACAACCTCCTTCATTTGGAGGAACTTCCATTAAAGAATTTTCTTTAAAACATTTTTTACTCAACGAAGGTCCTAATAAATTTGAATCAGGGACTCCTAATATTTCAGGAATTCTTGCTTTTAAAAAAGCTTTGGAATTTGTGGAAGAAATTGGTTTTGAAAACATCCAAAAACATGAAAAAAAGATTTATCAAAATATAATGAAAGAATTAAAACAAATTCCTAAAATCACAATTTATAATCCTCAAGCTTTTTCTAATATCATTACTTTTAACTTTAATCAAATTCATGCCCATGATGCAGAAGCTTTTTTAGCTCAGGAAAATATTTATGTAAGAACTGGTAGATGTTGTGCTTTTTTAGCTACTCAAAAACTAAAACAAACAAGTATAATTAGAGTTTCTATAGGCATTCACAACAATCAAGAAGACATTGATATTTTAATTAAAAACTTAAAAAAAACGCAAACTTTTTTCTCCAAATTTAATAAATAACTCAAGGCATTAAAATGTTAGAAATAAATAAATTATATCGTGATTTAATCATTAAACATTATCAAGAACCTCAAAATTGGGGACTTTCCCAAGACCCTGATTTTATAAACATAACTAATAAAAATGTTTCTTGTGGTGATTCTATTTCATTACAAATCAAAATCTCAAATCAAAAATTAATAGATATTAAATACGAAACTCAAGCTTGTGCTATTTGTCGCGCTTCAGCAAGTTTGATGTCTATAAATCTTAAGAATCTAGAAATTCCACAAACATTAGAAAAAATAAATCATTTTTTAGCTATGATTAATAATCAAATATATGATGAAACTCAAATTGACAAAGAATTACTATTATTTAAACATTTTATTAATTTTCCTGGAAGAGTCGCTTGTATAAGTCTTCCTTGGAAAGCTTTACAACAAGTAATTAAAGCACACAATAAAAAAAGTTATTAAATAAAAAAGACAATCCTAAAAAGGTTGTCTTTTTTATTTATAAATATTATACATCAAAATCTTGAAATACCTAATTTTTTTCGTACCTTTTGGATTTTTTTCTCTGCAATCAAGGAAGCTTTTTGAGCTCCTTTATTTAAAATATCATCCAATTTTGCACTATTAATTAATTGATAAAATTTTTGTTGCAAAGGTACAACAAAATTAATTATTTCTTCAACGACTTTATTTTTTAACTCTTTATAATTACTTTTTTTAAAAAGTTTTTCACTTTCAAAAATACTAATTTGCTTTAAAGAAGCATAAATGGTTAAAAGATTAGAAATTCCAGGTTTATTTTCTGGATCATATTTAATTATTTTTTGGGAATCTGTAACAGTTTGGGCAATTTTACTTTTAATTATTTGAGGATCATCCAAAAGTAAAATATAGCTTTTAGGACTTTCCGTATCACTTTTACTCATTTTTTTCAAAGGGTTTTGCAAAGATTTTATTTTCGAACCCAAAGGATTAAAAAAAGGTTCCGGAACAACAAAAGTATTACCATATAAATTGTTAAATCTTGTAGCCAAGTTTTTAGTTAATTCTAAATGTTGTTTTTGATCTTTGCCAATAGGCACTAAATTTGCATCATACATCAAAATATCAGCTGCCATCAATGTGGGGTAAGTAAATAAAGAAGTCCTTATTCCTTCTGCATTAATTTTGCTTTTTTCCTTATATTGAATCATTCTTTGTAGTTCAGAAAAATAAGAATTGCATTCCAAGAGATAACCCAAATAAGTATGTTGTGTTACTTCAGATTGAACAAACAAATTTATTTTTTCAGGATCAAGCCCTGATGCCAAATAAAGAGCTGCTATTTTTTTGATTTGTTGTTTTAGTGTTTGGGGTTCTTGATAAAAAGTAAGGGCGTGCAAGTCAGCTATAAAAAGATAAAAATCAAAATTTTTTAAGTTTTGTTGTAAATATAGCAAAGGTTTTAAAACCCCAATATAATTTCCTAAAGTAAGATCACCCGTTGGTTTGATCCCTGACACTAATCTTTTATTTGGTATCAATTTTATCACCTCCTTTTTTATTTTTTGCAAAATGATTTATTATAGCAAAATCATCTTTAATATTTTTGTGGATTTAACCAAACTTATTTATTATTTGTTTTTTTAATTTCATTCATCTTCTAAAGAATCTAAAAGGTTTTCTTGTTTTGCTTTGGCTAAAATGGTTTTATTAATTTTAGAACGAGTGGCAAAATCAGCTTTAGTAAATGGTTTTTCTTGGCGCGCCTCTACAATTTTATTAGCAGCAATCAAACCTAGACCATTAATCGAAAGAAGTGGCATCCTTAAAAAACCACCATCTTCTATTTTTAAAACACTAACATCTGATTTATTAAAATCAACAGTTAAAAATTTAAAACCACGATGTACCATTTCTTCGGCAATTTTTAAAGTATTGATTAAAGCATCTTCTTTGGTTTTGATTTTTTTACTTTTTTTCAATTCTGCAAGCTTATTTAATTTTTCTTTAATAATTTTTATATCGTTACTAATCATGGTTTGGTGGTCGAATTGTTCTGTTCTTTTAGAAAAATAACCACTATAAAAAGCTAATGGTGCATGCATTTTAAACCACGCAATCCTCAAAGCCATAATAACATAAGCAGTGGCGTGCGCTTTAGGGAATAAATATTTAATTTTAGCAGCAGAATCAATATACCAAGCTTCTACTTTGTCTTTCATTTCTTGTTTGTATTTGTTCCATGTTTGAAAATCATCTTGGGGTTTGCCTTTACGGATAAATTCCATAATATCAAAAGCTTTTAAAGGATTAAGCCCTTTTTCTTGTAGTTGTAACATAATATCATCACGACAACCAATTATATCATCAAAAGAAATTGTTTTATTTTTGTATTTTTCAAATTCGCCTGTTTTGTTGATAGCATCTCTGGCGTTTTGGTTCCAAACATCAGTTCCATGTGAAAGTCCTGAGATTTTTACTAAAGCAGCAAAATTAATTTTAATTGCTTGTTTTTGTGAATTTTGTTTAGCGGTTATTAAATCTTTTAACATTTGTTTGACAAAAATAGTTCCAAATTCAGGAATACCCAAAGAATTAATAGTGATTTTATTTCCTGGATTTACAGAAGAATCAATTTTGAATTCGTTGGAAAACAATTTATAAACTTCGGGATCATCTACAGGAATATCTTGGGCTCTTGTGAAAGGGAAAATTCTTCGATTTTCTTTAACATAATCCATCAAAAATTTAATCATCATAGGATCATCATGTCCTAAAATGTCTAATTTAAAAAGATTTTGCTCAAAGGAATGATAATCAAAATGAGTGGTTTTCCAATTGGTGTCATTAGCTGGATATTGGACAGGAGTTACTTCATAAATACTGCGATCGGGCGGCACAACAACAATTCCTCCTGGATGCTGGCCATTAGAACGTTTAACTCCTTCGATTTTGTTGGCAATTTGGGCTACTTTTTGTTTGCGCCATTGTTTTTGTTTTTCTTCTACAAAACCCATCGTATAGCCATAAGCGTTTCTTTGGGCAACAGTCTGGATGGTTCCTGCTCTAAAAGCGTGTTTTTCTCCTAATAATTCTTTAATGTAATTGTGGGCTTGGCTTTGGTAATCACCTGCAAAATTTAGATCAATATCAGGAGTTTTGTTGCCTTCAAAGCCTAGAAAAGTTTCAAAAGGAATGTCATGACCGTCTTTTTTGAACTGAGTGTCGCATTTGAGACAAGGCATGTTTGGCAAATCGTATCCCGAAAAAACCTTATCAAGTTCGTTGTGGTATTTTTCTTCTTCTGAGTTGTAATATTGTTCTTTTTCTTGTGGTTTTAATTGGACAATAGTGTAGTTGCATTGTGGACAATAATAATGTGGTTTTAACGGATTTACTTCGGTAATTTCTAACATAGTTGCTACTAAAGAAGAACCAATCGAACCACGTGAGCCTACTAAATAACCTTTTTCCAAAGAATTTTTAACTAATAAATGTGATAAATAATAAACAGGAGCAATATTTTGATTAGATTTTTCGTTTTTTGTCTCTCCGATAATACTTTTTAACTCTTGATCCAATCTTTCTTTAATTAAAGGGTGGGGAGTTGTGCCGTACATTTGTTTAACTTTTGTATCAACCAAACGCTTAATTTCTTCTTTGATGCTTGGTATTTGTAAGTTGGCTTTGAAAGCATCGTCTTTGAAAGAAAATAGTTCCGAAGAAAAAGCTTTGATTTTTTCAATTTTGGAATTAAGCAAATGAGTATTTTCAATTACAATTTCATAAATTAATTTTTCATCTTGTAAAAAGGCAAATGCATCTATCATTTCTTGGGTGGTCAAAAGGTGATTTTCTGGCAATTTTTTATTTTCGTATCTAGATAATTTGTGTAAGCCGCCTCCTACCATTTTGGCACTAATATAAATTTCGCGATAATCTTTTTCCCAAGGATGAATATAATGAACGTCCCCAGTGGCAATTACTATTTTTGCTTGTTTTTGGGATTCTTTTATGATGGTTTTGAGAGTAGTTTCAATGATTTGAAGCCCGTTTTTGCCTAAATCATGAATTAAATGTTTATAAGCTTGGGGAGGTTGCACTTCGATGTAATCGTAAAAAGAAATAGCTTTTTTCAATTTGGAAATGTTTTGATTGAGAGCTATTTCAAAAATATTGCTATTCATGCAACCACTACCCACTAAAAGACCTTGTCTTAAATTAGCTAAATTAGATTTTAAAACACGAGGGCTTTTGTTAAAATCCTTAGTTAAAGCGTTGCTTAAAAGTTCAAAAAGATTGCGATAACCGGTTTGATTAGCCACTAAAATATTGATGTGATAAGGTCTTTCGTATTTGGGATTGATTTTTTCTTGTAAGTCAAAAAAAGTAATTACTTGTTCGTCTTTGGGATCTTTGGTTGGATCTGCCAATTGATCAATCATTTTGATAAAAACTTCTGCTGTGGCAGTGGCATCCGCAAGTGCACGGTGATGGTCTTCTAATTTGACTTTGAAAAAAGTTGCCAATCTTTTTAAAGAAAAATATTTTAAAAGATTACTGAAATAACGTTGAGACAATGCCATGGTATCAATAATGGGTTGTGGTTCCAAAGATATTTTGAGTTCTTTTGCTTTTTCTTTTAAAAAATTAATATCAAAAGAAGCGTTGTGAGCCACTAAAACACAGTCTTTGGCAAAAGCTAAAAATTGTGGTAAAACTTGGTCAATTGTTTGTTGTCCTTGAAGCATTTCATCCGTAATATTGGTAATATCGGTGACAGTTTTGGTTAATTTTTGTTGCGGGTCGATAAATTTTTGAAACTCGCCTATTTTGTTCCCGTTTTTAATTTTTACTCCAGCGATTTCAATAATTTTGTCACGAACATTAGATAATCCAGTAGTTTCCAAGTCAAAAACCACATAAGTAGCTTCTTTTAAAACAAAATCTTTTTCTAAATTATCTTCTTTTTGATTGGTGATATAAATAGGTTTTTCTTCAATAAAATCAACTTCCACTCCATAAATAGGTTTGATTTTTTTATTTTTGGCATGTTCGTTAATTTCAGGGTAAGCATAAATGCCGTCATGATCCGTAAAAGCAATCGCTTCGTGTCCCCATGATTCTGCTATTTGTAAATATTCTTTGGCACTGTTAATGGCGTCTAAATTAGACATTTTAGTGTGAGTGTGAAATTCAATTCTTTTTTTGCCTTGAAAACCGAAGTCTTGGCGGATTAATGAAGTCGAAATTGAATCTGATTCTAGGGTTTCGTATTGTGTCATCATTAAATGAACATCGTCCCAAGCACTATAATTAATTCGAGCTGTGATTCTAAATAATTGTCCAGTTTGGTAATTGGCTTTTAAAAATTGTTCTTTTTCATCTTTGGACACTTTTTTTTGAATCAAAATAGCATCTTTATTTTCGATAGAAAAATCATTGTCGTTTTCTTCTATAACAAATTTTAAATAAGAATACTGAAAATTAGCTTCTTTGATAGGATGAGCCAAAAAACCTTCAACGATTACATAAGTATTGGGATTTTGACGGTTGAATTCTTCCAGCTCTTGTTTATTTTTAGGAAGATCTTTTATTTTTGTATCTTTAGTTGTCATTTTAGAATTGCTATTATAAGCTCCTTTATTATGATTATATGCTTTTGTTTGGGGTGTTGTTTTTGCTTGTTTTGTTTGATCGGTTTGAGAAGTTGGATTTGATTTGTTATTTGGATTTTTTTCTTGATTTTGTTCGTTGGAGTTGGTTTGATGATTCGGATTTTGTTGCAATTCTTCGATTTCAATATTTGTGGATTTTTTTCTATTGATATAAATTTTTCTATCTGTTGATAAGATAAATTCATTTTTAAAACCATAAAATTTAGAAAAAAAATCTTGAAGAAGCCCCATTTTTTTATTTAAACATTTAAATGCATTAGGATTTACAAAAATGATAAATTTGCCGTTTTGAAAATTTACTTGGTGATTTTGAATTGCAAAATAATCTAAATCATGATATTTTTTTATTAAACTGGCTTGGGTTATAATATAATTAAAATAACTTTCTGCCAAAGATTCTAGATAATCCCAATTTTCAAAATCGATGTTGTATTCAATTTGGGGCAAATTAGGCTTGGTTTGCGCTTGGTTTTTCCATAAAATAGTTAATTCTTGGAGTAATTGTTCTAAAAAAAATGCTAAATCACAAACTAAAGGTAAATGTTTAAATGTGATTTGTAAAACCCATTTTGGGCTTTTTTGGCAAACTGATATTTTTTTTACTTGAGGATTTTGAAAATATTTTTTGCAAAAACCTTTTTGTTCGATAAATTGTTTAAATGAATGAGTAGACACAATAAATACCACCTAATAGTTGATTGGGAAAAGAGGCAAGAAAGAGGCAAGAAAGAGGCAAGAAATCAAAATTGTTGTTTCAAATCTTTTTTTAAAAAATAAAACAAATAAAAAAACACATGAAATTCATGCAATTTTTTATTTGTTATTTCTTTTCATAGATGCAATTATAAATAAAAATAAATTAATGGTACTGATGGTCGGACTCGAACCGACATGAGTATTGCTCGCTTGATTTTGAGTCAAGTGCGTCTACCATTCCGCCACATCAGCTTTTTGTTTTAAATGATAAAAATATCATACTTATATATTATATCAGTTTTATTTTGATTTTTGTTTTTTTTCCTCAAAATCATAAACCAAAATAATATTTACATTCCCGCCACCCAAAAAAAAGACTACATTAGCTAATGGCCTTTTATCAGGTTTCGGTGTTAAAACTTTGAAAAATTATTTATTTATGAAGGATATTTTTAGTAAATATTTTGTTTAATAAATTAGTAATGCTGATAATGATTAAGTAAAAACAAGATATTGTAACAAAAGGTAGAATCGGATTAAAGGTAGAGCCCATATTGCTTTGTGCTTGCCAAGAAAGTTCGGCAATTCCTATAATGGCAAAAAAAGAACTATCCTTAATGTTTGTGATGAATTGTTGGATAATAAAAGGCACTGATCTTTTTAAAGCTTGGGGGAAGATAATAGAGAAAAAAACTTGCTTTTGGTTCATCCCTAAAGAATGAGCGGCTTCAATTTGTCCTTTATCTAAGAATTTAATATTTTGCATTAAAATTACAGTAATGTTTGCTAAAGAATTAAGTACTAAAACAAAAAGACCTGCATACAAACGTTTAATTTCAAAAAGATCTTTGCAAAGATAACCAATACCATAAAAAACAAGCATTGCTTGCGCAGCTACAGGAATTCCTTTTAAAATAAAAAATAAAGTATCTAAAAAATAAGTTGTTCCTTTGTTAATATTTAATATTATTTTATTATGGGATTGAGAGTTTTTAATTAAAGTATATGAAGTTGCAAATAAAAAACCAATAATAAGACCATCAATAGCTAAAATTAAAGTGGTTTTGAGTCCTTCTAGATAAGATGGAAAAGTTTCTTTGATTTGATGCCAAGTAGTGCTTTTAGAAAGCATGTCTTTGTGGTTGTCAAAAACTGTTTTTGCTACTTTTAAAGTTTTGGAATATTTTTGAAGATTTTGTTTTTTTGTTTTGGTTGAAAAATGCCATCCAAATACTGAAAAATGCAACCATACCAACAATATAGAGCTAATTGATAATGTAATAATTTTGAATATTTTTATATTATTTTTCTTTTGGAAAATATTTTTTAAAAATGAGTTTTTATTAATTAAATTAATGAAATTGTTCACTTCCTTTTCTATTATTTTTCTTTTATTTTTTCAATTTAATATTTTTTTCTAACATTTTGCTTAAAAAACCAGTCATACTAATAATTATTAAATAAAAACAAGATATCATTACAAAAGGCAAGATTGGATTTAAGGTAGCTCCCATATTGCTTTGTGCTTTCCAAGAAAGTTCGGCAACTCCTATAATGGCAAAAAAAGAACTATCCTTAATGTTTGTGATTAATTGTTGCAAAATAAAAGGAACTGACCTTTTTAAAGTTTGAGGAAAGACAATAGAGAGAAAAACTTGCTTTTGGTTCATCCCCAAAGAATGAGCAGCTTCAATTTGTCCTTTATCTAAGAATTTAATATTTTGCATTAAAATCATTGTAATACTTGCTAAAGAATTAAGTATTAAAACAAAAATTCCTGTGTGTAAAGGATTAAAATTTCCTTTAAAAAGAAAAGTAATACTGTAATAAATAAGCATTGCTTGAGCGGCTACAGGAATGCCCTTTAAGACAAAAAACAAA
This sequence comes from Candidatus Phytoplasma zeae, assembly GCF_001712875.1. Classification (NCBI taxonomy): domain Bacteria; kingdom Bacillati; phylum Mycoplasmatota; class Mollicutes; order Acholeplasmatales; family Acholeplasmataceae; genus Candidatus Phytoplasma; species Candidatus Phytoplasma zeae. The sequence continues at coordinate 255,187 of NZ_CP015149.1, forward strand.
GCATTTATGGAAGTATTTAATATTTTTATTATAGCAACTATCAAGAAATTATTTTTGTGATAATCTAATTTTATATTTTTAATTAAAGTGCATATAATAGCTAATAAAAAGCCAACAATAAGACTGTCAATAGCTAAAATTAAAGTAGTTTTGAGTCCTTTTAGATAAGATGGAATGGTTTTTTGGGCTTGGATGAAAATCTTTTTTGTTGGTAGTTCAATTGTTTCTTTGTTTTCATTAAAGACTTCATCTAGTCGTTTTTTTACTTTTTTTTCTATTTCTTCTATTTTATTTTTATCTTCTGAACTAACTTCTTCTTTACTAGTTTCTTTTAATTCATGATTTTTTTTCTTTAAGTCTATGATGTCTTGGAATTCGCCTTTTTCATCTTTTTTAACTAAATCCAATTTTACCAACGCTGCATTTATCTTTTCTTGTAAATTTGGTATTCTTCTATCTTCATCATTTTTTTTAGGAAAAAATATTCCTAAACCTTGGGGACAAGTAGAATGTTCTAAGTTATCAGAATGCACATCAAAATATGTCAAATCTTGATTTATTTCACAAGCCCATCTAGCTAAACAATTATCTGTTATAAACATATCTGATTTTCCTTGTAAAATATCAGTAAAACATGCAGATGAACTTGTTAATTCGTTATTTTTGATGACATATTCTTTTTCTTTATTAGTATCTGATTTGATTTTTTCAATTACTGGGATTGCAACAGTATTTAGAAATGTTATAAATTTAATGGGTTTTTCTTTTCCTAAATCTTTTAATTTTTGGCAAAATTTATTATAATTTATTTTTATTTCTTTGTTATTGTTTGGCTCTTGTTGTTTTCTTAAATTATCCAATAAATCATCAAATCTTTTGTTTCTTACTACTATGCTGGTTCCAGTTTGCATATAGGCTTTAGAAACATCGTATTTTTCTTTTCTTTTGTCTGTAATACTCAAAGATGCAACTGCGATGTCAATTGTTTCTTGTTCTAAGGCATTAAGAAGTCCTGCAAAATCAAAGACATGAAATTCTAATTCTAAATCTAGTTTATCAGCTATATTATTGATTAAATCAATATCAAAACCCGCTATATATTCACTGTTTACAGCTTTTTTGGCCTTCTTTCCCTCATTTTGTTCTAAAACTTTAAAAACATTAGGAGCAGAATTGTTGTTAACTCCTACTTTTAAAATGGTTTTCTTTTTGGAATTATTTTTTATATGGAAATATCCAAATATGGATAAATTCAGCCATATTAAAAATAAAAAACTAATTAATAATGCAGTAATTTTTAACATTTGGGTTTTATTGGCATTTTGGAAAATGTTTTTAAAAAAATGTTTTTTATCAATGAAAATAATCACTTCCTTCTTTTAATTATTGGGTGGTTGTTTGGGTTTTCTTTTTTTAGTTTTTTAGTTTTGGATTTGTGGATTTGATTTTCCAATCCAAAATAAAAATATTTAATTTTAGCAAAATAAAAAAAGTCTTTGCAGACTTTTCTTTGGGATTTAATTGTTTTATGAAAAATAAGGTATTTTTTAAAAATTACTACATATTTTCTAAAAAAGGAACCCCTAAAATTCTTAAACTTTCTTTAAGAGTGATAAAAACTGCTTGGATTAATAAAAGATTAGTGTTTGTAGTGATTTTATCATCTGTTAAAATCTTTTCTTGTGAATATAAAAAGTTAACATTTTGAGTTATTTTTAACATATATCTTGCCAAAATACTTGGCATATTGTCTTTTTGGGCTTTTTGCAAAATTAAAGGAAACTGGTCTAATAATTTTACTAAAATAAAATAATGATCTTTTTGATAAATGGTTTTGTCAATTAAGTTTGTGTCTAGTTTTTCTTTGTTTAAAAGGGAATTTAGACGTGCTGCTGTGTATTGAAGATAAGGTCCTGTTTGTCCTTTAAATTGTAAAATATTTTCTAAATTAAAATCAATATCTAGATGTCTATCGTTTTTAAGGTCGTTAAAAATGATGGCTCCTACAGCGATTTTGCGTGCAGTTTGGTTAAGATTTGATAAATGAGGATTTTTTTCTTCAATGATTTTTTGGGCTAAAATAGTAGCTTGATTAATTACTTCAATTAAGGTAGTAAATTTGTGATGTCTAGTAGAAATTTTTTTGCCATCCATCAAAACTAAACCAAAATTAATGTGTTTTATTTTATTGTCACAGTATCCCATTTTTTCAATTATTTGGGCTAATTGTTTAAAGTAAAGTTTTTGTTCGTTGCCTACAACATATAAAACATTTTGACAATTAAAAGTGTTAAAACGATATTTAAAAGTAGTTAGATCTCTTGTTAAATACAAGGTGCTGCCATTAGTTTTTTTCACTAAACCAGGAGGTAAATTATCAAGTTCTATAAGCAAAACTTGGTCTTCTTCTTTTAAAAGTTTTTTTTGTTCTAATTCTTCAAAAAGAGGAGCGATTTTGTCATTATAAAAAGATTCTCCCAAGAAAAAATCAAATGAAATCCCCAAAATATCATAAATTTTGTAAAATTCTTGTAAAGACACTTCGCGGAACCATTTCCACAAATCGAGATATTTTTGGTTTTGTTGTTCTAATTGTAAAAAAGCAAAATTGGCTTGTTCGTTTAATTCAGGATTGGTTTTGGCTTGTTGATGAAAAAAAACATATAATTTTTGTAGTTCGTTAATTGGGTCTTTTAGTATTTTTTCTTTGTTTCCCCATTTTTGATAAGCTACAATCATTTTACCAAATTGGGTTCCCCAGTCTCCTAAGTGATTGATTCCTACTACCTCAAAACCTAATTTTTGATAAATATTTTTGAGAGCGTTTCCAATAACAGTAGAACGCAGATGACCAACAGAAAAGTTTTTAGCAATATTAGGAGAAGAATAATCAATAACTATGATTTGATTTTGATTGGGAAAATTGCCATAATTAGCTTGTAATTCGTTGATTTTGAGTAATATTTCGTAAGCTAATGAAGCTCTTTTAAGTTTGATATTTATAAAACCGTTTAAAAACATTAATTCTTGGATTTCGTTTATTTTGACAAGGTTTTTTTTGATATTTTCAAAAATAATATGAGGGTTAGTTTTGGTTTTTTTGGCATAAGCAAACAAAGGTAAAGAAAAATCAAATTTGTCATTTTCCAGTTGTTCTTGTAAAATTAATTCTTCTAATAAAACTTTTTGGATTGCATTTTGGATTTTGCTTTTGGTGGTTTGTAAATTCATGATTGCAGTTCCTTTCTTTTTGGATTGTAAAATAAAAAATGATTCCTGAATGATGACAATAAATGATAAAATAATGAAATTATTAAAAACTTTTTACCTAAAACTTATCTCGTTAATTTTTTGATAAACATTTTTGATATTTTAAGATATATAAACATATTTTATAAAACTATTATAGCATTTTTTATAATTTTTGTTTGAAAAAAGTTAAGATACTTATTTTGGTATTTGTAAATTAGATAGAAAAATATTAAGAATTGCAAAAAAATTTTTGTTGTTGGGTTTGGTTTGGGTTAATTTTATTAATAAAATGTTTTTAAATGCATTTATGCATTTTTTTATTCATAACATTTTATTAAATAATATTAAAAAATAGCCTAAATGTTAAAAAGTACTCTTTTTATATTTTGGTATTCCTAATTAAAATTAAAAAAACAACCCTTTAATTTGCAAAAGAGTTGTTAAATAATAAATTATTTTTTTAATTAGAAAGTAAATATTTTATCTAGTTTGATAAGGTTAGTTAATATTTCTTAAAAAATCAACTTTTAAACCAAATTTTAATATTAAAATTAATAAAATAATACCAATAATTATTTTGATGATACTATGTAAAAAGAAAAAAAATAATCCGATGATAAAAGCAATAATTATCATTTGATAATTGGGATTTAATGTGTTCCAAAAAGAAAATATATTGCTTATAATTTGTTTTTTATCGATGATTTTAAAACCTTACTAATAATTGTATTTTTCGATGTTCAACATTATTAAAATGCTATATTAAAAGTCTAAAATAGTTTTAGAAAATATTTTAATAAAAAATAAACACCAATATTGATTATAAGTGATTTTGGATTTTTTCAAACTTTTTTTAATAATTAGTTTGTTTTTTAAAATAATTTTTTTAATTCGGGGTTAAAAACTTTGGCTTTAATCATTTCAATTTCGCGTTTATAAGGTGCTTTGTCATTGATATAGGGAGTTTCTAAAATTTTAGGGATACAAGCAAAAGCACGATGATAGATAATTTTGAGTAAAGTTTCAAAACCGATTTTGCCAAAACCGATGTTTTCATGGCGGTCTTTGTGACTATTACATTCGTTTTTAGAGTCGTTAATATGAATTACAGAGATATTTTGAAATCCTAAAATGGAATCTATCTTTTGGATAATTTCTTCTAAGTTTTCTTTTAAATCATAGCCAGCATCAAAAAGATGACAAGTATCAAGACAAAAAGAAACTCTTGTGTTGTTTTTAACTTGGGTTCTTATTTGTTGCAATTCTTCTAGGTTTTTCCCAATTTCAGTTCCCTTGCCTGCCATAGTTTCTAAGGCAACTTGGGTTTTTAAATGTTTAGTTTTTTCAAAAATTAAATCAAGGCTTTGAGCAATTAAACTAATTCCTTCTTGGGGGTTTGTTTTGAGATAGTTTCCTGGATGTAAAACCATTTTATTAATTTTCATTGCTGCAAAACGTTCTAATTCTTGGGATAAAAAATCAATTGCAAAATCCCTTTTAGTCTCGTCGGGATTAGCAAGATTGATAATATAAGGAGCGTGCCCTACCAAATTATTTAAAGATAAATTGTTGTTTTGGACAATTTCTAAGGCTTCTTTAATTTTTAATTCTTCGGTTTTGGTTCTTATCGTATTTTGTGGAGCACCGCTATAAACCATCAAAGCATTAGCACCATAAGAAATGGCAGTTTGGATGGCTCCTTGAAAATTATGTGGTTTTTTCATAGCAACATGACTTCCCAAAAATAACATGATAAAAGCTCCTTTATTGTTTTGTTTTTTGATTTATTAGTTATAAATTAGTTTAGTTTTTTCTTGATAATTAGTTTTGTAATTCGTTAATTTATTTTTTTGATGGTTTTTGTTATTTGTATTTGGCTTTTGGTTTTAATTTTGTTTGCAAAAAAGTACTTTTGCTTTTGGGGGATTGGTTTTCTTTTTGGTTCTTTTTCTTATAATTGGGTTTTACTTGTTTGCTTTTAGTTTTTTGTTGTTGTTTGTTTCTTGGACTGTGTTTTGAGTTTTATTTGGTGTTTCCAAAGTAGAATCTTTATTATTTTCTTTTTTAGGAAGTTTGGATTCTTTGGTAAATTTGTTTTGTTTGAAAAATTGTTTTTGGCTAGATTGGCTAGATTGGTTGTAATTGTTTTTTTGGTTAGTTTGATTGTTTTGATTTTTTTGAATGTTTTTGGTATTTTTATTTTTTTTATTTGGCTTATCAGTTTTGGTAGTTGTAATAGTTTTGTAATTTTGAGTTCTTATAAAACCATCTTTATTTAAAGAGGCTTGATGAAAAGTAATTCCTAATTGAATTAATTTATTAATTTTGTCTTTTTGTTTAATGTCTTGGGGGTCATACAAAACAATGATTTCACCTTTTTTGCCCATTCTTGATGTTCTACCACTTCTGTGGAAAAAAAATTCAAGGTGTGAAGGTAAGTTGTAGTGAATAACACAAGAAGCATCAAAATCAATTCCTCTAGCTGCAAGATCTGATGCAATTACGTACTGATATTTTAATTTATGGATAGCTTTAAGGCTTTGTTTTCTTTGTTTAACTGATAAAGCAGAGTTGTAATTAAGCAATTTGAGACTGTCATTTTGTAAAGCTTGAAATACTAATTCTTGTTCTTTTTTTTCATTGACAAATACGAGTGCTAAATAAGGATTAAGGACTTTTGTAAGATGAATTAAGGTCTGCATTCTGCTTGTAGTTGTTTCTAATAAATAAAAAGTACGATTAAGATTACTTTGTTTATAAACATCAATAAAAGTAGATTTACCAAAATAACGATTAATAAAAGGTTTTAATTGTTCGGTAATGGTAGCTGAAAATAATAAAATTTTGGCTTTAAGATGATTAATTAAAGGGTCTAGGGAAGTTAAAAATACCTCATCAAACATCATATCAGCTTCATCAAGGACTAAATAAGATACATATTTTAAGTTAATTTTTTTGAGTTTAAACGCGTATTCTAATAACTTATCGGGAGTTGCAATAATTAATGGAGGTTGTTTTTTTTCAAAAGTAGCAATTGTTTTTTGTTTATCCATTCCTCCGTAAAGAATTTTGGTAAAATTAGTTTTTTCAATTTGTTTAAACATTTCCCATACTTGAAATACTAAATCATTGGTAGGGACTAAAATAATTGCTTGAGTAAATGGTTTTTGGAAATCAATTTTACTTAATATCGGCAAAAGATAAGCATGGGTTTTGCCTGTTCCTGTAGGAGCAATTCCTACTAGATTACCTGGTTTTTCAAATTGTGAAAAGACTTCTTTTTGGATGGGAGTTAAAGTTTGGAATTGAAGTTGTAATATTTTTTTTGGAATATAGTTTTGCAAGTTAGAAACCTCCTTAAATCATATATATTATACCAGTATTTTGGTAATTTGGAAGTATTTTAGTAATAAATTAATTTTGTTGCAATAAATTGTTGAAAAAAACTTATTTCCAGTTAAAATATAAGTAAGTCTTTGACTTGATTCTTGATTATAAATTATAATAACATATATTAAGGAAAGAAAATAGGGTAATGAAAACAAATAAAAATAATAAGAATAATAATAAGAAAAAGAAAAAACAAAACAATAATGATTTAAAACAAAGTAATAAATATAATAATAAAACTAAATTAACCAAAGATAATAAAAATGTTAAATCAAATAAAAAAGGTTTTAACTTTAGTTTTTCTAATTTATTAGCTTGGGGTGTTGTTGTTTGTTTGTGTTCAATTCCTTTATATTATATATCTGCTACTGTTTGGGAACAAATAAAGAAATAATTAAAATTTAATCTAAGATATCAAAAAACTATTTTCTTAATGAAAATAGTTTTTATCTTTATATATGGATTGTTTAGTTAATCAATTGTTATTTAGTATTTTTGTCTAATTCTTCTTTTCCTTTGGGAGATAATTCTTTGTATATTACATTATAAAGATTTTGTTGTTCTTTTAAGGCATAATCTAATTTTATCTTATCTCTTTTAATTTCAGTTTCTAGATTATTTTTTGCCTTAATTGCTTTTTGTTTTGCAGCTAACTTGGCTTCGATTTTAGTTTGTAATTCCTTTTCTGGTGTTATTCTCCTCATTTGTTGCTGATATAAATTAAAATTTTTAATATGTTCATCATATTCCTTTTGATATTGTTCTATTTTGGGGTCTTTTTCTTTAGTAGCAATTTTTCTTTGTAATTCTTCAATTTTTCTTTGATAATCTTCAATCTCTTTTTTTATTTCTTTTAATTCATTAATTTTGTTGCGGTCCAAGCTTGTTTAGTTATTTTCTGATTCATTTTTTCCTTTATCAATGAATGATTTATCTTTATCTATGTTGTTAATTAAGTCGTTATTGTGTTTAATTTCATCATCTATTTTAATCATTTCTGGTAATTGTTGGTTTTGAAAAGTTGCAGCTTTAATGCGTTCTAAGGCTTCATCAATCTGTTGTTTATATTCGTTATATGCTTTTGGTGATAATTTATTTTTTAGTTTAGGTAGTAAAAAAGATTGCATTATGTGTTTCACGAAGTTTAAACCGTCTTCTTGGGTTGGTTCAATTCCTTTTCTTTCGATTTTTTGTTTTATGTCATCCATTTTATTTTTAATATCTAAAGGTGCATTTGCCATATAGTATTCAAATTCAAATTTAGAATTAAGTTGTCTAAATATAATAAAACAGTTAGTTATTACTTCCTGTTGTGCTTGTAGTTGTTTTGCTTGTGTCTTCTTTGGCAGGTTCTTGTTTAGATTTTAAAACCCAACAAATACCTAAAATTAATTCTAACATTAATACTGTAAATTCTACTGTTAATATTATAAATTTTTTATTATTTTTTTGTTGTAAATGCATTTTCAATTCCTTTTTATTTAATTTATTAGTTATATTTAATTAAGTAATTGCTCTTTTTCTCTAAGTTTTTCCAATTCTTCTAAAATATCATTAACTTCTTTTATTAATCTTTCTTGAAGTTCTTTTATTTCTTTTGCTTTTTTACCGTCTGAATTTGATATTGCAGTTTCGAAATCATTTTCAGAATCTTTTAATGGTTTTTTAATTTGTGATAATCTTAGTTTTAATGATATTTGTTGGGAATTAATTTGTTCTAGCATAAGTTGTTTTTTTTGTCATTTTCGGTCTGACTGATATCATTTCATTATTTTTTTCAATTTCATCATCTATTTTACCTATTATTTTTTTTGCGTATTCATTTGACTCCTCTACTTTTTTACTTTGTGTTTTGTTTTTTTGAAACTCTTCGATTGATGTGAATATAAAATAAATAACAAAAAATACAATTGCAATTACAACTACAGGTTTATTTAGTTTTTTTATCTTTAATAAATGGATTCCAAAAAAAACATTCCTTTACTCTCCTTTTAGTTTTCAGGGAATAAAAAACTCCCTTACCTTTATTTTACTCTTTTTTTTGCAAGTTTTTTGCTCATTTTCCATTACTTTTCTCATCTTTTATATCATTTTTCTTATCTTTTCTTACTTTTTGCTAATCTTTTTTGTTATAATTAACAAAGAAATTATTATTTATAAATAATATATATAAGCTGATATAAATATAAAGGAATATATTAAAGGAATTAAAATGAAAACCAATAAACATCAATTTATTAAAGTTCGCGGAGCTCGTCAAAATAATTTAAAAAATATTAATATTGATATTCCCAAAAATAAATTAGTTATTATAACAGGATTATCAGGTTCTGGCAAATCTTCTTTAGCTTTTGATACTTTATATCAAGAAGGAAAAAGAAGGTATGTAGAATCATTAAGTGCTTATGCTAGACAATTTTTAGGTAGTTTTGAAAAACCTGATGTAGATAGTATTGAAGGTTTGAGTCCTTCTATTAGTATTGACCAAAAAACAACTTCTAATAATCCTCGTTCTACTGTGGGAACTATTACAGAAATATATGATTATTTAAGATTAATTTATGCCAATATTGCAGTTCCTTTTCATCCTGAAAAAAATATTGTCTTGGAAAAACAAACCAAAGAACAAATGATTACTAAAACTAATCAAATATTTTCCAAGCAACTAATATTAATTCTTGCTCCTATAATTGAAAGAAAAAAAGGTACCCATCAAAAAACCTTAGAAGCTCTTTCCAAAGATGGTTTTAATAGAGTAATGATTAATGATACTATTTATTTAATGGATGATATTCCTTCTTTATCAAAAAATCAATATCATAATATTTATGTAGTAATTGATCGTTTTGAAGTTAATTCAGATAATCAAACTCGTCTTTTTGAAGCCTTAGAACAAGCTCTAAATTTAGCTCAAGGAAAAGTTTTTATTATGAATTATCAAAGTAAAAATAGTAATGATAGTAATAAGAATGAAAACAACAATAAAAACCATCAAATATTAAAACTAAATTGCAATTATCATTTAGAAGGCATTAATTTTGATATTCCCTTGCGCGAATCAAGACTTTTTTCATTTAATACTCCTTTAGGAGCTTGCCAAATTTGTAAAGGGATTGGAAAAACAGCAGAAATTGATTGCGATATGATTCTAGATTATGAAAAACCATTAAATAAAGGTGCAATTTTAATTTTTAAAAGTAATAATGAATATAATAATTTTGCTAGCAAAGAACAAGAATTAAAAGCTGTATGCAATCATTATCAAATTGATATGACTGTTCCTTTAAAAAAAATAGATCCCCAAAAACTAAATATTATTCTTTATGGTTCACCTGACCAAATTCCTTTAACGCCTCCTTTGCGTTTTTCTCGTTTTTCCAAAAATACCACCACCAAAACTCCTAAATATGATTTTTTTGAAGGTATAGCTTCTATGCTTAAAAGACGTTTTGAAGAAACAACCAGCGAATGGCTCAAAAAATTGCTTTCTAATTATATGATGGAAAAAAAATGCAAAACATGCCAAGGACAAAGACTTAATCAAGGGGCTTTACTTTTTAAAATTAATAATAAAAATATTTATGAAATAACTGATTTATCAATTGAACAAACCCTTGCTTTTTTCCAAAATTTAGAATTGTCCAACGAAGAGACAAAAATTATTAATTTAGCTCTCAAAGAAGTTATTAATCGTCTTACTTTTTTACAAGAAATTGGGTTAGGATATCTTTCTTTATCGCGCAGTGGAGCAACTCTTTCGGGAGGAGAAGCACAAAGAATTAGACTTGCTACTCAAATTGGCTCCCAACTTTCAGGAGTACTTTATGTCCTTGATGAACCTTCCATTGGATTGCACCAAAAAGACAACGATCTTTTAATTAAATCACTTCAAAAAATGCGAGATTTAGGCAATTCTTTAATTGTAGTAGAACACGATCATGATACAATGCTTGCCTCTGATTATTTAATTGATATTGGTCCTCAATCAGGCATTTTGGGAGGGAAAGTACAAGCTTTTGGCACACCCCAAGAAGTAATGCAAAACAAAAACAGCCTTACAGGAAAATACTTATCTAAACAAATCCAAATTACAGTTCCCAAAACTAGAAGAAAAGGCAATAAAGATCATATTTTAGTTACCAAAGCTTCTAAAAATAATCTTAAATCAATTGATGTTTGCTTTCCTATGCAACAATTAATTGTAGTTACAGGCGTTTCTGGTTCGGGAAAATCTACTTTAGTAAATGATGTTTTACTTGATTGTTTACAACAAAAATACAGCAAAAAAAACAAAACTCAACAAAAAGATTTTAGTCATTTAGTAAACGATTTTAACAAAGTCAAAAAAATAGTTGAAATTTCACAAGACCCAATTGGTAAAACTCCTCGCAGTAATCCCCTTACTTATACTGGTGTTTTTGATGAAATTAGAGAACTTTACTCTAAAACTAAAGAAGCCCAAATGAAAGGTTATAAAAAAGGGCGTTTTTCTTTTAACGTTAAAGGCGGTAGATGTGAGGCTTGTAGTGGCGATGGAGTTAAAAAAATATCTATGCATTTTTTACCAGATGTCTATGTTATGTGCGAAGCTTGTAAAGGAACTCGTTATCAAAAAGAAACTTTAAGCATCAAATACAAAGATAAAACTATTGCAGATATTCTTGCTATGAGTGTTGAAGAAGGGGTTTTATTTTTCCAAAATCATCCCAAAATTAAACATCAATTAGAAATTTTACAAAATGTAGGTCTTGGCTACATTAAATTAGGACAGTCCTCGCCAACTTTATCCGGAGGAGAAGCACAACGAGTTAAATTAGCAAGCGAACTACAAAAAAAAGTTATTCCAGGTGCTTTGTATATTTTAGATGAACCTACCACAGGACTTCATTCAGAAGATGTTAGACAATTGCTTAAAGTTCTTCATCAAATGACAGATCAAAAAGCTACTATTGTTGTAATTGAACATAATTTAGATGTAATTAAAAATGCTGATTATATCATTGATTTAGGTCCTGAAGGAGGAATTTGTGGCGGATATGTAGTTGCAACAGGAACCCCAGAACAAGTAAGCCAAAATGAAAAAAGTTATACTGGTAAATATTTAAAAAAGATTCTTAACGAAGAAAAATAAATCCAAAATTTAAAGATGCAATCAAACTTTTAATTTAGATAAATCGCAACTAAATACATCCTAAACATTGGGCTAATTAAAATCAATTTAACAATTTAAAAAACTAATATTTAAAAAATTGCAAAATGGGCAAAAAAAACAAAAACCACTTTTAAACTCATACCAACCAAACAATTTTAGGAAATATTTTATCCTTCTACAAAAAATATTTTAATTGCAACCTCACCAAAAAACCATTTAATCAGAAAGCAAAAATTACTAATAATTTCAAGAAATATTTAGTTATTATGGTATAATAAATAGTAGGAAAGAAAAGTAATTTACACAATTACAAAATTTATAAATGAAAATTATTTTTCTACCACAAAATATTTATAAAAAAGATTAAATGAATTAAAAAAAGCTAAAAAATTAAACTAAATAAACCCGCGAACCCAAAAAACAACTTTTAATTTAGTTAAAAAAACTTAATTATAAATTAGTTGCCAAATTGTAAAACAAAAATGCAAAAACACAACTTGTTTCCCCAAAAAACAATTAACACTAATTTAATTGGAATTTGCTTATATAATCAATATATAAATGAAAAAACTCATAATTATTTGCAACTATTTGCACCAATCAAACCAAATAACCCCCCCAACAACAATATTTTTTAGTTTTTATTGATGCTTCATAATCAAAATAAATAACACCCCAAAACATAAAACAAACCCCAACAAACTAAAAAGGAAAAGGTATTAAAAATGGAAATTAAAAAAATCAACGATCAAAAAGTACAATATTTTTTTGAAGTTTCTTCAAAGGAATTAGAAACCCAACTGGCTAGTGCTTATGAAAAAATTAAACCAAAAGTAGAAATTAAAGGTTTTAGAAAAGGGCACGTTCCAAGAAAAATTTTTGAAAATCGTTTCGGTAAAGACAATTTATACTCCGATGCATTAGAAAATATCTTGCAAACCAAATATCAAGAAGTCCTACAAAAAAAAGATTTCGAAAGTATGGGAATGCCTCAAGTAATTGATTTAGACCAAAAAAAACTTAAAGATAATCAAAATTTTACTTTCGGACTGGAATTTATCGTTAAACCTAAAGTTACTTTAAAAAAATATTTAGGGTTAGAAATTACAAAAGACGATCTTGAAGTAACAGATTGTGAAGTGGAAGAAAAAATAAATTCCTTATTAGAAAAACAAACAACTTTGGAACCCAAAACCCAAAACGACTTTTTGGAATTAACAGACACTGCTATTTTTGATTTTGAAGGCTTTGTTGATGACAAACCTTTTGAAGGTGGCACTGCCAAAGATTTTAGTTTAAAAATTGGCTCTGGTCAATTTGTACCTGGTTTTGAAGACCAAATGTTAGGGATGAAACAAGAACAAACCAAAGACATTAATATCACTTTTCCAAGCGATTACCACCAAAAAAGTTTAGCTAATCAAAAAGCTGTCTTTAAAGTAACTCTACACCAAATCAAAACTAAAAAAATACCTCAACTAACAGATAATTTGGTAAAATCACTTAAACTTGCCAATGCTTCAACCGTAGAAGAATTAAAAAAAAACACTAAACAAACTCTTTTAGCTCAAAAAAAACACAAAGACAAAGAAAACGTTGAAAAACAAGTAATAGAACAATTAGTTAAAAATTCCGAATTAGAAATTCCTCAAGAAATTGTTTCCCAAGAACAAATCCGCCTCCAAAAAGAATTTGAAGCACAATTAAAACAACAAAATTTAACTTTGGAACAATACAAACAATATTTAGGTATTGATGATGAAAAAATGGAAAAAGAATTCAGCCAACAAGCACAAAAAAACCTTCAATATCAACTTATTATGGAACAAGTTGCAGCCCAAGAAAAACTAACTATTTCCCAAGAAAAAATCGAACAACAATACCAAAACTTAAGTAACCATTACAAAGTTCCAGTTAATCAAATCAAACAAAAACTTCCTGAAAAAAACCTAAAACATTCTCTTTTGATGGATGAAGCCTTAGAACTTGTTATTAATAAAGTTGTTGTTGCTAAATAAAATTTATCCCCCCACCAAAAAAATCACTCCACAACTTAAAAATGAAAAAGTTTAAAAGTTAAAAAAATATCGAAAGGATGAAAATATATGAAAACCAAAAGCAAAAAATTAAAATCCGATCTTTCTATGGATGCATTTGAAGATATTTTTCAAGAAATTCCTGAACAACTTCCAGTTGTAGTTATCAGCGAAGTAATGCCTATTCCAAATATTGATTTTCGTATTGAAATATCAGACAATTCTTATTTAAAAGCTTTAAAAGAGTCAGAAACTAACGCAAATTCTTTTGTTATTCTTTTAACTCAAAAAGATTTATCACCCAACAAACCCAAACTAACTAACCTTCAACGTTACGGTGTATTGGCACAAATAATTACTAAAGTAAAAATCCCTCACGGCGATTTTAAAGTGAGATTTCGCATTTTACAAAGAGTAAAAATTGATAAATTTTTGCAAAAAGAACCTTTTTTAAAAGCCTCATATGAAAAAGTCAACACCATTTATGGAAACGTTGAAGAAGAAAAAGCCTTAATCAAGCTAGTTATAGAAAAAATTATGGACAAACCTTTTCAACTGCTTGTTCAAAACACCAATAATTTTTTAGATATCATCAAAACAGAACCAGAAACAGAAAATATCACTGATATCATTATTTTTAATTTAAAAATCGATGATTTAGATAAATATAAATACCTTAAAGAAGCTCACCTTAATAAAAGAATTTTTTATATTCTTCAAGACATCCAAAGTTTACTTATAGGACTTGATTTAGAACAAAAAATCAATGAAAAAGTAAAACAAAGTATTGATGAAAACCAAAAAGAATTTTATTTAAGAGAAAAAATGAAAGCGATTCAACTAGAATTAGGGGACAAAGCCAAAAAGGAAGAAGAAATTGCAGAATTGCGCAATAAAATCAAAAAAACTCCTTTACCTTCCGAAATCAAAAAAAAAGCTTTACAAGAATTATCACGTTACCAATCATCATCATCTTTAATAGCAGAATCTTTTGTAATTAAAAATTATCTTGATTTTTTACTGGAATTACCTTGGGGCAAAACCAGCGAAGATGAAAACGATTTAGTTGCCATTGAAAAATCCTTAAATAATCAACATTACGGACTTGAAAAAGTCAAAGAACGTATTTTAGAATATGCAGCAGTCAAAATAATGACTAAGAAAAACCCTCAAAATATTTTATGTCTTGTAGGTCCTCCAGGAGTGGGGAAAACCTCACTTGCTTCTTCTATTGCCAAAGCTTTAGGACGCCAATTTGTCAGACAATCCTTAGGCGGTTTAAAAGAAGAATCAGAAATTAGAGGCCACAGAAGAACTTATATTGGAGCTATGCCTGGACGCATTCTTGCAGGCATTAGAGACGCCAAAACAGTTAATCCTGTCTTTTTATTAGACGAAATTGACAAACTAGTAGCCAATTATAACTTTGATCCTGCATCAGCTTTATTAGAAGTCCTTGACCCACAACAAAATATTAATTTTATGGATCATTTTTTATCCGAACCATTTGATTTATCCCAAGTATTATTTATCACCACTGCCAATTACCTTGACAATGTTCCCGAAGCTTTAAAAGACCGTATGGAAATTATCGAAGTAAGTTCTTACACTGAAAAAGATAAAATTAACATCGCTTCTAAATTTCTTTTAAAAAAACAACTCAAAAATCACGGAATTACTGACACAAATTTAGTTATTAACAATGATACTATCCTTTATTTAATTAGACATTACACCAAAGAAGCAGGAGTAAGAGAGTTAGATAGAATCCTTGCAGAACTAGCTAGAAAAACAGTTAAAGAATGTTTAATTACCAAAAAAGAACAAGTAATTATTACTCCTCAAAACATTACTAAATACTTAGGTAAAGAAAAATACCTACATCTTTTAGATGAACAAAAAGAAAAAATAGGCTCCACTAACGGACTTGCCTATACTTATTTTGGAGGCGATTTGCTTCCAGTAGAAGTTACTTATTACAAAGGTAAAGGACAATTAGTCCTTACAGGTAAATTAGGAGAAGTCCTTAAAGAAAGTGCTTATACTGCTTTAAGTTTCATCAAAGCTAACTGTCAAAATTTAGGAATTGATGCCAATATTTTTGCAGAAAACGATTTTCACATTCATCTTCCAGAAACAGCAATTCCTAAAGATGGTCCTTCAGCTGGAATTACTATTGCTACTTCCCTTGTCTCTGCAATTACCCAAAAATATGTTAAAAAAGGTTTGGGAATGACAGGAGAAATTACTTTACGAGGCAATATTTTAGCTATCGGAGGCTTAAAAGAAAAAGCTATTGCTGCTAATCGTAGCGGTCTTGACACTATTTTTATTCCTCAAGAAAATATCAAAGATATTGAAGATATTCCTGAAGAAGTAAGAACTAAATTAAATATTATTCCTGTATCAAAAATTTCTGATGTTTTTTCGCAAGTATTTGTTTGATTAAGATATAAAAAACACCATCTTAAAGATGGTGTTTTTTGTTTTTATACATAATTAAAAAGTTTTCAAAACTTCAATTATTATTTTAATATTTATTTTTTTCGATAAAAATTACAAAAGAATAAAGGGGCAAAAAATCATTTACAAAGAAAAATTTACTTTCCTCCAATATTTAAATCCCCTACATAAACGCTAGAACTACCAAATCCTGAAGTTTGAAATTCAAAATCATTAGCAATGGTGTCTACATTTTTAATAATATCAAAAAAATTACCAGAAACAACAATCATTTTAACAGGAGTTGTAACTTTACCTTTTTCAATTCTAAAACCACTAGCTTGTAGGCTAAAATCTCCACTAACAGTTTTAATTCCTGCATGCATCCCTACTAAATCAGTAATATAAATACCATTTTGAATAGGTTCAATCATTTTTGAAAAACTTTTTTTGCCAGGCACCAAATAACAATTAATCATAGAAGTACTGCCATCAAAACCGTTTCCAGTTGGAGCTTGTTTAAAAATGCGAGCAGTTTTTAAGTTGTGGATAAATCCTTGAAAAAATCCTTTAGTAATAATGGGTTTGGTTTGGCAAGCTACTCCTTCATCATCAAATTTTTCTTTAAAATAAGCCCCATCGTTTAAAGGATCATCAATAATACTAACTTTTTCAGAAGCAATTAAACAATTAACTTTATCTTTTAATTTAGTTAAGTTGCGATAAGCACTTGTACCAGTAAAAATATCGCTGAAACTTTCCAAAAGGTCTGCAAACATTTCATTAGAAAAAACAACTGGATATTTTTGAGATACCAAAGATTTAGCTCCTAATTTTTTTTCGCCCATCTCAACAATTTCAGTACCTAATTTAACAGGATTGAAGGTTACAAAATCCTTAGCTAAAATACTTTTGCCATAACTTTCCATTTCGCCTTCTTTTTGAAAAACCGCAGAAGCATACAAATAAGCAAAGCTATTTTGGTGCGATAAATTGAGCCCTTTGGAATTTAATAATGTTTTTTTATGACAAACTTCTTGGTAAATAATGCCATTAGTAGCTTGCAAATGGGAACTTTGCAACATTGTTTTTTCTAACTGCAACAACAAATTTTGTTTTTGTTCTAATGGAACTTGTCCAAAATCAAAGTTATTTTCCAATAATTCAGGATAACTGGAAGATCCTTCAAAAATAATAGCAGGTTCTTTAGAAGTAATTGTTTGGCAATTTTCTTTGAGGGTTTCAAAAGCATTATCAAAAGCGCTGTCAGTTAATTGTTCTAAAGCAATAGAAGTTTTTTTATTGGAAAAAATACCTCTTATAACTGCAGAAGCAACATCGCTCCAAACACAAGCATCTATTTTGCCTTTATCCAAAGATAGTTTAAAAGTTTGATTTTCATGAATTACAATTTCTAATGCTTCAAAACCTTGTTGCATTCCTTTTTCTAACCATTTTTGATAATTGTTAGGAGTGGGGTTTGTGTGAGTGGTTTGGCTTTGGGGTTTTGGGGTTTTTGTTACGTTGTTTATCATTTTTGATTTCCTCCTACAATCATTTCTTTTACTCTAATAGTGGGTTGTCCTACATCAACTGGTAGAGAACCAGAACAAGAACCACACATTCCTTGACCTAAAACTAAATCATTGGCAACACGGTCAATTTTAAATAAAATATCTGCTCCATGACCAATTAACATCGCTCCTTTAACATGGGTTGTTAATTTACCATTTTCGATTAAATAGCCTTCATTAACTACAAAATTAAATTCTCCAGTAGCAGGAACAACTGTTCCACCACCTAGACTTTTAGCATAAAGACCGTAAGGAGTATCTGCAATAATTTGTTCGGGCGTTTCTGTGCCTTTTTCGATGTAGGTGGAATTCATGCGCGAAGTAGGAGAGTATTTATAAGATTGTCTACGTGAAGAACCGGTAGATTGCATCTTCATTTTGCGTCCGTTTCTAAAATCAATTAAATAACCTTTAAGGATACCTTTTTCAATTAAAAGATTTTTTTGGGTGGGATTTCCCTCGTCATCAAAATTAAGACTGCCCCAAGACTCTTTAATAGTTCCATCATCATAAGCAGTTACAACTTCAGAAGCAACTTTTTGATTTAATTTATTACAAAAAGGAGAAAGGCCTTTAGCAACTGCAGTAGCTTCAAGGGGGTGCCCGCAAGCCTCATGGAAAATAACGCCTCCAAAACCATGATTAATTACAACTGGCATAGTTTGAGGTTTTAAAGATTTAGCATCTAATAAAGCAACTGCTTGTTTTGCTACTTTTTTGGCAATTGTTTCTAAATCAATTGCATCCAAGAATTCCAATCCCATTGCGCGTCCAGGACCTTCAAAGGCTTCTTGCATTTCTTGTCCTCTTTGTGCAACTCCTACAAGCCCACATCTAATATAATTGCGTGTGTCATTTTGATAAACTCCTAAAGTATTAGCAATTAAAACATGTTGTTCTTTTTGGCTTAAAGAGGTGATGGATTGAATAATTTGAGGATCATAATTTTGAATAATAGCCGATAATTTAAGTAATTTTTGGGCTTTTTGTTCTTGAGTCATGCTGTTATAAGGTTTTTGGATAGTATTTTTTAGGGGTTTTTCGGTTTGCAAGACAATAACTTTATTTGCTTTTCCTTGAAAAGATTTTTTTAATTTTAAAAGCAAGGATAAAACATTTTGATAATCAGTTTTATTGGTATATCCATAAACTTCATCAAAGCCTTTTAATAAGCGAATTCCTACTCCAAAAGTATTAGAAGTATCAGCAGAAACTACATCTTTGCCAATTACTTTAAGGGTATGAGAATAAGCATTTTCAAAAAATAATTCTGCAAAATCAGCTCCCTTATCTAAAGATAAATTTAGAATTTTTTGAATATCTTCTTTATTTAACATCAAATAATATTCTCCTTTATGTTGTTTGTAAATCTCTTTTATTTTATCATTTTTTTAAGCTTTTTAAGCGTATTATATAAAAGTTTTCCAAGTGAATTTATTATTGTTTTGTTAATTTTTTTGTTTTTATCAAAAATATGTTATAATAAAATACACAATTAAAGAGGAGCATATAAAAGCATAAAAAACGTTGAAATAAGTATTTTTAATTCGTTTATTGCATTTCATCATCAAAATATTAACTTAAAAACTTGATATAATATAAATATTTATTTTTAAAATCATTATAATATTATAAAAAGAAAAGAGAAAAGTAAATGTTTAGAATCAAATTTATTATTTTTAAACCAGAATTAGATAAACAAGGAAGAAAGCAAATAGATTTTTGGAAAACTCAAATTAGAAATATTTTTAATTTCCTTTTCTTTTTGGTAATTTTTTTATCTTCGGGGGTTTATTTCATTTCATATAGATAGTATTTTAAAACAAAATACCACATTACACCCTTTAATGAAAAATTTTCTTATTATGGTGAAATTATTTTTTTGGATATGTGAACTTTATCCCTTCCATTTGTTTTTTTGCTCGTTTTTTTTGATGGGTGTAGATAGTATGAAAGGAAGAACATTTAGCCAATTCATTTTAAGTAAAATATATTCAAAACCATAAATTGCTCCTAATGGTAAAAATAATCAATCAAAAAATAATACAAATACCCCCAAAAAATAACAAAAATAAATATAAATGTCAACAATAAATAAAACAAAAACTCCTTATATATTATAAGGAGTTTTTTCAATATTCTTTTATATCTTTGAAACAAATAATTATTTAGTAGCAAGAATAGCAAGAAAGGCTTTTTGAGGTAATTGCACTTTTCCTAATGTTTTCATTTTCTTTTTACCCTTTTTTTGTTTCTCTAATAATTTCTTTTTGCGAGTAACATCGCCTCCATAAAGTTTAGCTGTTACATCTTTACGCATAGCTTTGATAGTTTGTCTGGCAATAATTTTTTTACCCAAAGCTGCTTGAATAGGAATTTCAAACATTTGTTTAGGAATAAACTCTTTTAAAGTCTCACAAATAGCCTTTCCTCTTTCATAGGCAAAATCATGATGAACAATTAAAGATAGAGCATCAACAATTTCTCCATTTAATAAAATATCCATTTTTTGTAATTTAGAAACACGATATTTATCTATTTCATAATCAAAAGAAGCATAGCCTTTGGTTAATGATTTTAACTTATCAAAATAACTATAAATAATTTCTGAAAAAGGCAGCAAATAATTAATCATTACTCTTTGACTATCAATATATTCAATATTTTGAAGGGCTCCTCTTTTGTTTTGGGAAAGCTCCATTACTTTACCAATATAGATTTCAGGACACATAATAGTAGCTTTAATGAAGGGTTCTTCAATGCGGTCAATTATTTGAGTGGATGGAAGTTTGGAAGGATTATCAACTAAAAGTTTTTCTCCTTTGATAGAATAAACATGATAAATAACAGAAGGAGCAGTAGCAATTACTTCTACTCCAAATTCGCGACTAATTCTTTCTTGAATAATTTCCATATGCAAAAGTCCCAAAAACCCAGTTCTAAAACCAAGTCCCAAAGCATTAGAACTTTCAGGTTCAAAAATTAAGGAAGAATCGTTGAGTTTTAGTTTTTCTAAAGCTTCTTTAAGGATGTCATATTTATTTGTTTCTACAGGATAAAGTCCACAAAAAACTACTGAATTCATTTGTTTGTATCCCGGTAAAGGTAGCAAAGCTTGATTGTTTTGCGAAGTAATGGTGTCTCCAACTCTTACATGATTAATACTTTTAATAGCAGCAGTAAGATAACCTACATCACCTGGTGCCAAAAAATCTTTTACAATTTGTTTGGGATTACAAACTCCTACTTCAACTACTTCATAAACACTATTACTTGCCATAAAACGAATTTGATCGCCTTTTTTAACTGTTCCATTGACGATTCTAATGGAAGGCACAACTCCTTTATAAGAATCAAAATAAGAATCAAAAATTAAGGCTTGCAAGGGCTTTTGAATGTCTCCTTGAGGAGGTGATATTCTAGTTACTATTTGTTCCAAAATATCAATGACTCCAAGCCCTGTTTTTCCACTTGCAATTAAGGATTGTTCAGGGTCAAGTCCCAAAGTTTCTTTAATTTCTTCCTTAACTTTAGGAACATCTGCGCTTGGCAAATCCACTTTATTCAAAACAGGAATAAGGGTTAAATTGTTATCAACAGCTAAATAAACGTTGGCAAGAGTTTGGGCTTGAATGCCTTGAGTAGCATCAATAATTAAAAGAGCACCTTCGCAAGCTGCCAAAGAACGCGATACTTCATAACTAAAATCAACGTGTCCCGGTGTGTCAATCAAATGCATAATATAATTTTTGCCATCTTTGGACTTGTAGTTAATTTCTACAGCATTTAATTTAATAGTAATTCCGCGCTCGCGTTCTAAGTCCATGGAATCCAAAATTTGTTCTTTCATTATTCTTTTGTCAATTGTGCCTGTAAATTCTAAAATACGGTCGGCCAAAGTTGATTTACCGTGGTCAATGTGGGCGATAATGGAAAAATTACGGATGCGTTTTTGCCTTTCTTTTAATTGTTCTATGTTCATTTTTTGTTTATTTCCTTTATATTTTGGTTGGTTGGTTTTAGTTTGTTTTTGTGGGTTTTAATGTGGTTTGTGCTTGGTAGAATTAATTTTTATGATTTTTATTGGTTTTTAATTGTGAAATGATATTTTATAGTTATTATTTTTTTGGTTATTGGGTTTGGTAGTTTGTTAAGGTTGTTTTATTCTTTTTTAAGTTTTTTAAAATAACTATTATAAATCATTGTAAAGTTAAATTATTTAATATCTAATTCAAAAGTTATTATAACAAAAAAATAGTTTCTAGGTGCAAAATTAGTTTTTTTTGTAATTTTAAAGTTATTAAAGTTATAAATTATGTTAAAATCCAATTAAATCACATTTTTATTTTGACAAAAAAATTATAAAATAAGAATAAATAAGTAGTATAGCAAGCAAAATTATAATAAATAATTAGCAAAAAAGACCAACTTAAAGTTGATCTTAATTTGTTTTTAATTAGAAAATATGGCAAGTTTTAAATATTTTGAAAAGCATTGAAACTAACTAAATAATTTATTGTTCAGTTTCTTTGGAATTTTTTGAAGGTGAATTGGGGATGAATTTATCTATAAATTCTTCGGTAAGCATTAAGGCATTTTGAGGACTTATAGGTTTGTTAAGTGTAGGATGGTATTTTTCCTTACCTGGTTTAAATAAATGATATTTTTTGTAAATGTTAGTCATTTTTAGGCTTCTCCAAAAAAAATAAATATTTTGGCTTTCATTTTTCATTTGTAAAATATCATCTAAAGTGTATTTGTTCCAATCACTAATATCAAACTTATCAAAAGGAGATTCAAAATAAATCCCTACTAAATCTAAAGGAGGAGTTTTGATTCCTGTCATAACGCTATATAAAAAAGCGCCTGCAAGATCTTGTCCATTAAATGAAGGGAAACAAGCTACCCAACCATCATATTGAGGTTGTATTTTGTAGATAATTTTATGCATTAAAGTAGGTTTTAGATTTTCCATATAAACATGGGTTTCAGAATTTTTAAGTGTGCCATCTTGCATAAATTCACTATCAGGCACTATAAAATGATAATGGTTTTTGTCATTTACTGTTTGAATATAAAGAGGTAGTGTTTCTTTTTCTTGGTGTAATTCTTGTGTTTTTGGTTTTGTCAAATTGGGAGTTTTGACGAAATTTTGTTGATTGGGTTTTTGGGTTTGGTTATTAGTTAATTGTATTTTTTCTGATGATATAAAGGTTGAATGTCTTTTTTGTAAACTTAATATTAATAACAATAATACTAATATTATTGATGAAATAACACATAAAAAAGACACTAATTTATATTTTTGATTAAATAATTTAATATTCAAAATATTTGTTTCCTTAATAAAAAATAAAATAATAGGGTTAAATGAATATTAAATAATTATTTTATTGTAGTTTTTTTAACTGCTCAAGCTAAAGTTTTTTGAATGTTTCTGTAATTAAAAAGATTTAAGGAGGATATCTATATTTTTTTAATTTGGTAAGTTTGTTTTTTGCTACTGTTATCAAATCAAAAAAATTATTATAAAAATGAGCCATTCATTATACTTTCTAAAGAAAAAAGAATTTTTACTAAACTTGTTATTTTAAAAGTTTTTTAAAACGATCTAAAATTGGTGTTTTGTTTTTGCTGAGATGTTAATTATTTTATTATTGTTGTTTTTATTTTTTTGGTATAGAATTATTGTAAATTTTTCATAATTATTTAAGGTATGCTATCAAATAAAATAAAAAAAGACCTTTCAATTAGAAAAGTCTTTAAAAAATTATTTATTATTTGGGTAGTTTTTCAATTCAATTAGGTAATAAGTTTTTTTTATACATTTGTAATTGTTGATATATTTGATCTAATAATTTATTGTTGAATTTATGTTGTTTTTCATCGTTTAAATTGCAGAATTGTTTGGTAATTTCTATTGCCTCGTCGATTATAATGGCATGAGAAATGTTTGTTTCTAACAATTCATAAGTAGCTAAGCGAATAATTGCTCTGTCTACTTTGTTAAGGCGATTTATTTTATAATCATATAAACTTTTTGTGATGATTTCATCAATAAATTTAAGATTGGTGATGATTTTTTGAAAAAAAGTAAAAATGGGATTGGGATTTGTTTGTGACAAAGTCAAATTATTTTGGTAAAAATCATATTGATATAATAATTTCATCACTTCAATTCGTAATAACCGTGATTCTTTTTTATTTTGAGGATGTTTCATGGTAAATTATTTTAATGTTTGAGTAAGGTTATTTTGTACTTTTTCCCAGTCTAAGACACTAAAAAAAGCTTCAATATAATCAACTCTACGATTTTGATAACTTAAATAATAAGCATGTTCCCAAACATCTAGACCCAAAAGAGGAGTTCCTTGGTTTAGAACTACATCTTGATTAGGAGTAAAAGTAATTGCAAGTTTTTGTTGTGGAGTTAATACAAGCCAAGCCCAACCGCTTCCAAAAATGGTTTTAGCAGCATGAGCAAATTTGTCTTTGAAAGAATCTATAGAACCAAATTCGCAGTCAATCATTTCTTTTAATAATCCTTGAGGAGTATTGCCATTATTTACTTTTAGAATGTTCCAAAAAAAAGAATGATTAAAATGTCCGCCACCATTATTTCTAACTATTTGTCTAATATCTTGTGGTACTAACGACAAATCAGTTAGCATTTGTTCCAAAGATAAATTTAGTTGAGGGTGTTTTTTGAGAGCATCATTAAGGTTATTAATGTATGTTTGATGGTGTTTGAGATGATGTAATTGCATAGTTTGAGTATCAAAAAAAGGTTCTAAAGCATCATATTGATAAGGAAGAGAAAGTAGAGTAAAGTTCATTTGTTTGCTCCTTTAATGGTTAATGAAAAGATTTTTTGGGGGGTAGTGTTGGAATGAGGGGTTAATTGTGATAAAATGGAATAAAAAAACACTGTTTGTAATTATAACAAACAATGTTTTATTTTGTTTTTGTCTTTTGTGTTTTTTTATCTAATTTATTTTGTCGCGCATTTGGTAGTTTGCAAATAGTTATTGAGATTTAACTTCTAAAGCTTTAAGTCCTGCTAAATTGAGTAACCCCCAAGGTTTGTTGAAATGGGGTTGGAAAAAAAAGTCAACAAAAGCAAGTTGTTCTACTGTCATTTGGTTTTGCATACAAACACTTAAAGTATTCATTTTTTCAGTTAAATCAACGCGAGAAACAATTTGTCCTCCCAAAATTTTACGAGTTTCTTTGTCAAAAACAAGCTTTAACATTACAGCATCATAATCAGGCATAAATTCAGGTCTATTAGCATCTTTGATTGTAACAGT
Organism: Candidatus Phytoplasma zeae; assembly: GCF_001712875.1. Taxonomy (NCBI): domain Bacteria; kingdom Bacillati; phylum Mycoplasmatota; class Mollicutes; order Acholeplasmatales; family Acholeplasmataceae; genus Candidatus Phytoplasma; species Candidatus Phytoplasma zeae. Next base: position 280,343 of record NZ_CP015149.1, read on the forward strand.
ACCATAGTTTTTACCTAAAGCTTTGGCTACATTTTCAGTAAGTCCTGTTGAAGAAATACTCAAATCAATAATTTTAATGCCGCTTGTTCCTTGAGTTCCTAAATATTTTACGCAAGGTTTTTCAATGTTAAGTCCTACAAGTGTCCCCATTCTAATAGCATTAGTTGCTAAAGGCATGTATTTTACTTCTTGGGTAGGGTTGTAATAAACGTTAACACAATCGCCACAAGCATAAACATCAGGGTCTGAAGTTTGCATATATTCGTTAACAACTAAAGCACCATTAAAGGATGTTTCGAGATGATGAGCAAATAATTGAGTGTTGGGTTTAAAACTGATACACATAATTACCATTTCGGTCTCAAAGGTGTTTTTATCAGTTTTTACATGAGTCACTAAGCCGTCCTTAGTTTCGAATCCTGCTATTTTTTGTCCTAATGCTAGTGTAACTCTGTGGTCAGTTAAGGTTTTTTGAGCTACATCTGTAAATTCTTTGTCTAAATATTTAGACATAATTCTATCTTCTTGGTCTACTAAAACTACTTCTTTTTTTTGTACCGCAAATGCTTCAGCTAACTCAATTCCGATATAGCCAGCGCCTACTACTGTGATTTTATTAACGTTTTTGCTATAATTAATAATATCTTTGGCATGATCAAAGTTTTTAGACATTAAAACATTTTTGCAATCAATTCCTTTAATAGGAGGAATAACAGGCCAAGAACCAGTTGCAATTACTAATTTATCGTAGTTGTCTTTAAACTGTTTGCCAGTTTCTAAACTTTGAACTAAAACTTCTTTTTTGTCAAAATCTAGTTTTAATACTTCATGTTTAAGTTTGGTACAAACATCCATACTTACCAGTTCATCAGGATTTGAATAAAAAAGTCCTAGACTGTCTTTGATAACTCCTCCAACATACAAGGCAATTCCACAAGAAAGAAAAGAGATATTATCGTTTCTTTCATATACAACAACATCAGCTTGGGGATTGTTTTTTTTAATTGTTTTTACTGCAGCAGTTCCTGCATGAGTACAACCAACAACGATAACTTTCATATTTTTGTTATTAACTCCTTTGGATTTTTTCTTTGTTTTTTTTATTTAATTTTATTTTTGCTATACACTTTTAATTATACCTAAAAAACACTTGACAAAATAAATAAAATTGTAGAATAATCAAAAAAATAAAACGAATTTGATTATGACGTGCTTTGTGGCAACTTTTTTAAAATAACAAGGGCTAAGGCGTAATTATCGGTGTGAGTGATAGAAATTAAAATGGGGTTGAAAAAAGTGGTGCATGTGTTGTTTTTCACATAAGGAGCGCCGTTTTTGTCGTTAAGAATAGACCAGTTGCAATAGTTTTGGCAAGTAGGGTCGATTTTTTGGGGCGTTTGAAAAGCTTTAAAAAGAGCTTCTTTAGAAGCCCACCTTCCTGCTAAAAAGGTAAGTTGGCTTTGGGGATTTTGAATGATTTGATAAATTTGGTATTCTTCTGAGGATAAAATCCTTGCTGCTAAAATGTCTTTGCCTATTTTTTTAATTTTTTTAATTTCAACTAAATCTATGCCGATATTTTCCATATTTATTTTTTTTCCTTAGATGGTGCCAAAATTTGGGTAGTTTCAATTTCACAAGCTAGTTTTTTGATTTTTTGAAAATAATAATTTAGTCCTGATTTAGTGATTTGTTGCTTGTGTTTGTGGTAATATTTTTGAGTTAATTCTTGTAAACTTGCATCAGGGTTTTCTTTTCTTAATAACATAATTTGCAATAATTTAGGTTCAAGGTTGGGAAGTTTTTTTTGGGATTTTTCATTTTTGGGATTTTTCATTTTTAAGTTCGTGTTTTGGGGCTTGAGATTTGGGGTTTGAAAGTGTTTTTCAATCAAATTAATTTGTTGTAATTGTAAATTGGCAGAAGTAATAATTTTTTTTTCATTTGAAATTTCAAAATTAATAGAGGATTTAATAATGTGGTTTAAGTCTTTTTGAATTATTGTTTTTTCGTATTGAAAAACTATTTCCAAAGCGCCGATTAACCTTAAAAAATCAATAATCATTTGAGATTCTTTCAAATAAACTAAAAAACCCTTTTTGTGATTAATTTGTTTGGCGTTAAGGCTGAAATGAAGCATCAAAGTTTTAATTAATTCAATTTTGTGGCGGTCTTTGTGAAAAAATTCTAGATGATAATTAGTTTTTTTTGGGTCGTTTACAAAACCTATGCATAAAAAAATACCTCTTAAAAATGCTTTTTTGGCTTTTTGGCTTTTGAGCAAAGGTAAAAAATCGCTTGGAGTTTGAGCAAAAAAATGATGTTTTTCTAAAATTAAGGGAATGTCTTTTTCAATTCCTACATGAATGCTTTTTAAATGTGGTAAATTATATTCTTTGCTAGTCATCAAAAAAGAGTTGGTATTAGGATAAAAAGTTTTGATTAAAATAAGGAAACGCCTAGCAATTTTGATACTTTTGGTTTGGAACCACAATAAAGTTTTTTGGTGGTTTTTTTCTAATTCACAGCCAAAATGTAATAAAGCTGTCAATTCAAAAAAATTTTCTATGGGTAAGAATTTTTGACAAGCAATTTCTTCTTTAATTTTAATGTTAAAAGACATTGGCACCTTCTTGGATTTTTTTATTTGTTTTGGGGTTTGGGGTTCAGTGAGGATTTTTAGGTAAAATAACGGTGATTTTTTATAATTTAATTTGGCTATTTTCTATAATTTGTTGTAATTCTTTTTCTTCGATAATAGGAATTTGGAGTTTTTGGGCTTTGGTTAGTTTAGAACCAGCATTGATGCCAACTATTAAATAATTGGTTTGTAAAGATAAACTGTTAGTTATAATTGCTCCCATTTGTTCTAAGATTTGTTGGATTTGAAGACGGGAATTTTTTTGGAGAGTTCCTGTTAAAACAATTTTTTTGTTGGTAAAAATAGTTTGGGTAGTTGGATTTTGGGGGTTAGTGCTTTGAAAAGAAACTCCTAGTGTTTTGAGTTTGAAAACCTCTTCTAAATTACAAGAATTGGAAAAGTATTGTTGGATGCTTTGGGCAATTTTTATTCCTAATTCTCTTATTTGAGTAATTAATTCTGGTGTGGCTTGTTGGAGGTTTTCGATAGTTTGAAAATGTTTTGCCAAAACTTGAGATACTTTTTTGCCAATATGTTTGATCCCCAAAGCAAATAAAACATCTTCAAATCCTTTTTGCTTGCTTGCTTCGATAGAATCCAAAATGTTAGTAATTTTTTTAGCGCCAAAACCTGGCATTTCTTGCAAAATATGCTTGTGTTTTTTTAATAAATAAAGGTCAGAAGGTTTGGCAATTAGGTTTTTATCAAAAAAAGCAATGATGGTCTGTTCTCCTAAAACGTTGATATCCATAGCATTTTTGGATACAAAATGAATGAGTTTTTGGATTTTTTGCTCGCGACAATTTGGGTTGAGGCAAAAATAATCAACTCCACCTGGTTGTTTTTCTAAAATTGTTTGACAAGCAGGACATTTTTCAATCATTAAAGTGGGTTTTTGCAAATCAGTTCTTTTGCTTTTGATAACTTCTAAAATTTCAGGAATAACCGAGCCTGCTTTATGAACTATGACATGGTCTTTTATTCTGATATCTTTTTTGCAAATGTAGTCATAATTATGTAAAACCACTTTTGAGACCAAACTTCCATCTACCATAACAGGCATAATTTTGCAAACTGGAGTTATAACACCAGTGCGTCCCACTTGAAAAATGATGTTTTTTACTATGCTTTGGCTTGTAATAGTTGCAAATTTGTAAGCAGTTGCCCATCTGGGAGCTTTGGCAGTGGCACCAATTAAAGAATGAAAGGCAAGCTCGTTAATTTTAATGACAATTCCATCAGTATCGTAGGTAAGTTGTTCCTTAATGGTTTTGTATTTTTCAATTACACTAAGCAAATTTTCAAAATTAGAGACGCAATAATAATGGGGATTTGTGGTAAATCCTAAAGAAGTTAAAAAATCCAAAGTCTCTTTTTGGGTAGGTTTAGTCAAATAAGGATCTGAAATGCCATAGACAAAAATAGACAAATTTCTTTGAGCAACAATTGCTGAATTAAGTTGTCTTAAAGTTCCTGAAGCAGCATTTCTGGGATTGGAAAAAAGGGGTTTGTTTTCTTGTTTTCTTTGGGCGTTGAGTTTTTCAAAAGCGGGATGGGATAAATAAATTTCTCCCCTAACTTCTAAATCGAGATCTTCTTTTAATCTTAAAGGAATGGTTTTAATGGTCTGGGCATTTTTGGTAATGTCTTCTCCCCAAATACCGTTTCCTCTTGTTAAAGCTTGCACTAAAATGCCTTTTTGATATTTTAAACTTATCGCTACGCCGTCAATTTTTAATTCAGTTAACAAAGAAAAAGTAGGAATTTTTTTGACAATACGGTCATAAAAAGCTTTGAGTTCTTTAAGATTAAAAACATTTCCCAAAGACATCATTGGAGTTTTGTGCTTAATGGTGCTAAATTTTTTTTCTACAAAACCACCAATTTTTAAAGTGGGGCTATAAGGAAGTTTGAACTGGGGATAGCGGGTTTCTAAATTGATTAGTTCTTTGAGTAAAGCATCGTATTGTTGGTCGCTTAGATCGGGATTGCTTAGATTATAGTATTGGTAATTGGCTTTGGTGAGTTGTTTTACCAAGGATTTAATTTTTTGTTTAATTAGATCAAAATTTTGCATTGCTTTGCACCTTTTTTGGATTTTTGAGTTTAGGTTTGATTTTTTTAGGTTTTGGTTTTGGTGTTTGTTTTTTAAAATATTTTGTGTTGATGCTGTTTATTTTTCTTTTTTGAAATTAAATTTATTTTCTGTTCCATTAATAAGGCGCAAAATATTAGAATAATGTTTAGCTATAATAATTAAGGTAGCAAAATTGATCGAAAAGTAAAATAATTCTGTTTTTGAAATCTGGTTTTTAATTGGTCCCAAAGTTCCAAAATTGCCACAATACAAATAATTTAGCCATAAAAAAACATTAACTAAAGTGCTTGCAATAATTGAAGCTAACGAAGCATAACCAAAAAATCTTAAAAAAATAGCAAAAAAAATGATACCAGAAATACCAATCAAAGGATTAAAAGCAGTGATAATACCTACCGAAGTTGCAATTGCCTTGCCGCCTTTGAATTTATTGAATAAAGAAAACATGTGTCCTAAAATAGGAGATATTGCCAAAAGGGAGATTTTTATTGTGGGGTTTGGTTGTAAAAAAGTTTTTGTGGATGGTTCTGTTAGCCAAAATTTTGATAAATGCAAACAAATTGTAAGTGGCACAAATCCTTTGCAAAAATCTAAAAAAAATACTAATATTCCCCATTTTTTCCCCAAAATTCTCAAAGCATTAGTTGCTCCAATATTTCCAGAACCTGTGTTGCGTAAATCTTTTTGTTGCACCAATTTGCCAATAACTAAGCCTGTAGGAATTGACCCCAAAATATAAAAAAACAAGAATAAGAATAAAAACGATAAGTTTTCCATTTTGCACCTTCATTTCATTTATTGTTTCAAAACTTTATCATTTATTTAATGAATTGTTAAGTTGTGATTATTGTTGTAATTATTAGTTGTGTTTGTTGTTAATTTAGTTTTTTTTGTTTCATAAAAAATTTAATAATTATGCGTTTATAAAATAAATAATTTACTATATAATTTTACCACAAACCTTACTTTTCTTTTAATATAATGAGGTTTTTGATTGTCAAAATTAAATAAAATGGTCAGATAAACAAAAAAACAAACTGCATAAACAGTTTGAGACTCAAATTATTCATTCTTTACTGGGGGCAAATTATTGGAGCGTTTCAGTTAATTTGGTCTTAAATGTTATATTAAAATATTAAGTTGTCTAAATAAATGAAACAGTTAGTATTTTGATAATAAAAAATGTTATAATATGTTTGATAATTTTGATAAATTGGATTAGAGAAGTTTTTTGAAAACAAAAACAAAATAAGAAACACAAATGCAAACTTTGAAAAAATATTTTTTTGCTGTTTAAATTGTTGTCTTTCCAAAATTACAAATACTAACTTAAAAAAATTTTAAAACGATGCAATATTAAAATTATTTTAACTAAATATAATAATCAAATTGAAATTAACAAAATCTTAGGAGCTTTTTATGGATTTTTTAAAAATTAAAAGTGTGCGCCAATTTTGCGCCAATCATGAAATACCAAATGATATTTTAGAAGCAATTTTGGCTACAGTTTTCCAAGCGCCCTCTGCTTTTAATTTGCAACCATGGCGTTTTTTTGTTTTTAAAGGCGAAAAGAGCAAACAAAAAATAGCTCCTTTTTTATATGGCAACAAAACTCAATTAGAAACTTGTTCTACTATGATTTTGTTGTGTTGCGATGCTCAAAAAAGTGCCTTAGCTGAAAAAATTTATCAACAAGAAGTTTTACAAAAACAAATATCTGATGCAACCAAATTACAAGTAATTAAAAAAATTGATGATTATTACAAACAAATTTCCCAAGTAAAACTTCAAAATGAGTTATTTTTAGAAGGTGGCATCGGAGCGTTGCAATTGATGTTAGCTGCTAAAAAATATGATTATGATGTTTGCCCTATGGGAGGATTTAACGCAAAAAAAATCAATGAAGGATTAAATATTGATGTTCGATATTTGCCTGTATTATTAGTTGCTATTGGGAAATCAAAAGAAAAACCCAAAAATAAAGCTTTTCGAATGGATTGCAAAGATTTTACTTTTTGGATGTAGTTGAAGTTGTAAAAAATAACTGCGTTCAAATACTAAAAAAATAAAATATTTCCAAAAATAACATTATGACTGACTTAAAAAGTTGGTCTTTTTTATTAAAAAGGCATTTTTTAATCAATAATTTGATCGTTAATTTCCATGACTTGAGGCAATTTTGCTAAATTAACTTGTTTATATAAAACAGATAAACATTGCAATTCTTTTTGTTGTGATAACAAAGTATTTTGAACAACTTTATTAAGATAAAAAACAGCATGATCCAAAGCATTTTTAATATTTCTTTCATATTTCAAATAAAAACCCAGAAAAAGACTAGCAAATAAATCTCCTGTACCCGCAATATCAATGTTTTTTTCTTTGTTGTTATCCTGCACCAAATATTTTTTTTGTAGCATTTGATGCAAACACTTGAAAATATTTTTCATCTTGAAAATTAATACCTGTAATAATTAAAATTTTAACTCCTAAATTATGGAAATGCTTTGCTACTTTAATAGCATCCGAGACATTATTTATTTTAATACCAGACAAAAATTCAGCTTCAAATTGATTAGGAGTAATAATATCTGCTTGCGAATTATTTTTAAAAAAAGAAGTTATTTCAGGCTTAACAAAACATCTGTTATTGCCCATTACAGGGTCACATAAATATAAAATATCAGGGTTCGTTCGTTTAAATCTTGCAAAAATTTCCAAAACAGATTCGCAAATATCTAAAGATCCCATATATCCTGTTAAAATAGCTTGACACTGTTTTTCTACTCCAAGAGCAAAAAGACCTTCTACCAAATCAACTATATTTTGTTTGTTAAAAATTTGTCCTTGCCACTTTTGATAACCTGTATGATTCGAAAATTGAACTGTATTGATAGGCCAAACATCGAAATTCATATTTTGCAAAGGATAAACTGCTGCTTTATTTCCAACATAGCCATATACTACATGAGATTGGATAGAAAGAATACTTTTGGGTTTGGTGGGTATATTTGGTTTGGAACTCTCCTTTATTTGGTTGGTATTTGGTTGTTTTTCAAGTCTTTTAGTTTTGATTTTTTCATTTTACTATTTTATAATCTAAAACTATACTTCTATTCTAAATCAAAAATAAACTTATTTTGCAATTTATTTATGAATTATTATTTTAGTTTGAAAAAAATCAGTTTATTATCAAAAATACTTCAATTTTTTTTAATCATTTCAAAAAAAAAGAATGGTAATTTTGATATAATAAAGTTAATGAAAACAAACGAAAAATAAATAAAAAAGAAGCAAAATAAAAATAAGTAAAATAAAAAAAACGCCAAAACCAAAACAGAAAATAAAACCACCCTTAAATTGGGTAAAAAATCAAAAAAACAATTCAATAAACGGAAGTAATTTAAAATGTCAATTCTTTTAGAAAAAATAAAAACTTTACCGCCCAATCCTGGTTGTTATCTTTTCCAAAACAAAAATGATACCATCATTTATGTTGGCAAAGCCAAAAATTTAAAAAAACGCGTCCAAAGTTATTTTACCAAAAGCAACAACTTAAAAACAACGATGCTAATTGAAGAAACCCAAGATTTTTTCTACATTATTACTAACAACGAACAAGAAGCCTTAATTTTGGAAGCTAACTTAATCAAAAAACACACTCCTAAATATAATTTCAAACTTTTGGATGACAAAACTTACCCTTATATTGAAATTACTAAAGAAAAGCACCCACAATTAAAAATTTCGCGATTCAAACAAATTCCTCCAGGAAAAATAATTTTTGGTCCTTATCCCAATCTTAAAAACACCAAAGAAACCTTAAAATTGTTGCATCTTTTGTATCCTTTAAGAAGATGTCCGTTAGCATCAAAAAAACCGTGTCTTCATTTTCACATCAATCAATGCCTCGGTGCTTGCGCAGGAGAAACAATTAATTATAAACCCAACATTGAGGCAATTACTAAATTTTTAAAAGGAAATATCAAAGATATTTTAAAAAAATTACACCATTTAATGAAAACAGCTAGCGAAAAAATGTTTTATGAAAAAGCCCAAGAATACCGAGATATTATCTATTCAATCAAACAGACTACCAAAAAACAACTTATCAGCAATCAAAAACTCAAAAATTGCGATATTTTTGCCTATGCATTTAATCAAGACCAAATATCAATTCAAATTTTAAAAATGCGCCAAGGAAATATCGTTGATTCTTATAATAGCGTTTTTTCATATGTGGGCTTTGTGTGGGAAAACATTTTAACTTATTTTAATTGTTATTATCAAAAAAACCTTAAACCAGACATAATTATTACAGGCAAAAGCCAAGATGAAACTATTTTGCAACAAATGATAACTAACCAAACTTTATTGGAACAAATCTTGCAAACCAAAGTAAATATTGCTCATAAAGGAGACAAAAAGAAACTTTATTTGCTAGCCTTAAAAAACGCCCAAAATGATTTAGCTAACAATAATTTAATCTATCAATCCAAAGACCAAAAAATCCAAGAATCCTTAGACAAATTGGCAATTATTTTTAATAAAGATATTAAAAGAATTGATGTTTTTGATAATTCTCAACTATTTGGACAAGCCTTTGTGGCAGCAAGAATTGTATTTAATCATTTTGAATTTGACAAAAAACTTTATCGAACTTTTCACATTAAAGGCAAATTTCCTAACGAATATCAAGCTTTTGAAGAAACACTTACACGTTGTTATAACAAAGACAAGGAAGTTAAAAATGATTCACCAGATTTAATTTTGGTTGATGGCAGTTTAGGACAGTTAAAACAAAGCCAAAAAACTTTAAAGAAACTAGGATATGAAATTCCTTTAGGAGCATTGCAAAAAAATAACAAACATCAATTAACTCATCTTGTAACTTTGCAAGAAAAATTAATGTTGGAACAAAGCCCTAATTTATTTTATTTTTTAAAAAGTTTAAGCGAAGAAGTCCATCGTTTCACTGTTGCTTTTCACCGCAAAACCAAAAACAAACTAGATTATAAAACTACTTTATCAAATATAAAAGGAGTTGGCGCTGTTAGAAAAAAAGCCATCTTAAATCATTTTGAAAGTTTAGAAGCCATCAAAAAAGCCACTTTGCAAGATTTTCAAAAAATAGGAATTAATCCAAAGTTGTTTTTGTTAATTAAAAAGAGTTTATAAAAGTGGGCAAATAGACATTTATTAAAAATATTGATAAAAAACATGGACAAAAATTTTGGAACACAGAAAAACAACCATCTAAATATTTTGAAATTAAAAACCAAAAAATCACCAAAATAAAAAAGCAAACGCAAGGAGCAACAAATGAGTTTAACAAATTTATTTAAATTGCAAAGTTCTTTAAAACCAAGTGGCGACCAACCCCAAGCAATTCAAAAATTGGTTAATAATTTTAAACAAGGTTTACAAGAACAAATTCTTTTGGGAGCTACTGGCACTGGAAAAACTTTTACCATTGCAAATATTATTCAACATTTACAACAAAAAACTTTGGTTATTGCTCACAACAAAACATTAGCAGGACAACTCTACAACGAATTAAAAGCCATGTTTCCCAACAATCGCGTAGAATATTTTATTTCTTATTATGATTACTACCAACCAGAAGCATATGTAGCATCAAGCGACACTTACATTGAAAAAGACTCCAAAATCAACGATGAAATTGATCAGTTGCGTCATAGTGCCGCAGGTTCATTACTTAACCGCGATGATGTAATTGTAGTTGCTTCGGTTTCGTGCATTTATGGAGTAGGCGACCTTAAAGATTATCAAAAATCAACACTACATTTACAAATTGGAGATAAATACGAAAGGCAAGCATTAATTAACAAGTTAATAGAATTAAAATATCAAAGAAATGAAATTAATTTTCAAAGAGGAACTTTTCGAGTAAGAGGTGACATTATAGAAATTATTGCCTCATCTAACAAAGAAAATGGTATCCGCATTATTTTTTTTGGCAATGAAATTGAAAATATTCAAAATTTTGATGTTTTAAATGGCAAAGCAATTACGAATCTTAAATTAATTACTCTTTTTCCTGCTAGTCTATATGCTACAAATACCCAAAAATTACAAGAAAGTATCAAAAGAATTCGCCAAGAATTAAAGGAACAAATTAATCATTTTGAAAAAACTAACCAACTTTTAGCAGCCCAAAAAATTAAAATTCGCACTTTACATGATTTAGAAATGTTAGAACAAATAGGCAATTGCAATGGTGTTGAAAATTATTCAAGACATTTAGCACTCAAAGAAAAGGGCGAGGCACCATCAACTTTAATTGATTTTTTTGGAAATGAATTTTTAACCATTATTGATGAATCTCATGTAACTATTCCCCAAATTAAAGGAATGTATTTTGGTGATTTTTCTCGTAAAACCAACTTAGTAAATTTCGGTTTCAGACTACCAAGTGCCCTTGATAACAGACCTTTAAAATTCCATGAATTCCAAGCCAAAATGAATAAAGTTATCTATCTTTCAGCTACTCCTGGCAACTATGAATTAACTAAAAAAATCCCCATTGTAGAACAAATTATAAGACCTACTTTTGTCCTTGATCCAGAAATTGAAATAAGACCAACCCACAACCAAATGGATGACCTTTACTTTGAAATTAAACACCAAACTAAAAATAATCAAAGAATTTTGATAACTACTTTAACTATTAATATGAGCGAGGACCTAACTGCTTATTTAAAAAATTTATGCATCAAAGTAGCTTATTTACACAGTGAAATTAAATCTTTACAAAGACTTGAAATTTTAAAAGATCTAAGGTTGGGAAAATATGATTGTTTGGTGGGAGTTAATCTTTTGAGGGAAGGACTTGACTTACCTGAAGTAGCTTTAGTAGCTATTTTGGATGCTGACAAACAAGGTTTTTTAAGAAACGAAAGAAGCCTTATCCAAACTATTGGAAGAGCAGCTAGAAACATTACAGGCAAAGTTATTATGTATGCTGATTGTATTTCTCCTGCTATGCAAATTGCTATTGAAGAAACTTATCGTAGAAGAAAAATCCAACAACAATACAACGAAACAATGAAAGTAACACCAACTGCTCTTAAAAAAACTATTTTAGAAACAATTTCAATAAAACAAAAAGAAAGTGACCAAAATGAAAATGAAAATGGTAAAGTTAAGGGACAAAAAAAGTTGCAAACACATACAAATATTACAGCTAAAAATAAAGAAATTAAACGTTTACAAAAAATGATGAAAGAAGCTGCCAAAACCCTTGATTTTGAAAAAGCAGCTACATTAAGAGATTTGATTTTGGAGTTAGAGAAAAAAGGCAAAAAAGATTAATATGAGTCTACATAACTGATAAATGATATAATATTAATGAAAAAAATATTTATAATACTTTAATAATACTTTAAAAGGGGATTTTATTATGATTTTGATTCAAATTAATCGCATCTGCGACCTTAAACCTTATTTTTATTACGCCCTAGAACAATACGTCCTTAATCATTTATTAAAGCAAAACCATGAAAAAAGCTTCTTTTTTATTTGGAAAATCAAAGGAGTTGTAGTTGGGAAAAATCAAATAATTGAAAACGAAGTTAATTTAGATTACCTCAAAGAACATAAAATTCCTTTATTTAGAAGACCTACTGGCGGAGGATGTGTTTATAATGATCCTCAAACTCCTCTTTTTAGCATTATTGCCAAAAAAGAAAAAAATTTCAGTTTTAAACCTTTTTTAGCTAAAATTGTCGTTGCATTACAAAAATTAGGACTTAATGTTGAATTTAGTGGCAGAAACGACATTTTACTAGAAGGAAAAAAAATTTCTGGAAATGCCTTTATGCAAAACCAAAACGGCATGGTAACTCATGGAACACTTCTTTATAATTGTGATTTCCAAACTATGATAAACACAATTACTCCAAACGACCAAAAATTAATTTCTAAAGGAATTGCAAGTGTACGTTCCCGAGTAACTAACCTCAAAGGCTATCTTCCAGATATGTCACAAGAAAAGTTAATGCAGTATTTAACTGGGGCTTTAACTGACCAAACTTATGTACTTAGTGACCAAGAAATAAAATCAATAGAAAAAGATTCTCTCCAATTTGCTTCCAATGAATTTTTATTCTTAACCCAACCCCATCACACCAAAATACTTAAAAAACGTTTTTCTTGGGGAGGATTAGAAATTTTTTTAGATATTAGATTTGGTTTAATTGAAAAAATGACTTTGATTGGAGATTTTTTTCACAAAGAAGATAATTTAGAACAATTTAGCAAACTTTTTGAAGGAATAACTTATCAAACTGAAAAAATACAAGAAGTTTTGGAAAAAACAAACATCGGTTTTTATATTTTGGATGCTACTAATGATGATTTTTTAAGCTTACTTAAAGAAGGTATTTTAGAAGAAAAACTTAAAAATTTAAATTATTAGCAATTACTAAAATAGTTCTAAATTGAAAAATTTTTATATAGACTATCAAAAAAAAAAAAAGATAAACAACGAAAAACTACACAAAAAACTAGCAAAATAAAATATGAAAATAAAATCAAAGGTATATTTATGTTAAATAATCAAAAAAATGTTTTAAGAAAAATCATTGCCATTTCTTTCTTATTATTTTTGGCTTTTGGTTTGGAACTTCTTTCTCGTTATACTATTAATGCAACAATCCCTTGCAATTATGCTTTTTTTCGCATTGAATTAATTTTTATCATTTTAATAGGTTATCTTTTTGGACCTAAATACGGATTTTGGGCTAGTTTATTTTATCTTTTAATTCATTATGTTTTGGAATTTTCTTTTATGGAAGTGTTATTACACCATACACACGAAAATCATAATCACAGTCATGAACACGAAAACGAACATGCAAGCAAAGCCCTTATTTTCCTTTACAGATTTTTTCTTCCCTATATTGTCTGCTCTTTTTCGGGATTATTTTATCAAAAAAACTTAAATCATCTCACCAAAAAAATACCTATTATAATAACTTTAGTATTAATTAGTGTAGTTCAAATTATTTCAAGCATTTTATTTATTAATTTATTACAAGAAAACTTTGCCAAAAAAACTTTTTTAAAGTGGTTCATTCCAAGTCCTTCTTATTCTTGGTCGCTTAATCTTATTTATAGTTTTTCATCAGTTATTGTAAGTAATACCATCATAGGAGCTTTATTTTATTTAATTAATTTACGTCTTAAAGATAATATGGAATTTTTATATGGTTTTTCCAAAGAAAATTAAATTTTGGAAAATCTTTTTTCAAACCCAAACAACATAAATTTTTGTGCGCTATTCACTTTTATTAATTTAATTACACACAAATTTAATTAAAATAATTTTTTTATAAGCTTTTCTTTTATAAATTTCATCATGGAGACTTACTTAGTGTTTTTCAAACTTTTTAAAAAAAACAAAATTATTATCTTCTTTATTTTGCCATTATCTTTAATTTTATTATTTTTAATTAGTCTAGAATTATCATATTTTTGGATAGAAAAAAATCAATTAAAAAACGCTTCTTTAATAAATATATACGAACTATTTGCAAAATTTAAAGCCAACGAAATTAAAAAAATTCATTATACTTATAAAAGCCAATACAGCATTTGGAACAAAGAACATTATTTAATCCAAGCAGAAAGTTTTGATAATCAAAAATATTATTGTAAAATGGCAGTCTCCAATTATGATTATTTAGTATATGCTTTTTATTCATATAAAGATGTTTTGGTAGAAGTCAAAGAAAATATCCAATTTAATTTTTTAGAATTATATTTCAAATTTATAAGTTATCTTGTTTCTTTTATTTTTGGATTTTATATTTTAATTCACCTTAAACAAATGTTATCAAACAAAATAAATAAATTTAATACAAACGTTAATTCTTCCAAAGACAAAATAACTTTTGCAGATGTAGCAGGTCTTGAAGAAGAAAAAAAAGAAATCCAAGAATTAATAGATTTCTTAAAATATCCTCAAAAATATCATAAAATGGGCTTTGCAATTCCTAAAGGAGTATTATTAGAAGGACCTCCAGGAACAGGAAAAACCTTACTTGCAAAAGCATTAGCTAATGAGGTCAAAATTCCTTTTTATGCTGTTTCTGGTTCTGAATTTGTCGAAGTTTATGTAGGCGTTGGAGCTTCTAGAATAAGAGATTTATTTCAAAAAGCCAAAAGAACTACTCCTTGCATTATTTTTATTGATGAAATAGATGCTTTAGGAGCCAAAAGAAAAAACAACTCCATCATAGAATCACGAGAACACGACCAATCCCTAAACCAACTTTTATTAGAAATGGATGGTTTTTTTAAACTTTCACAAATCATCATTATTGCTGCTACTAATAGAATAGATATGCTAGATCCTGCTTTGATTCGTCCAGGTAGATTTGACCGTAAAATCAAAATTAATTTACCTAATCTAAAGGCTAGAGAAGCTATTCTAAAAATTCATGCTAAAAATAAAAATATTTCTTTGGATGTTGATTTTTACAAATTAGCTTTAATTACTGAAGGTGCATCAGGTGCCCAACTTGCAGCCATTCTCAATGAGGCTTTAATTTTGGCTATCAGAAATAACAAAGACCAAATAGATAAACATTTTTTAGAACAAGCAATTAAACGCATATTAAATTAATATTGCCAAATCCCTAAAATATAAAAAAGTTAACTTAAAATAAGTTAACTTTTTATTTTATAAAATGATATTATTTTGTAACATCAGTAGCAGCAAAAATAAAAACTTTGGTTGGTAAAATTGCACTAGAAACAAAAATTTGATTTTTAGTATCTTGAATTTCTTCTACACCATCTCCAATAATGTGTTTTTCACGTAAAAATAGCAAAAAGCGATATTCAACAAACCTAATCTTATTTTGTTTAATTACTGTGGCAAGGTTTTTATTTAGTTCTTGCAATTGTTCTTGAGAAAAAATACTCAAAGGCAAAGTAGATACTATCCCTTTTATTTGTTTTATTTGAGTTTCATCAATTTGCTTCTTTAACAATTCAATAAAATTACAAGCATCTCCTTCGATAACTGTTAAACCTGGAAATTTATTTCTCAAAACATTACATAATTCTTTATCATATTCCAAAGCAATAACATTTTGGGCTCCAAACTTTTGTACTAAATATTTAGTAACATTACCACTGCCTGCTCCTAGTTCCAAAATTTTTTCACCTGTTTTTAAACCTGTGTCTTGTTTTCCTTCAAATTCAAGCACTAAATTACTTAATTGTTTAGCAATATCTTGTGATTCAGGAAAAAGAGAAGAACCCATTTGTTGAGGGTAAAACACCAATTCTTTGGCATGATTCCAATCACTTGTTTCCCTAGGAATAACACAAATCAAAAATGATCCTAGCACTAAAAGTGCACCTTTATAAAAAGGATGAATTTTTATTTTTTGCACTCCGATTAAACCCATTGCCAAAAGCAAAAAAGAGACAAAAAGTTTAAAATAAGCTACTGTTAAATTGTTTTGGTAATAAGGATTAATAAAATGCGATTTCAAATCCGCTTTAAAACCAAAAATAATAGCAGATAACAAAAAATAGCAAAAAGGATGAACAAAAACTATCCATACTTTTTTCCAACCCAAAAAAGTAATTGGTCGTTTCCACACATAAAAACAATAAATCAAAGGGGCAAAAACATATTGCAAATAATAAGGAATTAGCTGCATTTGCCAATTTGCAGAAATAAAATGCTGTTTGTGGTCTTCAATAAAATCACAAAAAACCAAACTTATAATTAAAATATTTACCAAAGCAACAAAACTTAATATTTGATAAAATTTAGTAGTTCTATATTTAGTTAAAGCAATTATTGCAACTACCAAAATTAAAAAAATACTTTGTCTTGTATAATGAAAAATATTTTTACAATAAGCAAATGAGTCTAGATGCGTTTGAAAACAACTATCAAAAAGCCCCCAAATTAAAATTATTGAAGAAAAAATCAATAACAATAACGAGCTTAAATTTTTTTTAATTTTAATAAAATAAATTGAAAAAAATGAAGAATTAAAAAATTTGTAAAAAGATGTGATTTTCACTTTTGATACATTCACTTTTTGTTTTTTTTGTATGATTATAATTATTTGTTTTTGACTCAAAAAAAGAAAAAAATTAAATTAATAAAAAATCGAAATAAATTAATAAAAAATGTTAAATTAAAATTATTTTGTTATTTTAAAACAACAATTAAATTATATCATTTTTTAAAACAATCATTTTTATAATTATCAACAATTAAAAAATAATGTTTTTAGCTTTTGCAAAACCAAAATAAGTCAAAAAAATAACGAAAAAATGCAAAAAAATAATGAAAAGCAATAAAAAAATGTTAAAATTAAGTTTGATCGGTTTTTTAATTTTATACACATGTTAGATATCAATTATATATCACAAATCAAAATTAATTCAAAACGCATTTTAATAAACTAATTATTATTTGTATCACAAAAGAACAAATCAAAGACCAAATTAATATCAAATATCACCCCAAATTTCAGACAATTAAAGGATTTTTTATAATGACATCTTTTGAAATTAGACAAATGTGGCTCAAATTTTTTGCAAGCAAAAACCATCACATCGCAAAATCATCTTCTTTGATACCACGAAACGAAGCTAACTTATTATGGGTTAATGCAGGCATTACCCCTTTAAAAAAATATTTTGATGGCACACAAACACCTCCTTTTAGACGCATTACTAACGTGCAAAAATGTATTCGTACCAACGACATCAAAAACGTAGGGAAAACCTCGCGCCATCATACTTTTTTTGAAATGTTAGGCAATTTTTCTATCGGAAATTATTTTAAAAAAGAAGCTATCCACTACGCCTTTGAGTTGTTAACTTCGCCTAAATGGTTTGCTTTTCCCTTAGAAAAACTCTACATTACTTATTTTTTTCAAGACCAAGATACTTATCAATATTGGCTTGACTTAGGAGTAGAAAAAAACCACCTTATTCCTTTAAAGAGCAATTTTTGGCAAATAGGTCCTGGTCCTTCTGGTCCTTGCACCGAGATTTTTTTTGACAGAGGAAAAACTTTTGACCCTCGCAACAAAGAACTAATTATCCAAGATTTAGAAAACGACCGCTTTATCGAAATTTGGAATATTGTTTTTTCTCAATATAATTGCGACCCTAAATTATCTATCGAAAAATATCAAGAACTACCAAGCAAAAACATTGATACTGGGGCTGGTTTAGAACGTTTAGCCTGTATTTTGCAAAACACCAAAACCAATTTTGAAACAGACCTTTTCTTTCCTTTAATAAAAGCTTTGGAAAAAATGACACAAATCAAATACACAGGACAAGAAAGTTTTAAAATTATTGCAGATCACTTAAAAACTTTGGTTTTTGCAATCAATGACGGAGCAGTCCTCACTAACGAAAAAAGGGGCTATGTCTTAAAAAAATTATTACGAAGAGCTGCTAACGAAGGCAAAAAACTAGGTTTATACAAACCTTTTTTACATCAATTAGTGCCTCCAACAGTTGCAATGATGAAAGATTTTTACAAAGAACTATGCACCAACCAAGAAATGATTGCCAAAGTGCTATTGCAACAAGAAAATATTTTTGAACAAACTCTCAAAACTGCCGAAAAAACTTTTTTACAACATCTCACCCAAAAAACTTTATCAGGACAAAACTTTTTCAAATTATACGACACTTACGGCATTCCTGAAGATTTAATTTTGGATTATGCTAAAAAGAAAAACATTACAACAGATTACCAAAAATTCCAAGAATTACTCCACGACCACCAAAATTTAAGTAAAAAAAATCAAACATCGCAAACACACATGAATAAACAAGAAGAAGCATTTCTCCAATTTTTAACTCCCAGCGAATTTATAGGTTATACAAATTTTACTTGCAAAACCAAAGTAATCAAAGTTTTTGACAAAGGAATAGTGCTTGAAAAAACACCTTTTTATGCTAATATGGGAGGACAAATAGAAGATGAAGGTTGGATTGACAACACCAAAGTTACCAAAATAACTAAACTACCAAACGGACAAATTTTGCACGAAGTTCAAGGCAACTTTTGCGAAGGTCAAGAAGTTTATGCCTGCATTGAAAAGACTAAACGCAATCAAATTTCTTATCATCACACAGCAACACATCTTTTAGAAGCGGTTTTGCAAAAACAATTAGGCAGCCACCTCAAAAAACAAGGTTCATCAGTGGGATTTAGCTCTTTACGTTATGATTTTAATCATTTTGAAAAAATTACTCCCCAAACTTTATTACAAATAGAAAAAGAAGTAAACCAACTAATTCAAAAAAGTGTTCCAGTCAAAATTGAACAACTTTCAATCCCAGACGCCCAAAAAAAATACGCCACTCTTCTAGAACAAAATCAAAAAGCCAAATACAAAGACAAAGTAAGAATCGTAAGTATTGATACTTTTTCAGTGGATTTATGCGGAGGAACACATGTCACAAATACTAAAGATTTAGAACATTTTACTATTTTGTCATGCGAAAGCATTAGCTCTGGTATATACCGCATTGAGGCAGTTTGTAATAACAATTGCCAAGAAAGTCTCAACGCCAAATTAGTTCCTTACCAAAACGACTTGCACCAACTAACCCAAAAAGCAAAATCCTTACAAACGCAAAACCTCATTTTTGATGTTAAAAATTTTCCTCCAATAACCCAAAGTTATCAAGATATTCTCAATTATCAAAAACATATCAAAGCACAACAACAAGCCTTAGTTCTTTTTGAAAAAAAAGTTTTAGAATATCATCAAAAAAATATGGTACAAGCAGAATCTAATTTTTTACCACCACAAATTACCAAAAAAATGATGTTAACCATTGAAGAAGAAAAACCTTTAGAAGTTATCAAATTTTTTATGAATCATATTTTTGATAAATACCATTTAGAAGTTTTATTTTTATCTTATGTGCAACCTGAAAAAATTGTTTTTTTATGCAAAAGCAAAACTCTACATGCAGGTAATTTGATTAAAGAAGCTTTATCCTTGGTTTGTGGTTCTGGTGGTGGCAATGCTAGTTTAGCTCAAGGGGGCACCAAAAAAACTAAAAATTTAGAACAAGTACTTAATTTTGTAAAAACCAAATTAGAAATAAATTAAACTGTTTAAAAAATTTATAATAAAAAAATCCTCAAGGAAAAAATTCCTAAAAATTGTTAAAAGGTGTTCGAAATGACAAAAAAAAACAAAATAAAAAAGAAAAAAATAATCAAAGCGGAAGAAAAATTAAAATTAAACCCTTTTAAAACCCCAAACCCACTATTTTTCAAATCTTTTAAACAATTATTAATAAAATTATTTGCCCAAAAACAAAAAAATTGATAAAATGAAGTTTAACCAAAACCAAGAAAAAAAGAATAATTTTTATCATTCAAACAATTTTTTGACAAATGAGAATGTTTTATTATGTTAAACTGCCAAAATAATGCATCTTTGGGGTTGGATTTAGGTGAAAAAACTTTAGGAATCGCTTTATCACAAACAGGAATTATTGCCCAAAACCTCAAAACTATTTTTTTTGCCACCCACAAATACAATCGATTGATTACACCTTTACAAGAAATCATTTCTCAATATCAAATTAAAACAATTGTTTTGGGATACCCCAAACACATGAACAACGACATAGGAATTAAAGCCAAAATAAGTAGTGATTTTAAAAAAACGCTAGAAAACAAGTTTGAGCAAGTAAAAGTAATTTTATGGGATGAACGTTTATCTACCGTACAAGCAATCCAAATGTTAAAAACCAATAACAAAAAAAAGGGCAAAATTTTACAAATGAAAGACGAAATTGCAGCAACCATCATTTTACAAAATTATCTCGATTATATCAAATTACACCCAAACAAAGAGCATTGAAATGTTTGATTTTAACAAAGAAAAAAACTTACAAAAATTAAAAAAATACGCCCAAGAAAACAAAATCCCCATTATCCAAGACCAAGGATTAGCTTTGTTACTTGATGTAATTTCACAAAACAAAATCACAAATATTTTAGAAATCGGAACTGCCATTGGATATAGCGCTTTGGCTATGAGCTCTCTTAGCACTAAAATTGATACTTTAGAAAGAGATTTTATAAATTATAATTTAGCTAAAAACTTTTTAAAAGAAACTCCCTATCACATAAATGTCATTTGGGCAGAGGCGTTAATTTATCCTACTTGCAATTTAAAAAAATATGATTTAATTTTTATTGATGCTGCCAAAGCCCAATATCAAAAGTTATTTTGCAAATATGCTCCTTTACTCAAAAAACAAGGCATTATCGTTTTTGATAACCTTAATTTAAGTTGTTTTAAAAAAGCCAAAACGACTAAAAATAATCAAGGAATTTTCAAAAAAATGCATAATTTTCAAACTTTTTTAACAAATCACCCAGATTTTTTCACCACTTTTCAAGATGTAGGTGATGGGTTGATTATTTCTTATCTCAAAAAATAATTTAGGAATTTTGAAAAACCATCAAAAAATAAAAAAAGAAGGTCTTTTATTTATGAATAATAAAATTTATGAACTTACCCAATCAGGAATAGAAAAATTAAAAAAAGAATTAACTTTTTTAAAAGAAGTTAAAAGAAAAGAAAATTTAGAAGCTTTAAAAGAAGCGCGCGAACAAGGAGATTTATCCGAAAACGCTGATTATGATGCTGCTAGAAACGAACAAGCTTTAATAGAACATCGCATCTCAGAAATCCAAAATATTTTAAAAAATGTCCGCGTAGTTAAAGTTTCCAAAGAAAGAGAAGTAAGTATTGGCAAAAAAGTATCTTTGGAGCTTTTACACACCAAACAACAACAAGAAATTGAATTAGTAAGCACCTTGGAAGCAGATCCTTTTAACAACAAAATTTCGATTGAATCTCCTTTAGGACAAAATATCAAAGGGCACCAAATAGGAGATGTTGTTTTTGTTACCGGCGAAACTGGAAACACTTTTAGAGTCAAAATTGTAGATGTCCAATAAAATGACTTGCCCCAACAAACTTTTCATCCCTCAACACTATTTTCCTTGTGTCTTGCAAATTCCTTTTGAGTTGTTTCAAAAACAAGGCATTAAAGCGTTAATTTTTGATCTAGACAATACTTTAATTGAATGCAACAAAGATATTTTAGATGAACAAATTAAAAACCTTTTAACTAAATTATCTCTTATTTTCAAAGTCGTTATTCTTTCTAATGCCTCTAAAAAACGCCTCCACAAAGTTTTAAAAAATGATTTTATTTTTATATATTTAAATTTATTAAACAAAAAACCATCCCCTACAGCTTTTCAAAAAGCATGCCAACTTCTCAAATTGGAACCCACACAAATGTTGATGATAGGAGACCAACTTCAAACAGATATCAAAGGAGCTAATCAAGCAGGTTTTTGTTCTTTATTGGTAAAACCCCTAAATCGCTTTCAAGAAAGCGCGTTTACCAAATTCAATCGTTTTTATCGTGAAAAAAAGTTTTTAACCAATCTCAAAAAACAAGATTATCACCTTTGGAAAGAAAAATTTCAAGACTTTGAAGAAAAATGAAAATAATATGTTGTTACACAAAATTCGTCAAGCTGTCGAAAATAAATTAAAAAAATATCCTTTGCGGTTAGAACACACTATAAGAGTTTATCGCACTGCTACCAAAATGGCAAGACATTATAACAAACCTTTGTTGCCTATTCAAATTGCAGCTTTATTTCATGATTACACCAAAAACGACACCTTAGAACAACAAAAACCCTATCTTACTCAAGCCAATATCCAAAAATACAGCAAAACGCCTGATATTTTTCACGCTCTATCTGCTGCAAACATCTTAAAAAAAGAATTTGGCATCACAAATGTCACTATTCTTAATGCCATCAAAAAACATGTTTGGGGTGATAAAAAAATGAATTATTGCGATAAAATTGTATTTTTAAGTGACAAATTAGAACCTCAACGAAATTTTTCCCAAATAAAATATTTTCAAAAGCTAGCCTACTTTAACCTCAATCAAGCCGTATATGAACTTCTTAAAAGTAATTTTGATTATTTCAGCCAAAAAGGATCCCCTTTGCCTTACAATTACCAAGAAATTTTATCCTCTTTGAAAAACTCCATCAAAAGAAAAATATTTTCATGACAAAGACAACAATTATCATCGGAGGAAAATTCAAAGGACACAAAATCAAACTAGTGCCATCACCTCACACCAAAGCCACTAGCTCTTTGGTCAAAGAAGCTCTTTTTAATACTTTGGGAGCCTCAGTCCAAAACAAAATCTTTTTAGATTTATTTGCAGGCAACGGTTCTTATGGTTTTGAGGCTTTAAGCAGAGATGCTAAACAAGCCTATTTTGTGGATGTTTCATTAAAAGCTTTTCAAACCTTAAAAGAAAACCACCAAAAATTAAAACTGGATTTAGAACAAAGCATTATTTTTTATGGTCATTTTATTCAAGCTTTAAAAAAATTCCAAAAAGCCAACTTGATTTTTGATTTTATTATTTTAGACCCTCCTTATTTTAAAGATTTTTATTTACCTGCTTTTGAATATTTAGACAAATTAACACATCAAAATAGCATTATTATTTGTGAATTACATCCCAAAATTGTTTTGCCTACACAAATTAAAGAATTTGTTTTACAAAAAGAAAAACAATACGGTAATAAAAAAATTCAATTTTATAAAAAAATTTAGACTTTCACCAAGGAAAGAAAAAAAAGAAAAAGAAAAAAGGAGTTCAAAATGAACAATATTTGGTTATATGTAAATCCAATTATAGGATTTTTATTAGGCGGGGTTTTAGGAGCTTTTTTAATGTTTCATTGGTTTAAAAAACATTTACAACAAAATCCTCCCATCAGTGAAAAACAAATCAAAGAAATGTTTCGCCAAATGGGTCGTACTCCTTCTGAAAAACAAATTCGTCAAATTATGAACAGCATGAAACAAGGCAAATAAAATAATGTTTAAAAGTATCTTTTTTAAATTTATTTTTATTGTTTTTATTTGTCTTTTAGTTATTTTTATAATGAATTATTTTTATCGCAAAAATGTTAAAAACAAAATTATAAATTATTTATTGTCTTGTAGCAATTTAGAACAAGAAATATTAAAAAGTTTTTTGCAAAATCCTCACAAAACTTTTCCCTTGACAAAAGATGCCAACATTACCAAAAATTTATTACAATTGAATATTATTTTTTTAAAAGAAATAGTTTCGGATGCTAAATATAATAATTATGTTTTTAACCCTTTAATAAAAAAAATTATTCACAAAAATAAAGATTTAAAAAAAATTTACCATGAATAATTTTGATCATTTAAACATTTATAATTTCAAAGTTATATAATAAAAAAACACCTTTTAAAGGTGTTTTTTTATTATATCATGAAAAATTTTATTCTGTAATCAATTCATTGTAATTTGCAACTTTAACAGAAACATTTTCATCAGCACTAATTAAACGAGAAATAGGGCATCTTTTATGAGTTGCATCTGCGATTATTTCAGTTTGTTCCAGCGTCATATCTTGAATTCCTAAAATAGCAGTAGGTTTGAAATAAAAACCTTTATCATCTTTTTGCATTTCTAAAGTTACTTTTACTTTTAAATCTTTATTTGTATAGTCTTGTTCTGCTAAAATCTTTTTAGAAGTTTTATAAAAACAAATTGCCCAAGAAAGACAAAATAAATCAATAGGTCCTGATTGTTTGTTACTTGGTTCTAAAGCTGAAACTAATTTTTTAGTGATTCCTTCTTTTTCTTCAAAAAAACATAAATCATCTAAATGGGGATTAAAATAAGCAGTTGTTTTAAAAATAATCATATTATAAAACCTTTCTTTATTAAAAAAATATTTCTTTTTTATACATTTATTTAAGTATCTATTTTATTATAACATAAAAATAAGTTAAAATATAATTATTTTAATTAAAACTAGAGTTGATAATATTTTGCACATCAATAGCTACTTGATGCATATTTGTATTGCAATAATGATCGTATTTTAAAGGAGGATGAATAATTATTTCTACTACTTTTTTTTGCCAAAAACGCTTATTTTTGATTTGACTGGCTCCTTTGATAGTTAAAGGCAAAATAGAAGATTTACTTTTACAAGCAATTTTAAAAGCCCCTCCTAAAAGTGGCATTGCTTGTTCGTTATTTCTATCTTTAATGCCTCCCTCAGGAAAAACTACCATTGCCATACCATTTTTAACTTTAGGCACTGCCTTTATTAAATTTTGGGCAGTTTTTCTGATATCATCCCTTGAGATTACCATACAATCCAAAGATAAAAAAGCTAATTTTAAAAACCATGCAGTTCCAAAAAAACAATTAAAATTTTGTTTGGGAGCAAATGATAAAGTTCTTAGAATAACGCTTGTAATAACAAAAGGATCGGTGTATGACTTGTGATTGGCATAAATAACAACGTTTTCTTTTGAAGGGATTAAATGAGGATTTTGAACTACTACTTTAATTCTTAAAAAACGGTTGACAAAACGCGACAAACTACGTGAAACAAATCCTTTAAAATAATGATTAGGGGGCAAAAAAGTCATTAAAAAGAAGCAAAAAACCAAAATTATAAACGTTATTAAAAAAGCCAAAAACAACCCCAAAATTAAATTAACTGGCAGTTTGTAGCAAAAAGAAAAATCAACTAGCATAGTTTTGGAAGTTTGCAAAAAAACAAATGTTATCCAAACGACAACAAAAATAAAAGTTAACATTTGGGCGTATCTAATTTTTTTTGATAAATGGCAAAAATTAATTGTGGGTGAATTTCTTTTTGGATTAATTGGTATTGTGATAAGTCAATTTTGGGAAAAAAAACATTTCCTTGATGTCTTTGTAAAATGTGGGTGATGTATAAAGTTGTTACCCAAGGTAGGGTTTGTTGATAGATTTTTCCTCCACCAATAATAAAAATATCTTGGGCAGCATCACTTGCCATGAAGGATTGCAAATCAGAAACAACAGTACAATTAGGCAATTCCAAAACATGTTTTAAAGATGCTACATAAGTTTTTTTAAAATTAAAGGGCTTATTTTTGAAATAATTTTTTAAGGATTTATAAGTTTCATACCCCATTAAAACATTTTGATTAAGGGTAATTTTTTTAAAATATTGTAAATCTTGGAAATAATGCCAAGGGAGTTTGTTGTCTTTGCCAATCAAATAATTGCCGTCAAAGGCAGTAATTAAATTAATCATACAGCAATATCGCCTTTCAAAATGCCATCACATTGATAATTTTGCAAAGTAAAATCACTAAATTTAAAATCATCAATATTTTTGATGTCAGGATTTAAAATCATTTGAGGTAATTTTTTAGGAGTTCTTTGAATTTGGGTCTGAACTTGTGCAAGGTGATTGGAATAAATGTGGGCATCTCCTAAAGTATGGATAAATTCGTAAGGTTGTAAGTTAGTTACTTGTGCGACCATCATAAGTAATAAAGAATAAGAAGTGATATTAAAAGGTATTCCCAAAAAAACATCTCCACTACGTTGATATAGTTGCAAGGAGAGTTTGCCTTGATGAACGTAGAATTGAATTAAGACATGACAAGGTGGCAATGCCATTTGGTTTAATAAGGGCGGATTCCAAGAATTAAGAATCAAACGTCTGGAATTGGGATTGGTTTTGATTTCAGAAATTAAAAATTTGATTTGATCAACGCCATTAAAATCGCGCCATTGTTTACCATAAACAGGACCTAAATTACCGTGCTTTATGGCAAAAAGAGGATCATTTTTGATTTTTTCTACAAATTCTTTCAATGTTTCATTTTGAAAAAAAGCTGATTGTTGATATTTTTGATAAGGCCATTCATTCCAAATATTAACATTGTTTTGTACCAAATAACAAATATTAGTATCCCCTTTTAAAAACCATAAAAGTTCGTGGATAATTGATCTAAGATTCATTTTTTTAGTAGTTAACAAAGGAAACCCTTCTTCAAGATTAAAGCGCATTTGGTAGCCAAAAACACTTTTGGTACCTGTATTAGTGCGGTCGTTTCTAAAACTGCCTTTTTGCAAAATAAAACGACATAAATCTAAATAAGTATTCATAATTGTATAACTCCTTGTTTTTTAATTGAATAAATGTTTGATGTTTATCGGGACAAAAGATATAAAACTTCTGTGTAAATGGCAGTTAAGGTAATTAATTGGTCAATTGAAATAGATTCATCCACTTGATGAGCTAAAGACTTTTGATTGGGGAAAACAGGTCCGAAAGGAACTAAATTAGGGGCACATTTAGCATAAGTTCTACCACCACTACACAAAGGCGCAGTTAAAAAATCATGATTATGTTTTTGATAAATATTTACTAAAGTTGTTATTAATTCGCTATTGGGATTGATATACATAATAGGATAATGAAAATCAGTTTTTAAAAGAAATTGATTCTTTTTGGCTGCTTTTTCCAATTGAAAAAGGATTTTTTCAAATGTAATTCCTTTAGGATATCTTAAATTAAGAGTAAAAAAGCTTGTTGTTTTTCTAATATCAAAAAACCTGATTGACAAGTTAAATTTGTGTTTTTTTCATCCAAGTGAAAAATCCCTATTTTATGACCATCTAAGCTATCTACTAAATAATCGTTAAAAAAATTACTAAATTATTAGTAATGCCTAACGATTTGAGAACTTTCATCAAATCATAAAGGGCGCGTTTACCTCTTTCTGGAGTCGAACCGTGTACTGATTTTCCATAAACAGTTATTTTTAAAAAATCTCCTTGCGGTGCTAAAGTGGCTTTAGTATCGTTTTTAGTCAAATAATCATTAAATAAAGTTTTATAAGAGGGATCAAATTTTAGAACTGCTTGTGCCAAATCAGGAACTACATTTGTTGCTTTACCACTTTTAATACTTATAATTCTGTCATCTAATACCACACCTTGCAAAGAAAAATCACAAAGACCTTTTTCACAGTAAACAGCAGGAAACGACTATCAGGAACAAAACCAGACACAGGCAATTCAGGCAATTTAGTAAAATAATGTTTCATACAACGAAATCCAGTTTCTTCATCCACACCCAAAATTAATTTAATCCTTTTTGATAAAGGCAATTTGAGTTCTTTCAAGATTTTTAAAGCAAAATAAGCAGCAATTGTAAGTCCTTTATTATCTTGTGCACCTCTGCCATAAATTTTTTCATTGGCAATAAAACCTTTATAAGGGTGATAAGTCCAACCAGTTCCTGCTGGCACTACATCCAAATGACCAATCATACCAACCCATTCTTTTTGGTTGCCGTATTCAATATGACCAGCGTATCCTTCTAAATTCAGGGTTTTAAAGCCGCTTTGGGAGCCTAAATCAAGCATAAAATCAAGGGCTTGTTGATTTCCTTCGCCAAAAGGAGCGCCTGTTCTATTAGGATCAAAGGTGGTAAGTTCAGTGTTAATTTTTAATAATGTTTGCAAAGACTCAATTAAGGCGTCTTTTCTTTTTAAAACCTCTTTTTTAAAATCAATCATTTTTATAACCCCTTTAAAACTTTGGATGGATAATTTTTTTATGTTTTTGTATCAAAATAATTATAAACACAAGTAATGGAAAAATGAACTTTTAAATTTTTGTGAAATATAGAGATAAATTTTTAATTTTTTGAAGTTTTTGCAAGTAGCAAAGTTGGATGCCAAATGTCTGGTTTTAAAAACAATAGGTTGTTAATTTTATTTTGCTAATTCATATAAAGCTTCTGTGTAAATGACAGTTAAGGTAATTAATTTATCAATTGAAATAGATTCATTTTTTTGATGAATCAAAGAAACTTCATCGACAAAAGTAGGTCCAAAAGGTACTAAATTAGGGGCGCATTTTGCAAAAGAACCACCACCCACACACATAGGTTTGGAAACTAAATCATTAGTATGTTTTTGATAAACTTTTAATAATGTTTGCATTAATTCACTTTTAGGATCAACATACATAATGGGATGATGAATGGTATTTTTGAGGCAAAAATGTTGGCTCTTGGCTGCTTTTTCCAATTGAAAAAGGATTTTTTCAAATGTAATTCCTTTAGGATATCTTAAATTAAGAGTGAAAAAAGCTTGATTATTTTCTAATTTTAAAACTCCAGAAAAACAAACCAAATTATAAGTTTCTTCATCAAAGTGATTAATGCCTAATTTTTTTCCATCCAAACTATCTACCAAATATTGATCAAAAAAATCAACCAAAGTATTTGTAATTCCCAATGCTTTAAGAACTTTCATCAAATCATAAAGGGCATTTTTTCCTATTTCAGGAGTCGAACCATGCGCAGAAACGCCGTGAACTTCAAACTTTAACAAATCGCCTTGTGGTTCTAAAGTGGCTTTGATGCTGTTGGTTTTAACAAAATTATGGAATAAATCTGAGTAGTTAGGATCAAATTTTAGAACTGCTTGTGCCAAATCAGGAACAACATTAGAGGCTTGCCCGCTTTGAATACTTACAATTCTATTATCTAAAACTGTGCCTTCAAAAGTAAAATCCCCAATTCCTTTTTCGCAATAAATAGCAGGAAAATGGCTGTCAGGAACAAAACCAGACACAGGCAATTCAGGCAATTTAGTAAAATAATGTTTCATACAACGAAATCCAGTTTCTTCATCCACACCCAAAATTAATTTAATCCTTTTTGATAAAGGCAATTTGAGTTCTTTCAAGATTTTTAAAGCAAAATAAGCAGCAATTGTAGGTCCTTTATTATCTTGTGCACCTCTGCCATAAATTTTTTCATTGGCAATAAAACCTTTATAAGGGTGATAAGTCCAACCAGTTCCTGCTGGCACTACATCCAAATGACCAATCATACCAACCCATTCTTTTTGGTTGCCGTATTCAATATGACCAGCGTATCCTTCTAAATTCAGGGTTTTAAAGCCGCTTTGGGAGCCTAAATCAAGCATAAAATCAAGGGCTTGTTGATTTCCTTCGCCAAAAGGAGCGCCTGTTCTATTAGGATCAAAGGTGGTAAGTTCAGTGTTAATTTTTAATAATGTTTGCAAAGACTCAATTAAGGCGTCTTTTCTTTTTAAAACCTCTTTTTTAAAATCAATCATTTTTATAACCCCTTTAAAACTTTGGATGGATAATTTTTTTATGTTTTTGTATCAAAATAATCAAAATAATTATAAACACAAGTAATGGAAAAATGAACTTTTAAATTTTTGTGAAATATAGAGATAAATTTTTAATTTTTTGAAGTTTTTGCAAGTAGCAAAGTTGGATGCCAAATGTCTGGTTTTAAAAACAATAGGTTGTTAATTTTATTTTGCTAATTCATATAAAGCTTCTGTGTAAATGACAGTTAAGGTAATTAATTTATCAATTGAAATAGATTCATTTTTTTGATGAATCAAAGAAACTTCATCGACAAAAGTAGGTCCAAAAGGTACTAAATTAGGGGCGCATTTTGCAAAAGAACCACCACCCACACACATAGGTTTGGAAACTAAATCATTAGTATGTTTTTGATAAACTTTTAATAATGTTTGCATTAATTCACTTTTAGGATCAACATACATAATGGGATGATGAATGGTATTTTTGAGGCAAAAATGTTGGCTCTTGGCTGCTTTTTCCAATTGAAAAAGGATTTTTTCAAATGTAATTCCTTTAGGATATCTTAAATTAAGAGTGAAAAAAGCTTGATTATTTTCTAATTTTAAAACTCCAGAAAAACAAACCAAATTATAAGTTTCTTCATCAAAGTGATTAATGCCTAATTTTTTTCCATCCAAACTATCTACCAAATATTGATCAAAAAAATCAACCAAAGTATTTGTAATTCCCAATGCTTTAAGAACTTTCATCAAATCATAAAGGGCATTTTTTCCTATTTCAGGAGTCGAACCATGCGCAGAAACGCCGTGAACTTCAAACTTTAACAAATCGCCTTGTGGTTCTAAAGTGGCTTTGATGCTGTTGGTTTTAACAAAATTATGGAATAAATCTGAGTAGTTAGGATCAAATTTTAGAACTGCTTGTGCCAAATCAGGAACAACATTAGAGGCTTGCCCGCTTTGAATACTTACAATTCTATTATCTAAAACTGTGCCTTCAAAAGTAAAATCCCCAATTCCTTTTTCGCAATAAATAGCAGGAAAATGGCTGTCAGGAACAAAACCAGACACAGGCAATTCAGGCAATTTAGTAAAATAATGTTTCATACAACGAAATCCAGTTTCTTCATCCACACCCAAAATTAATTTAATCCTTTTTGATAAAGGCAATTTGAGTTCTTTCAAGATTTTTAAAGCAAAATAAGCAGCAATTGTAGGTCCTTTATTATCTTGTGCACCTCTGCCATAAATTTTTTCATTGGCAATAAAACCTTTATAAGGGTGATAAGTCCAACCAGTTCCTGCTGGCACTACATCCAAATGACCAATCATACCAACCCATTCTTTTTGGTTGCCGTATTCAATATGACCAGCGTATCCTTCTAAATTCAGGGTTTTAAAGCCGCTTTGGGAGCCTAAATCAAGCATAAAATCAAGGGCTTGTTGATTTCCTTCGCCAAAAGGAGCGCCTGTTCTATTAGGATCAAAGGTGGTAAGTTCAGTGTTAATTTTTAATAATGTTTGCAAAGACTCAATTAAGGCGTCTTTTCTTTTTAAAACCTCTTTTTTAAAATCAATCATTTTTATAACCCCTTTAAAACTTTGGATGGATAATTTTTTTATGTTTTTGTATCAAAATAATTATAAACACAAGTAATGGAAAAATGAACTTTTAAATTTTTGTGAAATATAGAGATAAATTTTTAATTTTTTGAAGTTTTTGCAAGTAGCAAAGTTGGATGCCAAATGTCTGGTTTTAAAAACAATAGGTTGTTAATTTTATTTTGCTAATTCATATAAAGCTTCTGTGTAAATGACAGTTAAGGTAATTAATTTATCAATTGAAATAGATTCATTTTTTTGATGAATCAAAGAAACTTCATCGACAAAAGTAGGTCCAAAAGGTACTAAATTAGGGGCGCATTTTGCAAAAGAACCACCACCCACACACATAGGTTTGGAAACTAAATCATTAGTATGTTTTTGATAAACTTTTAATAATGTTTGCATTAATTCACTTTTAGGATCAACATACATAATGGGATGATGAATGGTATTTTTGAGGCAAAAATGTTGGCTCTTGGCTGCTTTTTCCAATTGAAAAAGGATTTTTTCAAATGTAATTCCTTTAGGATATCTTAAATTAAGAGTGAAAAAAGCTTGATTATTTTCTAATTTTAAAACTCCAGAAAAACAAACCAAATTATAAGTTTCTTCATCAAAGTGATTAATGCCTAATTTTTTTCCATCCAAACTATCTACCAAATATTGATCAAAAAAATCAACCAAAGTATTTGTAATTCCCAATGCTTTAAGAACTTTCATCAAATCATAAAGGGCATTTTTTCCTATTTCAGGAGTCGAACCATGCGCAGAAACGCCGTGAACTTCAAACTTTAACAAATCGCCTTGTGGTTCTAAAGTGGCTTTGATGCTGTTGGTTTTAACAAAATTATGGAATAAATCTGAGTAGTTAGGATCAAATTTTAGAACTGCTTGTGCCAAATCAGGAACAACATTAGAGGCTTGCCCGCTTTGAATACTTACAATTCTATTATCTAAAACTGTGCCTTCAAAAGTAAAATCCCCAATTCCTTTTTCGCAATAAATAGCAGGAAAATGGCTGTCAGGAACAAAACCAGACACAGGCAATTCAGGCAATTTAGTAAAATAATGTTTCATACAACGAAATCCAGTTTCTTCATCCACACCCAAAATTAATTTAATCCTTTTTGATAAAGGCAATTTGAGTTCTTTCAAGATTTTTAAAGCAAAATAAGCAGCAATTGTAGGTCCTTTATTATCTTGTGCACCTCTGCCATAAATTTTTTCATTGGCAATAAAACCTTTATAAGGGTGATAAGTCCAACCAGTTCCTGCTGGCACTACATCCAAATGACCAATCATACCAACCCATTCTTTTTGGTTTCCGTATTCAATATGACCAGCGTATCCTTCTAAATTCAGGGTTTTAAAGCCGCTTTGGGAGCCTAAATCAAGCATAAAATCAAGGGCTTGTTGATTTCCTTCGCCAAAAGGAGCGCCTGTTCTATTAGGATCAAAGGTGGTAAGTTCAGTGTTAATTTTTAATAATGTTTGCAAAGACTCAATTAAGGCGTCTTTTCTTTTTAAAACCTCTTTTTTAAAATCAATCATTTTTATAACCCCTTTAAAACTTTGGATGGATAATTTTTTTATGTTTTTGTATCAAAATAATTATAAACACAAGTAATGAAAAAATGAACTTTTAAATTTTTGTGAAATATAGATATAAATTTTTAATTTTTTGAAGTTTTTGCAAGTAGCAAATTTGGATGCCAAATGTCTGGTTTTAAAAACAATAGGTGGTTAATTTTATTTTGCTAATTCATATAAAGCTTCTGTGTAAATGACAGTTAAGGTAATTAATTTATCAATTGAAATAGATTCATTTTTTTGATGAATTAAAGAAACTTCATCGACAAAAGTAGGTCCAAAAGGTACTAAATTAGGGGCGCATTTTGCAAAAGAACCACCACCCACACACATAGGTTTGGAAACTAAATCATTAGTATGTTTTTGATAAACTTTTAATAATGTTTGCATTAATTCACTTTTAGGATCAACATACATAATGGGATGATGAATGGTATTTTTGAGGCAAAAATGTTGGCTCTTGGCTGCTTTTTCCAATTGAAAAAGGATTTTTTCAAATGTAATTCCTTTAGGATATCTTAAATTAAGAGTGAAAAAAGCTTGATTATTTTCTAATTTTAAAACTCCAGAAAAACAAACCAAATTATAAGTTTCTTCATCAAAGTGATTAATGCCTAATTTTTTTCCATCCAAACTATCTACCAAATATTGATCAAAAAAATCAACCAAAGTATTTGTAATTCCCAATGCTTTAAGAACTTTCATCAAATCATAAAGGGCATTTTTTCCTATTTAAGGAATCGAACCATGCGCAGAAACGCCGTGAACTTCAAACTTTAACAAATCGCCTTGTGGTTCTAAAGTGGCTTTGATGCTGTTGGTTTTAACAAAATTATGGAATAAATCTGAGTAGTTAGGATCAAATTTTAGAACTGCTTGTGCCAAATCAGGAACAACATTAGAGGCTTGCCCGCTTTGAATACTTACAATTCTATTATCTAAAACTGTGCCTTCAAAAGTAAAATCCCCAATTCCTTTTTCGCAATAAATAGCAGGAAAATGGCCGTCAGGAACAAAACCAGACACAGGCAATTCAGGCAATTTAGTAAAATAATGTTTCATACAACGAAATCCAGTTTCTTCATCCACACCCAAAATTAATTTAATCCTTTTTGATAAAGGCAATTTGAGTTCTTTCAAGATTTTTAAAGCAAAATAAGCAGCAATTGTAGGTCCTTTATTATCTTGTGCACCTCTGCCATAAATTTTTTCATTGGCAATAAAACCTTTATAAGGGTGATAAGTACAACCAGTTCCTGCTGGCACTACATCCAAATGACCAATCATACCAACCCATTCTTTTTGGTTGCCGTATTCAATATGACCAGCGTATCCTTCTAAATTCAGGGTTTTAAAGCCGCTTTGGGAGCCTAAATCAAGCATAAAATCAAGGTCTTGTTGATTTCCTTCGCCAAAAGGAGCGCCTGTTCTATTAGGATCAAAGGTGGTAAGTTCAGTGTTAATTTTTAATAATGTTTGCAAAGCCTCAATTAAGGCGTCTTTTCTTTTTAAAACCTCTTTTTTAAAATCAATCATTTTCTAACCTATTTTTTATTATTTTTATTTTTTTTGTTAATTTTGTTAATTTTAATTTTTTTGTTTGTTGCTTGTGTTGTTTTTTGTTTGTATATTTTGTTGTAAACACTTGCAAAATCAAAAATACAAATACAAAATAAAATGTAAGCGTAGATAAGGTATTTTTTTTAATTTCGGTCATAATAATCAATATTGATCCATATAATAAGCAGATATTTGAGCAAAAATAAGAGGGAAAGGCGGAAAACAAAATATTAATTCTACATTTATTTTTATAATTTATCTACATCTTAATACTTAAATTTTAACATTATTTTAGCATTTAAAAAAAGAAAAATATTTTTTTTATAAAAAATAAAAAAGTGTTTCTTTTTCGTTTTGATTCAGTTATAATATTAGTGGATTTTAAAGGAATTCGAGAAATTTTCAAAAACCGCTAGTAATAAATTCGTTTAAAATTCTTTATTTCATCTTAAACTTTTTGCATTTTACAAATTTGTACATTTGGATTTCGCAAAGATTAAGATATTAGAAAGCAAAAATAAAATCATTGAAAAATATTTACCAAAAACAACCTTGTTTAAAACAAAGGTTTATTTATTGTTTAAGTGCATTATTACTTTTGATCTTATTTGTAATAAGTTTTAATTACACTTTAAAAGCTGCTGGAACAGAACCAATAGATATCAGCACTATTGAAAAAAATATAGGATCTTTTGAAAGTGCACCAAATGACAAAAAAATCATTGAAAAAATTGTAAAAAATCAGAAAAATATAAGTGGTCTTTCTATTGGAGACGATTTAGAAGTTGTTTCGATAAACAATAACAAAGCAACTGTCAAAGCAAAAGAAAATTCTAAAAAAATTAAAGGTCAAGTAGAAGTTATTTTTAATGTCAAAGAAGACCTAAATATTTTAATTCAAAATAAAGCTTTAGGGGATATAGAATTAAATAAAATTCACAGTGAATCATTGATTTCTAATGAGGATTTATTAAATGCCATTAAAAGTAAAAATAATGGTTTAGTAATTACAAAAGAAGATGTTTATTTTCCTAAAAAAGATCGCTCAAAAGGTTATATAACCATTGAAGCATTTGATAAATCTCCTAAATATAAAGGAAAAGCTAAATTAACTTATCAAATTAAAAAAATAAATAAAGAAGAGTTTATTGCAGAAGTTAAAAAAAAATATAATATTCCATTTGAATCACCCATAAAACAAAATCAATTAGATGAAACAATTGAAAATGTAATTGCAGAAGAAGCAGGAAACCCAGATTCAACTAGAGACTTAGTTATGCAAAAAGTTAAAGAAGCAGTCGAACTTTTATTAAATGATGACAATACTTTATCTGAAACATTAACAACTTCTATGTCCAATAAAGAAGAGTTGCAAAACAACTCACAAACAATATTATCTCCTAAAATAACAAGCGAAAAAACAGATAATAACGAAAATACAAATTATGGATTTTATATTGTTATTGCTTGCATTATATTAATTTCCATCACTTTTTTAAGTTTGCTTTTTGTTATTTTTAAAAAAAGAAATACTCAATCATAATTAAAAAATATCAAAGAGGTTTATAGCCTCTTTTTTATTTTATATTTATAAATTTATAAAAAATAAAATAGAAATGTTGGAAAAAAAAGATAATTGAAAATGCCATCTTTTAAAAAAGAGATAATTATTGTAATAATAATCTTTTCTATACTTTTAATAATATTTGGTTGGTTAGGATGGAAAAATAACTTTTTTGCTTTAGAAGCTTCACAAAATTCTACTAAAAATACTTCTTTATCCTCTAAAAATTTTGATTATAATGATTTACAAGATTTACCAAAAAACCAAAATGAAAAAATCGAAGAACAAGCTCCAGAAGCAAAAGAAAACAATTTAGATAATCCCAATCAAAAAGGGAAAAAAACATTGTATCCACAAATAACAGAAATTGAAGAAAATGAAGAAATAAAAGAAACACCCAAATACAGACCAAAAGCAACTCCCAAACCTAACCAAAACAACAACACACAAACTATCAAAAAAAATCCTCATTTACAAAAAGCCAAAAATAAAATAAAAGTGATGCAAAAAAAACTAGTTTACCAAAACCAAAAAATTATTGATTTAAAAGAACAAATCTTACTTTTGGAAAATGAAAAAAACAAACCCAAAGAACTAGATAATCAATTTATTGATCAAATTAAACCTCAATTGGAATCTCAAATCCAAGGAATGAACATTTATAATGTATATTTAGGGAAAAAAAGCGATAAAGATATGGGGTTAGAATGGTTACGAAAGAACTTTTCTAATCAACATTATCGAATTAACTTTTCTTATGGTTTGTATAATTCTCAAATTATCCAATCCACAGTTTTTTTTGATTCACGAATCAAAGAACCAATACCCCAAAACCTTTTATTAGTTTATTTTGATGGAGGCAAAAGAAATAAAGATAATAATTGTTATTCTTTGGAGGCATTAAAAACTTTAGGTAATGGTGCTCAAAATATGTATATTCTTTGGCAAGATGAAAGTCCTTTTAATGACAAAAACTTTATTCAAAACAACTTTTGCACTGACCTTATTTATGAAAAAGGATGTTTTTTGGGTGGACCTTCTTATTTGGATGTCAAACACATTGCTTTAAAAAATATTAACACCAATGAAATTATTGCCACTTTTCCTGTTAAATGTAAAATTGAAGTGCCTTGTTTACTTGATGGACTAAATTTAGAGTTAAAATTTCCTTTTTATAACTACAAAATAGAAGGTTTATTATCAAATACTCATATCAAAAGTCTTAGAAAAATTGATGTATATTGTAAACACACAGGACAATCAAAAACACTTTTTTACAAAATTTAAAAAAATAAACAGTAGATTGAATTTGCAATCTACTGTTTTTTTAATATAAAATATGATGTAATAACTACCTAAATTATAATTTGAATGTTTTTTTGATTTATGTTTGGTTCGTTGTTATTTAATGTTATTATTTAAAATAAAGCATCCCATCTTTAACAACAAGACAATTACTACTTTGATTTTGGGTAAGTTCTTCCAATTTAGTTTGTAATTTGGTTTCAGAAACAAAAGGACAAACCCCAAAATTTAGTACTAAACGACGAGCTTCTTGTTCAGTTTTAACTAAAGCCAAAACAGGAACGGATGGATGAAATTTAGATACATTATAAGCATCTTTTAAGTCATAGACAACAATTGCTTTAACATCGGTGCGTAAAGCCAATTCCACAGCACTTAATAAAAGGTTTTCTTTGGAGTTTTTAGGTTGGTATACTTGTGATAAAGCTTGATAATTAACTACTTTTTCAGCTTGATAATTAATTTTTTTCATATAAGTTACAGCTTCTATAGGATATTCACCTGAAGCACTTTCGCCCGATAGCATAGTAAAGGTGGTGCCTTCTCTAACTGCATTAAAGACATCAGAAGTTTCAGCTTTGGTTGGACGCGGATTTCTTTGCATAGATTCTAACATTTGAGTAGCTACTACAACTGGTTTGCCGTATTCTAAACATTTAGTAATCATACGTGTTTGGTAAAGTGGTACTAATTCACCATCAACTTCTATTCCTAAATCACCTCTTGCAACCATAATACCGTCTGATTCTTGAATGATTTCTTCTAAATTATCAACACCTTCTTGATTTTCTATTTTAGAAATAATTTGGATGTTGGAATTTCCTTGTTCTTGTAAAATTTTTCTAATATCTTTGACATCTTGAGCTCTTCTAACAAATGAAGCAGCAATATAATCAAAATCTTGTTGGGCAGCAAAAACAATATCTTGATAATCTTTAGGAGAAATAAAATCCATTTCTAAATTAACTTTAGGAACATTTACACCTCTACGAGATTTGATGGAGTGAGTATTTTTGGCTTTAGTAACTAATTGTTGTTTGGCTTCGTCTTTGCCTACAACTTCCAAAGATAAGTATCCATCATCAATATTAACCATATCGCCAACTTTTAATTCATTGTATAAATTAGAATAACTAACTGAAAAAAGTTTAGCATTACCTAAAACTTCTGTCATAGATATTTTTACTTCAGAATCTTTTTGAATTGTTACTACACCATCAAATTCGTGAGTTCTAATTTCAGGTCCTTTAGTATCTAACATAAGTCCTGTGTGTTTGTCTAATTTATCGCTAATAGTTTTAATGGTTTTCATTAAAAGTTTAGTTTGTTCGTATTGAGCGTGAGAAAAATTAAATCTTGCTACATTCAAACCTGTTTGAATTAAGGCTTGTAAAATGTTTTTATCATAAGAAGCAGGTCCTAAGGTACAAATTATTTTAGTTTTGTTCATGAATAACTACATCCTTTTTTGTTTTTTAAAATATAAAAATGATTGTCAAAATTAGTTAAATTATGACATTATGACATATAAAAAAAATTAAATAAGAAATAAGCCAAAGTGTAGATAATAGGTCCAATAATTCTAGTAGCAATCATAATAAAAGGTAATAAATTGTCTCTTTTACTTATTGACATTATTCCTAAATGTCCAGTTCCTCCTACACTTAAAGCACCTAAACCAGCTGTAAGAGATGTTTCAAAAGGATAAAAACCAAAAGCTTTAGCAAGAACAAAGGATACTAAAACAACTACCAATAAAGCAGTTAAAACCATAGTTAAAACAGGTATTTGTTTTATTCCTCCCATTAATTGTTGCCATTTAACTGTCATTCCCAAACCTGCTAAAATAGGAGTAGTGAAATTTTTAGATATTACTTGTCCTGCTTGAGAAATATGACTTTGATTTTCTTGTGATAATAAATTAAAAACTCTAATCAAAATTAAGAAAAAAATAAAATAAACTAACGATTCTAAATAACCCCATAATAATTTATTTAAAAGACCACTTAAACTAAATAATACAAAAATCATCGTTAAACCCATACCAATATTTTTATATTCTAAAGGAGTTTTTTTCTCTGTTGGTTTGGGTATAAGTTTATTGTTTTTGTATTCTAATTTTCCTTTACCACTAAATTTAGTTTTATCAAAAATAACATACATTAAGCCAGCAAATAAAATACTTAAACATCTAGCCATAATTAAAGGCACTATAATTGCTGTTCTAATAGTTTTTTGATCTAATTGAGGAAAAGCATCTTTATAAATACCATTTGCAAAACCATTAATACCTAAATTAGTTCCTCCATTTGTTAACGGAACAGCTACATAAAAAATAGAGTCTAAAAAGGAACCTTGAGTACTAAACCCTTCTGGTTTTTGATAATTAAATAAGAATCCTACAAAACCAACACTTAAAATAGCTACTAAACAAACAATTAATGTTAAAGGAAGAAACTTAGAAAGCGATCTTTTTAATAAATTTCTATCAACACTTAAAATACTTCCAGCAATAACACAAGTTATAAAAAAGTTAGCAAAATCAGATCCTAAATGATTATTTGGTGTTTTGGTACTGAAAAAATTTTCATTACATTTGTCTGCTAAATCTTGCGGTATCCATCCTTTATAAACTAAATAAGAAGTAACAAAAATACAAAGCAAAAATCCTAATCCTATTTTATTTAAATAAGGGACACTATCACCAATAAAATTAAGACCATATCCTAAGACAAAAATAATAAATAAAGGGGTTAAAAGAGGGTGATATAATTTTTTTATTCCCCATTCTTTAACTGCAAAAAGATGCAAAGCACAAACAACTACAAAAAAAAGAAACATTAAAGGGTGAAACCCAAAAATCTTTATTTGTTTGTCTTTTTTCATTATAATTTACTCCGATTCTACACAAAAAAAAATAAAATAACTAATAAATTCATAAATATGATGTAATATAAATAATAAAGTTGTAAATAAATGGTTAATAAATTGTTTTTTGTGATTTTTTATTTTCAAAATTATTAGCTAAATAAGTAATCAAAAGAACTTAAATAATTAATTATGGTATTCTTAAATAATAAAGTTAATGATTAAACTAGTTTTTTAATTAAACTATTTCCTGTCATTTCTTGAGGTTTTTTAATTTCTAATAAATCTAGCATTGTGGGTGCAACATCACATAAAGACCCCGGTTTTAAGACAACATTTTTATCTGTAACGATGAAAGGAACTAAATTAGTGGTATGAGCTGTGTGTGGATTTCCTTGGTTATCTTTCATTTGTTCGGCATTTCCATGATCTGCTACAATACAGGCTTTGCCTTTAACTGCAAAAATGGCATTTAAAACTTCTTTAAGACAGCTGTCTACTGTTTGAATCGCTTTAATGGTAGCATCTAAAAAACCAGTATGTCCTACCATATCAGGATTTGCAAAATTAAGAATTAAAGTATCGTATTTACCAGATAAAATAGCATTTTTAGCATGGGTGGTAATTTCTAAAGCACTCATTTCGGGTTTAAGATCATAAGTTTTTACTTTGGGAGAAGGAATTAAGATTCTATCTGCATTTTTTAATTGCAGTTCCTTGCCACCATCAAAGAAAAAAGTTACATGAGGATATTTTTCAGTTTCTGCAATTCTTAGTTGGTGCATTCCTAAATTGGCAATTACTTCACCATAAATATTTTTTAGAGTTATTTTTTCAAAAGCAACTACACTTTTAACTTGAGCGCTGTATTTAGTCATTGTTACTAAAAAAAGATTATTTAATAATTTAGTACCGCAAAAATTGGTTTTACCCTCAGAACAAAAAGCATTAGTAGCACAAGGATTAGATAGAGCAGTTGCAAGACGCATGGCACGGTCAGGACGAAAATTAACAAAAATAACTGCATCATTATCATTAATTAAACCATTTGGATTGGTAATAAAAGGAGTGATAAATTCATCTGTAATGCCTTGATTATAAAAATTTTGTATAGTTTTTTCTAATGGCCAGTCAATAACAGGAGCTTGTTTGGATGTAAGCATATTATAGACTAAATTAATGCGGTCCCAATTGTTATCACGGTCAAGAGCATAATATCTACCAACAACAGAAGCAATATTAAAGCCATAATCAAGAAGGTCTTTAATGTAGTTAATACCTGAATGAGGACTTGTGTCTCTTCCATCAGTAAAAGCGTGTAAAAAGGTGTTGTTTGCTAAATTGTTTTCTTTTAATAAATCAAATAAAGCTTTAAAATGATCTAAATGAGAATGAATTCCTCCATCAGAGATAAGTCCTAAAAGATGCATTTTACTGTTGTTTTTTTTAACATGTTCGATGGCTTGGAGAAATTGTTTGTTGGTGAAAAAAGATTTATCACGAATAGCTTTATTAATTTGAGTAAGCGATTGATAAACAACTCTTCCTGCTCCTAAATTAAGGTGTCCTACTTCACTATTTCCCATTTGACATTGGGGAAGACCCACTTCTTCACCTGAGGCTTTAAGAGTGGTATTGGGAAAGTTTTTTAAAAGATAATCTAGATAGGGAGTCTTTGCCAAATGAAAAGCGTTATTTTCTTTTTGGTCGGTTAAGCCTAAGCCATCTAAAATAATTAATCCTACAAATTTTTTAGTCATATTCCCAAACTCCTTACCTCAAAAGAACATCTTAAACGATGGTCTTGTCAATAATAATGTTATTTTGTTTTTATATTGTTTGTATTATTAAATCACTTTTGTTTTGTGTTTAATTGGGATTTATTTTTTCAAATTATAAAAAGTTTTTAATCCTAAAAAAGGAGCTTCTACTAATTGGTCTTCAATTCTTAATAATTGATTGTATTTTGCCATACGATCAGTACGTGAACAAGAACCAGTTTTAATTTGACCCGCATTAGTAGCAACAGCTAAATCAGCAATAGTTGTGTCTTCGGTTTCGCCACTACGGTGAGAAATAACAGCGGTGTAAGAAGCTTTTTTTGCCATTTCAATTGTTTCTAGGGTTTCTGTTAGAGTTCCTATTTGATTTAATTTAATTAAAATAGAGTTTCCTATTTTGTTTTCAATTCCTTGAGCTAATTTTTGGGTGTTAGTAACAAATAGGTCATCCCCTACTAATTGGATTTGGTTACCTAATTTTTGGGTTAAGTATTTCCATCCATCCCAATCATTTTCATCAAGTCCGTCTTCGATTGAAATAATTGGATATTTAGCAACTAAAGTTTCGTAATAATGAACTAATTCTTGGCTACTAAAAACTTTGTTATTTTCAGATGCAAGAACGTATTTTTGAAGTTTTTTATCATAAAACTCGGAAGCTGCAACGTCCATTCCTAAAAAAATGTCTTTTCCTGGCTCGTATCCTGCACTTTTGATAGCTTCCAAAATGATTTGTAAGGCTTCTTCGTTAGAATTAAGGTCAGGTGCATATCCGCCTTCGTCTCCTACTGTAGTTGAAAATCCTTTTTGTTTTAAAATTTTTCCTAAATGGTGAAAAACTTCAGCCCCATAACGTAAAGCTTCTTTAAAAGATGTTGTTCCAGTTGGTAAAATCATAAACTCTTGAAAATCAACACTGTTAGAAGCATGAGCTCCACCGTTGATAACATTCATCATAGGAACTGGCATTTGTTTAGGTAAAACTCCTCCTACATATTGATAAAACTCAAGATTTAAGTATTTAGCTGCAGCTTTAGCACAAGCCAAAGAAACACCTAAAATAGCGTTAGCTCCTAAATTAGATTTGTTAGGAGTTCCGTCAAGTTTAATTAATAATTTATCAATTAAAGTTTGTTCTAAGACAGAATAACCTTCTAATTCTGGTTGAATAACTTCAGTAACATTTTTAACAGCTTGCAAAACGCCTTTACCTAAAAATCTTTTGGCATCCCCATCCCTTAATTCAACTGCTTCGTGTTGTCCGGTAGAAGCTCCTGAAGGAACAATAGCTCTTCCAAACGCTCCTGATTCTATATAAACTTCTACTTCTACTGTAGGATTTCCTCTGGAATCTAGCACTTCGCGCGCTAAAATACTTTCAATATATGGCATAATTAATACTCCTTTTTTAAATTGGTTTTTAATTATAAAATGAAAAATAAAATAACTTTTGTTTGTGGGACAAATAGTTAAATTTACTAACCATAAATATTATAATGGTTTTTTTGCTAAAAATGTATTTTAATGTGTAATAAATGAATATTTTTGTAATAATTGCAATTATGACTTTAATAAAGCAAACATTTTTTGTTTGTATATTTCTACTCCGGGTTGATTAAAAGGGTTAATTCCTAACAACAAACCTGACATTGCACAAGCTTTTTGGAAAAAATACGCTAAATATCCAAAATGATATGCATCCAAAGTAGGAATGACAATTTCTAAATTAGGAACTTTGCCTTCAATGTGGGCTTGTTTAGTGGCTTGAAGAATTTTTTGATTAATTTGTGAATAAGTTTTTCCAGCTACATAATTAAGATTATCAAGTTCGTTTGGAATGTGAGGAACAACGCAATCATCTTTTATTGATGTAACATTTAAAACCGTTTCAAAAAGCATTTTGGTGCCTTCTTGGATAAATTGCCCTAAGGAATGTAGATCAGTAGAATTGTTGGTGGCTCCTACAAAAAGCCCTTTTTCTTCTTTGCCCTCAGATTCAGCAAATAATTGTTTCCACCATTCCGAAAAAGAAAGGAGATTTGGTTCGTAACTTACCAATAGTTCCATTTTTTTGTTTTGTTG
Organism: Candidatus Phytoplasma zeae; assembly: GCF_001712875.1. Lineage (NCBI taxonomy): Bacteria > Bacillati > Mycoplasmatota > Mollicutes > Acholeplasmatales > Acholeplasmataceae > Candidatus Phytoplasma > Candidatus Phytoplasma zeae. Next base: position 324,546 of record NZ_CP015149.1, read on the forward strand.
GGTGTGAAGCAAATACCTTGCTAAAGCGTACTGATAGGCTTGATTTTGAAAAAGGTCTTCTTGAAAAGTGTCGTGATAAGCTTGCAAAGCGCCTTTCATCATTGAGACAACATCTAAATTAGCAAAAACAAAAGGAAGGATGCCTACACTTGTAAAAACACTAAATCTTCCACCCACAGAATCAGGAATAACAAATGTTTGATAAACTTCTTTAAGGGCTAAATTTAACAAAACGCCTTTTTGGCTGTCAGTGGTTACAAAAATACGATTTTTGGCAAGTTGTTTGCCGTATTTTTCTTCTATTTCTTTTTTCAAGATTCTAAAAGCAAGGGCTGGTTCCAAAGTGGTACCTGATTTTGAAATAATATTAATTACCCAATTTTTGTCTTTAAGATAATGGAGCAAATTAGTTAAGTGATTGCCTGATACTTGATGACCTGCAAAAAGAATTTCTGGCTTAGTTTTTTTAAAGGGCGTTTGCAAAAATTCAATTCCTGCTTTGGCGCCCAAATAAGAGCCTCCAATGCCAATTACTACTAAAACATCTAAATTGGGGTGGGAATTTTTTAGTTGTTTCATTTTTTCAAGTTCTTGGAAATCAAAATGTAAGGGTAGTTCTAACCAACCCAAATATTTTTCTTTTAGTTTTTGGTCTTGATGTAATTTTTGGTGTATGACTTTGATTTGAGGGGCCAAAGTTTGCGCATAATTGTGCCAATCTAAAAAATTATAAATCCCTTCAAGGTTTAATTTCAACATTGTGTAATTTTACTCCTTTTATTATTTATTATTTGGTGCTTTGTTATAATTTATTAAATATTTTATTCTCATTTATTAAATGTTTAAATATTTTTAAATGTTTTTCAGTATTGTATTAATTTTTATTTAATAATTTTGGTTTACAAAGCATTATTTTTATTTTTCTTAAAACGCGGGGTTTGGTTGATTTTGTTTTGACGCAAAAAAGATACAAATAAATAAGTAGTTGTCAAAAAGACAATAATATTGCTTCCAAAAGTACTTAAACCACATTGAGTAGCATCAGGAATTGAAACATCTTTTAATTGGGGCAAAATGTCATGCAAAAACCATAAAATAGTTATTCTTAAAACAACTCTTAAAAGATTAATTACAAAAATAAGATTAGCATTTTTCTTATAAGATGCGACATAACCCATCATTAAAGTAGTCCATACAGAAAAAAACAAAGAAGTTTGTTCCCAATTAAGGATTTCTTTAAAGGATGTTATTTCTTGTTTGGTAAAAACTTTTTCAGGTTTTAAGGCACGCAATAATTGTTCACCACAAAATTGATTTATAAATACTCCAATAATTCCTATAATAAGAGTAATTACAACAACATTTTTAAAGATTTTAAAAGTTTTGCTATTGCTTTGAAAAGTAACACTTTGAGATACCATAGCAGATTGACTATCTTCAAAAGAATTAGAAATAGCATAAAAAATACCATTAACTGCCATAACAAATCCAAAAATATCTACTAAGTTTTCTTGATCTTTGGTAAAATAACTGTCTATCATAGCAAGAATAATGAGTTTGCCAATTTCATAAGTAGATTTGGCAATAATTAATGTTACTGCTAATTTCAGGATATTTTTTACTGTGCGTTTAGAAAAGACTAGGTTTTTAAATTGCAACTTAAAAATATTTTTAGAACTAAACATACAATAAAAAGTTACCAAAGTAAGCAATAAATTAGCAATTAAATCAGCTAGGGCTAAATCAATTAAATTAACTTGGTTTTGTTTGATTGCTTTAAAAGCAAAAGAAATACTAATTCTTGTAATAATAAGACAAATATTAAGGGTTAAAACAAATCTAGTTTTTTCCTTGGCGCGTTCTAAACCAATAAAAACTGCATTCATAGTAATAGCTACAAAAGTAATTAAAATAAGATAATAATATGTAAGTCCATTTTGGCTATGATAACTTTTATTTAAAAATATATCTCCAAATGGAGCTGGTAAAAGGACACCTAAACCCAAAACCACTAAAAAGAATAAAGAAGAAATGATTGCCAATAAAAAAGCTAGGGTAGCGTATTGTTTGGCTTTAGTAAAATTCTTTTTTTTGTATTCTCTAGCTACTAAAATAACACCTGCTCCACCTAAAGCTATAGCAACACTTTGCAAAATTTTTTTAATTTGTGCCATATAAGAGATGTTTTTATCCAAATTGGTGCTGGAATTGGGTTGGTTCCCAATAATATAAAAATCAATAGATACGGATAATTGTTGAAATAACAAATAAATAGCAATGGGAAAAGTAAGAATAATTAAATTGATCCAAATAGGTCTTTTAAATGATTTAGGGGTTTGGTTGTCAGGTTTGGAAGGGTGTGGCAAATGATTTTTTTCAGTAGACATAAATATACTCCGTTTTATTTTTTTAGTATTTATATCAAAATCAATTGTAATTTATTTGGGGTTTGGGATTTGGAAGTACAAAAATTAATTTTGATAAATACAATATTTTATTCTACAATCATTTTACAACAATTTAGCTACTACATTAAATAATTCATTTTTTTCATAAGTTTTTTCAAAAAGATCACCAAAAGTAGTGTAATGCAAATTAAGTCCACAAGTACCAACAGAACAATTAAAAATGTTTTGTTGCAATAAAGAAACGGCATAACTTCCCATTCTAAAAGCAAGGACTAGATCTTCTGCAGTTGGTTTACCACCTCTTTGAATGTGTCCTAAAACTTGGGCTCTAGTTTCGAAACCACTGTAATTTTCTACCTCTTTGGCTAAACTTGCAACATCAAAAATATGTTCAGTGACAACTACAATAGCATGTCTTTGGTTTGCTTGGCGCAAAGATTTAATTTTTTGGCAAATAGTTTTTTGGGATAAAAGATTTTCGCGAGTAACAATAACGTCTGCTCCTGCAGCAAGTCCACCAAATAAAGCCAAATCCCCTTTGTGGCGTCCCATCACTTCAATAATACTGCATCGGTTGTGAGAAACAGAAGTATCGCGCAATTTTTCGATGGCATCTACAATATTATTGAGAGCAGTGCTAAATCCAATAGTAAAATCAGTGGCACAAATATCATTGTCAATGGTGGCTGGCAGTCCTACGCATTGGATACCAAGTTCTTGCAATTTGGATGCTCCTTTATAAGAACCATCACCACCAATTACAACTAATTTATCAATTCCTAAAGTTTTTAAATTTTGGGCGCATTGCTTGCGAACATCTAAATTATTTTGAAAATCTAAAAAACGAGCAGTTCCCAAAAAAGTACCAGACACATTAAGAACACGAGGAAATGTTTGAGGATTTAAGATTTCGATTTGGTTATTAAAAAGTCCTAAATAACCATCTTTTACACCGAAAACTTCAAATCCTTGTTTAGCGCTTTCAAAAACTACAGCACGAATAGCTGCATTCATTCCAGGAGCATCGCCGCCTGAAGTTAACACAGCAATTTTTTTGTTTTCTTTTGTTGTTGTTTTTGCTTTTTGGTTTTCATTTTTCATTTTAAAATTAAGTCTCCTTTATATTTTTGAAATATTGTAAATATTGTTAAATGATTAGTTTGATAAATGTTTTTTAATAAATCCGCGTGCGCGAGTCAAAATTAAAATAAATGAAATAAATAGTTGTTAAATGTTAATAAGTAAAAAAATAGTGTACTTGAAAAAGTTCCAAATCGTTTAAAAAAATAATAAAATATAATATGATTAGTTTGGTTTTTGTTTTAACTGTCTTTTTTGTGTCTTTATCCAAATTATAAATTATTATTTTAAGTAAATTTTTAGGTATTTCAAAAACTAACTAATCTTTTTTTATGAAAATTTTTATGAAAAAACTTTTTATGCTAGTCTTAGAATTTTTTGATTTATTAACAGCTACATTTAAATTGTATACGATTTAATCAAATATTGCAATTAAAACGTATTATTTTTGTTCTTTTTGTAAAAATTTTGTGATATTGGGGGCTTTTTCGCAAAATAAACAAAATATTGCAACAAATATTTATTGGCTAAAATAAATAAAACAATTGAAAAATAAGTTTGCAAAAAAATAATGAAGTTGTTTTTTTTGGAATAATTTTATTAGCTTTTTGGATTTGGATTTACTTTTTTTAGTTGTTTTTTATCTTTGGGAGTAGCAAAAATATTAACACTTATTTTTTTATATGTTATACTTAAAGAGTAGTTAAGAAAACAATTTGCAGTTATTTTAGATTTAATAAGCATTTTTTTGTTATGTTTTTTCATCAAATGCTTGCTAAAAGAAAACAAAAACTTTAACCAATTAAACCTGAAATTTTTTTTGAAAACCTTTAAAAATCCTTAATTAAAAATCCTTAAAATAAAGGCAAAAATATTTGTTTGAAAAATAATTAATTTTTACCTTGACAAAAAAGATACAAACAAACACTTTTAAAACTACAAAAAATAACTGCCATTTGTTTTTTTAAATTTATACTTTTTTGCACAACAAATGTAATAAATATAATAATTTATCAATTTATTTCAATTAATTTCAAATCAAAAGGAAGGTTTTTTAAATAAATGACGAAAAACAAAGTAATTAATAAAAAAGATAAAATAAGTAGGCTTGTTTTGGAGGGAAACTTATTAAAAGCTTTATGGATTATTTCTTTGCCTATTATTGTTTTTAATGTTTTTAAAGCTTGTTTCGGTAGTGTTGATACTTTTTTTGGAGCTGGTCTAGAAGGAGCAACCCAAAGCTACATTCAATTTTCCAAATCCGCTCAAAGCATTGTAGAAGCAGTAGGAGTTTGTTTAGGAATTACAGGAGTTGCATTAATTTCGCGCGAAGTGGGTAAAAATAAAAATGTCAAATCTTTAAAAGCTCGTAAAATAGCATCTAGCGTTTTTGTTTTGTTATTCATAGTAAGTTTAGTTGTAGCTTGTGTTATGATTGGTTTTTCCAGCCTTATTTGTAGTCTTTTTTTAAAGGAAAAAGTAATTAACGGAGTATCAAAGGCAATAACAACTGAGGAAAAAAATCTTTGCATTAACGCTTTTAGATTACAAATGTTGGGCACTATTTTAGCTGCTATTAATGTTTTCTTTTTAGGAATTGAAAGAATTTTGGGAAAATTTAAAAAAATTTTGGTTCTAAACTGTATTATGATGGGTTTAAAAATTGGATTAAGTACTTTATGTTTTGGCATCAAAGTCATTGGTTTAGAAGCGTTGTGTCCCAATGTTTTAGGGTTGCAAACAGCTTCATGTATTGCTTATTTATTTATTACAATAGTTGCTTTTTTCACTCTTTTTAACAAAAAAAATCCTTTATTTTTAAGTTTAGGCGATTTTTCTTTTAAAACTTTTTTTCAAGACAAAAAATTACTTAAAACTATTTTGAAATTAAGTATTACTTTAACAATAGGCAAATTTATTTATGAAGGCGGAAGAATGTTTACCTTATTTATGGTAGATAGCACATTTGATAAACCATTTTTAGCTGGAACTCCTTTCGAATTTAAAGGTTTGGGCGGCTTAGGTGCAATTGGAGTTGCTGATAGCATTATTACTTTATTTGCTCAAATATCGTTTTCGTTAAAAGAAGGACAATTGATGATTGTTTCTGAAAACTTAGGGAACAAAAATAACAAAAGAGCAATTAAAACTTTAATGCTTGTCTCATTTTGTTGTTTTTTAGTATTTGCAGTTACTTATTTAATTTGTGCTCCTAAAGAATATTGTGGGCTTGGTTTTGGTGATGATTTATGCTTATTTTTTAAAAATTTAGGCAAAGAAAAAAAAGACCAAATGACATTAGATATGTTTCATGCAAAAAACCCAGAATTTAAGTCCTTTTTGTTGGGTGCTCTTTTAACAACTGGTCTATTAACTACTCAATTAGAAGTTTTTTCTACTTTCTTAATTGCAGCTAAACAACCTAAATATGATTTGTTGTTAAGTTTTGGTCGTGTTTTTCTTTTCAGAATACCTGCCCTTTATTTCTTTAGAAATGTTTGGTTTGGAAATGAAGAAAAAACAAGCATTAAAATAAATAATACATATGGATTTGCCAATTTCAGTGCTAATTTCATTATGTTAATGTTTATGGTTTTTGTATGTGTTCGTTTTGTATATAAATTAAAAAAAGAAAAGCAACCAAAAAGTTTTAAATAAATTCATAAATTAAAAAAGACTATCGATTGATAGTCTTTTTTGTTATATAAATAACTTGAAAATATTGTAAATATGAAATAAATTTTTTATGTTTTTCATCGAAAAAACTTAAGTTTTTTTAATTTTAACAATATTTTTACATTCAGGAAAGCGACTGCAACCTAAAAAATTACCATAGCGTCCTTTTTTGATGAGTAAAGGAGCGTTGCATAAATTACATTTTTGATCGGTTTGCATAGAAGGATTTGTTTCTACAGAACTTGATTTTTCTTTTAAAGAAACAATATTTTTACATTCAGGAAAGCGACTGCAACCTAAAAAATTACCATAGCGTCCTTTTTTGATAAGTAAAGGGGCATTGCATAAATTACATTTTTGATCGGTTTCGATATCTTTTGGTTTTTCTAATTTTTGATCGGCTATTTGATAAAGTTGTTTGAAAGCATCATAAAATTCTTGCAATAATTCTTTATTATTAACTAATCCTGAAGAGATTTTATCTAAATTTTCTTCCATTTTGGCAGTATATTTAACATCAATAATTTGTTTGAAAAACAATTCTAAGTTTTTAGAAGTCAAAATTCCTTGTTCGGTAGGAACAAAACGTTTTTCTACTAAATCAACATAAATTCTTTTTTTGAGGGTAAAAATGATTTGAGAGTAAGTAGAAGGCCTTCCAATATTTAGTTTTTCTAAAGTTTTAATCAAAGTGGATTCAGAAAAGCGTGCTGGAGGATTAGTAAATTTTTGTAAATTTTGGATTTCTTGAGGTAAATAAGTTTCATTTAATTTAAAGGAAGGAATAATTTTGTCTTTGGTGCCATCTTGCAAAATTTTTTGATAGCCATCGAAAATTTTTATCAAACCTTCAGTTAAAAAAAGATGGTTTGCAACTTCAAAAAAAACTTGGGTTTTTTGAAATATGGCAGGTGTCATTAAAGAAGCCAAAGTTCTTTGATAAATAAGTTTATAGAGTTTATTTTCGTATTTATCAAGATGAGGGGCTAGGCTTTCGGGGGTTTTGGATAAATCAGTGGGTCTTATAGCTTCGTGAGCGTCTTGCGACTGAGCTTTTTTATTGGTTTTGTAAGTACCTAAATATTCTTTGCCATATTGTGTTTTAATTAATTTTTGAGCATCTTTAACAAAGCTGTCTGCAAGTCTTTGCGAATCTGTTCTCATATAAGTAATTAACCCTATAGATTCACCTAAAATATCAACTCCTTCATAAAGTTTTTGAGCAATTCTCATAACTTGATTAGAAGTCATATTTAGGCTGTTGATGGCTTCTTGTTGCAGGGTAGATGTAATAAAGGGTGGTTTGGGTGATTGTTTGGCTTTTTTTTGTTTTAATTCTTTAACTAAAAAGGGTTTATCTGTGATTTGTTGGACAATTTTAAAAGCTTCTTTGGCTTTTGTTTTGCCTTTGTAAGGATTTTGGTATTCTGCTTGAAAATCTTTAAAAAAAGCAATAATAATATAGTATTCTTCAGCGACAAAAGCTTTTATTTTTTCTTCTAAATCAACAATTAATTTAAGGGCAACTGATTGCACTCTTCCTGCTGATTGTGATTTGAGTCTCCTTACCAAACGCGACAGTTTAAACCCAATAATACGATCTAGCATTCTGCGAGTTTCTTGTGAAAACACTAATAGTTCATCGATTTTGCGAGGTTGTTGCAAAGCTTTTAAGACTGCTTCTTTGGTAATTTCTCGAAAAACAATTCTATTAGTTTTTTGGGGGTCTAAATTAAGAATTTGTGATAAATGCCAAGCAATTGCTTCTCCTTCGCGATCAGGATCGGTTGCTAATAGCACTTCTTTACCTTTAGTTTTTTGGATAAGAGTTTCTACGATATTGTCTTTTTCTTTGATAATGCTGTATTTAGGAATAAATCCTTTTTCGATGTCAATTCCCATTCTGTCTTTGCCTTTTAGCGACAAATCTCTAATATGACCTTTGGAAGATAAAATTAAAAATTCGTCATTTAAAAAACGGTTTAAAGTTTTGGTTTTAGCAGGAGATTCTACTATAATAACTTTTGATTTCATTTTTTGGGCTCCCTCAATTAAAAGATATGGTTAATTTGGGTAATTAATTGTTTTGCGTTTCTATTTTTTGGTTTGGTGGTTGGTTGGGTTTTAGAAAAGTTTTTCAAAGAGAGATAAAACATCTAAGTCAAAATTTAATTTCCCTAAGTTACCTTGCCTTATTTCTTGCAATAACATTTGATAAACTCTAGATTGATCAACTTTTTGATTTTTAGTATAAATATTTCTTTTTTGTCCGATAATATCAACTAAATTAGGGTTAGATAAATCATTTTGGTCTAAATTGAAGCGTTTTTGCAAATTGGTACCATAATGTTTTATAAGATAGCAAAGTGCGTGAATGCCTAATTTTTCTAAAGGTAAAATGGAAACTTTAAAGCATCCTGCAAGTGCTAATGCCAAACTTATGCGAGGATCAGAAAAATTGTGCCACAAAACTCCTGGAGTATCCAAAAACTGGATATTGGGTTTAGCAATGTCAATCCATTGAATGCGTTTGGTAGTGCCTGCTAAATTAGCTGTTTTTAAAACTTTTTTTTGGGCAAAACTGTTAATTAAAGTTGATTTGCCAACATTGGGAGTTCCTACAATCATAGCTTTAATGTTGGGAGTTTGGGTTGTTTTTCTTCTAGATTTAAAAAGGGGATTTTTGGCTTTGATTGTTGTTAAAGCTTTTTGATATATTTCTTGAAGTTTAGGGGATTTGATAGCATCAATTGTTAAAACAGGAATTTGTTTTTTGTGATAATTAGCGATAAAATTATTGATTTTACAAGGATCGGTTAAAGAAAATTTATTTAGCAAAATAAGGAGGGGTTTTTGGCGTTGGTTAATTAAAGAAAAAATTTGAGAATTGAAGCTTGAAAGAGGAATTCTTGCATCCAAAATTACTAAAACAATATCAACCAAAGATAAATTATTTTTAATTTGGTCATAAGTTTTTTTCATATGACCAGGAAACCAATTAAATGTTTTCATTGTTAAACCCATTTCTTTTGTTAAGTAAATTACTCTTTTTCGCTTTGATCTGCACTTACTTTAGAGATAGTATCTAAAACTTTTTGTAGATCTTTTTCGAGGTCTTCTTCAGTTTCAAAAATCTTTTTACTATAAATTTTATAAACTTCTTCGCCTGTAATTGCAATCAAAGAAACTCCTATTTGATGATAAATAAGTCCTAAGGGTTTGTCAAAAATTATTTTTTTAAACCAATGAAAAGGATTGAAAAAATTTCTGATATTATTAAAAGTATTAGTTACTTTGGCAACTTTTTGATACTTTTGAATCATGTTTTTTTTAACAACCATTTCTCTAATTACAAAGATTCTTTTTAAAGTCATTTTGCGAAACATTATCAAAATTTTGTTTTGAAATACTTTGTCAACTCTTTGATTTATGTAAAAAATCAAAATAAGACTTTCATCAATGGTAAGTTCCAGATAGGGATATTTGGAGCTGGGATAAAATTGGCTTGAGATTTCTAAAATTAATTCTTGGATAGAAGTTATCAAAAAATGCCCAAAATTGTCTTTATCTTTTTTCATTTTTTCTTTGAAATATTTTTTCTTAGCTTCAATTAATTTAATTATTTCTTGTTGACTAACATCTGTTTTTTCTAGTCTATGAGCTGCTAAAGTTTTTTTCACACTACACAAAGAAAGAAGACAATAAATAAAAGAGCTTAAAATAACACCAGAAAGAATACCCATAAAGAAAGTATTAAAAAAAGCAAATTGTTTTGTTATGTTGAAAAAATTTTCCCAAAAAGACACAATATCATCATCCTTTTTTTATTTTTTATAATTTTTATAAACGGATTCAAATCGCAAAACACTATATAAAGGCAAAATGTAGATGACATGAACTACCTATAATTATATAACAAACAAAGAAATTAACAAACACAATTTATAAAAATATATAAGAAAAGGGCTTAAATGTGGTGGATAAAACAAAAAAGCAGTTTAAAACTGTAAAAATAAGGTGTTTTATTTATTGTTGTCTCTTGATAAATAAAGTCCTGTTTCAGTATTGATAATAATTTTTTCTCCAATATTGATAAAAAGAGGAACTTTAATTACTAAACCTGTTTCTAAAGTGGCATCTTTTAAAGAATTAGTTTTGGTATCTCCTTTGGCTCCAGGTTCGGTGTAAGCTACTTTAATAGAGATTTTGTCAGGTAAACTGATACCTACAATTTCATCATTTTCATAAAAAATAATATCTACTAAAAGCCCTTCATAAAGATATTTAAGAAAATCTTTTAATTGATGTTTGTTAATTTCTAATTGTTCGTAATTTTGAGTATTCATAAAAATATAATTATCTTCCAAAGCATAAAGAAATTGCATCTTAATTTTAGTAATTAAGGCAGGCTGCACTTTGATACCAGCGTTAAAAGTGTAGTCAATGACACTACCTGTTCTTAGGTTTCTTAATTTGGTTCTTACAAATGCAGCACCTTTACCAGGTTTGACATGTAAAAATTCTAGGATTTGATAAATTTGGTTGTTGAATTTAATGGTTTGTCCAGTTTTAAAATCGTTTGTATTAATCATATTTCTAATTACTTTCTTATTTTTTTGGAATTGTTTTCGTTGGTTTAATTGTTTAATGTTTAATCAGTTTTTAAAAAATCGTTAATAAGGCAAATAGTGGTTTTTTCTAAATCAGGGGATAAAGCATCTAGAATGATGGGCTTAATTTGATTTTTAAACCAAGTTTTTTGGCGTTTGGCATATTGCATAGTTTTTTGAATAATTAAGGTTTTGGCTTGGTCTAAAGTTATTTTTCCTTCTAACAAAGCTTTAATTTCACGATAACCAATAATATTAAAATTGGCGTTTGGAAAATGAGTTTGAATTTGGTTAACTTCTTCTATAAAACCTTGTTTTAACATTTGTTCCAATCTTAAAATAACTCTTTTTTTCAAAATTTGTCTATCAATATCGAGATAAAAAATTAGCGAAGAATATAGAGGATTGTGTTTTTTATTTTTTTGTGACCTTAAAGTGCCTGCAAGTAAATCTTGATAAGCGCTTAGGATGCGACGAGGATTTTTTAAATCTAGGTTCGCAATTAATTGAGGATCTTTTTGTTTAATAAAATCAATCATATTTTCTATTGCAGGTAAAGAAGTAGGTGGCAAAAACAAAGATTTAGGAGTTAATTCATAATCAAAAAGAGCTGATTTAAGATAAAGCCCGCTACCACCCACAAATAAAGGAAGGGGCGTTTCTTCGATTTTTTTGCGGGCATCTTTTTGAAAATGATAAATACTGTAATTTGTTCCAGGAGCAAGAAAATCTAAAAGATGATGTTTAATTCCTTGGGCTTCTTCGAGAGTTATTTTAGCAGTTCCAATATCGTATTTTTGATACATTTGAAGAGAATCGCAATTAATTATTTCTAAATTAATTTTTTTAGCTATTTTAATAGAAAGGCTAGTTTTTCCTGAAGCGGTAGGACCTGTAATAGCGATTACTTTTTTCATAATTTTCCTTTATGAGGGTAGAAGTGTTTTGGGGTTATTAAATATTTTCCAAAATATAAAATCATTATAAATTTATATGGAAAAGTTATGTTTGGTATAATAATTTAATAATTTAAATAATTAAAAAACCAGAATAAAATAAAAAAATGCAAAGCGTTAAAAAAACAAAAAAAATTAAAGTGATACAGAAGATAATTTTGATTCTTTTTCGCTTAGTTTTCATAAAACAAATTTTATTTCATTCTGATAAATTAATCTTTTCAATAGTTTTGTTAGGTTTAAGAGTGACAAGTAAACCGTTTAATTGTCTTTTTCCTTCGGCATTAGGTATTGAAACAAAACGATTTCCTAAAAAAGATTGAATTATAGGTTCTTTTTCTTTACCAATGACGCCGTCCTTGGCTCCTGTCATTCCTGCATCAGAAATATAAAGAGTATTGTGGGGAAAAAGGCGTTCGTCGTTAGTTTGGACATGAGTGTGAGTGCCTACAATAGCATCAATTCTACCATCAAAATAATGAGTTAAAGCAATTTTTTCACTAGTGGCTTCGGCATGAAAATCCAAAAAAGAAAAATCATATTTAGCTTTATTTTGTTCCAAAACATTATCAATAGTTTTGAAAGGGCAATGCAATTTGGAGTTAATAAAAACACGTCCTAAAGCATTCATAACTAAAATTTTTTTATCTTCGCAATCAATAATTTTATAACCTTGCCCTAATTGTTGGGTGTCATTGATGGGACGAATTACATTTGATTTGTCAATAAAATTTTTAATTTGTTTATTTTTCCAAACATGGTTTCCCATAGTCATCAAATCAACACCTAATTTTTGTAATTTTTTATAAATTTTAAAACTTAAACCTTTGCCATTATCAGCGTTTTCAGCATTGGCAATAATGAGGTTAGGTTTGTAAGTTTCTTTTAAAAAACCCACTTTTTCGGAAAAATAACTAATTCCTGGGTTTCCGTAAATATCTCCGATAAACATTATTTTCATGAATTAATTATCTCCTTTGATGGATTATAATTTAGCCATTTCCACAGCTCTGGTTTCTCTTATAACAGTAACTTTGATAACACCATTGTAACTAATGTCTTTTTCAATTTGTTCTTTAATGGTGCGGGCAGTTTGGAAAATAAAATTGTCTGCGATTTTGTCTGGTTCAACGATAACACGAATTTCGCGCCCAGCTTGAATAGCATAAGATTTGGCAACTCCTTCTGTTGCATTAGCAATAGTTTCTAATTTGGTTAGTCTTTGGATGTAGTTTTCTACTGATTCTTTTCTGGCTCCTGGTCTAGCGGAAGACAAGGTGTCTGCTATTGCAACTAAAACAGCGATAATTGATTGGGGTTCTTGGTCTTCATGATGAGAGGCAATAGCGTCGATAACTTCTTTTTTTTCTTTGTATTTGGAAGCAATAGAAACGCCAATTTCTACGTGGCTTCCTTCCATTTCGTGGTCTAGAGCTTTACCGATGTCATGAAAAAGTCCTGCTCTTCTTGCAAGAATTTCGTTTTCGCCAATTTCAGAGGCAAGTTTACCAGCTAAAAAAGCTACTTCCAAAGAATGTTTCAAAACATTTTGACTGTAACTAATGCGGAAGTGCAGTTTTCCCAAAATTTTAATTAAGTCGGGGTGCACTTCGCCGATTTTAGTAATAAAAGCAGCTTCTTCGCCCATTTCTTTAATAAAATTGTCTACTTCTATGGTTGAAGTTTCTAAGGCTTTTTCGATGCGAGAAGGATGAATTCGCCCATCAGAGACCAAAAATTCTAAAGTTTTTTTGGCAATTTCTCTTCTAATCGGGTCAAAACTACTTAAAATAATGGTGCAAGGGGACTCATCAATAATTAAGTCTACTCCGGTTAAAACTTCCAAAGACTTAATATTTCTGCCTTGGCGCCCAATAATCCGTCCTTTCATATCTTCGTTAGGAATGTTAACAACGCTAATATTTTTTTCTCCTGTAATATCGCCAGCATATTTTTGCATGGCTAAAACTAAAAGATTTTTGGCTTTTTTAGATGCTTCGCTTTTGGCTTTTTCTTCTTCTTGTTTAATATATGACATCATTTCATAAGTGGTTTGATCTCTTGTTTCTTTCATTATGATTTGTCTGGCTTGATCTTGCGTTAAGGAAGCTATTTTTTCTAATTGTTGTTTTTGGGTGTTTAAAATTGTTTCTTGTTCTTTGATTTGTTGTTCTAGGTTTTTTTTAGTATGGCTAATTATTTGTTGTTCAGAATCTAAATGCTCTTCTCTTTTATTAAGGCTCTCAGTTCTGTTGTTAAGCAATTCTTCACGACGATTATTTTTGGATTCTAAATCAACAATTGTGTTGGTTATTTGTTCTAAATCCAGTTCTAATTTTTGTCTTAAAGAAGTTATTTCTATTTTGGCATTACGCATCATTTCTTGTTCGCGTTGTTGCAAATCTTTTTCTTTTTCTTTTAGTTTATTGTCAAATGCTTGTTTTTTTTCTTCTAATTTCTTTTGATTAAAAAAAGAATACAAAAAATAGCCGATAATTGATCCACAAATTAAAACAAAGACAAGAAGGGAACAACCCATTATACAATGAGTTCGCCAATAATCACCTTTCATATCCTTGATACCTTTCTTTTGGGGGGGGTTAACAAATGTAAAATCATTGTTTTACCTCTTTTTCTTTTTGAATTTAGTTTAATGATTTGTAATGCAAAACAAAAAATAAAAAAATAGGGGGGATTGGATTTTTTGATGCAATTTTGTCATTAAAACGATAAATAAGTTTGTTTTTTTAAATATTGATAATTAATTTTGAATGGGGCGGGTTGGAAGTTTTATTATTTTTTTTAATTTGTTCAGTACAAAATTTCATCGTGAAATGAAAAAATAAAAATGTATAAATTGGGGGTTAAAAAAAATAATAAAGTTTGGTTTGCGAAAAAAAATCAGAAAAAACCATGCAAAAAACAATGGTTCTGTGATGAATAGTGGCAAAAATAAAAAAACTGAAAAGCTAACCTTAAAAAGATTAGCTTTTGTAATGAAAAATATTTAATTATTATATATTATTATGTGCTAGCAAAATATTTGAATTTATTAATATAATTAATAATCAAGCTTTTCTTGGTGATTGGTTTTTATTTTGCGAAAAGCTTTTGCTAACGGTGCTTGATAATTTATTAGAAAAAGTTTTTAGTGATTGAGATACTTTCGGAGATTTTATAACTCTTTCAAAAAATTCTCCTGATTTTTCAATAAATACATCTCTCAAAGATTTTTTTTCTAAACTCGAAGGGGCTGAGTTTGGGTTTTGTGTTTCATCAGAAAATTGCATTTGTTCAATAACTTCATCAGAAGATGACCCTTGAGGAGATTCTTCTTCTAAAGAAAAAAATATAATAATAGGAATGGCAAGTAATATCACAATAAAAACGCTAGTAATAATGATTTGCTTGGAAGTAAATTTAAAAATAAAATGATATCCTTTGGTTGTTGAATAAAAATAATGCCAAAACTCAAAATATCAAAATAAAGAATAATAAATAATATAAATTGGATTTGAATGCATAATTTTTTAATTTTAATTTGGATTTAAAAATATAGATAATTTTAATAATTTAATTAATGAAATATATAAGATACTAAATAAAAAAAATAGTATCCATAAATATTATATAATAACTCAAAAAAGTATTTGCAAAATAATGTTAAAATAATGTCAAAAAGGAGTTAAAATAATGATTTAAAAATCTATCTTTTCATTTTTGATGTTGTTTTTGGAATTGTTATTTTCTTTTTTTCGAACTTCTAACAATTTTTGATAACGTTGCTCTAAGGTTTTTTCTTTTTTTTGAATATCTTCAATCACTTTGAGAACTTTTTCCAAAGCCGCTTTCAAATCATAAATAAAGACTTTATCAAAATTTTTCATCGCTTGTAGCACATTTTCAATACATTCAAGTTTTTCTTCGTTGTTTTGAACACTTTCGAAAATTTGAAAATAATAATCAACTGAATTAAGAATAGCAAGTAAAATCGAAGGACTTGTAATGATAACATTGCGTTTAAAAGCATATGATATTATTTCAGGATCGCAATTAATTTGGGCAAAAATACTTTCAGAAGGAATAAACATAATGGCATAAGGGCAGTTGTCTTCTTTGCTGACGTATTTTTGAACTTCTTTAATTCTTTCTTTAACGTGAAATAAAAAGCGACTCTTTAATTCTGTTTGATTGGAAGTGGCGTTAATATAGGCTATAAAATCTGTGGTAGGAAACTTCGAATCAATAGGAATTTGAACAAATTTACCATAACCTTTACACATCACATCAACTTTAAGATGATTGCCGTTATTGTTTGTTTTTTTCATTAAATATTGTTTTTCAAAAACTAATTTATCTTTAAAATGAGAAACATTTTCCAAAACGCGTGCCAACAAAAATTCTCCAGCTTGTCCTGTTTTATCGTTTTGGCACAATAATTTATGAATGTTTTGCACTTCTTGAAAACCACTTGCATTTTGTTCTCTTAAAACTTTTAAAGAATTTTCCAGATTAATTGTTAAATGTTGGCGAGTATCTTTGATTTCTTTAGTTAAACTATCTTGACTTTGATGAGTTAAATTGTTAATTTTATCATCCAAACGACAAATAACCCTAGATTCTGACTCTAAAAAAGCTTGTTTCACAAAATCTTCGATATTGACTTGCGTTTTTTTCGGTTTGGCAACAAAAAAATAAATAATGAAAGTTACACCACCCAAAATAAGAATCAAAATAACGGATAAAGTTAAGATTAATAAAAAAACAATTTGATCTTGAGGCATTTATTTTATTATTCCTTTTTCTTTTTTAATGTCTTTTAGCTTTGGGATGCATTAAAGTTGATATAAAAAAATACAAAAAATAAAAAACAAAACAAAAATAAAAAAAAGGGTTATTATTGAGATTTGTTCTTTAAATATTTTTAATATTTATTTCTTATTTGAAAAACAAATAACATACATAAAATAAAAATTTGTGAAAATGTTTGGGACAAAAAAAATAAATATTAAAAATAAATATAAATGTCTAAGTGCTAAATTACTAAATTAATGGAAAAGGTGCAAAAAATAAAAGATAAACTGGCGTTTGAGAAGGGATTCGAACCCCCGACCGACGGCTTAGAAGGCCGTTGCTCTATCCAGCTGAGCTACTCAAACAAACATACAACAAATATTATACTATAAAATCATTGTTTTGGACAAAAAAAAGCAATTAAAGTAGTGAAGATAGTTTCTTTATTTAAATCCTCAAAGAAAAAACGATCCAAAAGTCATTAAATATCTATTAAATAAAAAAAGTTTGCACAAATAAATAAAAAAAGTATATAATAATAATGTTGATTTTTAATTTCTAAATAGTTTCTAAATAATTTCTAAATAATTTTTAAATAATTTTTAAATTAAAATAAAAAATATAAAATTTTTTAAAAATTTTTTCAAGAAAAAAATAATTTACAAATCACAAAAAACATTAACAAAAGACAAGTATTTTTATCCAACAAAACTAAGGTAGCCTTTTCAAACCTTATCATTCAACAATAAGAGACGAATTTGGTCAGGTCTTAATTGAAGCAGCCATAAGTTATTTTTATTGTGTGGAAGATAGGGTTTGAAAAGGTTATTTTTAATATAAAAGACCCAAAAAACAATTTTTAAAACAACAATTCAATGCATAAAATTAAAAAAACAAAAAAATAAATTTTTATTAATGAATTTTGGCAAAAAAACTTTCGAAAAATAACAATTTCACAACTAAAAAATAAAGGAAAAGGAGCAATCATATGAATTTTTCATTTTTTCAAAAAGAAAAAGAATTTAAATTATTAACTAATATTTACAACTCTTTACAAGGAGAACCATTTTTAACCCAAGAAACAACATTAAAAGGAAAAGAAACCAAAGTAGAATTTTATTATTTGGATCAAAGCAAATATTATAGTACTCTTTTTCAATCACGCCAATTTGCTGTTTGGACTGCTGATAAAGGAGTGTGCCGCCTTTTGGTTGAAAAAAAATATTACGAAGAATTTGGAGCTTTTTATCAAAAAGATATAAACGATATGTGGCTAGATTTTATATGGCAGATTTTCCAAAAAGAAGCTACTTTAATCAAAACAATAAAATTGTTATTTGTGGCAGTTTTAGTTCCTATTTTATTAAATGCTTTTTTGCTTAGTGGACAAATTTCTGTTTGGTTAAGAATTCCTGCTTTTGTTGTATTGATATCTTCTTGTTTTTCTATGAATTATTGGATGAAAAACCAACAAAAAAAATTACACATATTTAGAGATAAAAAATTACAAGAAACATTGGACAAAATCCAAGAAACATTAGGAATAGAACTTTACGAATCATTAAAAGAAAAACAAAAACAATTCAATCCAACCTTTGTTGAACCCAAATCCGACCAAAATACCAATGAAGACAACCCCAAAAACAAAGACAACACAATAGACGAAATAAACGAATTAAATTAAACAAATGATAAATAAATGATTATAAAACCCAAAAAAAACAATCAAGAAAGGTACTCAAATGATCTACGATAGCATTGTTATTGGAGCAGGACATGCAGGTGTTGAAGCTGCTTTAATATTGGCAAAAAAACATAATACTTTACTCATTACAGGATCCTTAAAACAAGTTGCTTCCTTACCTTGCAATCCTTCTATCGGAGGTCCTGCCAAAGGTGTTGTAGTACGTGAAATAGATGCTTTAGGTGGTGTTATGGCAAAAGCTGCAGATCTTGCACAAATTCAGATCAAAATGCTTAACTCTTCCAAAGGTCCTGCAGTAAGAGCTTTAAGAGCTCAAATTGATAAATTAGAATATCCTCAAATTATTTTAGAAATATTACAAAAAAAGCTCAATTTAACTCTATTGGAAGGGCTCGTAAACAATCTAGTCATCCAAAACAACCAAGTTCAAGGAGTCTGTCTTATTGATGGAACAAAAATTAATGCCAAAACTGTCATTATCACTACAGGAACTTATTTATCAAGCCAAATTTTAATTGGAGATACCAAAAAATCCTCGGGACCTAATGGCGTTCCTACAACTTACGGTATCAGCACTCAATTAAAAGAATTAGGTTTTGAAGTTATTCGTTTAAAAACAGGCACACCACCAAGAGTTAAAAAAAACAGCATTGATTATAGCCAAACCAAAATACAAATGGGAGATAATTTAGAACAAATATTTAGTTTTGTTCCCCAAACAAATCAAAGACCCCAAGAACCATGTTTTTTAACTCACACCAACCAAACCACCCACCAAGTTATCCAAAAACATTTAAACCAATCAGCTATGTATGGAGGTTATGTTGAAGGAACAGGCCCTCGTTATTGCCCTTCTATCGAAGATAAAGTAGTAAGATTTTGTGATAAAAACAGTCATCAAATTTTTATTGAACCAGAAAGCCTATCTTTGGATGAAATGTATCTACAAGGACTTTCTACCAGCATGCCTCAACACGTTCAACACGAAATCCTTAAAACTATTCCAGGATTACAAAACGCCCAAATCACTAAATATGCTTATGCTATCGAATACGATGCTTTTAATCCCAACCAACTCAAACACAGTTTAGAGACTAAAAAAATCCAAAATCTCTTTTTAGCAGGACAAATGAACGGCACCAGCGGTTATGAAGAAGCTGCTTGTCAAGGGCTTATGGCAGGAATTAATGCTTCTTTAAAACTCCAAAATAAACCTCCTTTTGTGTTAAAAAGAAATGAAGCCTATATTGGTGTTTTGATCGATGATTTAATCACTAAGGGCGCCAAAGAACCGTACCGTCTTTTGACATCACGCGCGGAATTTCGTTTATTATTAAGACACGACAATGCCGATTTGCGCCTCAAAGATTACGGATATCAACTAGGTTTGATTGATGAAAAAGATTATAACAATTTTCAAAACAAAAAAGCTAAAATCAACCTTTTATTAGAAAAAAGCAAAAATTATGAAATTTTAGTTAATTCAGATAATCTATCTTATTTAAAACAACAAAACTCAGCTAGTCTTGGAGAAAAAACCACATTAGCACAACTGCTAAAAAGACCAGAATTAAATTTTTGCACTTTACAACATTTTTTACAGGAAAAAGCAGATAAAACCATTTATGAACAAGTAGAAATACAAATCAAATACGAAGGTTATATTGCTAAAGCCCAAAAAGAAGCTCAAAAATTAGCAAGGTTAGAACAAAAAAAAATTCCTAGCAAAATCAATTACGCAGATATTAAAAATTTATCAAAAGAAGCTCAAGAAAAACTTGATTTAATCAAACCCCAAACTTTAGGACAAGCAACAAGAATATTAGGAGTCAATCAAGTTGATATTTCGATTTTATTAGTTTATTTGGAAAAACATCATGCTTTACTTTGAATCATTAAAAGACAAATTTGCACTCAACGAAAAGCAATTAAACAAGTTTGTTTTTTACTATGAATTTTTAAAACAAGAAAACCAAAAAATGAACCTTACTTCTCTAATATCTTTATCTGATGTTTGCTATAAACATTTTTATGATTCTTTAATTTTAAAAGAAATATTTAACTTTAATACTGTAACTAATCTTTGTGATGTTGGCTCGGGTGCTGGCTTTCCTAGCTTTCCTTTAAAAATTCTTTTTCCTCATTTAAAAATTGTAATCATTGAATCATCTTTAAAAAAAATCAATTTCTTAAAACAATTAGCAAGCCATTTGGAATTAGATAATATATGTTTTTTTCACCAAAGAGTAGAACAATATGACATAGCCAAAAATGGCAGTTATGATTGTGTTGTTGCTCGCGCTTTGGCTAGATTGGAACTTATCTTAAAATGGTGTGTTCATTTAGTTAAAAAAAAGGGTTATTTTATTGCTATGAAAGGTAAAAACTTTCAACAAGAATTAGAAGCTAGCAAAAAGATAATTAAGCAAATAAGAGTTAAATTAGTTAGTGCAAAAACATTGGAATTACCAATGGAATTAGGAACAAGAACTAATTTATTATTCCAAACCGAATAAAAAAGGTAATATAATAAAAAAAAGATCACGAATATTCGCGATCTTTTTTATTTTCTTTCTTGACCAAATAACCTTAGCAAAATTAACATTATTCTTAAAAAAATTTCAATTAAAGTTGTTGCAAAAGCCAAAGAAACTTGCCATTCATATTTTTTAGGCATTCCTTGTTTAATCATTTGTTCGGTGTAATCAAAATGAAGTGCTAAAAACATAGATACAAATCCTAACATAATTAAACTAATAGGAAGAGTTAAAAAGCTATTGTAAATAATATTTTCAATTGTCCAAATGCCGCATAAAGACAACACTAAACGAACTATATAAGAAACCACCAAAGCAAAAGAACAATATAGCATAATTTGTCTAAATCTATTTGTTACTTTTATAAAACCTTTATAATAAGCATGAGACATTGCAACAAAGACGATAAAGGTTGCAAAAATAGCCATAAAGGCAATTTCAACTAAATTGGCATAAACTAAATTTAGAACAACAAAAATAATTGATAAAATTATTCCTTCTATAAAAGAATAAATTAATCCACAAGCTTTAGAAATTTCAACTTGTTTTAATCCTGCAGAATAAATGCCATAATTTAAAAAACCTAACGCAATCATGGAAAAATAAATTGCATGAATATTTAGATTTTTTAATATCGCGGGTTTTAGAATTGGGTAAAAAAACATTGAAGTGATTGCTGTAACACATAAAAGCAAAATTGTTTTTAAAGCAATTCCTTTACGAGTAGCAATATTATTATAAGTAGTTGTTTCAAATAAAGAAAGAAAGTTATTTTTAATTTGGGTGAACGAATTATTTACTTTATTGGATTCCATTTAAACCACCTTTTTAAATTTTATTTATTATTAAAATTAAATTTATTTTATTATTCTTATTGTTTAAAAAAATATTTACATCTTTTTTTAACTTGCTTAATGAACAAGCACATATATATTTTACCTTTTTTTAAAATTAATTGGAAGATATTTTGCTTTTTTATTGCAAAAAATAACAAAAAGTGGTGTTTTATTGCAAAATTTGCATCTTTTATTTGAGTTGGGTTAGATTTGTGGAGTTTTAAAAAGCGATAAAAAGGCAAAAGGGCAAAAAAGGGGCAAAAAGGGGCAAAATACAAAATAAAAAATAATTAAAAAAGATAAAAACCCACATTATGTGGGTTTTATTTATTAATAAGGTTGGGTATAATGAATTTTTAGTTAAGAAGTTTGGAAACTGATCCTGCACCAACTGTTTTTCCACCTTCACGAATAGAAAATTTAGTTCCTTCTTCGATAGCAATTGGGTTGTTAAGGGTAACTACTAATTCAGCGTTGTCACCTGGCATTACCATTTTAACATCACCTTGTAATTCAACTACTCCTGTAATATCTGTAGTACGGAAATAGAATTGAGGACGGTATTGAGAGAAAAAGGCAGTGTGACGTCCTCCTTCTTCTTTAGTTAAAACATAAACTTGAGCAACAAATTTAGAATGAGGCTTAACAGAACCTGGTTTAGCTAAAACTTGTCCACGTTGTACATCTTCACGGTTAATTCCACGTAATAAAGCTCCAACGTTGTCTCCTGCTTGAGCAAAATCTAGGTCTTTTTTAAACATTTCTACTGCAGTTACAATAGTTTTTCTAGTTTCTTTAAGTCCTACGATTTCTACTTCATCACCAGCTTTTACTTGACCTCTTTCTACTCTACCAGTAACAACAGTTCCTCTACCAGTAATAGTGAAAACATCTTCTACAGGCATTAAGAAAGGTTTGTCAACTTCGCGCACCGGGTCTTCAATGTAGGTGTCTAGAGTTTCGATTAATTCGTTTACTTGAGCAACGTAATGAGCGTCACCTTCTAAAGCTTTTAATGCAGATCCTCTAATAACAGGAATGTCGTCTCCTGGGAAATCGTATTGAGATAATAATTCACGAACTTCCATTTCTACTAATTCTAAAATTTGTTCGTCTGGGGAAAGATCACATTTATTTAAGAAAACAACAATTTTTGGAACACCAACTTGGCGCGCTAATAAAATGTGTTCTCTAGTTTGAGGCATAACACTATCTGCACCAGAAACAACTAAAATAGCAGCGTCCATTTGAGCAGCACCAGTAATCATGTTTTTAACATAATCGGCGTGTCCAGGACAGTCAACGTGAGCATAGTGACGTTTTTCTGTTTCATATTCTACGTGTGAAGTTTTAATAGTGATTCCACGTTCTCTTTCTTCAGGAGCATTATCAATTTGATCATAAGCTCTACTTTTAGCCAAGCCACGGGTAGACAAAACTTGGGTAATAGCTGCTGTAAGAGTAGTTTTACCGTGGTCTACGTGTCCAATAGTACCTACATTTAAATGCGGTTTATTTCGTATAAATTTTTCATTAGCCATTTTTCAAAGGCCTCCTTTTATTATGTTTTAAGGTTTGTTTTAATAAATATATTTACCATTTAAATTTTAACTTATTTTTGGCTTTTCACAACTATTTTGTTAATAAAAATGTTTTTTAGTGTAAGGTTGTCTAAGCTCGTTTTTTAATAATTTCTTCAGTGATGCTTTTAGGAGCTTTTTCATATTTAGCAAATTGCATAATAAAAGTAGCTCTTCCTTGAGTATTGGAACGCAAAACAGTAGCATATCCAAACATTTCAGAAAGGGGAACAAACGCTCTAATAGCAACAGCGTTGGCGCGTGATTCTTGGTTTTCTAATCTACCTCTTCTAGAAGTTAGATCACCAATAACATTTCCTACATAATCGTTGGGAGTAAATACTTCAACGTCCATAATAGGTTCTAAAATGACTGGGTTTCCTTTGTTTTTGGTTTCTTTTAATGCCATGGAAGCAGCAATTTTAAAAGCCATTTCGGAAGAATCGACATCATGGTAAGAGCCATCAAATAAAGTTGCTTTAACATCAATAATTTGATATCCAGCTAAAATACCAACAGCAAGAGCTTCTTGAATTCCTTTTTGAACTGCAGGAACGTATTCACGAGGAACTACACCACCTACAATTTTATTAACGAATTCAAAACCTTTTCCAGGATTTGGTTCAAAACGCATCCAAACATGTCCGTATTGTCCACGACCACCTGATTGACGAATGAATTTTCCTTCTGTCTCAGTTTCTTGGGTGATTGTTTCGCGGTATGATACTTGAGGTTCTGTAACATTTGCTTGTACTTTGAATTCTCTTTTAAGACGTTCAATAATGATATCTAAATGAAGTTCACCCATTCCAGCAATAATAGTTTGCCCGGTTTCATGATTGGAAAAAACCTTAAATGTAGGGTCTTCTTCAGCTAATTTTGAAAGGGCAATCCCCATTTTATCTTGGTCAGCTTTAGTTTTTGGTTCTACTGCAATTTCAATTACTGGTTCTGGGAAATTAATTGATTCTAAGACGATGGTTTGTCCTTCTGATGCTAAAGTGTCTCCTGTAGTAGTTGCTTTTAATCCTACAACTGCTAAAATATCGCCTGTGTAGGCTTCTTTTACTTCTTCACGAGAATTAGCATGCATTTGTAATAATCGTCCAAAACGTTCTTTGGTTCCTTTAGTAGTGTTAGTTACGTAAGAACCAGCTTTAACT
The DNA here is from genome assembly GCF_001712875.1 of Candidatus Phytoplasma zeae. Lineage (NCBI taxonomy): Bacteria > Bacillati > Mycoplasmatota > Mollicutes > Acholeplasmatales > Acholeplasmataceae > Candidatus Phytoplasma > Candidatus Phytoplasma zeae. The sequence goes on from NZ_CP015149.1 coordinate 348,891, forward strand.
GAACCTGAATAGATACGGAAAAAGGTTAATTTTCCTACATAAGGATCGGTCATCACTTTGAAAGCTAGAGCTGTGAAGGGTTCTTCATCTAATCCGGTGCGCACAATTTCTTGGTTGTCAGAATCAAAACCAACAATAGCTGCAACATCACAAGGAGCAGGAAGGTAGTCAACAATAGCGTCTAACATTTTAACAACACCCTTATTTTTGAAAGAAGAACCGCAAAGAACTGGGAAAAAGGAAGCTTGTAAGGTTGCTTTTCTAATGGAATTTTTCAACATTTCAGAAGAGATTGGTTTTTCTTCTAAATAATAAATCATTAATTCTTCGTCTAGGGTAGATAAAGTTTCTATTAATTCGTTTCTTTTAGTTTGGGTAATTGATTCTAAAACGCTAGGAATAGGAACTACTTTTCCTGTTTCTTGGGAAGTGTTATCATATTCAAAAGCATTCATTTCTACTAAATCAATGATACCATTAAAGTCATTTTCTGAGCCAATTGGCCATTGAATAGCGCTTGCATGAACTCCTAAGCGTTGTTTAAGGGTTTCAATTGCATAAGCAAAATCAGCGCCTACTTTATCCATTTTGTTAACAAAAATAACTCTTGGGACTTTATATTCACTAGCTTGGCGCCAAACAGTTTCAGTTTGTGGTTCTACTCCTGCCTGAGCATCAATAACTGTTACTGCTCCATCCAAAACTCTAAGAGAGCGCGAAACTTCCACCGTAAAATCAACGTGTCCGGGAGTGTCAATAATATTGATACGGTGGTTTTTCCAAAAAGCAGTAGTAGCAGCAGAGGTAATAGTGATTCCTCTTTCTTGTTCTTGTTCCATCCAATCCATCTGAGAAGCGCCATCATGGGTTTCTCCGATTTTATGAATTTTTCCGGTGTGGAACAAAATTCTTTCTGTAGTGGTGGTTTTTCCTGCATCAATATGAGCAATAATGCCAATATTACGAGTTTTTTCTAATGAAAACTGACGTGCCATCTTTTATTCTCCTATAAGTTACAATCACCAACGATAATGAGCAAAGGCTTTATTAGCTTCTGCAGTGCGATGCGTTTCTTCTCTTTTTTTAACTAATGCTCCGTTACCTAAAGAAGCATCTACTATTTCTTGGGCGAGTCTTTCTCCCATTGTTTTTTCATTGCTTTCTTTAGTGTATTTAACAAGCCATCTTAATCCTAAAGACTGGCGTCTTTCGGGACGAACTTCGGAAGGCACTTGGTAATTTTGACCACCCACACGACGCGTGCGTACTTCTAATACAGGCATAATATTGTTTAGGGCTTCATGAAAAACTTCAATAGGCTCGCGGTTAGTGATAGTTTTTACTTGTTTTAAAGCTTGATAAAAAATAGTTTGAGCTTTGCCTTTTTTGCCGTCTTCCATAATGGTGTTAATGATTTTAGTAACTAATTTAGAATTGTAAATAGGATCTGGCTGTACATCTCTTTTTTTAATATGACCTTTACGGGACACAAAAATTCACCTACTTTCTTTATTTTATTTATTTTTTTAGGGATTTGTGATTTTTTTATTATTTATTTTTTATTCTTTGTAATTATAATTATTTTTTTTCTTTAGGTAATTTAGAGCCGTACTTAGAACGCCCTTGTTTGCGGTTAGCAACACCAGTAGCATCTAGAGCACCACGAACGATATGATAACGCACACCAGGAAGGTCTTTTACGCGTCCGCCACGAACTAAAACAGAGCTATGTTCTTGTAAGGAGTGTCCCACGCCTGGAATGTAGGCAGTTACTTCAGAACCATTACTTAGGCGCACTCTTGCAAATTTACGTAAAGCTGAGTTTGGTTTTTTTGGAGTCATGGTAGTTACACGCAGACAAACACCCATTTTTTGAGGAGAACTGTAATGTTTAGCTTTTTTTTGCAAAACATTAAAACCGTAACTTAGAGCAGGTGCTTTAGTTTTGGAAGTTTTACTGCTACGACGTTTTTTGATTAATTGAGAAACAGTAGACATTTTTTATTTCCTTTCTTTTTTTAATTTTGGTTAGTTTTTTCAGCAAGTTCAGAAGTTGTTGCAGGTTCTTTTGGATATTTAAATAAAGTAGTTTCTAAAATACCTGTTCCTGCAGGAATTAAGCCACCAATAATAACATTTTCTTTAAGTCCGTAAAGATGGTCGGTTTTTCCTTTGATGGCAGCATCGATTAGAATTTTAGTAGTTTCTTGGAAAGATGCAGCTGACAGTAAAGAATCACTTCTTAAAGAAGAACGCGTAATTCCTAAAATAATGGGGCGCCCTACTGCTAAAAGTTTGTTTTCTTCTAACATTTTTAAATTAGCTTTTTTAAAGTTATTAATAGTAATTTCTGTTCCAGGTAAAAGTTGAGTATCACCTTCATCAATAATTAAAATTTGTTTAAACATTTGGTGAATAATAATTTCGATGTGTTTGTCGCTGATATAAACATTTTGGGCACGATAAACTTTTTGTACTTCTTCTAAGATGTATTTTTGAACCTCTGTTGTGCCTGCCACTCTTAAAAGTTCTTTTAGATCAACCGAACCAGAAGTTAGTTTTTGACCGGGATAAACACTGTTGTTTTTGCTTACTAAAATATCGACATTAGGTTCCAAAATATAACGGTGCTCTGTGTCAGGGTCATTTTCTTCTGTGATTACAATTTCTGGATTTTGGGAACGGATTTTATCAATTTTTTTGATTTTTCCTTTTAATTCGCTGATTAGCGCTTTTCCTTTAGGTTTGCGTACTTCAAATAATTCTTCGATCCTTGGAAGACCTTGAGTAATATCTGAGGCAGAAGCAACTCCTCCAGTATGGAAAGTTCTCATAGTTAATTGAGTTCCTGGTTCCCCAATGGATTGAGCAGCAATAACACCAACAGCTTCGCCAATTTCTACTAATTTATTGGTAGCTAGATTGACGCCGTAGTCTTTGGCGCAAATACCATATTCACAATTACAAGTTAAAATGCTTCTAATAGGAACTTTTTTAATTTTGGCAGTAATAATTTCTTGGGCTTTGGACTCAGTAATTAATTCATTGCGCGCTATAATAAGGGCGTTGGTTTTTGGATGACAAATGTCGTAACTAGCAAAGCGTCCAATAATGCGTTGTTTGAGGGAAACAATTTCTTTGCCGTCGCTCATCATAGCTTCTACAACAAAACCGCGGTCACTATTGCAATCTTCTTTGATAACAACAATATCTTGAGTTACGTCAACTAAACGACGCGTTAGATAACCTGACTCGGCTGTTTTTAGGGCAGTGTCAGTTGAACCTTTACGGGCTCCGTGAGTAGAGATGAAAAACTCAGAAACTTTTAGACCTTCTCGGAAAGAAGCTTTAACAGGGACTTCAATAATTTCACCTTTAGGGTTATTCATTAACCCTCTCATCCCTGCTAATTGAGTAAAGTTAGAAACGCTACCACGTGCGCCACTTTCGCTCATCATAAAAATGTGGTTGTCTTGTTGAAATTCTTTCATCAAGCCTTCTTGAATTTTATCACGAATAGTTTTCCATTCGTTAATTACTAAACGACGACGTTCGGCATCTGTTAAAAAACCATCGTTGTACCAAGTATCAATTTGAATATTGCGGGCTTCTACTTCTTGTAACAATTCTTGTTTATTGGAGTAAGTATTGATGTCTGCAAATGAAACTGTAATTCCTGCGATAGTAGAATACTTGAAACCTAATTTTTTGATGTGATCTAGCATTTTGGAAGTTTCTGTAATTTTCATTTGTTTGAAAAAACATGCAATAATCATAGATAGAAATTTTTTGTTAAAAGGTTTAGGGGTGGGAAGTTTTTTTAGGAATTGTTTGGGGTTGGTTCCTGGAGTTAAAAAATAAGCATCAGGGGTTTTGACATCCAAATTAAACTGAGTTGGTTCGTTAATGTAGGGGAAACTTGGAGGCAAAATGTCATTAAAAATTAATTTTCCTAAAGTAGTCATTAAATATTTTTGACGTTGTTCTTCAGTAAATGATAAATTAATTGCTTTTGGTTTGATAAAAATTCTTGTGTGAAGGTGGATTTCTTTATTTTGATAAGCGGTTTTGGCTTCGTTGATGTCAGCAAAAAAAGTTCCTTCATTGCGATGTTTGTATTGGTGTTCTGCAGTTCTTTGGGCAGCATCATAGCTGTTTATAGTGCGATCTTTTTTTTCTTCAATGGTTAAATAGTAGTTTCCTAAAACCATATCTTGGGAAGGTGTTACTACTGGATTACCATTTTTAGGGTCTAAAATGTTGTTCGAAACAAGCATCAATAAGCGCGCTTCGGCTTGGGCTTCTAAAGAAAGAGGGACATAAATTGCCATCTGGTCGCCATCAAAATCGGCATTAAAGGCAGGCGTAACTAAAGGGTGGAGGCGAATGGCTTTACCGTCAATTAATTTAGGATCAAAAGCTTGAATTCCTAAACGGTGTAGTGTTGGGGCGCGGTTTAAAAGGACCGGGTGTTCTTTGACTACTTCTTCTAAGGCGTTCCAAACTTCTTCATTCATTTTTTCATAAATGGTGTTGGCGTTTTTTTTGTCAATTCCTTTGGTTTCTTGTAGTTTTTTCAAAATGAAAGGTTTGAACAAAATAATTGCCATTTCACGAGGCACACCGCATTGGTGCATTTCTAAATCAGGACCTACAATAATTACGGATCGTCCCGAATAATCCACTCTTTTACCTAAAAGATTTTGACGGAAACGCCCTTGTTTACCGCGTAGCATTTCGGATAAAGATTTAAGCGGGCGATTTTTTTCGACGTTGTTAACGTTTTTTTTGCTAGTTTTGGCATTATCAAATAAAGCATCAACTGCTTCTTGTAGCATTCTTTTTTCATTTTTAATGATTAAACGAGGAGCTTTTTGGAGCATTTGTTTTTTTAAACGATTGTTGCGATTAAGGATGCGGCGGTAAAGATCGTTGACTTCAGTAGTGGCAAAACGACCACCATCTAAAGGAACCATCGGTCTTAATCCCGGAGGTAATACAGGAATAACATCCATTACCATCCATTCAGGTTTGTTGTCTGATTGATGAAAAGATTCGATGATTTCTAGTCTTTTAATAATGCTTTCTCTTTTTTGTTTGGAATTTTCCGATAAAGATTTGCGAAGGACTTTGATAGTTTTTTCTAAATTGAGATTTTCTAGTAATTTTTTAACCGCTTCGGCACCTGTTAAAGCTACAAAAGCGTTTCCAAATTCATAAAGAGCTTCACTGTATTGAGTTTCTGTAATAATTTCTTTAGGTTTGAATTCGGTTTTTCCAGGATCAATTACAACATAAGAAACATAATAAACTATTTCTTCTAATTGTTTAGTTTTGATGTTTAAAAGAATAGCTAAACGGCTGGGAGAAGAGTTAAGGTACCAAGTGTGGACGATGGGGGTTTGTAATTCGATGTGTCCCATTCTTTCACGACGCACTTTGGTTTCGGTAAATTCAACTCCACATTTGTTACAAAATTGACTTTTGATGCTGACTTGTTTTTTAGAACAAGCACATTGGAAATCAACTACTGGACCAAAAATCTTTTGACAAAATAATCCTGATATCTCTGGTTTATAGGTGCGATAGTTAATTGTTTCGTAGCTAGTAACCTCACCATAAGACCACTGTCTGATTTCTTCAGGAGCAGCTAGACGGATTTTAAAATAATCATAATCTCTACTACCGTATTCTTTGTCAGATGAAATAGAAGGGAAGTGGTTGTATAACTTAAATAGGTCGTTTAATTTTTGAAAAGCAAGGGGATTGGTTTCAAATGCTTTTGTAAGGACAGCCATTTTAGTTTGTAAAAGATCTTGAAAATCTTCCATTCCTAGTTCAGTAAGAATGTTAATAACGGCTTCACTCAAATCTAGATTTTGTAAATTGCGAGGTAGGGCGAAGTTTTTGAGGATAGGTAAAACTTCTAAAAAAGCTTCTTGCAGTAAAAGCCTTAACTCTTCTAAAGTAAAAGTGTTAAAATCTTCCAAAGTATTGATTCCAGAAAGTTTTAATTTTTCTAAAACTGGAGATGAAAGATTTAAAGTTTCTACTGAAGTAAATAATCTGTTATCACTCATCTTTAATTATAACCTTCCTTTTTGTAATCAATTAAGGATTTATTAACTTCATTTTCTTTAGTATCGGTTTTGATTAGTTCTACATACAATCCTAAAGATTGCAATTCTTTAATGAAAACTCGGAAACTTTCAGGAATGCTTGGTTTAGGCAGTGGAGTTCCTTGCACGATGGCACTGTAAGTTTTGTTTCTACCTATAATATCATCACTTTTAACTGTTAAAATTTCTTGTAAGGTATGAGCAGCTCCATAAGCATAAAGCGCCCATACTTCCATTTCACCGAAGCGTTGTCCACCGTTTTGGACTTTTCCTCCCATAGGTTGTTGGGTCACTAAAGTGTATGGTCCTACGTTTCTGGCATGGAGTTTGTCATCTACCATGTGAGATAATTTAACCATATACATAACTCCTACAGAAATACGACTGTCATAAGGTTCTCCGGTGCGTCCGTCATATAAAACCATTTTGCCATCAGGATCTAAATTGGCTTCTTTCATGATTTCTTTAAGGTCGTAGTCATTAACGCCGTCAAAAACAGGAGTTGCCACTTTGATGCCTAATTTTTTGGCAGCCATTCCTAAATGGATTTCTAAAATTTGTCCAATGTTCATCCTACTAGGAACTCCTAAAGGATTTAACATGATATCAATTGGGGTGCCGTCTGCCATATAAGGAAGGTCTTCTTTAGGTAAGATGCGAGAAATTACACCTTTGTTCCCGTGGCGTCCTGCCATTTTGTCGCCTTCGTTGATTTTACGTTTTTTAGCGATGAAAACACGGATGTTTTCGTTGACACCAGCAGGAAGAACATCACCGTTTTTTCTGGAGAAATAATGAACACTTTGAACGATCCCCCCTTCACCAAAAGGAACCCTTAAAGAAGAGTCTTTGTATTCGCGGGCTTTTTCACCAATTACAATTTGAATTAATTTTTCAGAAGGAGAAGGTTCAATGTTTCCTTGAGGAGTTATTTTACCTACTAAAATATCTCCTTCTTTAACTTCGGAACCAGGAATAATAATTCCTCTTGCGTCAAGGTTTTTAATAGCATCAGCGCCCACGTTGGGAACTTCTCTAGTGATTTCTTCTTGACCGCTACCTTTTTTTAATTCTCTAGTTTGAATTTCGTATTTATCAATGTGGATGGAAGTGTAGACATCGTGTTTGACTAATTCTTCTGACATAATGATGGCATCTTCATAGTTATAACCTTCCCAAGTCATAAAAGCCACTGTAACATTTCTGCCAAGTGCTAATTCGCCTTGAGATGTAGAAGGTCCACTTACTAAAATATCGCCTTCATTGATTTGTTCTCCCAAAACTACAATCGGTTTTTGCAATACTAAAGTGTCTTGGTTGGATTTGGCAAAATTGATGAGGGTGTATTCGGCTTGGTGTTCTTTGTAGTTGTTCTCGTATAAAGTCTTGGCTTGGGCGTAGGTAAATTCTTGGGTAGTATCGTAAAGGGTTTTGCCATTTAATGAAACATTTTGGTTGGGTTTTTTAGTGATAATTATTTTTTGAGCATCAACATAAGTAACAAATCCTGATTCGCGGGCAATAATTAAGCAACCTGAGTCTTTGGCAGCGCGATATTCAACACCTGTTCCCACAATAGGAGATTCAGGGATTAATAAAGGGACTGCTTGACGTTGCATGTTGGCTCCCATTAAAGCTCTGGAAGCGTCGTTGTGTTCTAAAAAGGGGATCGAAGAAGTTGCAACAGAGACAATTTGTTTAGGAGAAACGTCAGCATATGTTATTTGGCTTCTTTCAAAAATGCCTGTTTCACCGTTGCTACGAGCAATTATTTTTTTGTCTTGAAAAGCATTATTGGCATCCAAAACAAACCCAGCTGAGGCAATAATTTCTTCTTTTTCTTGGTCAGCTGTTAAATAATCTATGTGGCGCGAAAGGGTAGTTTTCCCGTCTTGGTGCAAAACCTTAAAGAAAGGAGTTTGAATAAAACCGTACTTATTGACTTTGGCATAAGTGGAAAGGGATGTGATAAGTCCGATGGAAGGTCCTTCAGGAGTTTCAATGGGGCATAATCTGCCGTAGTGGGAATTGTGCACGTCGCGCACTTCAATGCCTGCACGATCACGATTAATTCCTCCGATACCTAAAGCTGATACCCTTCTTTTTTGGGTTAATTCTGCTAAAGGATTGATTTGATCCATGAATTGCGATAAGCGTGAACTTGTGAAAAAAGTTTTGATTACACTCATTAAAAAAGTAAAATTAACTAGGTCGCCTGGACCGTTAACTTCGCTGAATTTGCTAGTGGAAATCATATCTTTGATATTTTTTTCAGCTCTGGTAAGACCAATTCGGAATTGGTTTTTTAACAATTCTCCAATTAATCTTAAACGACGATTCCCTAAATGATCAATATCATCAACAGTGCCTACGTTTTCATAAAGATTCAAATAATAATTAATACTTGCAATAACATCTGACAAAGTGATGTGTTTTTTGGTTTCTCTTTGGTCGTTTCCAATAAGTTTGACTTTGTGATATAGTTTGCCTGATTCGTCTTTTGAAGTATAGACTTCTAAAATTTCGTTAAAAACTCCTTGACGGTATGCTTCTTTTTGATAAATATCTTTAGTTCCTAAGAAAAATTTAGATACTTTTTCATCAAGAGTGTGAATATTGTGTCTTAAATGATTGATAATATCGTCGTTAACTAAAGTATCTTTAGCTACTAAAACTTCACCAGTGCGAGAGTTGATGATGTTAGTTTTGGTGAATAATTCGTTTTTTTGGGGGTCTTTTTTATATGCTAAAATCTCTTCATCAGTTTCGTTTTCTAAATTATGTTTAGCGTCGAAGATTTCTTGGAGCAAAAAATGACGATTTTGTTTCAGGATTGCAATTTTTTCTTTGGTTAAAAGTTCGTCTTGTGCAATTATTATTTCTTGAGTTTCGGGATTGACAAAATCACAAGCTAAATAAGTGTTTTCAGCTCGGGTAAGAACGTCTAGTTTTTTGTTAAATTTGTATCTTCCCACTTTAGCCAGGTCGTATTTTTTTTGATCAAAAAGTCTTGTTCTGATAAAATCTCTAGCAGTGTCGACAGGAACTTTTTCGCCTTGACGGATTTTAGAATACAGTTCTACCAAAGCATTGTCTGAGTCCATATCAGTTTCTTTATCAAAAACAGAATCAAGGATAGCGCTTTTGCCAAAGACATTTTCGATTGCTTCTTTGCTGTCAAAACCTAGAGCATAAATAAAATTAGACAAGGGGATTTTTTTGGAACGATCTAATTTGGCATACAAAATTTCTTTAGAGCCTTCTTCGTATTCAATCCAAGCACCACGTGAAGGAATTACTTGTCCAGAATAAGTGGTTCTGTTGAGTTTGCTGTCAAAATTACCTGCAAAATACACGCTAGCGGAACGTACAATTTGAGAAACTACTACTCTTTCAGTGCCGTTGATAACAAAAGTCCCAGTGGGAGTCATTAGAGGCAATTCAGTAAGTAAAATATTGCTTTGTTTAGTTTTGCCAGTTAAAACATTTTCTAAAGTAGTTTTGACAAATAATTGGGAAACATAACTTATATCTTTAATTTTAGTTTCTTCAATGCTATATTTTGGGGGTGCTAAAAAATAATCATCAAAGTGAATTTTTAAATCCCCATTATAACTTTCAATAGGACAAAAATCCTGCAACAATTCTTTAATACCGTGTTTTAAAAACCAATCAAAAGATTGGTTTTGAATTTCAATTAAATTGGGCAAATCAACATCATAAATTGTTTTAGAATAATTACGACGTTGTGCTTTTTTGCCATATTTGACATTATGATAACCCATCTTATGCTCCTATAAATTATTAATTGGTAGTTTGTTTTGCCAAAATCTTTATTTTTAATTGTGTCTTTGCGATTTTTGGGTTTTGGGGGTGGGGTATAAAAATAAAAAAAATGCAAGACTAAAAAACCTGAGAAAACTCAGGTTTTTATATTACTTACAAGATAATAATTTATTGAAGTTCAACAACAGCTCCAGCTTGTTCTAACTTGTTTTTGATATCTTCTGCTAAAGCTTTGGAAACATTTTCTTTTACTTTAGAGTCAGGAACTTTAACAAAATTAGCAGCATCTAGCAAGCCTAATCCTGTTACTTCGCGCACTGCTTTGATAACAGCAAGTTTCTTTTTTTCATCAAAACTTTTCATAACTACTATGAATTCGGTTTTTTCTTCTACTTCAGCTGCATTATTTGCTCCAGGAGCTGCAACTGATAAAGCAGTTGGGTCAATTCCAAACTCTTCTTTCAAACCATCTAATAATTCTTTAATCTCTAATAAAGACATTTCTTTTAAAGCCGATACAAAAGCTTCTTTCGTTAACTTAGCCATGTCAATCTCCTTTGTTATAATCTTTTCATTCATAAATTAATTGTTTATTTTTTGGGGTTTTCTTGTTCTTTGGTTTGTACTAACATATTTAGACCAATTGCTAAATGTTGCAAAGGTGCAAACATTGAAGCAGCTAAAAGCGCTAACATTTGTTCTTTTGAAGGCAAAGTAGCTAAGGTGTTTATTTCTTGCAAGGAGACAATTTTTTGTTCCACGATGCCAGAAACTATTTTAACTGCTTTATTTTTTTTAGCAAAATTATAAATCGTTTTGATTGGTTCTAATAATTCTTGGGGACTAATAATTAAAGCTTTTGCTCCTTTTAAAAAGGTAACTAAATCAGCTTGTTTGGCGTTGGTAACAGCTCTTTGCATGATGTTTTTGGGATATACTTTTACTTCACAACTAGTTTTTTTTAACTCACGACGCAATTGCATAAAAGAGCTTACCGGTAAGCTTGCATATTCAAAAACAATAACTGTTTTGGCAGTGCTAATCTTTTCTTGCAAAACAGCAACTGAATCTATTTTTTTGGCTAACTGAGGTTTTATCATGATTATGCCCTTTTCCTTCCTTCAAAATTTTGATCTTGATTATTGTGAAATTGTAACAGGGTCAATTTTAATACCTGGTGCCATCGTAGTTGAAATAGTAACACTTTTAATGTAAGTGCCTTTCACTGTACGAGGTTTAACAGCCATTAATTGAAGATATAAAGTTTTTAAGTTTTCTAGTAATTTTGTCTCATCAAAAGAAACCTTACCTAATATGGCGTGAATATTCCCGCTTTTGTCTAGGCGGTATTCAATTTTACCATTTTTAATTTCTTTAACTGCTTGTAAAACATCATTTGTTACAGTACCTGTTTTAGGGTTAGGCATTAGTCCTTTGGGTCCTAAAAGACGTCCTAATTTACTTAATTGTAGCATCATTTCGGGAGTAGCAACTAAGACATCAAAATCAAACCAGTTTTTGGCAATTTTATCAATTAAATCTTGGTCGCCTACGTAATCTGCTTGGGCTTCTTGTGCTTGTTTAGCTTGTTCTCCTTTAGCAAGAACTGCTACTTTTAAGACTTTACCAGTGCCATGTGGTAAAACTAAGGCTCCTCTTAAATTTTGATCAACTTTTTTAGGATCTAAATTTAGATGAAAAGCACATTCTACCGCAGCGTCAAATTTAGCAACTTGAGTTTGTTTAGCTAAGCTAATAGCTTCTTGAAGTGGATATGTTTTTTTAACATCAAACATTTGTAATGATGCTAAATATTTTTTGCCTCGTTTCATCGCAGTAATTCCTTTCTCAAAACAACTTGACATTTTTTAGAAATTTTTTTAATTTGAAATTTGAATAATTGGGTTAAAAACTATTTTAATATTTTAATCTTTTACTAAAATTCCCATATTACGAGCTGTGCCTTCAATGATTTTGCAAGCTTTTTCAACGCAATAAGCATTTAGGTCTGGAAGCTTTAAATTGGCGATTTCTTCTACTTGTTTGTGGGTGATAGTAGCTACTTTGGTTTGACTTGCATTAGCAGAACCAGATTCAATTTTAGCAGCTTTTTTTAAAAGATCACTTGCTGGAGGAGTTTTAGTTACAAAAGTAAATGTTCTGTCCTCATAAACAGAAATGATAACAGGGATAACGAAACCCATTTGATCTTTAGTTGTTTCATTAAATTGGGAACAAAAAGCAGGAATATTAACTTGGGCTTGCCCTAAAGCAGGTCCTACTGGAGGAGCTGGATTAGCTTTTCCTGCAGGAATTTGTAATTTTAACGTTTTAACAACTTTTTTAGCCATAAAAACCTTTCTTTGGAACGGAGAATTGAAATAAAAAACTTGATAATTTGAGTTGTTTATTCTTTGTTTACGTTTCATTAAATTTGGAATATTGTTGATATTGTAACATAAAAAAATATGATAAAATTTTTTAGACAACTTATTTTAACATAAATTTTAAATATTTGATAAAAAAATGTTAGAAATTATGAAAAAATTAAGATATTTCTTTGAAGTCGTTGAAAGAAATTTCTACTGGAGTTGCTCTACCAAACAAATCTACTTCCACTGTCATTTTTTCACGGTCGTCATCAATACTTGATACTTGCCCTATTTGACCCGAAAAAGAACCAGAAATAATTTCTACTTTTTTGCCGATAAAATTTTTATAATCGGGTTTATTGATGATGCCCATTTTTAATAAAACAGGATTGATTTCGTTTTCAGATAAAGGAACTGGTTTAGAACCCATCCCGCTGGAACCTAAAAAACCAGTAATTCGCGGAGTGTTTCTGACAACAAACCAAGATCGGTCAGTAATCATCATTTGAATAAAAACGTACCCGGGGTACATTTTACGCTCTTTTTTAACCTTTTTCCCATCCAAACGAGTTTCATAATATTCTTCTTTGGGAGACAAAACATTAGATACTAAATCACCTATGCCAATGCTTTCGACTCTTCTTAACAAATCGTCTTTTACAACATTTTCATAACCTGAATAAGTTTGAGCAATATACCATTTAAGGTGACATGTATTTTGGGAGTCTTTTTCTTGATCTTGTTGTTCTTGCGCTTGTGTCTCTTTTATTTGTTTTTCTGTTTTATTCATTTTATTTGCTCAACAAATTTTTGATTTTGACACAAAATTGGTTTAATTTGCCAATAACATAAGAATCTATGGCATGAACAAAAAGGATTAAGAACAATGTGAAAAAAATAACTTGTAATGTTTTAAACAAAATTTGTTTTAAGGAAGGCCAACTAATGTTACGAATTTGCAAAAATGCATCTTTGAAAAAAGCAAATGAACCTATCGCAAAAATAAAAACACTCAAAAGAACTAAAGCACAAGGCAATGCCCAATGCATAGTTTCAAACTGTTTTTGTTGCCATAATTGCCCACAAAGAGCAAGAGACAAAATAGAAGTGGTAATTAGTAAAATATTGAGCCAACTATATTCTCTTTTGATTACTTCTAATAACTGATTTGGTTTGTTTTCGCTTACTATTTTAATTCCCATAAAGTTAAAAACTCCTTTACTTAGTTTCTTGATGCAAAGTGTGTTTGTTGCAATAAGAGCAATATTTTTTTAAAGTTAAACGTTTTGAGTTTTGATTGGCTCGTGGTTTGGTGTTGTAATTGCGGTTTAGACACAAAACACAAACTAAAATATTTTTTTTCAAAAAAATAGCTCCTTTTATGTTAGAAAGTTGAAAAAACATTAATTTATTTTCAAAACATCTTTTTTATTATATCACAAATCAGTGTTTTTATGCAAAAAATAAAATATAAAAATTGCTTTGTGCAAAAAAATATCCCGGGGAGAAAATATTTGGAATGTTGGATGAAAGATGGTAAGAAAACTAACAGTAACCCAAATTAGATAAATGGTTAGCTGCTTAAAAAAGCTAGTGATTAGTTTGTTTTTTGGAGGAGGCAAGGGTTAATTATTGCCAAAAATAAAAGTGGAGTAGATCATTAATGCAGCAGAAACACTTACATTTAAAGAATTGATTTTTCCATACATAGGAATTTTAACCAACAAATCACATTGTTGTTTTAATAAATGTCTAATGCCTATTCCTTCGTTGCCAACAATAATAGCCAAAGAAATGTTTTTAGGGATTTGGTGAAAAGATTGGGAAGAATTGCTATCGGTACCAACGATTAAAACTTGATTTTTTTTTAGTTTTAAAATGGTTTGATGCAAATTAGTAACTAAAAAAACTTTAGTGTATTCCAAGGCACCACAAGAAATTTTGGAAACTGTGGAATTGAGTGGGACTTGATGTTTTTTACTCATAATAACACCATCCAAAGCACAAGCTTCAACAGTTCTTAAAATGGCTCCTAAGTTATGAGGGTCATTAATGGCGTCTAAAATTAAGAATTTTTGGAATTTGGCAGAATCTAAATAAGTGTCTAAGTCGTAAAAAGTGTAGTCACAAACATTGGCAGCGACTCCTTGATGGGTTTTTTGTTTGGTTAGATCATATAAAAACTTTTTGTTAACTAATTGATAAGCAATATTGTGTTTTTGCAAAAACATTATAAAAAGATGGTCTTTAATTTTTTCATCTAAATATAGTTGATAAATTTTTCTCTGCGCTTTAATTGCTTCTTTGATGGGGTTTTTTCCGTAAATAATCATATTAATTATTTGTTTTCTTTCGATTTTGTAGTTTTTGTTGGATGGGGTTTTTGGGAGATTTGGGTTATGACAAGGGATAAAATGATGATTAAAACTAATAAAACTTTTTCAAGTTTATCGAATTGAGACATTTCTTCCAAAACATCCAAAATAAATGAAGCTGTCATAAATCCTATTAACATTGCTACAAATAAAATTAATTTAGCTAGATTTAAAGGTTTAGAAATTCTAAATAAAACAGTAAATAAAATGAAGGTGGAAAGCAAAATGACAAAATTAGAAACTGTTTCTAATTGTTTGAAATCGGGAGTTTGGGTTGATACAAAACCAATTCGCACACCAAAAGTTAAGACATAACTAATAAAAGCTAGACTTGCATAGGGAAAGGCTTTTTTGAGATTATTAAGTAAAAAGTTTTTGCTGATAATTTCGTTGTTTTTTTCAAAAGATAAAAAAAGCGAAGGAATGCCAATTGACCAATAATCCATGACAAATTGTAATTTCAAAGGTGATAATGGATAGTAGCAAGGACGCCTTAAAAAATTAAATAAAATAACAGCAACTGCAAGCATAAAAGCAATAATAGTTTTGGTAAAAAACAAAATAGAGATTTTATCTAAATTGTTAATAATTCTTCTGCCTTCAAAAACTACTTTAGGCATGGAAGAAAAATTAGAATCCATCAAAACTAAATTAGCAATATTACAAGTGGCTTGGCTGCCTGATGCCATCGCAATGGAAAGATCGGCTTCTTTTAGGGCTAAAATATCGTTTACACCATCGCCTGTCATGGCAACTTTTTGTCCTGCTTGTTTAAAAGTTTGGATTAAGATTTTTTTTTGTTGGGGCGAAGTTCTTCCAAAAACATTATATTTAGTAGCTATTTGGATAACTTCTTGGTCAGAAAGTCCTTCTAAACTGATGGTTTTATAAGCATCAATAATACCTACTCTTTGAGCTATTTGAGAAACTGCCACATGATTATCACCAGAAATTACTTTAACACAAACGCCATTTTTCTGGAAAAAATCAATGGTAGTAACTGCGTCTTTTTTAATAGTATCTTTGATGATAATTAAAGCTAAAGGAATGCATGGGATGTCGTGTAATTTTTGGTTTTTACAAGTTATTTGAGAAATACAAGGCTCAGGGCTTTTGGCTAATAAAAGCACTCGATAACCTGATTTAGTGTAAGTTTCAAAATCTTTTTGAATAAGGTGAAAATTGTTTTTTAAAATGAATTCAGGAGCTCCCAAAAAAATGGTTCCTAAATTGTTAAATTCAACTGCACTATATTTTCTTGTGTTGGAAAAAGGAAGATTTTGGGAGGGTTGATAAGGAGTTGAAGTAGGAAAAGTATTGGGGCTAAATTTGTTTATTAAAGCATTATAAGTACTATTAGAAGTGGGGCAAGCAGATAAAAAAGAGTTCATTAATTTAGTAAAATCAAGTTCTTTAGGGTGATAAGGAATGACTTTTTTAACTTGCATAGTGCCATCAGTAATAGTTCCTGTTTTGTCGAGGCATAAAGTGTTTATTTGAGCTAACATTTCGATTCCAAATAGATTTTGGGCATAAGTTTTTTGTTTTGCTAAACGTACAAAACCTACTGCCAAAGAAATGTTAGTCAGCAAAAAAAGTCCCAAAGGAAGCATTGCTATCATCATGCCACACAAACCTAGTAAGGAATTTTGGCTGAAACCTGATATTTTATTATTTTCTTTATTAAAAGCAAAAAAAGCTAAAATAATAGCAAAAAGTGTGACAAAAATAATGATTGTTTTGATTAACGAAGATAAGTTTTGCATTAAAGGAGTGGTCGGTTTTTTGTATTTTTTAGCTTCTTGGGAAACTTTTTCAATATACATATCACTTCCTACAGCTACAATTTCGGCATAACTTTGACCTGATACCACGTAGCTACCAGAGTATAAAAAATCATTTTCTTTTTTGATAACTAATTTAGATTCACCAGTTAAAAGTGATTCGTTAACTTCTAAAACACCCGATTTTACCTTGGCATCAGCTGCAATTTGTTCTCCTGCTTCCAAAAATAAAAGATCTCCCAAAACTAAATCAGAAGCAAAAACCTTTTCTTTTTGACTATTTCTTATTACTTGAGAATGGTTTTTTATCAACAAAGATACTTTGTCAAGAGTTATTTTAGCTTTAATTTCTTGAATAACACTAATAAAAACATTGGTTAAAGAAACTACTAAAAAAAATAAATGTTCATATTGTTCTATGAAAATAACGATTAATGCTACAATTAAAATCAACAAATTAAGATAATTAAATAAATTACTAAATAAGATATCTTTAATACTTTTAGAATTTTTATAGTTAGAAACATTAACTTGACCCGCAGTTTTTTTTTGTTCTACTTGCTTGTTAGTTAGTCCTGTAAAGTTTTGTTTTGTTGCGATATTGGGATTATTTAAAGATTCATTCATGCACAACCACCACACTTTTCTTAAATGATATCGGTATTTTTTTTATAAATTAATGGGTATTGGTAATAATTTTTAAAAGCCAAACTAAGATTTTTTTTCTTGTGTATTTTTGGGCAAAAGCAAAAAATCAATTCTTCCGCGGTCGTTGATTTTGGTGCATTTAACCGAAACTGTTTCACCTATTTTTAAAACATCGGTGATTTTTTGAAATTTCATTTGATTAACGTGGATAAGTCCTTCGATTCCTGGACAAACTTGTGCCACAGCTCCAATCATTTTTCCTTGTTTGTCACTTACAAAACGCAAAATAGAGGCTTGATAACAAGTGCCTATTTGAATTTCTTGGATTAAACTTTCAATAAAAGCGACTGTTTTTTTGACTGTTTCTAAGTTGGAATGCATTAAAAAAACGCGTCCGTCTTGTTCAATATCGATTTTTACACCATCATGAGATTCAATAATTTGATTGATGATTTTGCCACCATTTCCAATAATATCACGAATTTTTTCTGGTTTGATTTGCATCATACAAACTTTAGGGGCGTACTTCGAAACTTCTAAACGAGGTTGAGAAATTGTTTGGCTCATGTGTTCTAAAATATGAAGGCGTCCTTTTTTGGCTTGCAAAAAAGCTTCTTGCAAAATTTTAAAAGGGATTCCTTGAATTTTAAGATCCATTTGTAAAGCAGTAATTCCTTTATTGGTGCCTGCGATTTTTAAATCCATGTCTCCAACGTGGTCTTCTAAACCTTGGATATCGCTTAAAATAACGTATTTATTCGTTGCTTGGTCAAAAACTAATCCTACTGACATTCCTGCAACTGCTTTTTTTAAAGGAACTCCTGATGCCATTAATGCCAAAGAAGAAGCACAAACAGTGGCTTGAGAAGAAGAGCCGTTAGATTCTAGAATTTCAGAAACTACTCTAATAGTGTAGGGGAAGTCTTTTTCTTCGGGCAAAACTTGAGATATGGCTTTTTCGGCAAGAGTGCCGTGTCCGATTTCTCTTCTACTAGGGGCAGTATAACGACCAACTGCACCAACTGAAAAAGGAGGAAAGTTGTAATGAAGCATAAAACATTTGTTTTGTTCGTCGCTTAGACCGTCAATAATTTTACTTTCTGATAAACATCCTAAGGTCACTACAGCAAGGCTTTGGGTTTGTCCTCTAGTAAACAAAGCAGAACCATGAGCGCGGGGCAACAAATCAATTTGAGATTCAAGAGTTCTTATTTCTTCTAATCCTCTTTTATCTGGTCTTATTTTTTCTTGCAAAATTAAAGAACGTGTTTCTTGTTTGGATAATTTTTGAAATAGGGTTTCTGTTGTTTGTAAATGTTTTTTGTGGGCTTCGTAATCAAAAACAGTGGTAGTGTCAAT
Source organism: Candidatus Phytoplasma zeae (assembly GCF_001712875.1). NCBI lineage: Bacteria > Bacillati > Mycoplasmatota > Mollicutes > Acholeplasmatales > Acholeplasmataceae > Candidatus Phytoplasma > Candidatus Phytoplasma zeae. The sequence continues at coordinate 367,334 of NZ_CP015149.1, forward strand.
AGTTTTGAAAAAAGGAGTTTGTTTGGCTTGATCTAGGATTTGTTCTTTTAATTGCTGTAAATCGTTTTTGCTGTTGCAACTTAAAATAGCTTGTTTAACTTGGGATTGGTGTTTGGCAAAAAAGGCTTGTTGTTGGGTTTGTTCGGTTTGGTGCAAGGTATTTGTTATTTTATCAGGTGCAAATTGTTGCTTGATATTTTCTTGAAATAAGCACAGTTTTTTAATATATTGGTGAGCAAAATTAATGGATTCTAAAAAGTCTTGTTCGCTAACTTCATTGGCGTGTGCTTCTATCATAGTAACGTTGTGTTTGGTACCTGCAACCATCAAATGTAGAGTAGAATTGGCAAGTTGTTGCAAAGTGGGATTGATGATAAATTTGTCGTTGATTTTTCCTACATAAACTCCGGAAATAGCTTCAAAAAAGGGGATTTCAGAAATCAATAGAGAAAGAGAGCTTCCAAGCATGGAGGCAAGCTCGCTTTTAAAATCAGGGTTTAGGCTTAAAACTGTATTAATTACTTGCACTTCTTGTTGAAAATAATCAGGGAATAGGGGGCGTAAAGAACGGTCGATGAGGCGTGAAGTGAGGATTTCGTGATCGTTGGAACGTCCTTCTCGGCGTAAAAAACTGCCAGGAATTTTTCCAGCAGCATATAATTTTTCTTGATAAATAATAGTAAGAGGTAAAAAATCAAGATTATTTGGTTTGCGACTAAAAACAGTAGTTGTAAGAACCACTGTATCTTGGTAGCGTACTAAAATGGAAGCATCAACGTTTCTGGCGTAAGTTCCTATTTCGACTTGAAAAGAATCTTTTAAATTAGTAGTTTCAAAAACTTTTTTTAACACTTGAGATACTCCTTTAAGTAACTGGGTTGGGGTTGGGGTAATTTTGGATGTGATAAAAAAATATATAAAAATAAAAAGCTAGAGTTTGAATTGATTTCAACAAACTAGCTTAATAATTAGATAATTATTTTAATTTTAAGTGATATTTATAAAAAATCAATTTAAAATTATTTTCTTAAAAAAGAGAATTTTGTTAAAAAAATAAGCCAATCATTGATTGTAAAATTGACTTAATAAATTAGAAAATACTAATTTAAAAAATGAGTTTCAAGGACAAAAGAAAAAATACAACAAAGATGGCGCCCACGCTAGGACTCGAACCTAGGACCCTCTGATTAACAGTCAGATGCTCTAACCAACTGAGCTACGTAGGCAGTTTTTGGTAGAGGATGAGGGACTTGAACCCCCGACATTCTGCTTGTAAGGCAGACGCTCTCCCAACTGAGCTAATCCTCTTTTTTATTCTTTTTTATTCTTTTTTATAAAACAAACCTTGGCACTCCCTATCTTCACTCAATAAAGAACTATTGTCAGTACTAAGGACTTAACTGCTGTGTTCGGGATGGGAACAGGTGTTGCCCCTTAGTTTTATGCACCAAGGATCTTTCAAAACTAGATAAACGTTGGTATTTAAAAAAATCAAAGTCAATGGGTCTATTAGTACTAGTCAGCTGAAAAGATCACTCTTCTTACACCTCTAGCCTATTAACCTGATAGTCTTTCAGGGACCTCATAGGGAAATCTCATCTTAAGGGAGGCTTCACACTTAGATGCTTTCAGTGTTTATCCCTTCTATACATAGCTACTCAGCTGTGGCTCTGGCGAACCAACTGAAACACCAGCGGTATATCCATCCCGGTCTTCTCATACTAGGGACAGTTCCTTTCAAATTTCCAACGCCCACGACGGATAGAGACCGAACTGTCTCACGACGTTCTGAACCCAGCTCGCGTTCCGCTTTAATGGGCGAACAGCCCAACCCTTGGAACCTTCTCCAGCTCCAGGATGCGATGAGCCGACATCGAGGTGCCAAACCGCTTCGTCGCTGTGAACGCTTGGAAGCGATAAGCCTGTTATCCCCAGGGTAGCTTTTATCCGTTGAGTCACGGCCCTTCCATTCGGTACCGTAAGATCACTAAGTCCGACTTTCGTCCCTGCTCGACTTGTAAGTCTTGCAGTCAAGCTCCCTTGTGCCTTTATGCTCTACAAATGATTTCCAACCATTTTGAGGGAACCTTCGAACGCCTCCGTTACTCTTTAGGAGGCGACCGCCCCAGTCAAACTGCCCACCAAACACTGTCCCTCACATTACACATGTGCAGGTTAGAAACTAAAAATAACAAGGGTGGTATCCCAAGGACAACTCCAGAAAAACTAGCGTTTTTCTCTCACAGTTTCCCACCTATCCTGTACATCTTATTTCCAATTTCAATATTAAGTTGCAGTAAAGCTCCATGGGGTCTTTTCGTCCTGTCGCGGGTAACCGGCATTTTCACCGGTAATTTGATTTCACCGAGGCTCTTGTTGAGACAGCGCCCAAATCGTTATGCCTTTCGTGCGGGTCGGAACTTACCCGACAAGGAATTTCGCTACCTTAGGACCGTTATAGTTACGGCCGCCGTTTACTGGGACTTCAATTCAATGCTTCGTTGCCTGACATCTCCTTTTAATCTTCCAGCACCGGGCAGGCATCAGCCCCTATACATCACCTTGCGGTTTAGCAGAGACCTATGTTTTTGATAAACAGTCGCTTGGGCCTATTCTCTGCGGCTTTTAGTTTTAATAAAAGCTCTCCTTATCCCTAAGTTACGGAGTAATTTTGCCGAGTTCCTTAACAAGAGTTTGCTCGCGCGTCTTAGTATACTCTACCTACCCACCTGTGTCGGTTTGCGGTACGGGTAGTTAATCAATTAGCCCTAGAAGCTTTTCTTGAAAGTATGACATCAATCACTTTACTTTCAAACCTTGTCTTTAAATGAGAAAACGGATTTGCCTGTCTTCTCAGACTTAGTTTTTCTACCCCAATCCAATAAGGGGCGTGTTTAGCCTGCTTTGTCCCTCCGTCAGTTGATTAACTAGTGCAGGAATCTCAGCCTGCTTGCCATCGATTACGGATTTCTCCCTCACCTTAGGACCCGACTAACCCAGGGAGGACGAACCTGGCCCTGGAAACCTTGGGTTTTTGACGGATAGGATTCTCACCTATCTTTTCGTTACTTACACCGGCATTCTCACTTCTGACCTCTCCACCACTGCTTCCGCTATGGCTTCACTGATGTCAGAACGCTTCCCCTACCATTCAAATAACTAAGAAGTTATTTCAATCCGTAGCTTCGGTATGATGTTTTAGCCCCGGTACATTTTCGGCGCAGAGTCATTCGACTAGTGAGCTATTACGCACTCTTTAAAGGATGGCTGCTTCTAAGCCAACCTCCTAGTTGTTTAAACGTCTTCACTTCCTTTGCCACTTAACATCAATTTTGGGACCTTAGCTGACGGTCTGGGCTCTTTCCCTTTTGACCATGGACCTTATCACCCACAGTCTGACTGCTGATTTTATTTGGTAACATTCGGAGTTTGATTGAGTTCGGTACCCCGAGGTGGAGCCCTTACTCATTCAGTGCTCTACCTTCACCAAATTACTAAATCAACGCTAGCCCTAAAGCTATTTCGGGGAGAACCAGCTATCTCTGAGTTCGATTGGAATTTCACCCCTAGCCACAAGTCATCCAAACACTTTTCAACGTGTCCTGGTTCGGTCCTCCATTTAGTTTTACCTAAACTTCAACCTGCTCATGGCTAGCTCACTTCAGTTTCGGGTCTATGACATGCAACTAAACGCCCTATTAAGACTCGCTTTCGCTACGGCTCCGTTCCTTAAAACTTAACCTTGCTCCATATCATAACTCGCCGGTTCATTCTGCAAAAGGCAAGCCATCACACATTAACGTGCTTTGACTAATTGTAGGCACACAGTTTCAGGATCTATTTCACTCCCCTTTCGGGGTTCTTTTCACCTTTCCCTCACGGTACTAGTTCACTATCGGTCACTAATAAGTATTTAGCCTTAGGAGATGGTCCTCCCATCTTCCGACAAGATTTCTCGTGTCTCGCCGTACTTATTGATACCCTAGATTTTAACTTACGTTTACGGGACTGTCACCTTCTTTGGTGCTTCTTTCCAAAAGCTTCTACTTCGTTAAAATTTTGTAACTAGAAATGGTATCAGGCTGTTCCGGGTTCGCTCGTCACTACTACCAGAATCGTTATTACTTTCTTTTCCTGCGGTTACTTAGATATTTCAGTTCGCCGCGTTTCCTTTCTTCTAACAAGATAAATCGTATTAGAAGAATATTACATCTTCAATGTAATGGGTTTTCCCATTCGGAGACCCACGGATCTTCACTTATTTACAGCTTCCCGTGGCGTTTCGCCGTTAATTGCGTCCTTCATCGGCTCTTAGTGCCAAGGCATCCACTGTGCGCCCTTAGTTCCTTTGATTTTTTAACCTTCGTTTATCTACTTTTCAAAGAGCTTTTTTAAGATTTTGCCTATTTGTGGTTATGGTGGGCCTAAATGGACTTGAACCACCGACCTCACGCTTATCAGGCGTGTGCTCTAACCAACTGAGCTATAGGCCCTTAATCTTAAAAAGATTAAAATGTTGCAAATATAATTTGTAAGCAAGTTACAATGAAAAACTTTCTTAAGTCTCTCAAAACTGAAGATGATAATTGTTTCCTTAGAAAGGAGGTGATCCATCCCCACCTTCCGGTAGGGATACCTTGTTACGACTTAACCCCAATCATCGACCCTACCTTAGACGGTTCCCTCTTCTTGCGAAGTTAGGCCGCCGGCTTTGGGTATTGCCAACTTTCGTGGTTTGACGGGCGGTGTGTACAAACCCCGAGAACGTATTCACCGCGACATGCTGATTCGCGATTACTAGCGATTCCAACTTCATGAAGTCGAGTTGCAGACTTCAATCCGAACTGAGACTGTTTTTTTGAGATTCGCCAAAAACTTGCGCTTCAGCTACCCTTTGTAACAGCCATTGTATCACGTTTGTAGCCCAGGTCATAAGGGGCATGATGATTTGACGTCGTCCCCACCTTCCTCCAATTTATCACTGGCAGTCTTGCTAAAGTCCCCACCATTACGTGCTGGTAACTAACAATAAGGGTTGCGCTCGTTGCGGGACTTAACCCAACATCTCACGACACGAGCTGACGACAACCATGCACCACCTGTGCAACTGATAACCTCCACTGTGTTTCTACAGCTTTGCAGAAGCATGTCAAGACCTGGTGAGGTTTTTCGGGTACCTTCGAATTAAACAACATGATCCACCGCTTGTGCGGAGTCCCGTCAATTCCTTTAAGTTTCATACTTGCGTACGTACTACTCAGGCGGAGTACTTAATGTGTTAACTTCAACACTGGTTTTACCCAACGTTTAGTACTCATCGTTTACGGCGTGGACTACCAGGGTATCTAATCCTGTTTGCTCCCCACGCTTTCGTGCCTCAGCGTCAGTAAAGACCCAGCAAGCCGCCTTCGCTACTGGTGTTCCTCCATATATTTACGCATTTTACCACTACACATGGAATTCCACTTGCCTCTATCTTACTCTAGCTAAACAGTTTTTATAGCATCACAATGTTGAGCATTGCACTTAGACCATAAACTTATTTAACCGCCTACGCACCCTTTACGCCCAATAATTCCGGATAACGCTTGCCCCCTATGTATTACCGCGGCTGCTGGCACATAGTTAGCCGGGGCTTATTCATTAGGTACCGTCAGAATGATTTTTCCATCATTTATTCTTCCCTAATAAAAGAACTTTACGTACCGAAATACTTCATCGTTCACGCGGCGTTGCTCGGTCAGAGTTTCCTCCATTGCCGAAAATTCCCTACTGCTGCCTCCCGTAGGAGTTTGGGCCGTGTCTCAGTCCCAATGTGGCCGTTCAACCTCTCAGCCCGGCTACACATCATAGTCTTGGTAGGCCTTTACCCCACCAACTAACTAATGTGACGCAAGCTCCTCCCTAAGCATACCTATTGCTAGGTCTTTTAAAAACAAGAAGATGCCTTCTTGTCTCCTATCCAGTCTTAGCAGTAGTTTCCAACTGTTATCCTCGTCTTAGGGGCAGATTGCTTACGCGTTACTCACCCGTTCGCCACTAAAGTTTAATTGCTTAAACTTCCGTTCGACTTGCATGTATTAGGCACGCCGCCAGCGTTAATCCTGAGCCAGGATCAAACTCTTCGTATGTTACAAAATTGATACATCAAAAATTGCTTTTTGGTGTCAATTTTAAGGTGTTAAAAAAATAATTAAAAATATTCGTTAATTATCATCTTCAGTTTTCAAAGATTAAAAAAATTAATGGTGAAGGGAGGTGGATTCGAACCACCGTACCTTACGGAACAGTTTTACAGACTGCTGCGTTTAGCCACTTCGCTATCCCTCCGAAATTGCTTAACAATTTCAAATTTATTTACCTTAAATATTATAGCACATATAAAAATGAAAAGCAAGCTTTTTTGATTTTTTTTAAATTTTAATTTGGGTTGTTATTTTTGATAGGAATTTGGGTTTTGGAAAAAGATATTTTGGAATTGGATAATGGTGTTTGAAATATTTTTTTTGCAAAATAATATATATATATATATATATATATATATGAATAAATTATCCTAACTAAATATGTTGCTTTACAAAAAATGTTTTTTAAAAATTATAAGGATGAAAATTAAGAACTGCAGAAAAAAATATAAAAGTTTTGTTTGTTTTTTACTTAGTTTGATTTTTGAATTGTTGCAAGTATTGATGAAGGAAAAAGTTTTTATAAAGCGTTTTGTTTTAATGCAAAATATTTTTGTTGCATCTTTTTTCTAGTGAGCAAAGTTTGGAAAATAGTATAGGTGTTCCCAACAATCCAATATAAAGACAATATTGGGTTAGAACGCGAGAAAAATACCATCATTAAAATCATAAAAACACTCATAATTTTCATGCTTTTTTCTGATTGTTTAGCTTTTTGTTTTTGTTCTGAAGTCAAATGATAAGAAGGGGTTTTTAAATAATCTGGTTTTTTAAAAATAATTTTATTCAAAATAAACATCGTTGCTCCCACTAAAAAAGAAAGAAAAAAGATAACAAAAGCATTATTGGGATTAGAAGGGTTTAAATTAATGAATCCTAAAAAGGGCTTTTCAATTAATTTATCAGTTGCAAAAATACCTCCAGGAATAATAAAGCGACTTAAGGTTTGATTAATTGCAATAAATAAGGGAAGTTGCAAGAAAGACAATAAAAAGCCCCAAAAAGAAAAATTATTTTTGCGATAAACTTTTAAAATTTCTAACTGCATTTTTTGAGCTGAGGCAGGATCTTTTTTGAGAGCATATTTTTGCTTTACTTTTTCAATTTCGGGCTGAATTAAACTCATATTCATACTCAAAGTACTTGTTTTAGTATAAATAGGCCAAGTTAAAGTACGGATGAAAATAGTAGCTAAAACAATTCCTAACCCTAAGTTGCCAAAAAAAATACCAGAAGCACCAGAAACTAAGAAAGTTGAGAAAAAATATAAAAAAGAGCCAATTGAAATTATTAAAACATTCCAAAAATAACCAAACAGGCTCCATTCCAGTCTAGAAGGAAATTGAATTGGAACCGAAGAATTAGTTATAAAAAGTTTTCTAGATATTAAATGGTCGTTATTGTTGTTTGTAAATTTAATATCAATGTTAGATGAATCATTATTGGAAGTGTTTTTGATATTTTCTGCATAATGATCTTTGTCAAAATCTAATTTTATATTTTCTAAAGAAAGAGGGGTTTTATCTTCATATGTTCTAAATTCTAATGCATCTTTTAATTCTTTTTTTTGATATTTATTGTTTTGAATATAATCATCATTAGTGCCTGCAGAAACTGTTAAAAAATCCTTCATTAATTTATTTTTGAATTCGGTTTTTTCTTTATCGTTTTTATTTTTAAAAACATCAGCATCTGGTTTAAAAGTTAAAAAATATTCTTTTTTATTTAATTTAGAAAGGTCAAAATTAGAAACATCTTCTACTTCAGAATCTGTTTTTTTCATTAAACCAAAAAAATATTTTGATTGTTTTTTTTTATTTAACATGCCTTTAAATTCGTCTTGCATAGCTATTTGAATTTCTTTCTTTTTGTTATTGATAACATAAACCACAAAAATATCAGCACATTCATTTAATTTAGAAGGATCATTATTTGTAAAATATTCTTCATATTTTTCGCTACTTTTAAAAACAAAAACTTTGTCAAAAACTTCTATTTTTTCACGCTTTGGAGGAGTAAGGAGCCAAAAAAATAACCCAAATAGAAAAATTGCTAAAAATAAAAACTTTTTTTTTGAAGAATGATTTCTAACATCCATTTTAATTAACTCCTTATTTTAGTTATTTGAAAGTAATATGCGAGTTTTGGTAGCAAATTGCAAAAAGAAAGTTTTTAATTGTTGAAAAGTTAGGCTTTTGGCTTGAGCTTTAATAACAATAACAAAAAACATTTTGGGGTTAAGGCAAGGAGAAACACCCCTAATAATTGCTCTTAAACGACGTTTAATTAAATTTCTTTCATGGGCTTTACCATATTTTTTGCCAACACTTAAAGCAAATTTAAAATGAGGAAAGGCATTTTGTTTGAAGTAATAAATAATAAAAAGGGAGTTCCCGTATCTTTTTTTAGATTTAAAAACAGGGGTGATTTCGCTTTCTTTTTTAAGAATATATTTTCTTTTCATCTTCTTAATAATCCTAAAATTCTTAACTTTTATATTCAAAACATCAATTAAACATTTTAAAAAATATAAATTCCACAATTATTAATGATACAATAGCAATAAAAAGAAATTTATCAAAAAAAACACCTAAAAAGTGGTGTTTATTTTTGGTTTGAATTAATCAAAATCAAGTTAGTTTGATTTTAAACTGTTAGTTGCAAACGTCCTTTAGCTCTTCTTCTAGCAAGAACTTTGCATCCTCCAACAGTTGCCATTCTGGCTCTAAAACCATGAGTTCTTTTTCTTTTGATTTTACTAGGTTGATATGTTCTTTTCATAAAAAAACCTCTTTTCTATTTAACACACTTTCTTAAATTATAGCTTTTTTAGTATGAAATGTCAAGCCTAAAAGTTTTGAATAATTAAAAAATAGTGGTTGTAGGGGTAAAAATGTAAAAAATAAAATGTTTATAAAAAGAAAGAAAATATTTGGAGAAATGATTTAGTATTAAATGTGTTGAAACTTTTTGGTTGGCTTTTATAACAAATCATTTTTAAAATAATTTCAATAAGCTCTAGCAAATAAGACATTTTGAAGGGCTTTTTTGTTAGTAACAGGGCAGTTAGCAGTAATTAAATTAGTTTCTAAAATAACTCTGGCAGTAGCTCCTGTTTCTTGTTTAATTTGCAATTCGGCATCAGTTCCTGAAATACTCATTGCTACATAACCACCTTGTTTGAGATAAGTTTTAAATTCTTCATAAGTGGTAGCTTGTTTGCGATTTTGTTCTAAATGTTGCAGTGCTTTTTGATACATGTTATTGTGGATGGTTTCAAATAATTGCGGGATTTGAGATGGCAAATCTTTGGTTTTGATATTTTGTTTGGCGAAGTTATATCTTTGAAAAATAGTAACTTCATCATTTTCTAAACCACGTTTGCCAATTTCTATACGCAAAGGAACACCTTTAAGTTCATATTGACTAAATTTCCAACCAGCAGTTTTTTCTTGTAGATCGAGATGAACGCGATAGTTTTTTTGAAGGATGGAAAAGAGGTTTTCGGATGTTTGTTTTACTGCATCATCTTGAGGTTGCAAAGGAATGATTACAATTTGCATAGGAGAAACATAAGGCGGTAAAACTAGTCCTTCATCATCGCTGTGAACCATAATTAAAGCTCCAATTAAACGTGTAGAAACGCCCCAAGATGTTTGATGAACATATTTTTTTTGATGGTCACAATCTTGAAATTGGATTTGAAACGATTTAGCAAAATTAGTACCTAAGTAATGAGAAGTTCCTGCTTGAAGAGCTTGTCCGTCATGCATTAACGCTTCGATAGAATAAGTGATGAGGGCTCCAGCAAATTTTTCTGTTTCGGTTTTTTTGCCACATACAAAAGGAAGGGCTAAAAGGTTTCTGCCTAACTTTTGATAAATATCAAGGATGGATAAAGTTTGCTGCATCGCTTCTTGTTCGGTAGCATGCACAGTGTGTCCTTCTTGCCACAAAAACTCTTTACCTCTTAAAAAAGGTTTAGTCGTTTTTTCCCAGCGAACCACATTGCACCATTGATTATATAACTTAGGTAAATCACGATAAGAAGTGATTGTTTTAGAATAATATTGCGAAAATAAAATTTCTGAAGTAGGTCGAATTACTAGTTTTTCGGATAAGTTTTTTTTGCCTGTAGTTGTTATCATTGCTGCTTCTGGAGAAAATCCTTGAATATGATTTTTTTCTTTGTGAAATAGTTTTTCTGGAAAAACTAACGGAAAATAAACATTTTTATGACCTGTTTTTTGTAAAGTACAATTAAGATGTTTTTGAATATTTTCCCACAAAGCATAACCATAAGGAAGATAGATAATAAAACCTTTTGCCTCAGAATAAGCTATTAATTCAGCTTTAAGACAAACATCTGTATACCATTTTCCAAAATCAGATGAGCGAGTAGTAACTGTTTTAACTCGTTTCATTGTTTTCATTTTTGCATTACCTTTGTTTAGTTATAATATATTATAAATATTTTAATTAATGTGTTATTTGTGTTGGTTTCAGAGAAAGAACAAACTATAATCAAAAATATTATAACATGAAAAAATAATAAAAAATAAATATTTAAAAGCATAATGATGACTTGTAAATGAAGGTTTTTTGAAAATATTTATTTTTTAAAGAATCTAACAATTCTTTTATTTCGATTTATAATAATGTTGTTATAGTTTGGAAATGACAAGAAATAATTGCAGTTGAGATGATAATTTGGTAATCCATAATAAAAAAAAGCGGGGGATAAAAGTTTTTTTATTGATTAAAAAAATACCAGATATTTATTAAAAAATAAAGGATAAAAAATAAATTCAAAATGGCGGAGCAGAAGGGATTCGAACCCTTGCACCGATTTCTCGGACTACGTCCTTAGCAGGGACGCCTCTTATAGCCACTTGAGTACTACTCCTAAATTATATTGTATAGATTTGCAAAATAAAAAAATAAATAAGTGAATGTAAGCAAATATAAAAAATAAAAATAAAAAAAGAGGGGATGAAAAAAATAGTAATTGAGATGTGTTAAAAAAATATCCCAAAAGTGGATTAAAAAAATAAAATAAATGGAGGCCCTGAACGGATTTGAACCGTTGATCAAGCTTTTGCAGAGCCATGCCTTACCACTTGGCTACAGGGCCAAACATCGCTTTAATGCGAGTTTTTTTATAATTAAATTAATGAGTGACAAATGGTTTCATTAAAGCTTCAATGTCTTTGACTTCTTTAGGGATGTGTTTGGATAAATTAACAACCCCTTCTTGAGTGATTAAAAGGTTGTCTTCAATTCTTACTCCAATCCCTAAATCTTTTAAATATAGACCTGGTTCAACAGTAATTACGCTGTTTGTTCCAATAACACCTGTATAATTGCAAACATCATGAATATCTAATCCTAAGTGATGTCCTAATCCGTGATAGCAATATTGATGGATTGTTTCGCCTTCTTTAAGTAAAGACATTTCTTTTAATCCTTGCAATAAAATATCTTTGCCATATTGGTTTAATTGCGTAAAGGTGTGATGCGGTTTTACCCAAGCAATGATTTCTTTGTTAGCTTTAAGAACTAAATTATAAATATCTTTTTGCAAAGAACTAAATTGTCCGCTTACAGGATAACAACGAGTAATATCAGAGGAATAATGATTATAAGTAACGCCAGCATCAAATAATAAAAGGTCGTTGGGTTTTAATTGGCAGTTAGGTTTGTTATAATGCAAAATTAAGGCATTTTTTCCTGAAGCAGCAATGGTTTCAAAGGATTTTTGAGTTTGGTTATTTTCCAAAAAATAATGAAAAAGAGCAGCTATTTGATATTCATACATTCCAGGTTTTAAGTTTTTTAATAAATAATTAAGGGCTTGATGATTGATATCTAGAGCTTTTTGGATTTGGGTTTGTTCGTAAACGCTTTTTGTTTGACGCAAAGAAAATAAAAAAGAAGAGCTATTATAAACTTGCAAAAAAGGATATAAAGAAGCCATTTTTTGACAATATTCTAAAGCCCAACTTGCTTTTTGGTCTAAGGTTTGCTTGGATAGGTCAAAATAAAAACCTTCTAAAGAATCCACAAAAGAACCTCTCAAAGGATTTATCATCTGAAATAAAAAAGTTTCAAAAGTTAATATGTTTTTGAGGTTTGATAAATTAATTTGAGATATTAAATAAGCATCAGAAAAACTCAAAATATCTCCATCCCACAAGGCTTTACTAGGGTTATTTTCTTCTAAAAATAAAAAAGTATGAGATAAATTAGGTGTTTTTACCAACAATAAAATAGTGTTTGGTTGGTTAATTCCTGTCAAATAATAAAAATTATGATCAACTTCAAAAGGAAAAGTTTGATCGCCACTCTTAGTAATTGCTTTTCCAGAATAAAAAAGAGCAGCGGTGTTTGGTTTCATTTTTTGGATGAAATTATTTCTATTGTGCAAAAACATAAAAACACGATTTTCCTTTTTTTAAGATAGAAATGAAAAAAATATAAGTTCATAAAGCAAACGGAAAAATGTTTAATATTAAAAAATTGGAATAAAAAAGTAGGCAAAAAACTTGGCAAAATAATTTAACTTTTGATTTGAAAAAATTTGATTTTGGGAAGTAATTTAAACTTTTGTTTTGCGAATTTCTTGGAAAAATATTGAAAAAATTTGTTTGGCTAAAGGTTTTACTTTTCTAAATATTAAATATTTGTTTTGTTTTTTATTTTTTTTCTCTATGTAGAGTGTGAGTTCTAGAAAAAGGACAGTATTTTTTTAATTCTAAACGTCCTGGGGTCTTTTTTTTATTTTTATCAGTATGATAATTTTCTCTTTTGCACTCTGTACAAACTAATTTTACTAAATCACGCATGTTAATTTTCTCCTAACTAATTAAGCAATATAGTACTATTATATCAAATTTTTTTAATAAATAATAAAGAGTTTTTAAAATTATTATTTTTTAGTTTTTGTATAATGAGGAGTAGTTTTTTTATTAAGTAAACGTTTTTTAATCCATAAAAGAGTATAAGTCATAGAAACTGTAAAGACAAAAAGGCAAGAAAAGACCAAACAAACAAAGTCATAACATGAATAAACAAAACGATAACGTTTATGATGGCGATTTTCCTTATCTTCTAACTTTTGGGCATTTGCAGGATTATTTAATTTTTGTTTAAAAGGAGAAAAAAAAACATAAGGAAACATTTTAAAAGGATCTCTTTTAGCTGCTTGTTTTTCTGAAGTTATAATTGGTTTGTCTTTTTGCAGATCTTGAAAATAATCTTGCATAGATAAAAAGCCAAATAAACTAAAAAAGGTCATATAAAGCAAGGGATGAATAAAAGCTATCCATATTTTTTTATAAGGAATAGCATAAGAATTGACTTTAAAATAAAAATATAGATAACATAAAGGAGCTAAAGTGTGTTGGAGATGAGAAATAAAAAAAGAAAGACTAAATTTAGGTTCGTAAAAATGTCTACCTTTATCAATTAAAGTGTGAAAAATTAAAGCTGTCATCAAAATGCTAACTAAACATGCAAAAACTACATAATGATACCAATTTTTTTGTCTTACTTTGGTAAAAAATAAAGCATAAACAATTAATACAAATAAATTACTTTGATGGGTAAAATACCAAACTGTTTTGATAAAAGTGTGGTGCCCAGGATAATAACCTTCTTCGTAATCTAAAATGTTGTCTTCTTTTCCTGTGGTGTCAAAATCAATTTCAGGCATAAAAGTAGGGGCTTTGTACTTATATTGCCAATAAATTTGTCCTTTGTTAACACATTCTTTAAAATCATGAAAAAAAACAAGCATTAAAGTACAAATAGACAACATTAAAAAAAGAAAAACAACATTGGACTTTTTAAAATAATTTCTTAAAACAATTTTTTTAAATCTTAATTTTCTTTTCATATCGTTCCTTTTTGGTTTAACATTTAAATATTTACAAATGCAATTAAAATAATGGATAATGAAGATAAGTTATAAATTTGATTAATGATAAATTATTGCTGATGAGATTTATTTTTAGAAACAATAGGTTGAATAATGTTTTGTTCTAAGGCTTGGGGAAAAGGATATTTTTCTTCTCTCATTCTTTTAAATAACAAGTAAATAAAACCTCTTTGATAATCAATGCGAGTAATAACTGCTATTTGGGGTTCGTTTTGAACTTTGGCGCAAGTTCCTATTAAATAATTTTTAGCTGTGGGTTGCAAAAGCACTAACCTACTTCCTTATGGGTTCACTTTATCAAAAAGTGTAAATAAAAAAACAAACTAGTTAGTTTGTTTTTTTATTGTAAAATATTAAAAAACTTAATAGTAAAGATTTTAAGCAACGAAAAGATCTTTAAAACTTTTGCTGAATTTGAAAGTAGGAACCTTTTTAGCTGGAATGTCAATAGTTTTACCAGTTCTTGGATTTTTTCCTTCGCGAGCACTTCTGTGTTTTACTTCAAAGGTGCCAAAACCTGTTAAAGTAACTTTTTCATCTTCTTTGAATTCTTGAAGACTTTGAGAAATAACTTCAATAAAGTTATTAAGAAATTTATCAGCTTCTTTTTGACTAACGCCATTTTTTTCAGCTAATTTTCTTAAAAATTCTAATTTGTTCATTTTTTGCCTCCTTTTCTTTTTATTTACGTACTTATTATAACATCAAAAAAATAATTTACAAGCGAAAACCAACAATTATTTGAAATTATTGGTAATTATTTGCATTTTATTCTTAATTGACTGCGGGGGTGTTTGCAAAATGGATTAAAAAATGGTGGGTGGGTCAAAAAAATAATTTAGAATTCACTTTTGAAAGGTCTTTGCATTAAAGTTTCAAAAACAGTGTAAAAGGGTTTGGATTCAAAAATTAATTGATAAGAGGCTTTAATAATGGGCAGATCTAAATTATGTTTTAATTGCAATTGATAAAAAGCATTAAGAGTTTGGAATCCTTCGATGGTTTGCAAAGAAGAGTCAATAATTTGTTGGTAAGTAATGCCTGCAGCAATTTTAGCACCAGCATTAAAATTTCTGGAGTATTTGCTAAAAGCAGTCACAATTAAATCACCTAATCCTGGAAGTCCTAAAACGGTTTGGGGATTTCCTTGATAAAAAGTAACTAACCGCGACATTTCTAAAATACCACGACTCATCAAAGCTGCTTGAGAATTAATTCCAAAGTTCTTAGCTACTAAAATACCATTAATAAGGGCTAAAACATTTTTAAAAGCACTGCAAATTTCATTTCCTACCAAATCAGAAGAAGTATATACTTTCAAATAATTAGGGCAAGAAAATAATTTTTGAATTTCCAAGGCAAAAGCGGGATTGGAAGAAGCTGCAGTTAACAGAGTTAATTTGCGTAAAATAACTTCTTCAGCATGCGATGGACCCATTAAGGAAGCAAAATTAGCTAAAAGAGGAGCAGGAATAACTTGTTTGACAATTTCAGAAACACGCAAAAAAGTTAAAGGTTCAATACCTTTAGAAACATTGACAAACGATTTGGGAGTATTTAACATAAGGGCAAATTGTTTGAGAAGATGACGCATAGATTTTATAGGAACTGCCAAAACTATCAAATCAGAATAATCAAGAGCTTGTTTAAGGCAAGAAACTGCTTTGACATTTACTAGTGGATCATTAAAAATGGGATGTTTCCCTTGATTTATTTTTTCCACATAAGAAAGGTTAGTGTCATAGAGTAAAACTTGATTGTTGTTATCAGTTAAAACTTGTGCCAAAGTAGAACCCCAAGCACCACTGCCAATAATAGTAATTTTCATAAAATATAGCTTCTTTCTTGTAATCAAAATAGCAAAAACGGTCATGAAAAAAGTTACAGCAAAAATGACAAAAGTTTTTTTGATAATTAAAAATAAGGTTGAATTTTTTTCAACCACTATAATTAAATCATAAAATAAGAACAAATAATAAAATACTTGCAAACAAAATGAAAAAAGAAGGGGAAGGAGAAAAAGGGGGATTCAAAATAGTTTTAAAAATTAGACTTTTTTTTATGAAAAATAATTTTGAGGGGTGTTCCTTCTAAATCAAGGCTTTTTCTAAATTGATTTTTTAAAAATCTTTCATAAGAAAAATGAATATGTTTAGGGTCATTAACAAAACAAAGAAATTCAGGAGCTTTGGTTTTAGTTTGAAAAATATATTGAAACTTAGCTTTTTTTTGATTAAAGAAAGTGGGAGGAGTTATAAGAGTTGCTTCTTGTAAAATATCGTTTAAAAGACTAGTGCTAAACTGACTTTTATAATTGTTAAAAACTCGTTTTAAAATAGCAAAAATTTGAGTAAGACGACTTTTTTTCAAAGCTGATAAGAAAATAACAGGCGCATAAGATAAAAAAACAAACTCTTGACGAATTTTTTGCTCAAAGTTCTTTAGGGTATTGGTATCTTTTTCTAACAAATCCCATTTATTGACAATAATAATGCAAGCTTTATGATGTTCTAAAATAAACCCTGCAATATTTTTATCTTGTTCTAAAATACCTTCTTTAGCATCTAAAACTAAACAAGCAATATCTGCTTTTTCCAAAGCACCTAAAGCACGCAAAACGCTGTATTTATCTTCTTGTTCATAAATTTTACCTCTTTTTTTAATACCTGCAGTGTCAATAATTTGGTATTTTTGCCCATCATTTTCAAAAAAAGTATCAACAGCATCGGTGGTAGTTCCTGCCATATCAGAGACAATCATTCTTTGGGATGCTAAAAGAGAATTAGTAAGGGTTGATTTGCCAACGTTTGGGCGTCCCACAACACAAAATTTAATAATGTTGTTGTCTTTTTCTTGGTTTTGGTTTTGTTCTGGTTCTAACAGTTGTTTTTGTGGGATTTCATAATTAAATTCGGAAGGGGGGGTTTGCAAAGGTGTATCTATTGGAAGGTCTTCTAAAAATGAAGAATCAGAAAGCAAAGCAGCATCGCGCATAAGAAAAACAATTTTATCTAACAAATCACCTATACCTATACCATGTTGAGTACTAATTGCAAAAGGAGTATCAAATCCCAGAGCATAAAATTCATAAGCGTTAGATAATAAATTGTGGTTGTCAATTTTATTAACTGCCAAAAGAACTGGTTTTTTAGTTTTATACAAAAGTTTAGCTAAATAAATGTCATTTTGAGTAAGTCCTGTTTGTCCATCAACTACAAAAACAATTACATCAGCTTCATCAACTGCAAGTTGAGCTTGTAATTTAATTTGTTCCAAAAAAGGAGTTGATTGAATTTCGATACCGCCCGTATCAATAACTCCAAATGTTTTAGTAAGCCACTCGGCAGTAGCATAAATGCGGTCCCGAGTAATGCCTGCTTTTTGATGAGTAATAGCGTGTCTTTTCCCAATAATGCGGTTAAACAAACTTGATTTGCCAACATTAGGACGACCCACAATAGCAATTTTAAAAGACATTTAAGTTCTCCTTTTTTTATCAATTAAGGCAATAATTTTGGCAATTACTTCATCAATTGATAATTCGGTAGTATCTAGTAAAATGGCATCTAAAGCTTTAGATAAGGGAGCAAGTTGGCGATGATAATCTTTATGATCGCGTTCCTTGAGTTGTTTCATAATTTGAGCAATGTCTGTGATTTTTCCTTTTTGGGCATCTTCTTGTTGTTTTCTCAAAGCTCTTTTAGTAATGTTGGCAGTAAGAAAAATTTTTAAATTAGCATCTGGCATTACAACTGTTCCAATATCTCTTCCATCCATAATTAAATTAGGAGTATTGGCACAAATTTCTTTTTGCAATTTCAATAATTTAGTTCTTACAGCAGGAATTAAAGCTACTGAAGAGACATGTTTTTCGACGTCCAAAGACTTAATTTTTAAAGAAACATCTTCTTGATTAAGAAAAATTTTATTACAAGAATAAGAAAGATTGATTTTATCTAAAGCTTGATTAAGACTTTTTTCATGATTCCATGAAACTTCATTTTCTAACAAATATAAAGTTAGTGCCCGAAACATTGCTCCAGTATCGATGTGATTCCAACCTAATTTTTGGGACAACTTTTTACTAATAGTGCTTTTGCCAGAACCTGCCGGACCATCAATGGCGATTTTAAAACTTTTCATATGCATATATAACTAACTCCTTATAGTGATCTTAAATTTACTAAATTAATGCGGTATTTGAGTAGTTAAGGTTTTTAATTTTTTAATTTCATGAATTTTTAAAGGGCGATAAGCACCTATTGTGAGATTTTCAATAGTTAAAAAAGAATAACGATAACGTTTTAGCTTTAAAACTTGATAGCCTAAAGCTTGCATCATTTTACGAACTTGCCTGTTTTTTCCTTCAGTTATTACTAGCTTTAACCAAGTAGAAGGTTTGGGTGTATAAGAACCTTTCAAAATATCAATTTCTTTACAAACAGCCAAATAATTTTTATCAATGATAATTCCTTTGCGGAATGTGGCAAGGTCTTTTTTTTGCAAACAAACATTAATTTTAACATGATATTCTTTAGGAATACAAAAGGAAGGATGGGTTAATTTTTGAGTAAGATCGCCGTCATTAGTAATTAAAAGTAGTCCTGTAGTATTAAAATCAAGGCGTCCTATCGGATATAATCTTTGTATGCTTGCTTCTTCGATTAAATCCAAAACAGTAGGGCGTTTTTTATTGTCTTTGGCAGTGGAAAGAAATCCATTGGGCTTGTTGAGCAAAAAATAAGAATAAGTGGTTTTGGTGATCGGTTTGTCATCCAAAGTTATAATGTCGCTGGAAGATACTTTGGTTCCTAATTCAGAAATAATTTTGCCATTAACTTTAATGCGTTTTTTCAAAATTAAAATTTCTGCTTTTCTTCTAGATGCCACATTTGCATAAGCCAAAACTTTTTGTAATCTTTGCATTATTTTCCAATCCTTCCTTACTTGATTGTGTGGTTTGATGTTTAAAAACTTATTATTAAAATATTGTTCAAAAATGTCTTTTGTTTTTTTAATAGTTAATAATTAAAAATATTGCAAATTAAAAAAAATAACGCGGATAGTATTTATTTTCATCCAAGGTATCATAATAAGCAACAAAATTTTTATTACTATCTTTAACTATAAAAGGTTTTTTAGTAGTTATTTGTCTTTGGTCTAAATGAGTGCCGTTTTTTACTAACTTAATTAAATAATCATTTAAAATAAGTTCATCGTAAGCAGCAAAAAAGGTACTATCCAAAATCAAATCATTGAGTTCTAAATTTTCAATATTTTTAGCGTTTTGTAATAAATGCGTGCCAATTGCAGTTCTTTGCAAACGAAGAAGAGCACCATAAGTATTTAATTGCAAAGCTAGATCGCGCGCAAGACTTCTAATATAAGTTCCTTTGGAAACATGTGCCAAAAAATCTACTTGGTCGCGACAAAGCAAAGATGTTTTTTCAAAATGATGAATAAAAACTTCTCTTGGAGGAATATCTACAACTTGATTTTTGCGTGCTAAACGATACATTTTTTTTCCTTTAATTTTAACTGCTGAAAACATAGGAGGTATTTGCAAATACTTTTTTTGATGAAAAGATGCAAAACTTTTTTGGATGGTACAATCAGTTAAAGGGGTGTTTTTGGTATCCAACAATTTACCTGTCACATCCAAAGTATCATAATGTTTATTAAAAAGAAAGGTTCCTTGATAAGTTTTTGGTAGTTTATCGAACAAAAAAGCCAGTTTAGTGGCTTTACCCACACAAATAATTAAAAGTCCTGAGGCTAAAGGATCAAGAGTTCCTGTGTGTCCTACTTTGTCAAAATGAAATTTTTTTTTAATTTGAAAAACTACATCATGTGATGTCATCTTTTCTGGTTTGTTGACTAAAAAAAATCCGTTCATAACGTTTGATTTTGCTTTCGGTTTGTGGTAAAATTATTTATAAGAATGTAAAAATTTAAGCAAGTCTTCTTTATTTAGAAACCCACTATGTCTTGCTAATTCTTTTTTATCTTTGTATAAAATAAGGGTGGGGAAACCAGAAACGCCTTTTTCTAATGCTAATTGTCTAAAAAAATCAACGTCTACTTTGTAAAAAAGAATGTCTTTTTCTAAAAGGCAAACTTCATCCAAAACAGGCAATAATCTTTGACATGGAGGACACCATGTAGCAAAAAAATCAACAACTACCAATTGTTGTGTGGCAGTTATGGTTTTAAAATCTTGTCCTTGATAATTCATTAAATTACTCATTATATTTAAAACTCCTTTTGTTTTTTTGGGGTTTGGGATTTGGCATACAAAATTTATTATAATTTAAAAAATGTTAATTTTTTGGAAATTTGTTCATTTGAAAATTGTTTTCTAATCCATTTAATGTTAAGGCAACCATAAAGCAAAAAAACAAATGAAGACAAAGAAAGGATTATTTTAATTAATAAGTTTACCCAATCAAAATATTTTTCTTCTTGGAAAATAAAATATTTGTATTTAAGAGAAGCTATTTTTTGTTCCAAAATGTTTTGAGAAATAGGTTTTAGTTTGCAATAAAAAGGGACTCCGTTTTTATCAATTAATTTGATATGGTAATAAAAACCTTCCAGCCAACTATTTTTAGCAACATAAGTAATTTTTTTGGTTTTATAATTATCAATTTTATTCAATAAATCAGAAACAGTAATGTTGGAAGTGGCATTTATAAAAGGCAAATGATGATAGCAATCAAAAGAAAACAACAAAATAGAAAACATCAAACTTACCACAATTAAAAAAGGGGTGATAATTTTTTTCTTGAAAATAAAATAATTTTTAGGAATAGCAAACAACCAATAAATGGTTTTAAAAATTAAAATTGTTGATAATAAAAGAAAAAGGACAAAAAAGCAAAGTGAAAATAAAATGCCAAATAGTAGTTTTATTAAAACCTTTTGCAGGTTGGAATGGTTGAATTTTAATTTCTTTCATATCTTTTATTTGTTTTTTTTATAAAAATTCTTTAATTTGTGGCATTGGAGTGATATTTTGTTCTTGTAATTTTTGAGACAATTCTTTAATTAAAGGTTCATTTAATTTCACTAAAGCTTTGGCATAAGAAAAACATTTTTTTAAAATATCTCTTTGTAAATCTTCTTTATCTTTAACTGATATCGAATTATAACCAAAAAAACGTGTTAGTTCTTGGGATTTGTGGAAAGCCTCAACAAAATCAGAACAAGCTTTATCAATAGTTTTTTCGCAAATCACTTCTTCAGCAACTTTTCATGCTAAAAGAACGGTAATTTCTTGGATTAAAATTTCTTTTAATAAAATATTAGGGGTCTGTTCTTTAGCAAATAAAGTCAATATTTTATCCGAAGAGCGTGGAATTAAAGAAACCGAACTTAAAAAATGAGTGTTTTTGACTTGGCTGATAATTATTTTAGCAGCTGCATGAGTAGCAACAATTTCTTTTTCTTTGTGATTATATGTTTTGGAAGAATTTGTTATCCCTAATAAAACGTTTTCTTTAGCTTGAATAATTGTTTCAGAAGAAATTTTTTGCAATTCTTGTTCTTTGTTTTTTTCTGCTTGAAGCATTGAAGCCTCATTTAAAATGGCTTTGAGTTGATCACCACTTAATCCTTGGGTTTCTTGGGATAATTGTTCTAAATTAATATCCTCATCAGCTATTTGTTTGCCTTTAGAACATAATTTTAAAATAGTTTTTCTTGCTTTAAGGTCAGGGAGCAAAACATTAACTACATAAACAAAACGTCCTGGACGAAGCAAGGCAGAATCTAGAGATTCTACTCTGTTAGTAGCAGCTATCACAATGAAATTATTTTCATTATCTTTGGATTTAATCCCATCCATTTGATTTAATAATTCTGTAGTTATTTCTTTTTCTTTTTGGCTATCGTTTCTAGCAATACCAAAAGAATCAATTTCATCAATAAAAATAATGCTTGTTTTATGGGTTTTTGTTTTTTCAAACAAATCTCTTACTTTTTTAGCACCATCACCATGAATTCTTTGCAAAAAATCAGTACCACTAAAAGCATAAAAGGATGCGTCTGATTCGCCTGCAAGAGCTTTTGCAAGTAAGGTTTTTCCTGTTCCTGGAGGTCCATAAAACAAAATTCCTTTAGGAATTTTGGCTCCTGCTTCATGATATTTTTTAAGTTCTTTTAAAAAATCAATAAAACGTTGGAGAAGTTGTTTTTCTTCTTCCATCCCTGCCACATCATTAAATTTAGTTTCACTTTAGATTGGCTCAAAATCCGTGTGATTGTGGTTGTTCGGATTCTTTTTCTGGATTAGTTTTTTTGGGTATTGCCCCTTTTACCATTAAATTTGCAAAAAGAAAATAATTCCAAAAAGATATTATAAAAAGGATCAGGCAACATCGCAAAAAGTTCTTTTTTAAAATTATAATCATTGGAGCCATACCCATTCTTCGAGAAATTAAAATTAATTATGAATTCATTATTTTAAATGTGAACATATAAATGTAATAATATAAAGAAGTTTTAAAAAAGTGCAAACTCATTAAAATAAATAAAATTATTGTGTGTTAATAATTTAATTATCTAGGTAAAACTTCATCAATTTCCAAACGATTAAATAAAATATGATAATTATCTAATTTTTGACTTGAAAGAAGCCCGAAAGTATCTAAACTTTCAAAAGTAATATCGGAGTTTTTGAGTTGAGTTAAAATTTTATGAGCAGTTTGAGGTAAAAAAGGTTGCAATAAAACTCCTAAAAACCTTAAAGTTTCTACCAAAGAATATAGTGTGTGGTCTAATAGTTGTTGTTTTTCAGGATTTTTAAATAAATTCCAAGGTTCTACAAAATCAATGTATTTATTAGCAAAACGAGCCAAATTCATAATTTCTTTCAAGGCATCTCCTACTTTACAATCTTGCATTTTGAGACGAACCAAAGGAAGAGTTGCTAAAGCTTGTTTGGATAAATCAAATTTGGGATCTAAATTAGTTGTAATTAAAGTTTTGGATAAATTATTTTGGCGATAACTTTTTACCATCCCAAAAACTCTATGAACTAAATTTCCCAAAACATTAGCTAGGTCACTATTGTGCCTTTCTACTAACAATTCATAAGTGATATTACCATCTTGAGCATAAGGAATTTCTGATAGAACAAAATAACGAATGGAATCCATCGGAAAATATTTTAATAAATCATCAACGTACAAAACGTTACCTTTAGATTTAGACATTTTATTTTTATCAAACAAAATCCATGGATGGGTTAAAAACTGTTTGGGTAGTGAAATTTCAAGTGCCATCAATAAAATAGGCCAGTAGATAAGGTGAAACCTTAAAATATCTTTACCAATAACATGCATATCACAGGGCCAATATCGATTAAACTGACTATTTTTGGATGTAGGATTGTAGTCTAGTCCGGTTAGATAATTGCTTAGAGCATCAATCCAAACATAAATAACGTGTTTGGGGTCAAAAGGAACGGGAATGCCCCACTTGAAAGAAGTTCTAGAAACAGACAAATCTGCTAATGGTTCTTTTAATAAATTTAACAGCTCTTTTCTTTGGGCATCAGGTTTAATTAAGGAGGGATTGTTTTCTAAATATTGCAATAACTGGGCTTGATATTTGGAAAGCTTAAAAAAATAAGTTTCTTCGCTGATTAAAATAGGAGTTTCACCATTAAAAGTTTTTCCATCAATTAAATCTTTGGCAGACACATAAGATTCTTCAGCAACTGAATAAAGCCCTTGATATTTTCCTAAATAAATATCTCCTTGTTGCCATAACTTGTAAAAGATGGCTTGAACTGTTTGTTTGTGGTGGGGATTGGTAGTTTTTACAAATTTATCGTAACTTACTTGCATTAAATCATAAATTCTTTTAATTTCCAAAGATATTTGGTCTACGTATTCTTGGGGATTTTTGCCTTGTTGCAAAGCTTTGGCAGCAATTTTTTGTCCGTGTTCATCGGTTCCTGTTTGAAACAAAACATCAAATCCTTCTAGGCGTTTGAAACGAGCAATGGCATCAGCTAAAATAGATTCGTAAACGTTTCCAATGTGCGGAATGCCAGAAGCATAGGCAATTGCTGTGGAAAGAAAAAATTTAGGTTTTTGGTTGGGGGTTGTTTTCATAAAACTCCTTAAATAAATGGTGACAAAAATATTTTTTAATTGTGGTTTGTTGGGAAAAATCTGCATGTGGTTTGGGAAATCAAATCAAGATTGGGGGTTTTTGATTTTGTATTGGTGATAAATTTCTTTTTTGGTAATGTTTCTTTCTTGAGCAACTTTGCTAAAAGCCTCTTTTTCGTTAAAGCCTAATTTAAGGTAAAAAAGAACGTGATCGTTTATGCTTAGAGCAAGCAAATGTTCGTTGGGGTTGGGGTTGCCTGCAACAACAATGACATATTCGCCCTTATTAATTAAATCAAATTCTAAAATAGAGTCAAGATTGCCATTGATAATGGTTTCGAATTTTTTAGTCAATTCGCGCGCTAAAGAAATTTTTCTATTACCATATAATTTATGTATTAAAAGTAAAGTCTTTTTAATTCTATGAGGAGATTCGTAAATAACAAGGCTTTCTGAGGCGTTTTTATATTGGAGTAAATATTTTTCCAAAGCTTGAGACAAACGGGGTAAAAAAGCCAAAAAGATAAAAGGTGAGGGGATGGCAGAAGTCATAAAAGCAGTTAAAAAAGCAGATACTCCTGGAATCGCTACCACATTAAAACCATGTTTTTGCACTTCACAAACCAAAGAAAACCCAGGATCGCTAATAAGAGGAGTGCCTGCATCACTAATTAAGGCAATATTTTTTCCTTGTGATAAAAGTTCTAAAATTTGAGGTAGCCTTCTTGTTTGATTGTGTTCATAATAAGAAAGTAAAGGTGTTTGGATTTGATAAGTGTGTAAAAGTTTTTTGGCTCTTCTAGTATCTTCTGCTAAAATTAAAAAAACTTCTTTTAAAGTGGCAAGTGCTCTTAAGGTGATGTCTTCTAAATTGCCTATGGGAGTTGCTACCAAATATAAAGTAGGTTTGGCGTTGCAAAAACTTTGTTGTTGAAATAACATATTTTTTACCTTATTTGTTGGGTTTGGGTGTGTGCAAATTTTTAAAGATTTAAAATGAAAGTCTTTGGGCTTCTAATTGAATTAAAAAAGCCATGAAAAGATTTTCTTGATTAGATAATATATATTTTTTTTTGTAAATTTGGTGAATAATTTTTAAAATATTAAAAGTGGTTGGAAGGGGTAGGGTTTGATAGTATTTTTGATATTCTGGATTTGTTAAAATTTGTGTTTTGGAAAAATAAATGGGTGTTTTGGAGTTAGGTGTTTTTTCATATAAAATATCAGAAAAAAAACGTAATAACACTGATAAAAAATCATTTAAAAAATGAGGATAAGAGATAAGTTTTGCAAGCAGAGGAGAGGCAAAAACTGCTAATTTTAATGAAATTGTTTTTGGGAATTGAATAAGAAAATCCAAAAAAAATTGTTTAAAATTTTGATAATAATCGCTGGCAATAAATAAATCTATTTGATCGGAATTTTTATTTATTAAATTACTTAAGGAAAAATCAAAAGCATCTATTTGGGATTTGGTTTTAGAGTCTAAATTTTTTGATTTTGCATCCACAGTATCAGAGATATTAATAATTTGACAACGAGAAACTATGGTTGGTAAAACTTGTTCTAAATTATTTGTTAATAAAAAACCTATAGTATTGTTGTTGGAAGGATTTTCAAAAAAATGCAATAAACTGTTGGAAGTTTGGGTAGTTATTTTTTCTATTTCTTCAATTACATAAATTCTTTGGGTTCCGAATAAAGAAGTTTGCAAAAAGTTTTTTTGAAATTGCAAAATTTGTTCTTTGGTAAAAAGATGGTTTTGTTTGGTTAAATAATAAAAATTGGGGTATTGCGAATTAAGTAAGGTATCTTTTGTCAAAAGATGAGGGTCATGAGGTTTGAAAATACGATAGGCAAGTTCTAAAACAAATAATTTTTGTTGGGAAAGAGTGGAGCCAACAACTAAATAAAGATGAGCGAGTTTATTATTTTGGATAATTTGGTTAAATTTGGCTAACAAAGATTGGGTTTTGTTCATAATTCTATTTGAAAGACTTCTTTGAGTTTTTTTTCAATGATGTTATAAATGTTTTCCAAGGGCTTGCTTGCATCAATTAAAAAAATTCTTTTTTGTTGGTCTTTTTGACAAAGGTCAAGGTAGCCTTTGCGTACTTTTTTATGAAAAGACAGTTTTTGCAAATCAAACGAATTAATTTCTTTAGGTCTAAATTGTTTGACTCTTTGAATGCCTATTTTAGGGTCTAAATCTAGATAAAAAGTAATGTTAGGCATGTAATTTAGAGCAAAATTATTAATATTTAAAACAAAATCTTGACTTAAACCACGAGCATAAACTTGATAAGCTATAGTCGAATCTAAATAACGATCACAAATAACTATTTTGTTTTGTTGTAAAGCAGGAATAATTAATTTGCTTAAATGTTCTGATCTATCTGCTGCAAATAACAAAGCCTCAGTGTGGAAATCTATTTGTTTGTTAGAAGAATGCAACAAAATATTTCTAATTACTTCATTAAATAAACCGCCACCAGGTTCTTTGGTTAAAACACACGAATATTTTTTACTTAATTTTTCAAATAAATAACGTGAATGGGTGGTTTTTCCGGTGCCTTCACAACCTTCAAAAGAAATAAACATTTAGTATAAATTCTCCTTTTTGTGTATTTTTATTTATTGTCACAAAATCAATAAAAAATTTTTTTTAAAACTAAGGCTTTAGCAGGAGCCAAAAGGGTGGCTTTTTTAGTTGTGTTGCCTAATAACATCGCTTGAAATTGTTCCAAAGAAAATTTATTTTTACCAATTTCAATTAAAATTCCTACCAAAAAACGAATCATATATTTTAAAAAACCGTTTCCATGAAAAACTAAAATATATTTGTGTAAAGTTTCTTTGAGAAAGGCTTGAAAAATGGTTTTAGAAAAATTTTTAGGTTGGGTCTCACTAGTAAAAGCAAAAAAATTATGGGTGCCTTCAATAAATTTTAGGGCTTTGGTGATTTTATCAAAATCAAGTTTGTCAGCAAAAATTTGAAAATGATGGTTAAAAGCGTTGAGAGGTTTTTTGGAAAAAACATATTGATAAATTTTTGATTTCGCTGAATAACGAGCATGAAAATTAGGAGTGGCAAAGTTCATTTGTCTAACTCTAATATCAGGAGGCAAAAAGTAATTAAGAGTTTTTTGGAAATGTGTGGGTTTTAGAAAAAAAGTGGTTTGGAAATGGAGGGTTTGCCCTTGGGAATGGACTCCTTTATCGGTTCTACTAGCTGCAAAAGTAGGGATGTTTTGATGGGTCATTTTTTTTAAAGCTTTTTCAAAAGTTTGTTGCACGGTTATTTTTTGAGGTTGTTTTTGATATCCATAATAACAAGTGCCATCATAGCTTAAAATTAATTTATAAAAAAAGTGTTGCAAAAATGCCTCCTTGTGTAACTACAAAATATTTATTAAGAATTTAAAATGGGAAATAAGGAGTGAAGAAAAAAGGGGTTAATATTAAAAAAACCTCCTTAATCCTTAAGATAAGAAGGTTTTGATAATTTAAGTTTTTTGAGCAAGAACCTAAAAATGCTCGGTTAATTGTTATTAAACAAAAGCAATAATTGCCATTGGAGCACCATCACCACGACGAGGAACAGTTTTAATAACTCTAGTATATCCACCTTGACGATCAAGATATTTAGAGGAGATATCTTTAAATAGTTTTTGCAAAACTGTAGTGTCATCGTTGATTTTTTCATCAAAAAGATGTCTTTTGGCTTGGCGTCTAGTATGCAAAGTATTTTTTTTAGATAAAGTAACCATTTTATCAGCTAATTTTTGTAATTCTTTAGCTTTGGATTCAGTTATCATAATTTTTTCTTGCACAATTAAATCAGTCATTAAAGTTCTTAACAAAGCTCTTCTTTGAGATTTATTGCGTCCTAATTTGCTAAAAGGCATAAAATTTATCTGTCCTTTCTATTTTCTAATGTGTTTTTTAGTTTTAATGTTTGTCTTTGTCTTCTTCAACGCTGTGATGCAAAGCTTCTTTAAGATAATCATTGAATTCTAAACCGTATTCTAAAAATTTATCTTTTAATTCTTGGAAAGATTTTCGTCCTAAGCTTTTAAGTTTGACAACTTCTTTTTCACTTAATTTTACTAAAGCAGCAACTGTGTCAATCCCTGCTCTTTTAAGACTGTTAAAAAGCCTTACAGATAAATCTAGTTGTTCAATTTCTAAATCTAGTACGTAATTGTGAGCTTCTTTTTTAGATTCAGAAACAAATTCTACATGAGCAGGTTTTTGGCTTAATTCTACTAAAACATTAAAATGATCTACTAAAATGCTAGCTGCAGTTGCTAAAGCTTCTTTAGCTAAAAGAGCGCCGTTAGTGGTAATTTCAATAGTTAATTCGTCTTTGTTGCCTAATTTTTTTTCTACTTGATAAGAAACATTGACAACAGGAGTAAATAAAGAATCAATTGCAATAACGCCTACTTGATTTTCGCCGTGAACTTTGTTGTCTTTGGCGCCAACATAACCAATGCCTTTTTTAATGGTAACTGTCATATGAAAGCAAACATCATCAGAAAGGGTGGTAATGTAATGATCGGGGTTGATGATTTTAACTCCTGCAGGCAGTTCGAAAGAAGAAGCGGTTAGGTGTTGTGGTCCTTTGGCAATTAGTTCTAGTTTTTCTTCAAAATCATCTGATTCGTCGTCTACGGCAAAAACAATTTTTTTTAAATTTAAAATAATTGTCATGACATCTTCATAAACGCCAGGAATAGTGGTAAATTCTTGTTCTACTCCTTGAATTTTAACATTTACAATAGCAGTACCAGGCAAAGAAGATAACAAAACTCTTCTTAGAGCGTTTCCTACAGTAATGCCGTATCCTCTTTCTAAAGGTTTAATGGTGAATTTCCCAGAAATGGGATTTTCATCAATTTCTTCAACAAAAAAAGGTTTAATAAATTTAATATTTTTCATAATTACTCCTTGAAATGTCGAACAAGATTATTATCCTCTAGGAGGTTTTGGCGGTCGACAACCATTATGTGGTACTGCAGTAACATCTTTAATAGCAGTAATTTCTAATCCTGCTGCTTGCAAAGAACGGATAGCTGCTTCTCTTCCGGGACCTGGTCCTGTAATGAAAGTTTCTACTTTAACCATTCCGTGTTCCATCGCTGCTTTGGCAACTGCTTCAGCGGCTAATTGTGCTGCAAAGGGAGTTGATTTACGACTTCCTTTAAAACCCAAAGCACCTGCACTACTCCAAGTAACAGCATTACCGTTAAGATCAGTGATAGTAACGATAGTGTTGTTAAAAGTGGTATGAATATGTGCAATTCCTAAAGGAACATTTTTTTTAACTTTGCGTTTGGTAGTTTTTTTTCTTGCCAATGCCTTTCTCCTTTATTATTTTTATTATTTAGTTAATTTTATTATTTTTTCTTACCAGCAATTGCTTTAGGTTTACCTTTAACAGTGTGAGCATTGTTTCTGGTTTTTTGTCCTCTTACAGGCAATCCTTTACGGTGGCGTAGCCCTCTGTAAGCTCCAATTTCCATTAAACGCTTAATATTTAAAGTAACTTCACGTCTTAGGTCGCCTTCTACGTTGTATTTAGTAATTTCACTACGTAAAGCTGATAATTGTTGTTCGGTTAAATTTTTAACTCTAATATTTTGGTCAATGTTTAACTCGTTTAAAATTTTATGAGATAATTTATTGCCTAAACCATAAATATAAGTTAGTGCAATTACTACTCTTTTGTCGCTTGGAATATCTATTCCTGCAATTCGCGCCATAAATATCTCCTTTTATCCTTGTCTTTGATTGTGTCTACGATTTTTTTTATTGATAACATAAATGCGTCCTTTACGACGAACAATGATATCATCTTCACTGCGTTTTTTAACTGAAGCTCTAACTTTCATAATCTTTTCTCCTTACTTAAAACGATAAGTGATTCGTGCTTGTGTAGTGTCGTATGGTGATAATTCAATTCTTACTTTATCACCAGGTAAAATGCGTATGTTGTTGATACGTATTTTACCAGAAACATAAGCGATAATCGTTTTTTTATTTGGAAGCTCTACTTTAAATTTATCATTTGATAATAATTCAACAACTTTAGCTTCGATTTCAATTTTGGATTCAGTTTCGTTTAAATTGTTTTTTGACATTCAAAGTAATTCCTTTAATTTTGATTTCTGGGTTTGGGAGTGGTTGTGATGTAATTTGGTAAAATGAAAAACATATTATGCAAGTATTTCGTATCCTGTAGGAGTTACTAAAACTGTGTGTTCAAAATGAGCACTTAGGCTTTTGTCTGTGGTAACTACAGTCCAATTATCTTGCAAAATAGCAATTTCGGGATTCCCTAAAGTAAGCATGGGTTCTACACAAAAAGTCATTCCTGGTTGTAGGATTGCGCCTTCGTGGGGTTTGCCAAAATTAGGAATATAGGGTTCTTCGTGCAAAGATGTACCAATACCATGTCCGGTAAATTCTTCTACGATGCCTAAATTATTGTTTTTGGCAAAAAGTTCAATTTCATGAGAAATGTCAGAAAAATGATTTTGGGGTTTAATTTGCAAAAGACCTTGAAATAAGGCTTTTTGAGTAAGTGCAAGCAAGTTGTGAGTAGTTTGGCAAACAGTTCCTACAGCATAAGAATAAGCACAATCAACATAATAACCTTGATAGTTAATTCCTAAATCTAAGGTAATGATATCACCTTGTTTAAGGATGGTTTTTTTGGAAGGAATGCCGTGAACTACCACTTCATTAACTGAGGCACAAATATGTTTGGGAAATCCGTTGTAACCTTTAAAAGCAGAAATAACACTTTTTTTTTGATAAAAATTCTTAGCTAATAAATCTAGATCAAAAGTTGACATTCCTGGAATAACAAAGGAAGCAAGCAATCTGTGGGCTTCGTTAATGATTTTTCCTGCTTGTTTCATGATAGCAATTTCATGAGGAGTTTTGATGGAAATCATTTGCGATCTGTTTCTAAAACTTCTAAAATAATTTTAGTAACTTGGTCGATGTTTTGCATACCATCTACTTCAAAAAGTTGATTTTGTTCGCGATAATATTGCACTAATGGCAATGTTTCTTGATTAAACACTTTGAGGCGTTTAAGGAAGGTTTCTGGTTTGTCATCTTCTCTTTGAATTAAGGTTTTTTGGTCTTTGTCACAAATACCTGGGGTTTTGGGAGGAATGTTTTCGATGTGATAAACCTTACCACATTCGGGACAAATTCTGCGTCCTACAATTCTTTTCATTAAATCTTGGGTACCAGCGTTAAAATAGATGACTTTAGTTAAAAATAAACGAGAGTTTTTGAAAAAATCATCCAAAAAACGAGCTTGCAAAACATTGCGGGGAAAACCGTCTAATAAAAAATCTTTAGTAGCGATGTCCTTAGACAAGTAATCAGCTATCATTTGGTTAGTAATGTCGTCAGGAACTAAAAGTCCTTGAGCAATAAATTTTTTACTTAAAATGCCTAATTCAGTATTTTCTTTAAAATTTTTACGAAAAATATCGCCTGTTGCAATGTGGTTAATTTTTAAAATATCTGATAAAACAGAAGCTTGAGTCCCTTTACCAATTCCGGGCGGTCCTAATAATATTAGTATCATATTGTCTTTTTTGCTTAATTAAAATAATTTTTGATATTCTTTTTTGTTGGCAGTAGCTTTGATGCGTTGGATAGTTTCAAGGGCTACACTAACAATAATAAGCAAACTGGTTCCTCCTAATTTCATATCTTTCAAACCTAAAAAATGTTCCATAAGAATAGGTGTTACAACAAGAGCAGCAATAAAAACAGTTCCTAAAACGGTGATTTTAAATAAGGTATTAGCTAAATAACGAGTAGTTTGTTCACCTGGTCTTAAACCTGCAATATAGGCATCTTGTTTGGATAAATGTTCTGAAATATCTTCAGGATTGACATTCATAAAAGCAGAAAAGAAAGAAAAAACAATTACTAACAAGACTAAAAAGCCTATGGCAAAAAAGTTAATTTGGTTTTCAGGAAAGTTAGTTTTGGAAAAAAAATCTACTACTTCTGTAAATTTTGTATTCCCAATAACTCCTGATAACATCTGGAAAGGTTGCAATAAAGCAGATGCCAAAATAACTGGCATAACTCCCGCACTATTAATTTTTAATGGAATGTAGCTTTTTCCTTGCACTTGATTGCGCGCATAATTGATAGGTATTTTTAAAGATGTTATTTGCACAACTACAGTAAAAATTAAAAATAAGAGAAGTAAAAGAACAATACATGCAAAATTAAAAGTTTTTAAAGTTAAAAAATTTTTTTGAGATAAATATGATTCGTTCAGATTTACAAATAGATTAATTAGGCTGTGGCTCATCGAAACAACAATTAAAATAGAAGTCCCGTTTCCAATACCTTTGGAATTGATAAGGTCAGCAAACCAAATTAAAATAGCAACTCCTGCAGTAGCAATTAAAGCTAACAAAAACAGTTGGCTTGTACTTATTGATGTGACAAAAAGTTTTGAATAACTGTTCAAAAAAGCAAAAGATTGCCCAAAAGCAAACAATAAGGCAAGACTACGTGTTAAAAGATTAAGTTTGCGTTTGCCCATTTGTCCTTGGTCTTTCCATTCGCGACAAATAGGAAGAAGTTTTTGCAAAAATTGCACTACAATGGAAGCAGTGATGTAAGGAGTGATTCCCAATCCAAAAAGAGTACCAGCATTTATGGAAAAAACCCCAAAAAGTTTGGACAAATCAAGGGATTTAGTATTAATAAAAGGAAGAGGCCAAGAAGTTCCTAAACAAACAATAGAAATAATAAATAAGGTAAAAAAGATTTGAAACATTAATTTACGATTGCCTAAAACTAATTTTAATTGACGTTTCATCTTTAAATTACCTCTATATTTCCACCAACTGCTAAAATGGCTGCTTGAGCTTGTTTGGAGAATTTTGAAGCTTTTACGACTAATTTTTTAGTGAGAGTTCCTTGCGCCAAAACTTTAATACCACATAATTGGTCTTTAATTATTTTTTTTTCCAACAATAATTGAGGAGTGACAACGGTATCTTGAGGAAAGGTTTCTAGAGTTTTAAGGTTAAGAAGGGCGTATCTTTTTTGGGCAAAGTTGTGAAATCCTCTTTTAGGAATTCTTTGAAAAAAAGGGATTTGTCCGCCTTCAAAGCCGGGACGCAAAGTTTTTCCTGAACGTGCTAATTGTCCTTTGTGTCCTTTACCAGAAGTTTTACCAGTACCACTACCAGGTCCACGTCCTAAACGTTTAGTGGATTTACGAGCATTAGTGACCGGTTTTAGTGTGTGTAACATTATTTTTGCTCCTTTGTATCAGAAACTTTTTCAACTACAACAAGATGACTGATGGTTTTAATCATTCCATGGATGGCTGGAGTGTCATCTTTAATAACTTGATTGTTAATTTTTTTCAAACCTAAACAGTGAGCGGTTTTAATTTGATTAACACGACAAGCAATAAGGCTTTTGGTAAGAGTAATTTTTAATTTCATTGTTCTTTTTTCGCTAAAGTGATGCCTCTTAATTTAGCTACTTCTTCTTTAGTACGTAAACTTTGTAATCCATCCATTACTGCTCTTATTACGTTAATAGAGGTGCGTGAACCAAAAGTTTTAGTAAGAACATCATTAATGCCTACTAATTCTAAAATAGTTCTAGCAGCTTTTCCTCCAGCAACAATTCCAGTTCCTTTGGAAGCTGGTTTTAGAAAAAACTTAGACGCTCCAAAACGTCCAATAGTGTCATGAGGAATAGTAGTTCCTGTAATAGGAATGCGAACTAATTGTTTTTTGGCTTTTTCTAAAGCTTTTTTAATAGCTTCTACAATTTCTTTAGCTTTAGCGGTGGCGAAACCAATTTGCCCTTTTTTATCGCCAACAACTACCAAAGCAGAAAAACGAAAACGAGCACCACCTTTAACTACTTTAGTAATACGATTGATTTTAACAACTTTTTCTTCTAAAAGAGGGGCTTTTTTGTTAAATTCTTTCTTTATTGCTTTCATTTTGCTTTTCTCCTTTAAAACTGTAAGCCTGATTTACGACAAGCATCAGCTAAGGCTTTGATTTTGCCGTGATACAAATACCCTGATCTATCAAAAACAACATTTTTAATGCCTTGGGCTAAGGCTTTTTTAGCGATAAGAGCGCCTACTGCTTCAGCGGCTTTGATGTTGGATCCCAAAACATTGGCTTCTTTGCTATTAGCGCTGCATAGAGTTGTTTGTTGGGTGTCATCAATTATTTGCACATAAAGAAATTTATTAGATCTAAAAACATTTAAACGTGGTCTTTGTGATGTGCCTGAAACAATTTTTCTAAGGCGAAGATGACGTTTTTTACGAAGCACGCTAGAGGATTGTTTGTTTATCATAACTTATTTTTAGTCCTTTCTTGTTTTTTTAGCGCTTTTCCCAGCTTTTTGTCTAACGTATTGTCCTACGTAGCGGATTCCTTTACCTTTGTAAGGTTCTGGTTTACGTAGTTTTACATTTTTGGCAGCAAATTCGCCGACAAGTTGTTTGTCAATTCCTTTGATAACAATTTCTGTGTTTTGGTTAACTACCACTTCTAGATTATCAGGAATGGCAACGATTACAGGATGAGAAAAACCCAAAGATAAAATTAGTTGTTTATCTTTAATTTGAGCACGATAAGCTAACCCTACAATTTTTAAGGTTTTTTGAAAGCCTTTGCTTACGCCTTCTACCATATTGGAAAGTAAGGCTCTAGTGGTGCCGTGAATTTTTTTCATAAAAATTTCATCATTAGGGCGTTTTACTGTGATGACTTTGTTTTCATTAGTGATTGTTAATCTGTGATTGAATTGATATTCTAATTTGCCTTTAGGGCCTTCAACTGAGATAAAATTTCTATCTTTGATATCAACTTTAACCGCATTAGGGACTTCAATTGCTTTGTTTCCTACGCGTGACATAATTTTCTCCTTTATCTCCTTTAACTACTTTTGATTTGGCAATTAATTACCAAATATAAGCTAAAACTTCGCCACCAACTTGAGAAAGGCGAGCTTGAACGTCTGTTAGAATTCCTTTAGAAGTAGAAACCAAAGCAACTCCTAAACCGTTGAGCACTTTAGGAATTTGTTCTGCTGATGCATAAACTCTAAGTCCTGGTTTGGAAACTCTTTTTAAGCCTTTGATAACTCTTTCTTTGTTGGGAGCATATTTCAAACTAATAATTATTTCGCGAGATGACTGAGGTAGATAAAAATCTTTAATAAAACCTTCTTTTTTTAAAACTGCTAAAATTTCTAATTTTAACTTAGAAGCAGGTACTAACACTTTTAAATGTGACATTTGATTGGCATTACGAATGCGTGTCAGCATATCTGCAATAGGGTCTGTCATAACCATGTTTGAGCCTCCTTTTTACCTTTACCAACTAGTTTTTCTGACTCCAGGTAATTTACCTTGATGAGCTAACTGCCTAAAATTAATGCGGGAAATGCCGAATTTACGAATGTATCCGCGTGGTCTCCCATCAATAGAATCTCTGTTTTTTAAACGTACAGGTGATGCTTTGGCAGGAATTTGAGACAACCCAGCATAGTCAGCTTTTTTTTTAAGTTCTAAGCGTAGTTTGGCATATTTTAAAACTAGCTCTCTTTGTTTTTGATCTTTTACGATTTTGGATTTTTTAGCCATAAGTAATAATTCCTTTAATTTTTAAACGGCATACCATAAAGCTCTAAAAGCTTTTTGGCTTGAGTGTTATTTTTGGCAGTAGTTACAATGATGATATCCATGCCACGAATTTTTTTAACTTTGTCGATATTAATTTCTGGAAAAACGATTTGTTCTTTTAATCCTAGAGCGTAATTACCTCTGCCGTCAAAAGATTTACCAGAAATGCCTCTAAAATCTCTTACGCGGGGGAAAACTAAACGAGTTAGTTTGTATAAAAACGCCTCTTTGCGGGTTCCTCTTAAAGTCACTTTAGCTCCAATTGGCATGCCTTCACGTAATTTGAAATTAGAAATAGCTTTTTTGGCTTTAGTGATAACAGGGCTTTGTCCGCTTAATAATTTTAATTCTTCTACTACATCATCCAAAACTTTAACATTAAAAATAGCATCGCCTACGCCCATATTGATGACAACTTTTTCTACTTTTGGGACTTGCATAACGGATTTATAATTAAAAGTTTTCATTAAGGTGGCAGTGATTTTGGAATAGTTTAGAGTATTTTCTTTTTTCATTGACATTGATGCAAAGCCTCCTTAATTTTTTTCGTCTAATGTTTGATTTGATTTTTTAGCATAACGAACTTTTTTACCTGATTGTATGCGAATTCCTACTTTAGTGGGAGTTTGTGTTTGGGGGCAAACTAAAGCTACATTAGAAACATGAATGGGAGCTTCTTGTTTAACGATGGTGCCATTTTCTTCGTTTTGGGAAGGGGGTTGGTGTTTGGTTTTGATGTTGACACCTTCAACAATAATTTTTTGAGTTTTGGCAAAAACTTTTAATACTTTGCCTGTTTTAGTCATTTTTTTACCTGATTCGTCTGTTACAAAACGATCTTTGCCAGCTAAAATAGCTACTGTTTCTCCTACTTTAATACGCATTGAGTTGTCTCCTTACAAAACTAATTGGGCTAAAGAAACTATTTTGGAAAATTTCTTATCACTCAATTCTCTAACTACTGGACCAAAAATACGGGTGCCAATAACATTTAAATCTTCTTTTAAAAGTACTACAGCATTGTCGTCAAATTTAATGTAAGAGCCATTTTTACGTCTTATACCTTTTTTGGTTCGTACAATGACAGCTTTTAGAACGTCATGTTTTTTAACTGTACCAGAACCTGATTTAACAGTTACTAATACAATATCTCCGATATTTACATGACTACGACGAGTGCCTCCTAAAATACCAATAACTAAAACTTCTTTAGCACCGCTGTTGTCAACTACAACTAAACGACTTTCTCGTTGAATCATCTCAAAATCTCCTTACTTTACGCTCTTTGCATGGGAAAGAATTTTGAATAATCGAAATCTTTTAGTTTTAGAAAGAGGTCTTGTTTCCATAAAATTAACTAAATCGCCTGGTTTGGCTTCTTGATTTTCATCATGGACGTGGAATTTTTTCGATTGTTTCACTCTTTTGCCATATAAAGGGTCTTTTTTGTAAATATCAACAATAACAGTAATGGTTTTATCCATTTTATCTGAAACTACTTTACCTACGAAAGTTTTTCTAAAATTGCGTTGCATTATTGTTGTTCCTCCTTGATAGTTTCTACAGTGTCATCTAAATCAGGGGTAGTTGGTTGTGGAGTTGGGCTTTGATTTGCTAAAACAGGTTTGGCAGTGGAAGTGACAAAAGTTGGAGTAGTGGCTGTTTGTTGATTGCTTTTTTGGGTTAGGATTGTTTTGATGCGAGCAATGGTTTTTTTAAGCTTTTTGATTTTGGCAGTGTTAGTGAGTTTGCCTAAAGCTAATTGAAAACGCAAATCAAACAGTTCTTGTTTTAACTTGTCTACTTTGTTTTCTAATTCTTCTGGATTTAATTTTAAAATTTCTTGAGTTTTCATACTTCAGCACCTTTTTTAACGATTTTAGTTTTAATCGGTAGTTTGTGAGACGCAAGTCTTAAAGCTTCCATTTCTACTTTGGAAGAATTAGTAGTGTCTTTAACTTCGAACAAAACTTTACCTGTTTTTACCACAGCTACCCATTCTTCAGGAGAACCTTTACCAGAACCCATTCTTACTTCTAAAGGTTTTTTAGTTAAGGATAGATGTGGGAAAATGTTGATCCACACTTTTCCTGTTCTTTTCATGTAACGTGTTATTGCAATACGAGCGGCTTCAATTTGTTTGTTAGTGATAAAAGCACCTTCTTTGGCAACCAAAGCGTGGTTTCCGTTGGCAATAACGTTTTTACCTTTGGATTTGCCTTCAAAACTAACGCGGTGAGGACGACGATATTTAGTTCTTTTTGGCATTAACATGATTATTGTTGCCTCCTTTGAAATTGCGAGGGCGTCTGTTAGGAGTGTTAGAAGATTGGGAAGTAAACGGTTTTCTAGTGTCTAGAATGGTTTGTCCTGGTAAAACTTCACCGTGGAAAATCCATACTTTAATTCCTAAAACTCCATAAGTAGTGTGAGCTTCAAGAGCAGCGTAATCGATGTCTGCTCTTAGAGTGTGTAGAGGAACTCTGCCTTCGGCATGTCCTTCGCTACGAGCTATTTCAGCACCGCCCAAACGACCAGAAATTAAAGTTTTTACTCCTTTGGCACCAGCTTTTAGGGCTTTTTGGATTGCCATTTTTTGAACACGGCGGAAAAACATACGATTTTCTAGTTGTTCAGCCATATTTTGAGCAATTAATAAAGCGATTTTATCAGAGTTTTTAACTTCTAACACGTTAAGATTAACGTCTTTTTGGGTAAGTTCTTTGAGTTTGTTAACTAATTTGTTGCGTGTATCGCCATCTTTTCCAATAATAACGCCTGGTTTAGCGGTGTGGACAGAAATAGTGATACGGTTTTTATTTTTTTCTTTTAGGCGTTCAATGTCAATTTGACTGATAGCACTTTTTTTAGTAAAATTATTGATTAGTTTACGAATTAAAAAATCTTCTTTAATTAAATTAGGAATTTCTTTATCATTAACACACCATTGAGATTCCCAAGTTCTAATAATGCCTAATCTTAAGCCGTTAGGGTTAGTTTTTTGACCCACTTTGTTCTTCCTCCTTTGATGTTTGCAAGTTTGTGCTAGAAGTTATTACTAAAGTAATGTGGCTGGTTCTTTTTT
The DNA here is from genome assembly GCF_001712875.1 of Candidatus Phytoplasma zeae. Classification (NCBI taxonomy): domain Bacteria; kingdom Bacillati; phylum Mycoplasmatota; class Mollicutes; order Acholeplasmatales; family Acholeplasmataceae; genus Candidatus Phytoplasma; species Candidatus Phytoplasma zeae. The sequence goes on from NZ_CP015149.1 coordinate 406,389, forward strand.
TAATCATATCACCAGAACCTTTAGCTCTTGGAAACATACGTTTTAAACGCAAACCTTCGTTGACAAAAACTTCTTTAACATAAAGTTGTTCGCGGTTTAATTTTAAATTATTAACAGCATTGGAAACAGCACTGTTTAAAAGTTTTAAAATAACGGGAGCAGCTACTTTAGGGGTAAAAGTTAAAATGGCTTGAGCTTGTGCAATATTTTTTCCTCGAATTAAATCAACAACTAAACGTGCTTTTCGAGGGGCGATTGAAACTTTTCTAGCAATCGCTTTGGCGTTTTTGGTTTCCATAGTTATTCCTTCCCATTATTTTATTTTTTTTGCATTTTTTTGTCTTTTTTGTTGTGTCCGCGATAAGTACGTGTAGAGGAAAATTCACCTAACTTATGTCCTACCATGTTTTCTGTAATGTAGACTGGAATGTGTTCGCGTCCGTTATAAACAGCGATTTTATGTCCTACAAAAATAGGTGTGATTGTAGAACTGCGTGACCAAGTTTGGATCACTTTTTTGTTTTTTAAGTTTTTTTGTTTTTCTATTTTTGCTAATAGATGGCTAGCAACAATAGGTCCTTTTTTAACTGAACGTGGCATATTAACAACTCCTTATTTTGTACGACGTCTAATAATTAAAGCATTAGATGCTTTTTTACGGTCACGAGTTTTGACCCCACGAGCTTTTTTGCCCCAAGGTGTCATTGGTGATTTGCGTCCAATAGGAGCTCTACCTTCACCACCACCATGAGGATGATCGTTCGGGTTCATCGCAGAACCTCTTACTGTTGGTCTTATTCCTAAGAAACGTTTTTTGCCTGCTTTACCGTAATTAATTAGTTTATAAGATTCGTTGCCGATCTCTCCAATAGTAGCACGACAAGTTCCAAGAACTTTGCGAACTTCGCCTGATTGAAGACGTAATAGCACGTATTTGTCTTCTCTACTAATAATTTGACAAAAAGAACCAGCACTACGAGCAATTTGTCCGCCTTTACCTGGTTTTAATTCAATGTTATGAACGGTGGTTCCTACTGGAATATTCATTAAAGGAAGGCAATTGGCAACTTTGATATCTGCTTCTTTACCAGAGACAATTTGCATTCCTACTGTAAGTCCTTTAGGAGCAAGAATGTATCTTTTTTCGCCGTCTACATAGTGAATTAAAGCGATGTTAGCACTGCGGTTTGGATCGTATTCAATGGTAGCTACTTTGCCAACAATGTTATCTTTGTTTCTTTTAAAATCAATTAAACGGTATTTCCTTTTAACGCCGCCGCCACGATGTCTTACTGTAATTTTACCTTGGTTGTTGCGTCCGGCTTGGTCTTTATGAGATACCAATAATCTTTTTTCAGGAGTTTGAGTGGTGATTTCTGAAAAAGCAGAAACACTCATATTACGACATCCATTTGTAGTAGGCTTATATTTTTTAATTGCCATAATTTATACCTGCCTTGTATTTTTTTAATCGTTAATCGTTGTTTTGGTTGGGTTTGAGTTTATTCGTTAGCAAGGATTTCGATTTTTTGTCCTGGAGTTACTTTACAAATAGCTTTTTTATAACCAGAAGTATAGCCTTCGAATTTACCTTTTCTTTTGAATTGTGGTAAAACGTTGAGAGTGTTAACTGATAAAACTTTTACTTGAAAAATGTTTTCTAAAGCTTTTTTAATTTCTACTTTATTAGCTGTTTTGGCAACTTTAAAAGTGTATTTATTTTGTCTTTCGATCAATTTATTAGTTAATTCAGTAATGATTAGTTCTTTAACTAAATCATAGTATTTATTCATTATTTTAAAACCTCTTCAAAATAGTTAACAGCATCAGCAGTTAGGACTAATTGTTTGCAATTAAGGATTTGATAAACACTTGCATGAGAAGCTGTTTCTAAAGTAATATAAGATAGATTGCGAGAAGCCAAAGCTAATTGTTCTGTCATTTGAGTAACTACAATTAAGGATTTGGAAGTGATGTTTAATTTTTGTAACATTTGTTGGAAATCTTTAGTTTTATGAGTTGCTAAATTAATGTTGTCTACAACTACTAATTGATTATTTTTAGCTTGGAGTGATAAAGCTGATTTTAGAGCCAGACTACGTACTTTTTGGTTTACTTTAACAGAATAATCTCTTGGGGATGGTCCAAAAGTAACTCCACCACCACGCCATAAAGGAGAACGAATAGAGCCATGACGAGCACGACCAGTTCCTTTTTGTCTCCATGGTTTTTTACCTCCACCAGCAACTAAAGCGCGAGTTTTGGTAGCATGTGTGCCTTGACGCATTGCAGCTCTTTGAGCATTTACAACGTCATATAAAACTTGTTGATTAGGTTTAATGTCAAAAACAGTAGTTGCTAAAACCTTTTCAGAAACGAAGTCGCCTTTTTGATTAAGAATATTAATTTTTGGCATGCGTTTGCTCCTTTGTCAATTTTTTTACAGCAGATTTGATAATTACAAAACCTTTATTAGGTCCTGGGACATTGCCTTTTATTAAGAATAAGTTTTTTTCAGTATCAACCGAAAGAATAGCTAAATTTTGGATAGTAACAGTTTCGTGTCCCATGTGTCCTGGTAGTTTTTTACCTTTTAATTTACCTTTAATAGGTCCCATTGAACCTGGACGACGGTGATAACGAGACCCGTGACTTTCAGGACCTCTGCTTTGATTGTGTCTCTTAATAGAACCAGCAAAACCTTTACCTTTGGAAGTTCCTGTTACATCAACTAAATCACCTACTTGAAATAAATCGTTTGTGATTAGGGCGCCTACTGCTAAATTAGCTAGGTTTGAATTGACATCCGAACTAAAATTAATTTCTTTAATGAAGCGCTTAGGGGCAGTAGTTGCTTTTTTAAAATGTCCTAACATAGGTTTAGAAGTGTTTTTTTCTCTTTTGTCGCAAAAACCTATTTGAGTAGCTTGATATCCGTCTTGGTCAACGTTTTTTTGTTGTAAAACAACGTTAGGTGCAACATCTACTATTGTTACTGGAACTAATTCTCCTTGTTCGTTAAAAACTTGAGTCATTCCTATTTTTTTACCTAAGATTCCTTGAGCCATGTTCTTCCTCTTTCTTTTTTTAATTTGGGTTTAAAGTTTGTAAAAAGTTTTTTAAAGTGATTTTCAAAAGTTGATTGAAATTGTAATTGCAATCGTGATTGTGATTTAACCAAATGAAATGATTTAAATGAAATGGTTATAAAAAAGTAAATATTTATTCATATTAAAATAAATAGTGCCTAAATTTTGCTTTTGCTATTGGTTTTTTTTTAACAAAATATCAATTGCAGGTGGCAAACTAATGTGCATTAAAGATTCAATTGTTTTTTTATTAGGATTGATAATTTGAATTAAACGTTTGTGAGTGCGTCGTTCAAATTGTTCTCTTGAATCTTTGTTAACGAAAGGAGAACGCAAAACAGTAAATACTTCTTTTCTGGTAGGAAGAGGTATTGGACCTTCAATATTTACTCCTGTTTTAGTGACAATATCAATAATTTTTTTAGCTGCTTGATCAATTAAATGATGGTCGTAGGCTCTTAGAATTATTTTGATAATTTCTTTTTCTTTTTTGTTCACTTATATTCTCCTTTTTTAGAAATGTTTGAAAATATTGCCTATTAGACAAATATTTTGCTTAAATAATTTTTTTCTTAGACAACTGACATTGGTGTTTTGTTTTTTTGGATTAAAAGAAAAAATATTTAAAGCAAGCTTTTTTATTATACCTTAAAAAAGATTTTATTGCAAGTCATTTTAATTACAAAAGTTAAAAAAGTAATTAATAATGTTTTTTAAAATAAAAAAAGCTGTTTCAAATAAGTAAAATGTTGAAAAGATTTATTTATTTTGGATTTTGTTTGTTAAAAAATACAATAAGTTAATTCAAATATCTTTATATTAAAAGATAAAATTATTTAATGAAAAGGTCCATTTTTATATTTATATTTATTGATAACTTTTTTAACAAATTTAAAAAACTGTTTAAAAGGGTTAATTTTGGCAAAACACATATAACCAATAAATATTATAATTAAAACCCGAATAATAACTAATATAACAACTCTTAAATAACTTGTATACATTTGTTTTTTAGTAAGTTGTAATAATAAATTATAATTTGATAGTATATTTGTATTAGATTGTAATGAATCTAGATATTGTTGTAAAACTTTTTGAGTATTTAGATTTTCAAAAAACGTATATATCAAAAAAGTAACAATCATTCCAAATACACTTAATAATAAAAAATTGATGTTTTTAATAAAGAAGATATGTTTTGTTTAATATCAGACATATTTTTACTTATAATTATTTAAATGATTTAGCTTTAGAATAACAGAAATGACCATTAAATCCTACTAACGCCAATACAAAGAAAAACTCTACAAAAAGGAAAACGTATTTTTTAGTTACTTCTTGTTTTTCTTTGAGGGCTTTTTGATCTTCGTTATGTTTTTCTAATTTGGCATCATAAGATTTTTTAGCTTCTTCATTAACCAAAGAAGCTGAATATGAATTCTCCTTGTAAAATTTCGTTGAATTATCATTATAAGTTTTAGAAAATGATGCCGTATCTGCTTCTTGATATTTTTTTGATGCTTCTAAAACAACATAAGACCCAAACACACTTAAAAATAAAATAATTCTTTTAAAATAAATTAAATAGTAACTATCAAAAAATAAATAAATCCAAAAAATATTAAAACTATAAATTAAAATAATATCAAATAAAAAAACAATATCGTCATCTAAGAAAAAAATTATTTAAACAAAATAATTTGTCTAATAATGATAAATTAATTGTCAGTTTTTTTTTTAGATTTAGAAGGTTTGTTTTCCAAAATAAGTTTTCCTTTGTAATAACCACTATTTTTAGTAACTCTATGAGACAAAGTAAAAGTATTAGTTTCTTTGCAAAGTACTAAAGCAGGATTGCTTAACTTATAATGAGTACGTCTTTTTCTTTTTGCCGTTTTTCCGGTGCGTCTAAAAGGAACAGCCATTTTATCAAATCCTTTCTTTATAATTTTTTGTTTTTAGCATTTATTGTAAATAATAATAAAACTTTTAACAAATAAAAGGTTAATCAAAACCCAATTAATAACTTCCAAAAATTATTATTAGCACTTTAATCAAGCTTAAAAAATTAATAATCATGCCAAAGCGTGCAAAAATTAATTTTAAACCTAAGTTTATTTTATCTTAAAAAAGCTATTTTGTCAATCTATTTTGAGTTTTTTTTACTTTTTTCTTATTTATTTGCTACTTTAATTATTATTTTGTCAAATTACAACAATATAACTAAAATAATTTGAGTTTTTTTAATAAATTAATTTTGTTGAAGTCCCATTTTTATGTTTCACCTCCGTAAAAGGTTTTGAAAACAAAGAAACTACTAAAAAATGGTTCTTAAAAGTATTTTTACCAACATTCAAAGTTAACGACGTAGACAAAACTGACAAATTTAGAGTTGGAGTAAAAGTTAAAACACAAGATAACAATGATTTTGAAGTATATACCAAAGACTCCAAATTTGCTCTTACCAAAGATAACAAATTTGTTTCAGCAGAAGTTCAATTAGAAGTAGAATTATTAACTCTTGATGGTTTAGTTGAAAATAACACCTACACTGCTGATTTTGAATTAACTATGCAATATGAAGTAGTGGATGAAAATGGTAATGTAATTGCAGAAAATAACAAACTAACAGAAGCTCAATCAGCTAAATCCAAAATAAATTACACTAACACATACTAAAAAACACTTTCCATTAACAAACATGTATAAATTGAATAAATTACTCTTTAATAACATTATTTTATAATCTTTCATTAACTTAAATAAATATCAAATAATCAATTCAAAGGCTATTAATTATTTAATAGTCTTTGATGTCTTAAACTCTTTATCTTTTTTGATGGTTTAACTAACTAAAAACCTAATGAATACTTTATAATTAACTTAAATAATTAAAAAACCGTAAATTTTAGAAAGAAAGAAGGGGATATTTTTCCAAAAATTTATCAATTTTCTAAAAAAAGGCATTAACCAAAATGTTTTTATCCAATACTTATAACAAAAAAAACTTTTATTTTTAATTATTATTTTTAATTATTATAATATTTATTTTATTTATTATTTATTATTATCCCTCATTTTACCAAATCTCAATCAAATATTAAATTAAGATATGATTATAAAACAAGTATAAAATAAGTTTGAGAAAAAAAGAAAGACAAGCACAAACAACAACAACACAAGTACAAGAAGAGTCAACATAAGAACAACAAGGACCAAAATTACACCTTGTAGAAATTGAAGGGGATTGGGATACCCACCTGGACAAAGTAATAAAACATATTAAAGAAAAGATTAATCCTAATTTTAATGGAACATTAACCAAAAGAAAAACAATAAATAGAATAAAAGATGGGAATATATCGTTCGAAATTGCTACAGGAACATGCGAGCCAAGTACAATTTGTTTATATCCTGATGGAGAAATTCGAGTTGACCTAGATAAAAAATATACTTATCAAGGGGGGATAGGTGATAATTTCTGATAATAACTAAGAAAATAAAGGATTAAAATTATTTGAATTGAAATTTACTTTTTTCTTAGAAATATCTAATTTTTATTATTTATATTATTATTATAACATATTTTTATATTTATAAAACGTAAAAAAATAAAAATCTACAAGAAAAACCCTTATCAAAAAAGGGTAAAAGTTAAAAAAGATTTAATTGAAAAATAAAAATTTAAATGAGTTTTTTTTAATTTCAAAAACACAATTAAAATTAAAATATACCTTTATCTTTCTTTTTTTAATAACATAATTTGGATTAAACAGAATAAATGTTATATTTTATTATTAAGGATAAGATAAATAAGGATTAATATATTGATTAAAACAAGTAAAAGTTCTTTGATTTTCTAAATAATTATTTAAAGGTTTTAAAACTGATAATTTAGACAAATTAAATAATTTATTTAATTTATTACATAAATTAATATATGTATTACTAGTTAAAAAATTTTTAAATAAAGTTTTTGCATAAAAAATAGTACCATAAAAACATGATAATTTACCTTTATTTGAATTATATTCAAACATATATTTATCTTGGTTTTTATCAAAATCTAACGCTTCAAAAGTAATATTTTTATCCTCAGAAAAATCTTTTCCTGGAACTTTTACTGCTTTTTTATTAATTGTTTTTAAAACATTATTTCTTAATAAATCATACAAAATATGATTTTTACCAAATTTTAAAATATTTGATAAGTAAAATCCAGTTATTTTATAATCATCATAATGAAGATCAAATGGAAAATATTTGATATTTTTAGTAATAGATAATTTTTGACAATTATAAGAAAATTGAAATAACTTTTTCCCAGTTAAATAATTTTTCTTTAATGCAATGGATTTTTTAATTTCTCGTTCACTCAAACCAGCATCATATTTACTAACATATTCAGAAGTAATTTCAACAACATTTTTATTAATGATGGTTGCTAATTGTTTACATTCCTTAATTTCAATTTTTTTAGTATTATTTAATTTACCTTTATAAAATATCTGTAAATTTTGAGAACGAGGATTTAATAATTTTAAATTAGGTAAATTATCACGTACAATATCAGCCCATAATTTAAAAACATTAGGAATAATTAAATTTTTATTTTCTTTTTCAAACCAACCATTATTAGAATTATATTTAGCTTTATTTTCAACGTAATATTCTTGTGATTCTAAAAATTCTGAATTATTTATTATTCCTTTTCTTTGACACATCATTTTATTAGTGTATCCGAAAATACTTAATAAATCAATATTAAACATAATATGAAAATGCCAAACACCTTTAAATTGTAATTGAGAAGCAAAAAAATATTTAAATTTAGTTAAATATTTATTAACAATATGTTTCTTTAATTTTTGTTTAATTAAATATTTTTTATATTGATAACGTAATTTTGAAATAAATTTGACAACTAATTGTTTAGCTTTATCTAAATCTTTAACATCATTAGAAATAGTACCATCATTATTATGATGAGCCAAAGTAAGTGTTAGCCAACTAATTTCTTTTTCAGAAGCAAAATTATAAATAGCTTTATAACGAGCATTATTTTTACTTTGACGAATATTTTTTATAATATCTTTAACTTTACTTTCAATATCAATTGATGTTAATTCATTTTTATTTTCAGTACACATTAAACAAATAAATTGATAAAGTTTTTTAACTTTCTTAGGATTATTTCTTAAATATGAATAATATTTATCAGGCATAGGTCTCATATGTAATCTAATAAATTCTATTTTTTCTTGAATTTCTTTTTCTTCATAAATAATATTAGCCAATTTATAAAAATAATTAAAATTAGTTAAAATATATTGATTATCAAAAAAATAATCCCAATCATTAGATTCATTTAAATCTTGTAATTCTTGTTGAATAAAAGCTATTTTTTGGTTGATAAGTTTTTTTAAACGAGATTCTTGCATATAATTTATAAGACGATATAAATGCAAAGACATAAACTTAGAAAAGCAACCTTGACCGAAATCAGTAGTCTTAACAAAAAATAAATTATTCTCAAAAGCTTTAATTTGTTCTTTATTAAAGTACCTCTTTTAATTGAATTAAATGTTTTAAGAGCATGAAAAGATAAACTAACATCTTCTTTATTCATAGTTAAATCATTTAAATGTAGCATTTGTTTGTTCTCCTTTCTATTTAAAGCATTTAAAAATGGACTCTCCAAACTGCTCCTTTACGTTATCACGCAAAGGCGGTTGGTTCGTTTTTTAAACCCCCTAAATCCCCAAAGGGGACTTTATAAGAGGGGGGTAAGAGTTAATTTGGATGTACTTCAGCTGGACGCCTAGTTCGCTCTGCTCGTCTTTGAATACTTTTAGACTTAATTTATTTTCTTATTCATAATTAAAAAAAAATTCTTCTTTAATTGTGCCATTTGGGTTGAAGTAGGTTTCTTTTTTTATTCCACCTTCGAAGTTGAATTCCCTAATAGAGGAAATAGTTTTGCCATCTTCATAGTAATTAGTTCTTTTGATTAGTTTTTCTTCGGGGTTGTATTCCTCAATAGAGAAAATTGTTTTGCCATCTAAGTTGTAAAATGTTTTTTTGATTAATTTGCCTTCAGGGTTATATTCCTTAATAAGATCAATTGTTTTACTATCAAATGTATAATAAGTTGATTTCATTAATTTACCTGTATCTGGATAATATAAATTAATATATTTAATTGTACCATCATATCGATAATTTGTTTTTGGAGGATATTGATAAAGTTTTGTTTTAAAAAATTTAACATTATTGTCTTTATCTATTTCTTTATATTTCTCTTCATTATCATCAAATTCTTCAATAAAACCATCAATATTTTTACGTTTCACTATTTTTTTCATTAACAGGATTATATTCAATCCAAACACCATCTCTTAAAATTTCTTTAATTCTTTTGCCATTAGAATCATATTCAGTAATTTTATGGTATTTGTCAGTTGTTTTTAATAACATCCCATTATTAGGTTGATATTCCCAAATTGTATCATCTTTATCAATTTTTTTACCTAATTTACCAGTAATTAAACTATAATACTCTTTATCTCCATTATCTCTTATCAATTCATAAGGAACACTTTTTAATTTTTCGTTTTCATTTTTTAATTTTTGGTTTTCTTCATGTATTTGATTATTTAAATCTTTTGCTTTTTCAGAAACATCTTTTTGAAATAATACTCGTCTTTCTTCGGTTTCTATTTATATATTTTTTACTATGAACCAACTTTAATCCAAAAATATCTCTATCCTAAAAAAACAACTTGGTATAAAACTTATCGTAAGAAATAATTATTTCCATATTTAAAATAAATTAATAAACTATTTAAAAAATAAAAATAATATAAATAATGAAAGAAACTATCCTTCAGGATAGTTTTTTTGTTTTTAAGATCTAAATATAAAAGCTAAGTATTCTTTTTTACATCCCAAATTAATTTGGTTTATGTTATGATAAAGATAAATGATAAAATAATTTAGAACTTATTTCTTTGAAAAACTAAAATAATATAAAATTACAAAAAAAATTAATAATAAAATACAATTAAGTGTTTTTATATTGTTTAATCAATATTTAGATTGAAGGAAAAATTTTATGTCATCATATTATAATAGATTTTTGGCTTTATTCTTAAAACGCAATAAAACATTATCAAGCGATTTTTTCTCTCCTTTTTTATCCCAATTAACAAATAATATCACAAACCTAAAAAACATCCAAGAAAAAAACACAACCCCAAACATTATTACAAACAACCAAAACAAACAATTAAATCAAAGACTACAAACCCTAAATAACAAGCACAATGCCCAAACAAAACAATTACAAGAAAAATACCATCACATATTATTAAACATTTACGCACAAATAGAAAAACTCCAAACCCATAAAAAAAAAATCCTCCAAAAATACAACTCACAACAACAAAAAACCCAAACTCTTTTAACGCAAGAACTTATTTATCAAAAAAACAAAAACAACGATAAAAACCTCCAATTAAAAGAAATCTTACAAAAAGAACTTAAGGAAATTACTAAAAAAAACAATCACAAAGAAACTACTCTTATAACTAATCTCAACAACAAAAATAACAACATTAATAATTTATTAATTCAAATTGAAAAAGACAAACAAAAATTAGAACTCAAAAACCAAAAACAAAACCAAGAATCGAAACAAAACTTTTATAATACTGATTTTAACCTCAATCAAAAAAACACCAATTTATTAAAACAACTAGAAACAACTCTTAATTTACAAGAAAAAGAAAAAGGCAAATCAATTTGCATCTTAGAACAAATAAAGACTACAAAAGAACAAACTTATCAAAAAACCATTACCAAAACTCACAAACTATACCAAAATAAACTAAGTATAAACGACAAAAAACTAGACACCATAAAAGATGCTTACCAACAAGAAAAAACTATCATCCAAGCACAAATACAAACTTTTTTTCTTCAAATAAGACCTTTTCCTTTTATAAATATACCAATTCTTTCCAATTACCAAATTGAAACATCCAAAAAAGATCTTTTTTACAAACAACAAACAAACTGCCTTTCTTACCAAAACCAAAAATCTTTATGGAGCCAACAATATCACCTCATCAATCTTTTACACCAACAAGCAATTAATATGTGGCATTTAGAATACCACAAACAAAACAAATACAAACACATCTACCAACAAACCTTAGAAAAAATTTATCATCTCATCCACCAAAAAACAAATTATTTATTCTCCCAAAAAATAAACGGTATCAAAGAACAAATAAAAACAGTCCTTAACTTACATCTCCAAGAAACAGCTATCTTTGATAATCAAAAAGACTATCAAGAAACTTTCTTTGCTTATCAAAAAACTCTTTTAGCCTTACAACGTAAACAAAACAATTACCAAATAGATTATCATTATCATTTCTTTTCAAAAAAACAAGAATTTGACCTTAAAACTAAAAGTATTGCCCTACAACTAAAATTAGAAAAAACCAAAATCCAACATTATTATTTAGAACAAATAACTACTTTAAAAAAAGAAATTAACAACTTCCAAACCCAATTAACACTTAATAAAATATTTCAAAAAGATGATTTTCTAACCTTCAAACTTACCCAAGAAAAAGAAAAACATCTCTTTTTACAAGACATCACCTTAATGCAAAAAGACATCTATTTATTATTACAAACCCAAAATATAGAACTTTTACAAACTTTAAATAATTTACTCAACACTTATCCATCTTGGCAAAAAGAAAGCACATTATTAGAACAAACTTTACAACAAATCCAATTACAAATTAATACTTTTACAAGTAATTATCAAACTAAAACTTGTCTTATCGAACAAATAATCTTAGACCAAATAAAAACTATAATTGAAACTAACTTATTTCCTATCATTCAAAAACAATTTAATCAAACAATTAATCTTTTACAAAAAAAACACCAATTAAACCAAACTACCCTACAAAATGAAATTAATCTTAACGAAAAAATAATAGCTTTTTATGACAAACAATTAACCTTTCTTAATCAAAAAATACACACTGACAAAAAGAAAGGAATACAAGGGTTTTTCCACAAATACAAACAAAAAGGAACTGAACTATATCCCCTTTTATACCAAATCAAAACTCACAAAGAACTTTATAAAAAAATTATCAAAAACCTCACCACAAAAAAAGATAAAGCAACCAAAAAACACCAACATATTTTAGAAAAAACAACTAACAAACACCAAAAAAAAATCAACAAAATCAAACTTAAAATAACCAAACTTTTAACTTTATGGCACTATTTAAAACCTGCCTCCAAAAACATTGCTCTTACTCCTTTAATCAATTTCAAAATATCAAACAAATCTTTTTTCAATGCTTGCCAAAAAACAATCACAAATGTTATCCAAGATATTTTATTCTATAATAATTATCAAAAAAACATTTATCAATGTTTAAATACTTTACTCCAAGAACAAATAAAAAAAGAACAAAAATTAATTCAAACAACTACAAATACCACTAACACAACTAAACACCTTAACAAATTTTTTTACAACCAAAATGAATTAATAAAAAATGTTATTAATGTTTCTTTGGAAAAAACATTTAAACAAAATCAAATATCTTTATTACAAGAAATTACTAAAACAGTTAAATCAAAAGAAAAAAGTTTAAACCAAACAACTAATTTAATGAAAGAAAAATTAGGATTATTAAACGAAAATCTAAGTGATGCTCTTATCAATCTTAATTTATCATGGCAACAAACACAAAAAGAATTACACCAAAAACTATCAAACCTCAAAAAAGAAGCTCTCCTCAATTTTGAAAAAAAAGACAAATTATTTTTCGAACATAAAAAAATAGCCATCAAACAAAAAAACAACCAAATCTTTAAACATTTCACCAAACAAAAAGAAAAAATATCCCAATCATTTACTCACAAACAAAAAGCTAATCACAAAAAAATAACCAAAATAGAAAAACAAATCAAAAAAACCAAAAAAAATTTACTTACTAAAATCAAACTAACTAATTTCGAAACCAAACTCAAAACTATCTTTTTAAAATGGTCTTTTTTTTGGCAAAAACAAAAAGGAAAATTCAAAATAAAACATCACCAAAAACAAATTACCAAACAAATCAAAAAAACTATTGCCCTTGATAAACAAATTTCTTAAAGCAAAAAAATATTGATATTATAAAATATTATAAAATGAAATTATAATTTATAAATAAATGTAATAACAAATTTCTTAAAAAATATAGGAATAAAACAGTTTACCAAAACCACCCAAAAAATCATTTATTACAACAATATTTAAAATCTATTTGCATTTTTATTTTTTTTAGTGTATAATTAAAGTAATTATTATTTTGTGATAAATATTAATTTCTTAAAAAAACATTTTAAATAATAATTTATCAAAAAAATAATAATTAAGGATTAAGGCAAAAAGTAAATTTTTCACAAAATGAAGCAAAAAACTAAGAAAGGAGGCAAAAATGACATCCTCAAACCAAGTTTTAATTGAAATTAAAAACTTATCCAAAAACTTTTCTATCAAAAAAAACTTTTTAAAACCAGATACCTTACTAAAAGCCAACCAAAATATTAATTTATCCATTTTCAAAGGCGAAACATTAGCCGTAGTTGGAGGCTCTGGTTCAGGAAAATCAACTTTAGGACAAGTTCTTCTACAACTTGTAAAACCTACTTCAGGCAATGTTTTTTATAACAAAGAAACAATCCCCAAAACTAAGGAAACACAGACAAAAGACATTGAAGAAATTGATTTAACTACTTTAAGTAATAAAGAAAAGCGCTTTTTAAGAAAAGATTTACAAATTATTTTCCAAGATCCTTTTTCTTCTCTTAACACTCATCTCAAAATATCAGATATCATTGGCGAAGGACTTTTAATCCACAAAATGACAAAAGGCAAAAAAGACCCCAAATATCAAACAATGATTCTAGCTATCATGAAAAAATGTGGCATTGATACTTCTCTTTATGACCTTTATCCTCATCAACTTTCAGGGGGACAAAGACAAAGAATTGCAATTGCAAGAGCTTTAATTATTAAACCTAAATTTGTTGTTTGCGATGAAATAGTATCAGCATTAGATGTATCAATTCAAGCCCAAATTTTAAACCTTTTAAATGATTTAAAAAAAGATTACCAACTAACTTTCTTGTTTATTACTCATGATTTAGGAGTTGCTCGTTTTTTAAGTGACCGCATTTGTGTAATGCATTTAGGAAAAGTAATTGAAATAGCACCTTCAGAAAGCCTTTTTAAAAAACCTTATCATCCCTACACCAAACAACTTCTAAATGCTATCCCTAAATTAAAAACTCAAAATAAAGCTTTAGAAGAAATGCCAATCACCTACGAAACTAACAAATTTAGATTTTTATTTCACACTCAAAAACAAGACCTAGATTGGTATCAAGTAGCCCCTAATCATTTTATTTCTTGCACTTTAAAAAATAAAGTTACTAAAATATAAAGGAGTAAAATATGAGTTTATTAAAAGTTAGCAATCTACATACTTATTTTGAAACCCAAAAAGGTCTAATCAAAGCAGTTCGTGGTGTTTCTTTTGAAGTCCAAAAAGGCAAAACTTTAGGAATAGTTGGAGAATCTGGTAGCGGAAAAAGCCAAACTGCAATTTCTATTCTCAAATTATTTGAAAAAAATCAAAAAATTTACCAAGGCGAAATTATTTTTGAGAATCGTATTATTTCTCAATTTAGTGAAAAAGAGATGCAAAAAATCAGGGGAAACAAAATTGCTATGATTTTCCAAGATTCCATTTCTAGCCTTAACCCTGTTTTTAAAATCAAAAATCAAATTATAGAAGTTCTAATGCTCCATCAAAAACTTGATTACACCCAAGCTTATCAAAAAACTCTTGATATTTTGGAAAAAGTCCAAATTCCTAACGCTCAAAGAATAATGAATTCATATCCTCATCAACTTTCAGGCGGAATGTGTCAAAGAATAATGATTGCTATGGCATTAGTTTGTAAGCCTAAACTTTTAATTGCTGACGAAGCAACTACTGCCCTAGATGTAATTGTCCAAAAAGAAATTCTTAATTTAATTGCTTGTCTACAACAAGAACAAAACACTGCTGTTTTATTTATCACCCATGATTTAGGAGTAGTTTCTCAAGTAGCCGATGATATTATTGTCATGTATCAAGGACAAATTGTAGAAAGTGCTAAAACATCCCAAATATTAAAAAATCCAAAACACCCCTACACTAAAAGTTTACTTAATAATTTTTTAAAAACTGGGCTTGATTATCATAATGTTTAGTTTGTTAAAAAAATAGTGAATCAACAATAATATCTCCTAAATATTTATTAATATTATTTGTTACTAAATATTATTTTTATTTCCCCACACTTCATCCATATTTTGAATTCTTATTTCTTTTACAACAATAAAAAAATACTTATTTTACCGCAAAAATTAAATAATTGCAATATAAAAAAATCAAAAAGAAGAATATAGGAACAAAATGGGCATTAGACAACTATTACAAAAATATAAAAAATATTTAATTATTAGTGGAACATTTTTTTTACTTAGTATAATAAGTTTTGCAATCTACAAAATATTTTTTCAAAAACAACCCCTAAGAAATGATTTTATAGTTATAATTCCTAATTATGTTAACGGATTTGATCCAGGGCAAAAAGCACACACTTCCAACGCACAAGGAGACAGATTATTTTGTTGTATTCACTCTGCTTTAATTTCTACAAATGAAAATGGCGATGTTTTGCCTCAAGTAGCTACATCATGGGATAAAGTGGAAAATGAAGATGCCATTATTTTTACTCTAAGAGATGATGTTTTATTTCATAACGGCAAAAAATTAACTGCGCAAGATGTCAAATTTTCTTTTGAACGAGCCAAAGAAAAAGGAAATGACGAATATGCTATTATTAAATCAATCGAAACGCTAGAAAATGATACAAAGGTAAAACTTAAGTTGCAAGCTTTACCTATTTTTGTCTATGAACTTATTGCTAAATACAAAATACTTAGTAAAGAATCACTAGAAAAAGACCAAACACACAATCAATTAGAAGGACTAAAAATTGGTTCAGGTCCTTATCAATTAATTTATGAAGATTCTTCTAACAAAATAATAAAATTAGGACTTTTTGACAAATACTTTAATAAAGACAAAATAAAAAACAGCCAAAAAGAAATCCTTTTTAAAGTTAACTCTAACTACGATACTTCTTTATTGCAATTAGAAGAAGGAACTGTGGATGCTATCTTAGATTTTCCAATAAACAAAATAACTAATGCAAGCAAAAAAAAAAATATTGAAGTCGTCCAAAATAAAGGTGCCAAATGTAGTGTTTTATTTATCAACAACAACAAAGTTAAAAAGGGGAAAAGAGAATTAATCGCCCAAACTCTAAATATCGAAAAGATAATTGCTGATCTAAATTTACCCGTTAATCCTTTAAAAACTTTTGTTCCTCAAGGAGAAATAGGACATAACGAAAATATTCAATACGCTTATGATTCAAACCAAAACGAAGTTAAAAACAAAGTTAGTCTTTTAAGCGAAAAAGACAAGGAAATTAAATTAGGAGCTTCTTTTAAAGAAATAAAAGAAGTAGTACACAAAATAAAAGAACAATTACAAGAGGTAGGTTTTGAAGTTATAGTAAACATACCAGAATCGCTTACTTTTTTTACAAATTCCAAAAATGGCAAATATGACATATCTTTTATGAGTAATATGAATGAAATGCCATACGGTCATAAAGTTTTAATAGATTATATGAACCCAATATTCGAAAAAGAAGGAAAACAAACTCCCAAAAGCCATTCTCACATTCAAGGAGACACAACACTAAAAAAACTTTTAGATGAAACCCAAACAATCACTGATAAAAACATTTACGAACAAACAGTAAAAGATATTCAAACTCATTTATACACAAATAAATATGTTATTCCTTTTTATCAACAAGACATATATTTTTTAACGAGTAAAAAAGTCCAAGGTCTTACATGCGATCCTTTTACAAGAACTGATTTTACCCAAGTTAAAGTAAGTGAATAAAATTTTATTCATAATAAAAATAATTTTATTTTCAAAACACAAACAAAAAAGGAAATAAAAAAATGGATTTTAAACAATTATTACAAAAATATAAAAAACAATTAGTTATAGGAACAGCAGTTATTTTATTTGTTGTAATGGGTTTTGTAGTCTACAAAAAGCTTTTTAAAACAACTCCCCCAAGAAATAATTTTGTAGTAGCAATGCCAAATGATATTGTAGGTTATGACCCAGGAAATAAAGATCACACTCAAAGTGCACAAGGAGATAGATTGTTTTACTGCATCCACTCTACTTTAGTTTCTACAAATGAAAATGGCGATGTTTTGCCTCAAGTAGCTACATCATGGTTTAAAGTGGAAAATGAAGATGCAGTTGTTTTTACTCTCAGAGATGATGTTTTATTTCACAACGGTAAAAAATTAACTGCAAAAGATGTCAAATTTTCTTTTGAAAGAGCAAAAGGAAAACAACACGATGAATATGAAAATATTAAATCAGTTGAAGAATTAGAAGGCGGCACAAAAGTAAAACTAAATCTTAAAGCATTCCCTGCTTTTGCCTATGAAAGCATCGCTAAGCAAAGAATAATAAGCCAAGAAGCAGTTAAACAAGACCAAACAAAAGATCAATTAGAAGGACTTAAGGTTGGTTCAGGTCCTTATCAATTAGTTTCATGGGATTCTTCTGAAAAAGTAATAAATTTAAAACTTTTTGATAAATATTTTGACAAAGAAAAAATAAAAAACAGCCAAAAAGAAATTGTTTTTAAAACCATTTCTAATCAGGATACAGCTTTATTACAGTTAAGCGCAGGGACTGTGGATGCTGTCTTAGACTTTCCAGTAAATAAAGTAGCCGATGCAAAAAAACAAAAAGATATTACAGTTGTTGAAAATGCCGCTGTTAAATGTAGTTATTTAATGATGAATAATCAAAAAGTTGAACTTGAAAAAAGAAAATTAATTGCTCAAGCTTTAGATATTAAAAAAATAATTACTCAACTGGAATTACCAGTTAAACCTTTAAAAACTTTTATCCCCGAAGGAGAAAAAGGTCATAATACAAATATTTCATATGCTTATAATACAAACACACAAGAAGTTAAAAACCAAGTTAGCCAACTTCCAAATAAACAAATTAAATTCGGGTTTTCTGCTAAGGAAACTCCAGAAGTAGCAAACAAAATAAAAGAACAACTACAAGAAGTAGGTTTTGAAGTAACATTAGACATACCAGAATTTAATACATTCAAAACAAATTTAAAAAAAGGAGATTATGACATTTTTTTTATGAGTGATATGCATGAAATGGCATACGGTCATAAAGTTTTAACAGATTATATGACACCAAAAAACGAGGGGGATTCTACCCAAGGAACTTGGGCTCATATTTCAGGAGACCAAACACTAAAAGATCTTTTAGAACAATCTCAAACAAATATAGATTTAGGTACTTACGTACAAAAAATTCAACAAATTCAAACTCATTTAGACCAAAAGAAATATGTTGTTCCTTTTTATCAACAAAACATATATTTCTTAACAAGCAAAAAAGTCCAAGGTCTTAAATGTGATCTTTTCACAAGAACTGATTTTACAAAAGTTCAATTAATTAAATAAAAAAAATATTCAATAAATAATAAATAGATTTATAATTAAATAATTAGGAAAGTAAAAACAAAGCAAAATGAAAAATATATATATAAGTGTTGGAGCTTTAACAGTTATAATTTTAATCATTTTGTGGTGGCAGTTATTACCAAGCAAAAAACATGAAGACGACAAGGACACAATTAAAATAGCTGTTATATCAGATATCCAAGGATTTGATATTACTTCTCCAGAAAACACTTTTTCTACTTATTCTAATAGATATTTACGTTTAGTTCATGACACTTTATTAGAAGAAAAAGAAGGTAAAATCATAAGTAAATTAGCTAAATTAGTTGAAAGTGATGCAAATCAAAACCAAGACAAAACTTTATTAAAGTTTAAACTTAGAGATGATATTTTATTTCACAATGGCGAAAATATAACAACTGATGATGTTATATTTACAATCGAAAGAGGACACAAAAATAAACATCCTCAGTTTGAAGAAATCAAATCAATCAAAAGAATAAACAACATAGAATTTGAAATCGAATTAAAAGAAAAAACACCTTATTGGCACTTTACTTTTTGTAATTTTATCAGAATCCTAAATAAAAAAGCTGTAGAAGAAAACGAAGAAAAAGGATTACAAATTGGCACTGGACCTTATAAATTAGTTGAATATAAATCAGATGATGAAATCAAAATGGAAAAATTTAATAATTATTACAATAAAGACACAATTAAATACAGTCCTAAAACAATCATTTTCAAAATTAATAAAAATAATGATACTAATTTACAACAAGTAGAAAATGGTTCTTTAGACGCTTGTCTGGATTATCCATCTCATAAAATTCAAATTATAAAAGATAAATTAAGCCATAGTGTTGAAGTAGTTGAAAATAAAGATGTTTCAGCTAGATATTTATACATTAATAAAGCTAAAACCTCTCTAGAAACAAGAGAAGCTATTTCTTGGTCGTTAGATATTGAAAAAATAATATCTGATTTGGAAATCCCTGCTCAAAAATTAAAAACTTTTTTGCCAGAAACCTTGAAAGGATTCGATAACGAATTAGATGCTTATCCAACAAACTTTTTACAAGCTAAAAAATATGTCCAAAAACTAGATAAAACTGCTAAAAAACTTAAAATAGGATGCATTACAAAATCTGAGTATCTTTTTGAACATAAAATAATAGAACAACTAAGAAAAGTTGGTTTTATAATAGAATTTGCTCCTATGGATTTTAAAACTTTATTAACAGAAGCCAAAAAAGATAACTCTTCTTATAATATGATTTTTTTAGGTGAAAACTATGAATCAAAATGGGGGCATAAAGTTTTACGTGATTATTTTTTAACTAACAACAATCCCAATAATTTTTGTCATATTGATAATGATGATAAAAGCGATATAGAAAATAAATTATTACAAGTTGAAAAAGAAACAAGTGAAGAAAAATATACTAATTTATTAAAAGAAATAAGCCAATATATATATAAAGAATTTTATGTTATTCCTTTATATAGTTATCCTAATTATGTAATTACTTCCAAAAATATCAAACAAGGCTTTAAATCAGATCTTTTCTCACATTTTGATTTTACAAAAATCATAAAAAAATAATGGGTTTTGATTAATACATTTATAAAAAAAATTTAATATTAAAAAAATGGTTAATTTCATTATAGAAAACAAATATGTTTTTTAATACATCAATTAAAATTAACCTATAATTTTTTATATTATTTAAATCACCCAATAAAAATTCATAAATGAAATATTCTAAATTTTTGAGGTAAATTTCGTTGATAAAATATATTTTTAAAAAAAGTTTATACACTATAACATTATTTATAACAGTCATATTTATCAGTTTTTTTACTATGAAAATGATACCAGGTGATCCTGTTGATGCTATGTTTGAAAAAGGACTTACTCCTGAACTAAGAAAATTAAAGGAAAAGGAATTAGGATTAGATAAGCCTTTAAAAACTCAATTTATAAATTATTTCAAAAATATTTTTATAGGAGATTTTGGAAAATCTTATTATGGCACAAAAGAGCCAGTTTTCAACCTTTTTACAAAAGCTTTTACTAATACCTTTAAATTGGCTTTTTTAAGTTGTTTTTTTGGTTCTTTATTAGGGATTTTTTTAGGAGCATTATCCGCTTTTTATGAAGGGTCCAAAAAAAGCTTTATACTAGATTTTTATTCTATTATCATCATTTCTTCTCCTAGTTTTATCATTGGCATCTTATTGCAACTTACATTAGGTCATTATTTAAGATTATTCCCAGTAGCTGATTTTGATACTCCTAAACATGTGGTTTTGCCTATTTTAACTCTTTCTTTATTAATATCGGGTTCTGTTTTTAAAACTACTAAAACAAGCATGGAAGAATGTTTGTCACAACCATATATCAAAACGGCCTATTCTAAAGGATTGTCTAAAAAAAATATTATTTTTAAGCACGCTTTAAAAAATGCTTTAATTCCTGTTGTAGCACACATCGGTTTACTTCTAAGTTTTTTAATCGGTGGTTCTATTATTACAGAAAATATTTTCGAAATAAAAGGGGTAGGTGTTTTAATAAAACATGCATTTGATAATAGAAATTATCCTGTTATTCAATGTTGTATTATTTTACTCGCTTTATTTATAGCTATTTGGAATTTATTTCTAGACTTAGTGTATGCTTGGTTAGATCCCAAAATTAAACAAAAGGGATAAATATGCAAAAAGGATACAATCATTTATTATGAAAAAAAACTTTAAACCATTTCTTTTTTTTCAAAAAAAATTAAAATATTGGGCAAAAAATAAAAATATTTTATTTGGTTCTTTATTTTTAACTATTTTATTTTTAGCTGTTTATTTAATTCCTTTTACTCCTTTATATAAAAATCCTGATGCATCATCTGATTATAAACGTTTACAAAGCATTAGTTTAAAACATCTCATGGGAACAGATTCTACTGGACATGATTTATTTAATAGAATGTTAGAAGGAACTAAAAAATCTTTAACTATAGGTTTTTGTTCTATTATGATGGCTAGTATAATAGGAACGTTATTAGGAATTATTTCAGGTTATTTCAAAAATATTTTTGATAATATCATTAATTTTATATGTGATATTTTAGTAGTTTTTCCCGATGTTATTTTAGCTATTTTAATTATGTTTTTTTTGAAAGACAATAAAAAATTATCATTAATAATTGCTCTAAGTATTTCTAATGCTCCTACTTTTATTCGAATCATAAGAGCAAATACCATGAAAATTAGGCAAAAAGGTTTTATCAAAGCTTCTAAAGCTTTAGGATCAAATGAATTTTGTATAATTTTCAAACATGTTTTGCCTCATCTATGGTCTATTATTATCACAAGAATAACAATAGGTATGGCAACAGTTATTTTAACAATATCGGGGTTAAGTTTTGTTGGATTAGGTCTCGATCCTACAATTCCTGAATGGGGCAATATTTTAAATGCTAGTAGAAGTGATATTAGATTCTATCCTCATTTATTTTTTGGACCTTTTATCATTATTTTATTAACTAGTTTATCTTTTAATTTAATAGGTAAAGGTTTGATCCAAATTTTTAATCCAAAAGATGCAAATTAGAAAATAAAATATTTGCAAACTTACACACCATTAAAATCGCAATAAACAAAATAATAATTTATTAAAAATTAAAGTTTGATTTATACTTAAATCAAACTATTTTTTTCAACTTTAATAAAAAAACAAATCTTTTTTCAAAAATTAACCTCTCATGAACCCATCGCAAAAAAAAAATTTATTTACAAATAATATAAATAACTAAGGAATTCTTATATGTCAATTAATTATCAAAAATTAGAACAAAGATTTGAAAAAATTGGTCGTTTAGAAAATATTATCAATATATTAAACTGGGATATGGCTTGCAACATTAAAAAGGGCTCCCAAGAAAGCCGCACTTTAGAAATCATCGATTTAACCCAAATTATAAAAAAACTATTAACTTCACAAGAAACCAAAAATTTGCTTTTACAAGCACAACAAGAACAAGAAACTCTCAATTCTTGGCAACAAGCTAATCTACGAGAAATAACATCCAAAATGCAATCCGAAGAAATAATCCCTGAAGAACTACAAAATAATTTAATTTTAGCAACTACCAAATCAGAGATAATGTGGAGACAAGCCAAAAAAAATAACGATTATAACAGCTTCAAACCTTATTTTCAAAAAGTACTAAATTACACCAAAGAAGTAGCAAATCTCAGATCCCAAAAATTAGGCATATCTTTGTATGATGCTCTAATCGATCAATATGACCCTGGAATGACTGCTACCAAAATCAAACAAATATTTAACGTCATCAAAGAAAAATTACCACCTTTAATGAAAACTATTTTGCAAAAACAAGAAAAAGAAAAACACCTTTACAAAGATATTGCAATGACTTTAGAAAACCAAAAAAAATTAAATCAAATCATTATGCCCAAAATAGGATTTGATTGCAATTATGGTCGCCTAGATGAATCCATCCACCCTTTTTGTGGAGGCACTCCTTATGATGTTCGCCTTACTTCCAATTATAATACAAACAATTTTTTAGATAGTTTTTTAGCCACTATACACGAAGTAGGACACGGTTTATACGCCCAAAATTTACCCCAACAATACAAAAATCAACCAGTAGGCACTCCACGAAGCTTTTCTTTTGATGAAAGCCAATCTTTATTAATGGAAAAACAAGTTGCTAAATCTCAAGAATTTTTAACTTACTTAGTAGATATTTTAAAAACAGAATTAAATTTTTACAATCCTTCATTAACTCCACAAAATTTATTTAAACAAGCCAACCAAGTAAAACCTGATTTTGTTCGCATTTATGCTGATGAAGTAACTTATCCTTTCCATGTTATTTTGCGTTTTGAAATTGAAGAATTATTAATTTCTGATCAGTTGTCTTTGGGTGATTTACCTCACTTTTGGAATTGCAAAATGAAAGAATATCTAGGAATTACCCCACCCAACGTAGGTCTTGGATGCTTGCAAGATATTCACTGGCCTCAAGGAAGTTTTGGTTATTTCCCTAGCTATTTAAATGGAGCTATTTTAGCATCCATGATAATGAAAAACGTTCAAAAAGCAAATCCTAATATTAAAGAGGGCTTTAAAGCAGGCAAATTTGAAACTTTAAATCAATATTTAGATCAAAAAATAAGAAACTGGGGTTCTTTTTATACCAACCAAGAATTTGTGTTCAAAGCAACAGACACGCCCCAAATTAACCCTGAAACTTTTTTACAATATTTAGAAAATAAATATTTGAATAATTAATTTAAGAATATAAAAAAAAGACTCTTTCAAGAAGAGTCTTTTTTGTTTTTTAATATCATCTACATTTATGGCATTTACAATGACAAAATCTTTTTTTTAACTTCTATAAACAACAAAGGCAACAAAGATAGTAATAAAATGATTACAAAATCTTTTGTTGTTAAAGAAATTAATTGAAATAAATCTCTTAAAAAAGGGACAAAAATTATGATTAATTGCAAAAATACACTAATGGCAAACGCTTTAATCAAAAATGAATTTATTTTTAACTTAAAAACAGAAGTGAAAAAACTTCGCAAATTCCATACATGAATCAATTGTGAAAACGCCAAAACCATAAAAGCAAAAGTTTGAGCATATCTTATTTTATCACTATCATGATTATAATATCCTATTAAAGAAGCCACAAAAGCCAAAAGACCAATTAAAAATCCTTCCAAAATAATTTTTTTATAAGTTTTTTTATTTAGAAAACTTCCTTTAGGATTATAAGTTTTTGGCGACATAGAATTTGTTTCTTGTGGTTCGATTCCCAAAGCCATTGCTGGCAATGAATCAGTAACTAAATTAATCCAAAGAATTTGTAAAGCAGTCAAAATTTTAAAATCACACCCAAAAAAGAAAATTCCTAAAAAATTACCAAGCAAAATCAAAATAATTTCACCAACATTACAACTCAAAAGAAAAACTAAACTTTTTTTAATATTATTAAAAATATTTCGCCCTTCTTCTAAAGCATTCGTAATAGTAGCAAAATTATCATCTGTTAAAATCATATCTGATGCCATTTTACAAACATCAGTACCTGCAACTCCCATAGCAATTCCCACATTGGCTTGTTTAATGCTTAAAGAATCATTTATGCCATCTCCTGTCATTGCCACCACAAAACCTTTTTTTTGCCAAGCTTTCACAATTTTTAATTTATGATGAGGATTAGTTCTTGCATAAACTTTAATTTGCAATAATTTTTCCAAAAATTCTTCCTCTGGCATTTGAGCTAATTCATCTCCTGTAATGGCTAAATCTTGAGGTTGGGATAAAATATTTAATTTTTTGGCAATCACAAAAGCAGTTTTTAAATGATCCCCTGTAATCATAATCGGAGTGACGCGTGCTTGATTGCATTTAAAAATGGCTTGCATAACTTCTTTTCGAATGGGATCTTCCATCGCCACTGCCCCTAAAAAAATAAGATCTTGTTCAAAAATATCAGGATTGTTTTTAAGATTCGTCTCTAAATCAAGAGAAAATACACGATAAGCAACTCCCAAAACTCGCAAAGATTGCTCACTTAATTGACTAATTTGTTTTTCTAATATTTTTATTATTTTAGTATCTTTTGCAATGGTTTGTTCTTGATATTGAACTTGACTACATTTTTGCAACAAAACTTCTGGAGCACCTTTAGTAATGGCATAAATAAATCCGTCTTTATGATGAAAAGTAGTCATCAATTTCCTTTGGGAATCAAAGGCAATTTCTGCAAATCGAGGATATTGCTTTTGGAGTAAAAACGCATCATATTGATAAAACAAAGCTAAATTAATAAAGGCTTTTTCAGTAGGATCAGCAATAATTTCTAAGTTGTTTGAAGTTTTATCGTTGGTTGTTTTTGCAACACTAATCAAAGCATCATTACATAAAATACCAAATAAAAGCAACTTTTCTAAATTAAAGGGTTTTGGTTCATTAATATTTTCCACACAAAAGGGACTTATTTTTTCCAAAGAATTACAAACTATAATTTTTTTAACAGTCATGTTATTTTGGGTTAAAGTTCCTGTTTTATCAGTACAAATAACATTAACAGCCCCCAAAGTTTCTAAGGTTTTTAAATTTTTGACAATAGCTTTTTTAAGAGCAAGTTTTTTCATTCCCAAAGCCAAAATTAAAGTCATAATAATTAATAAACTTTCAGGAATAGCAGCAACTGCAAGAGCAATGGCATCCAAAAAAGTATGTTTCAAAATGTGAGAGCTAAAAGTTGAGCTGTAAATGTTTTTAAAAATCGTCCACAAGCCATTAAGGAAAATAATAATACCAATTATCAAAGTTAACTTTTTAGTTAATTTGGCAATATTTTTTTCTAATGGTGTTTTTTCTTGTTGGGGTTGAGAAATAAACTGGGTAATTTTTCCAATTTCAGTTTGCATTCCTGAAGCAAAAACCACTCCTTTAGCTCTTCCTTTTAAAATAACAGTATTCATAAAAGCCATGTTTTGATTAGTAAGAGCTGCATTTTGGACACAAACACAAGCACTTTTTAAAACAGCTTGCGATTCTCCTGTAAACAAAGATTCATCTACATATAAATTAAATGTTTCTAAAAGTATCATATCAGCTGGAATAATATCACCAGTTTCTAAAATGACAATATCTCCTATCACTAAATTTTGCATAGGAATTAAAAGCGGTTTGCTATCTCTTATTACTTTGGCATTAAGGGAAGCTTTTTTTGATACATTAGCTAAAACTTTTTGGGTTTTAGTTTCGTAATAAATACTTAAAAAGGCGTTAAGAAGGACAATAATCAAAATAAAGCAGCCTTCCACAAGTTCTTCTTTGTTTCCTTGTAAAATACCAATCACGAAATTAATTGTAGCTGCTAATAGAAGGACAATAACTAAAAAATCTTTAAATTGTTGTTGGAATTGATGCCAAAAAGTGGGTTTGGTAAGGGATTGAATTTGATTTTTACCGTTAATTTGAAGTCTTTGCAAGGCTTCTTGGGAAGTAAGCCCTTTTGTGATTTTGGTTTGTAACAATGCTTGCGATTGTTCAGGGTTTTTTTGACTAAATGAATGTTTCATTAAAATTCCTTTAATTTAATATAAATACAAAAAATATTTTGTGCAAAGCAAAAAGTAAAAATTTCAATTTGTTTTGCATGTATTATGAAATTGAGTTTTACAACTAATAAAAATAAGTGAAGCGTGCAAATAAAATAAAAAAAACTAAACTGTTTTAGCAGTTTAGTTTCGTTTCTTTTTGGGGAACAGAAGTTATCAATCCCATAAATAAGGCAGATAATTTAATACGTAAAACAGTATAAAAAAGTGATAAAGATATTTGTGTAGTAAGTTCTTTTAGACCTGTTTCTTTATAAAAATATTCAATAATAAAAACACCCACAGCACCAAAAATCATAAGAGTATAGCCAAACATTTCTACTACAAAAGAGATATCTTTTTTCTTATAAATAGATAAATATTTAGCAACAATATCAAGTCCTCCAGTAGAAGCACCAATTCTTAAAGGAATACCATTAAAAATACCTATTAAAATACCTGCAAAAAAAACTCTGGTAAGATCGCTTAAAAAATCACTTTCAGTTTTGAATATTCCAAAAAATCGTTCAGTATGATATAAAAAACCTTGTTTAACTTGGTTTTCAATAAAAAACACTGAAACAAAAAGAAGGACAGTTGCAAATGCAGTAGTAATGGTAAAATATTTACCCAAATAACGACGAGAGATAAAAAACAATAAGAAAACATTAACAACAAAGTAAAAAGTACCAGCAATAACTATAATATTATTAGTTTCAATCTTTCCTGCTTTATGTAATAATTTACCTATTACATTGCCTAAACCAATAACCCCAGTAGGAAAAAGATCATTTTTATATCCGCCATCTCGGGTGCAATCAAAAGCCCAAACAGAAACTAAAACATATACTATTAAGGATAAGGATAAAATTAATATTTTTTTAAATTCTTGAACATATTGAATTTTTTTCTTTATTGGAGAAAATTTTTCAATATTTTCCATACCATTTTTCATAATAAACCTATTTCTTTTATTTTAATATATTTTGGCAACGCGTGCACAAAGGAGTAAAGGGTTTGGTGATTACTACATTCCAACATCTTTGACAAGCATACCCAGAAGCTTTGGCAACTTTAACATCAAAAGTATCTTTTAATTGAAGTGTTACTTTAGAGACTATAAAAAATTGATGCAATTGATCTTTAATTTGTAAAACATCCAAAGCATGCATTTCTTCTTGGGTTAATGATAACGTAATATGGGCTTGCAAAGAAGAATTAATAAGCCCACTTTGTCTTGCTTTTTCCAAATATTGTAAAACGTTTTTTCTTAATGTTAAAAATTTATGATATTCTAACAAAAGATGAGAAGTTGGACGTGCTTTGAGTTGTGGCATTTTTTCTAAATAAATATCTTTTTCCAAAGCAAAAGGAAAAAAGCCGTAAACTTCTGAAGTAGTGTGAGGAATAATTGGAGTTAAAACTTGTAAAAGCGATAATAACAAATCATAGATAGTTGATTGAATCATCTTTCTTTCTTTGTGATCTTCTTTTTCGATGTATAAAATATCTTTGGCAAAATCGAGATAAAAAGCACTGATTTTATTAGTAATGAAGGGGAATAGATGCCTTAAAACACCTTCAAAATTATAAGTATCATAAGAATGTATTACGTTTTTTAACACTTCTTCAAAATCTAGCATCATTGCTTGATGTATAAAAGTTCTTTGTTCAAAGGCAATATAATTAGTATCTTTTTTAAAATTATCTAAATTACCTAACATAAAACGGAAGGTGTTTCTAATTTTGCGATAAAGATCTTCTACTTGTTTTAAAATGGAAGGATTAATGCGAACATCAAGATTATAATTAGTGTTTGCAACCCATAAACGAATAATATCTGCTCCTTTTTGTTCAGCAACAGTTAATGGATCGATGACATTGCCCAAAGATTTAGACATTTTTTTGCCTTCACCATCAAAAACAAAACCATGAGTAATAACAGTTTTATAAGGAGCTTGATTTTGAGTGGCTACAGAAGTAATTAAAGAAGAATTGAACCAACCACGATATTGATCAGAGCCTTCCAAATAAACATCACTTTGTAAAACTTGATTACGTTTTTTAAAAACACTATAAGAAGTTCCTGAGTCAAACCAAACATCCATAATATCTAGTTCTTTGGTAAACAAATTGTTAGGACTTTGGGGATGAGTGTAGTTTTCAGGAAGTAGTTTTTTAACATCCCATTCATACCAAATATCCATTCCATGCTGTTCGAATAAATCAGCTACATGATTAATTAATTTTAAATCCAGAATGGGTTGATGGGTTTCGGTGTAAAAAATAGGAATGGGAACGCCCCAAGTTCTTTGACGACTAATATTCCAATCCTCACGATTAGTAATCATATTAGTCATTTTTAATTCTCCCCAACGTGGAATCCACTTAACTTTTTGGGTTTCTTCTAGCAAAAGAGATTTAATTTTTTTAATAGAGACAAACCATTGAGGAAGTGCAAGAGAAATAACTGGTTTTTTAGTGCGCCAATCATGAGGATAGGAGTGCAAAATTACATCTGCTTTAAGCAAAGAATGGTCTTTTTCTAAATCAGAGATGATAGCTTCGTTGGCTTTGGTGTAAAATAGACCTTGATATTTGGAAACATCTGTCATCATACCTTTTTTATCAATACTACAAACAACATCTAAATTATATTTTTGACCTACTAAAAAATCGTCCAAACCGTGTCCTGGAGCGATGTGGACTAGTCCTGTTCCTTCTTCATCCAAAACGTGTTGTGATAAAATTATTTTTCCGAATTTGGAAACAAGGTGATTTTGGTAAGTTAAATGTTCTAAGGTTTTTCCTTCAAAAGTGGCAACAACTTTGATGTGTTCTTTGTTCCAAGCAAAAACTTTTTGAAGAAAAGGAATGTTTTTAGTTCCTACCAAATAGCGTTTTTGTAAAACTTCAATTAATTGATATTCTTTTTCAGGATGCACCGCAATTGCTACATTGGCAGGCAAAGTCCAAGGAGTAGTTGTCCAAATTAACAAAGCCACATTGTCAAAAATATCTAGTTTTTTCATGCTAAAAGCAACATAAACAGAAGGAGATTGGTGATTTTGGTACTCTAATTCTGCTTCTGCTAAAGCAGATTCTAAAGTAGGTGACCAATGAATGGGTTTGAGGGCTTTAAAAATTAAGCCTTTGTCAACCATTTGTCCAAAAATTCTTACCTGATCAGCAACAAAAGTTTTATCCAACGTTAAATAAGGATTTTGCCAATCTCCTAAAATACCTAATCTTTGAAATTGCTGTTTTTGATTATTAACATTTTCCAAGGCAAATTCTTGACATTTATCTAGGAAAGACTTTCTGGTAAAAGCATTTTTAGAAGTTTTTTTAAGAACTGCTGCCTCAATTGGCAAACCATGAGTATCCCAACCAGGAATTAAAGGAGTGTAAAAACCTTGCATACTACGAAAACGAACAATAAAATCTTTTAAAATTTTGTTTAAGGCGTGTCCCATATGAATATTGCCGTTAGCATAAGGAGGTCCATCGTGCAAAATAAAAGGGTTGTTGTATTGATTTTGTTGTAATTTTTTTTGATATAAGTCAAGTGTTTGCCAATGTTTTTGAATGTTAATTTCGTTTTTGCCTAAATTTCCTTTCATAGGAAAATCAGTTTTTGGCATCAAAAGAGTTGTTTTATAATTTGTTGTCATATCTTTTTTATCTCCTTATTTTTAGGTTGTTAAATTGATAATTTGTTATTTGGGGGGTTAAAGTTGAAAATAGAAAAAAACGAATTTCAAAATTAAAAGTTTGAATATTAAACTAAACATTAAATCTAAAAGTAATAATATCACCATCTTTAACTATGTATTCTTTGCCCTCAATGCGAACTTTGCCTTTTTCTTTGCTTTTTTGAAAAGTTTGGGCCTCTAATAAATCAAGGTAAGAAACAACTTCGGCTTTAATAAAACCTTTTTTTAAATCGGTGTGAATAATGCAGGCGCATTCGGGAGCTTTAAGACCTTTTTTAAAAGACCAAGCGCGAACTTCTTTAGGTCCTGCAGTAAAATAAGTTTGGAGACCTAAAAGAGCATAACTTTCTTGAATTAATTTAGTAATCCCTGATTCTACAAGACCATAGTCCTTTAAAAAAAGTTTCTTTTCTGCAAAGTCTAAAGACGATATTTCTTTTTCTAATTGCACACACAAAGGAATTACTTTTTTGGATTCTTTAGTAGCATACGCTAAAACTTGTTGATAAAAAACGTTGGAATCCAAAGATAATAAATCATGTTCTTTAATGTTGGCTAAATAAAGGGAAGGTTTTAAAAACAACAAATTAAAGGTTTTGACAAGCTTTAATTCTTCATCCGAAAAAACCAAATTTTTTAAATCTTGGGTAGTTAAATGGGTTTTAATTTTGGTTAATAACGCTTTTTCTTGCAATAATTCTTTGTCAAGTTTATTTTTTTGTTTACCCAGTTTAATTAAGCGTTTTTCAATTTGTTCTAAATCTGCTAAAGCTAGTTCTGTTTGAATAATATCAATTTCTTCTACAGGATTATTCGTTTCTGTCACATGAGCAATATTGGGGTCTTCAAAACATTTAACCACATGACAAATAGCATCTACATTGCGAATATGACTTAAAAATTGATTGCCAAGCCCTTCGCCTTTGGAAGCTCCCGCTACTAAACCTGCAATATCTTTGAATTCTATCAAAGCAGAAATAGTTTTTTGAGATTGAAAAATTTGAGATAAAGTTTGGAGACGCGAATCTGACACTTCTACAATGCCAACATTAGGTTCGATAGTGGCAAAAGGATAATTAGCTTCTAAAACTTGCATTTTAGTTAAAGCATTAAATAAGGTAGATTTACCCACATTTGGCAAACCAATAATTCCGACTTTCATTTTTGAGTTTCCTTATGGTATTTTATTTTGTAAAAAATAATTGGTTGGTAAAAAAGGGGGGGTGATTTTTTGGTTGGGGTTAAAATGCGATTTTACAATTGTGTAAAAAATAGATAAAATGCAATCTTGTAGCAATTATTAAATTGAGTTCTAAAATGATGCTATAAAAAAATGTGCAAAAAATAAAAAATAACTAATATTTGAGTTGGTTTTTGATTTCTTCGTAAAAGCTCACATAATTTTGATATCGAGAGGGAAGTATTTTGCCGTTTTCTAAGGCTTTTTTAACGCCACATTTTTCTTCTTGCAAATGAAGACAACTTTCACCAAAAAAACAATCACAAACATGTTCTACAAAATCAGGATAAAAATTCTTTAAAGTCCTAGGGCAAAAAGTAGTTAAGTCTAGTTTGGAAAAACCAGGAGTATCAACAATAAATCCACCATTAAACTCGTATAATTGGGCGTTTTTGGTGGTATGTTTGCCTCTGCCAAGACTTTCAGAAATTTCTTGTGTTTTGAGTTTGGCATCTGGAATTAAGGCTTTGAGTAAGGTCGATTTTCCTACTCCGGTTTGTCCTGCCAAAACTGTAATTTGATTAGCAAAAATGTGTTTAAGGGCATCTATTCCTATTTTTTGCTTGGAGTTAATATAATAAAAGGGTTGAAATTTTTGATAATAAGATAATTGTTGTTGCATTGTTGTAAAGTTTTCGGGTTTTAACAAATCTATTTTAGAAAAAACCAAAACTACATCTAATTTTTGTTGTTCTAAAATTAATAAAAACTTATCTAATAAAAGAAATTGAAAATTGGGCTTTACTAAGGAAAAAACTAGCAATACCTGGTCAATATTGGCAACATTAGGTCTTTTTAATTCATTTTTACGAGGCAAAATAGATTGAATTAAATAAGTATCACAAGAAAGTTCATAAAACACAATATCGCCTACTTTAATAATAAAGTCAGAGGTAGAACTATTTTCTTTTTGGGTAGTTTTGATATCAGGGTTTTTTAATTTGCCTCTTTTTTTAGCTTCCAAAATGATTTGAGTTTCTAAATCTTTAATATAATAAACTCCAGCCAAAAATCTTAATACTAAAGCTTTTTCCAAATAATAACTCCTTTTTATATTTTGAAATCTTTTTTAATTATTTTTTTCTTATTTTGTCTAAATTACTTTTTAAAAATTTTTAAATTGTCTGTGTGTGTGCGATAAAAAATGCTAGATACTAATTTATTCTAATTTGAGTAGCTTTTTTTATAATTAATTAAAAAAACATTAATTATTTTTATTATAACATATAAAAAAACAATAATTACATATAAAGATAAATTGGGTTTAAATAAGCAAAAGCAGAGTTTATTTGCTAATGTTTTTATGGGTGTGACTTTGACAAATGGGATGTTTGTTGCAAAATAAAAAAGTTTTGGGGGGTGGCAAAAATTGTTACATAAAAAGGGAAGGACCCCTTAATAAAAAGGAGTCTTTTGTTAATGTTTTATTAATATTTTGTTAATGGCATTAGGCAAGAAAAAATGTAGAATTACAAAATAATTATTTTTATGTTTGAAAATAGGGATGTTGTTTTTTACTTAATTAAATTTACTTAATAAAGCCAAAACTTGTTGTTTAATTTGGGCTAAATAAGATTCGTCGTCCAAGTGATTGATAGCTTTGTCCATCAAATCTGCAACTAAAATAAAATCATTTTCTCTAAAACCTACTGTTGTCATAGCAGGTGTGCCAATTCTAATACCGCTTGTCACAAAAGGTTTTTCTTGATCAAAAGGAATGGTATTTTTGTTGACAACAATATTTATTTTTTCTAACATGTTTGCAATTTTGGATCCTGTAAACTCAGTATTTTTATGTTTAACATCAATTAAAAATAAATGATTATCAGTGCCTCCACTTACAATGCGATAACCTTTTTGTTGGAAGGCTTTAGCAAAAGTGTTTGCATTTTTGATAACTTGCTTTTGATATTCTTTAAAGGAAGGCATCATCGCTTCTTGAAAAGCAACAGCTTTAGCTGCAATAGTATGAATACAAGGTCCTCCTTGAATACCTGGAAAAATACCACGATTTATTTTTTTAAATACTTCTTCTTTATTGGTTAAAATCAAACCTCCACGCGGTCCTCTCAGCGTTTTGTGCATAGTAGAAGTAACAACATCGGCGTTAGCTTCAAAGGGACAAGGATGAAGCCCACAAGCAACTAAACCTGCAATATGGGCAATATCTGCCATTAAATAGGCATTAACTTCATCAGCAATTTGACGAAACTTTTTAAAATTAATAGTTTTAGAATAAGCCGAATACCCTGCAATAATTAATTTAGGTTTAACTTTTAAGGCCACTTTACGAATTTCATCATAATCAAGCATTTCAGTTTGGGGATTGACATTATAAAAATGAGCTTCATAAAAACCACCAGAAAAACTTAATTTATGACCGTGAGTAAGATGTCCTCCATCCATTAAAGATAATCCTAAAATTTTGTCACCAGGTTTTAATAAGGCTTGAAATACTCCCATATTGGCTTGTGAACCTGAATGAGGTTGGACGTTTGCATATTTAGCACCAAACAGCTTGGTTGCTCTTTGAATGGCAATTTTTTCTATTTGATCTACATTTTTACAACCATTATAATATCTAGCTTGAGGATAACCTTCTGCATATTTGTTAGTCAAAATGCTTCCTTGGGCATCTAAAACTGCTTGAGAAACAAAATTTTCCGAAGCAATTAATAAGATATTTTCTTTTTGTCTAATTTTTTCTTGTTCAATAAGATCAAAGATTTCTTGATCTTGGTCTTTTAATCCTAACTTTTGATTCATTTGGGCACAACCTTTTTCTTTTTTTATTTTTGGGCATTCAATGTAATTATTGGAAAAACAAAATGTTTTATAAAAGCATTTACAAATACGAATTTATTTGATAAACAATAGAGCAAAAATGGTAGTTATGGTTATAAAATCAAGCATTTTCCAACGATAAGTAATCATTTTGGTGCGAGGAGCTCCCAAAACATAACCTCTTACTTCCATAGCATTAGAAATTACCAAAGACCTTTTAAAAACCAACACAAAAATAGGAACCAACAAGGCTAAAAGATGATTAATTCTTTTAAAAATATTTTTTTTGTGCAAATCCATGCCTCTTGCTGTCTGAGCTTTTAAAATTTTATTGGTTTCTTGCAATAAAAAAGAATTAGCCATAAAAATTAAAGAAAGCATTAAAGTAAAAGTTTCAGTAGAAATTTTGAGTTTTTTTAAAGGAGACAAAATAATATCTAGACCATCTTGAATTTCGATAAAAGAAGTTATTTTATTGAATAAAAAAAACAACATCACAATTAAAAACAATCTTGTCATAATAAAACAAATTCTTAGAAAAGAAGTCGTTTGCAATATATAATTTTTAGGTTTGCAACCCAAAATTTCTTGTATATTGGAAGGAAAATACGAAGGAATAACAAAGACGAACAAAAGCAAAAATAACAAATAAGATAATTTAAAGGGAATATATTTTTTATTGAAATTATACAATAAAATACATATTAAAAACAACCAAAAAGAATGGATGGCATCATAACTTAAAATAGGAATTTGAGCTCGCATAAAAGCATTAAAATAAGTATCTTCCGAAGGAACTAAATTTATTATCAAAGAAATAATAAAAACAAATCTTAAATGTTTAATTCTTTGCCAAAAATAACTCCAAGTTACTCCAAAAAAGAAACAAAGGCTCATTAAAGCTACCACACAAAAAAGATAAAATAAAGTGATGCGTTTGGGGTTTGCAAAAATAAAAACTTGATTTGGAGCAATATTTTCAACATTAATGGGCAGTTTTAAAATAAAAACTAACAGCAACACAAAAGAAAGAATTTTGATAGAAGGATGGAGTTGGTACAAAAAACAACGCGATAAAGAGGGGTGGGATAAATTATTATTTTTAAAATCATTATTTTTCATCAATAATACCTTTTAACAATAAAATTCTTTTAAATATTGGGCAAGGGTGCTAAAACAATAGTGTGCTTGAAAGGGGATTCCTAAAGTTTGATTTAAATGTTTTAAAATTTTAAAAGTATCAGGAATATCTAAGTTAAATTGCTCAAATCGGGGGTGTTCAAAAAAAGTTTCTTTTGTGCCATCAAAAAGCAATTTTCCTTGAGACAAAACCAAAACACGTTTTGCATATTGGGAAACCAAATTCATATCATGAGTAATAATGATAATAGTTTTGTGAAATGTTTGATGCAAAATTTGTAAAAAATCCATAATATCAGAGCTACTTTCCAAATCAAGACCACGTGTAGGTTCATCAAGGATTAAAATATCAGGTTGCATGGCTAAAATACCTGCAATAGCGACTTTTCTTTGCTGTCCGTCACTAATTTGAAAAGGAGATTTTTGATGTAAAGCGGGAGGAATGTTGATTTGTTCTAAAGTTTTGAAAGCTTGCTTTTGGGCTTGTTGTTTGTTATTTAAAAAAACTTCAGCACCAAACATTACATCTTTTAAAACAGTTATTTCAAATAATTGATATTCAGGGAATTGGAAAACTAAACCTACTTTTTGGCGCAAGGGCACTAAGAGTTCTTTTTTTGTTTTAGAAGTTATGGTAGTGCCACAAACTGTTACTTTTCCTATATTTGTTGTAAGCAAAGCATTCATTAATTGCACTAAGGTCGATTTGCCTGAACCGGTTTTCCCCACTAAAGCAATAAATTCATTTTGAGAATTGATTTTGAAATTAATGTCAGATAAAGTGGCAGTAGTTTTTTTTGGAGGGTGGGGGGGGTTTTTATAATAAAAGTTTACTTTTTCAAATTGTATTGCCATAAAATATCCTTTAAATTTTCTAACATTTGATCATTTTTAATGTTTTTAGTGGTGCTGTCTTTTAAAATTTCATAGTAAAGATCTAATGATAAAGGAGATTTTAATTTATATTGTTGCAAAAATAAAGGGTCTTGAAAAAGGTTTTGGGGTGGGTTTTGGGTAATTAATTTTCCTTGATCAAGAACAATAATTTCATCACTTTTGGCAGCAAACTCTAAATCATGAGTAATGGTAATCAAAATTTTATTTTTAATGGTTTGAATAATTTTTTGCACTTCCAAAGCGCCTTGAGGATCTAAAAAAGAAGTTACTTCATCAAAGATAATAATTTCGGGCTCCATCGCTAAAATGGAGGCAATTGCTACACGTTGTTTTTGTCCCCCTGAAAGTTGATTCACGTTTGTGTCCAATAAATCATCTATTTTTACCATTTTGGCATATTGCCAAACTTTGGCTATAATTTCTTCTCTACAAACATTATAATTTTCCAATCCAAACGCAATATCTTCTCTTACAGTAAGTCCTGTAAACTGATAATCAGGATTTTGAAAAACCATACCTATTTTAGGTTGCAAAAGGGGCAAATTTTTTTCATTTAAAACGATATTATCAATTAAAATTTGTCCTTTGGTACAAGAAAGCAGCCCTACTAAAATTTTGGCTAAAGTAGATTTTCCCGAGCCATTATGACCAACAATAGAAACCCAAGAATTATTTTGAATGGTTAAATTAAGGTCTTTGAGAATAGGATTACAACCGTAATAAAAAGTTAAATTTTGAATAGATATCATAACTTTAAATTTTTCTTTCTTTGTTTGGTAGTTTTGATGGGGCATTTTTGAGGTAGTTGATTTATTTCGATGGGAGGTTAGTTTGAAAAAGGCAAAACTACTTTTGCAACGAATCGCAAATCGTAATATAAGATATAAAATAAGATTGAGTTTTTGTGGAAGGAGTGAAAAATTGTTATAAAATGGTGTAATTAAAATTTAGTATCATCAATTTTTTGCAAATAACAAGTTACAAAAGAAACAATGTTTTTTAAGTGATTAGGTTCAAAAGGATTAGTAAGTCCTGTAGTTTTTAAAAGGTTTAAAAAAGTTTGTGAACCGCCTAATTGACATAATTTTAAGTACTTTTGCCAAGTATTGGAATAATCTTGCTTGCTTAAAAGCCAAATTTCTAAAGCACAAACTTGGGCTAAAGTATAGTCAATGTAGTAAAAAGGAGTAGAAAAAATGTGGCTTTGACGGAACCAAAAAGTACCTTTTTCTAAAAAAGGATCGCCTTCATAAGTTTCTAACAACAAATATTTTTTTTCCAAATTACGCCAACACTCTTTTCTTTGAGCAGGAGTCATTTGAGGATTTTGATAAACTTCATGTTGAAAATGATCCACTAAAGCACCATAAAGTAAGAAATTAAGGGATTGGGATAAATGTAGAAATTGATATTTGTCTACATCTTGGGCAAAAAAATCTTTTACCCACGGATAAGCTAAAAATTCCATCCCCATAGAACTAATTTCAGCTGCTTCAAAAGTAGGCCAACGATACTCAGGAATTAAATGACGACTTTGATAAACTTGGAATGCGTGTCCTATTTCGTGAGTCAAAACATCTACATCATGACTTGTGCCATTAAAATTAGCAAAAACAAAAGGAGCGCTATATTTAGGAAGGTAAGTACAGTATCCACCGCCTGTTTTGTTGGGTTTGCTATCTAGGTCTAATAGGTTTTTTTCTAAGAGAAAATCAAAAAATAATTTGGTTTGGAGAGACATTGCATGATACATTTTTTTTGCTTGGGTTAACTGAAAATCAACTCCTCTTTGAGGTTTGGGATTGCCACTTGAAAAATTAAAACTTTTGTCATAACTTTCCAATTTAGCAATACCTAAACGTTTGGATTTACGTTTTTGAGTCATGGTATAAAACGGCAAAACATATTTTAAAATGTTGGTGCGATAATCTGCAATTTGGTTAGCATCATAATCAGTGCGCCCTAAAAGATCATAACCTAAGGCAACGAAATTGGAATATCCCAATATTTGAGCCATCTTGGTTCGTGTTTGGACTAATTGGTCATAAATAAGGTCATATTCTTGCTCGTTTTTAGCAAAAAATTGCGAAACAGCTAATTGGGCATTTTTTCTAGTTTGCCTTTGGGACGATTCCAAAAAAGTAGCCATTTGACTTAAATTATAAAGTTTGCCTTCAAAAGCAACAGAAGAATCAGAAATTAATTTTTGATATTTGGTTGTTAAAGTATTTTCTTCTTGTAAATAAGGAATAATTTTAGGTTCAAATGTTTTTAAAAATAGTTTGGTTTTGTCAAATAACAGGGGCCCAAATTCTTTTACTAAGGCGTCATAATGTTTACTTTTTACCATAGTTTGGCTAAATTGATGTTGTAATTCGGTTAGCAAAGGGGCATTTTGATCACAAAAATGTTTTTCTTGTTGATAAAAAGTATCTTTTACATCTAGGCTATGCCTAATTTCTGCCAAAGTAAACATGGAATTAATTTCATCCATTAATGAATTAAGACGGTTAATAATTTTAATTTGTTCTGGTAAGGAAGCATCCAAAAAAGCCTCTATCATAGGCAAAATAGTTTGTTTGGTTTGAGCAATATCCACTCTTTGATATTCAAAATCTTGAAATTTCAATTTGATTTAATCCTATCTTTTTAATTTTTATGAAAAATATCTAAATAGCAACGGTGTGGCAAGTTTAATTTTATTTATGTTAGTTTGAAAAAATATTTTATTGTCGAATAACTACATTTTAATTATAAACTAATAAATTTGATTATTTCTTATAAAATTCGTAAGTATCTGCTAAAAATTGCAATCTTTTAAACAGCTCTTTTAAAAGGATAACTACAAAAAGGAAAGTCACAAAGACAAGGGGCAAAGCAATAAAGAGCCCTTTATTTACCATAGTTGTTGCAATTTGTTGGATGGTAATATCTTGGGAAAAAATATTTATTTCGGCTGTCCACCACCATTTTAACATTACATACCAATATAATGTTTGATATAAAGCTGATAACAGGACAACAACGAAATACATTTTTAAAAAATTATCTTGGGGTCTTAACAACAAACCAGGTAATAATCCAAACGATAAAACACAAGCTAAATTAGCAATCAGTTCAAACTGATAACCAAATTCATAACCATATCCTACAAAATATCCAATTGTTTCAGCCAAACAAGCACCCAGACAAGAAAGATGCCAAGGAACATAACATAAAAAGACATTACAATTAAAGGTAAAAAACGCACATAGACAAGAATATTTACATCTATATTAATAAAATGAAACCCTGGAAAAGATGTTGTTTTATCTGGGAATATAATTTTTAGTATTTTAGATAAAACAATAGATAAGGAAGTTAAAAAAAGAAGTTAGGATAATTTGTCTTAAAAGTTTTTGATTGCGATTAAAATTATTATTCATAGTTTTTCTCTTTTCTTTGTGTGTGTAATTTTATTATTTATATTGAATTAATAAAATGTTCTTTGACAACATTGAGGAAAAAAGAGGAGGGGGGCAAAAATTATCTATAATAGTTAAGGTAAGTTTTAATTCTAGGATTTAAGAAAAATAAAAAAATAAAAATAAAGATAAAAGTAGCAAAAACAGGGATTAAATTATAACAAAAACACCAAATAATAGGGTAGTTGTTTAGGGGAGCTAAAAAGGGGAAAAAATTTTGTTTATTTGCAATAAGGGGCAACCAAATAAAATAAGAAACCAAATATTTAAAAGCAAAAACAGAGGTAAAAACTATTAATAAATTAAGTAAAATGCTTTTATAATTATCAAAATATTTTAAATTAGGGGTATAAAAAACAAAAGAAAGACTATAAGATAAATCAACTAAAAAATAATCCAAAAGTAAAACTGCAATTTGTTGTAAGGAGCGCATTTGTTGGGCTTGCATATAAGCTAAAATATTGGTGGATTCACTTAAAAAAATAGCTTTAAATAGATGAAATAAGGCATAAAGAGTACAAAAAAGAAAGCTATGTTTTTTGCCCAATAAAAAACCAATTAAAATTAAGGGAAGGAGAGAAACTTTAATAAAAGAGCCAATATTTGCTCCCATTTTGGCAATCCCTAACTTATCATAAGCAAATTCTAACACAATTGTGAATCCTAACAAAGTAGAAGCAATAATGTGTTTTTGCAAGGGGGAGAAAAAAACTTTTGTTTCTTTGTTGTTGGTTTTTAGCATATGAGATTAATTTCTTTCTAAAGAAATATCAAAATTACTTTTCATCAGGCAAAGTAATAATTGGGGCAATAAAATAAAATAAAGGTGAAGGGGTGTTTTTAGCAAGGGAATAATTATTGGTTTTGATAATATTTTATAATAATATAATGTTGCAAATAAAAATATAAACTAAGGGAAAAAAGTGGAGAAAAAATAGTGGTATGATCGCCAATAGAAAATCATTAATAAAAGATATTGATAATAAATTTAATTAATAATAAGGTGATAACAATATTTTTGAAGGGTTGCAAAGGAGAGAAAAAAGAAAATAGACCACTTTCAAAAAAATGGTATAAGGGGTTTTATTTGTAATAAAGATAGATTCAAAAAGGATTAAACTAAAGTTGCTACTTTGTGAAGCAATCTTACTAATTGACTAACATAACTCATTTCATTGTCATACCAAGACATTAATTTAATAAATTTAGGTTTTTCTTTGAGGACTTGCAAAGTGTGAGAATCATATAAAGAACCATAACTTGTTCCAATAACATCTGAGGAAACAATAGGATCTGTAACGTAGGCTAGGGTTTCATTAGCAGCTTTTTTGAAAGCTTCATTGATGGCTTCTGGAGTAGCTTCTTGAGTCAGTTCTGCGGTAAGGTCAACTAAAGAGCCTGTAATTGTAGGAACTCTAATTGCTGTACCATCCAGTTTTCCTTTTAATTCAGGAATAACTAAACTAATAGCTTTGGCAGCTCCAGTAGAACTTGGCACCATATTAAAGGCTGCAGCTCTACCGCGACGTGTCCAAATGCCTTTGGGATGGTTTTGATCAATTAAACTTTGGTCACTGGTGTAACTATGAACGGTAGTCATAAAAGCTTGGTTGATGCCGAAGTTGTCATTTAAGACTTTAACAACGGGCGCCAAACAGTTAGTAGTGCAAGAAGCCCCGCTTACAATGGCATCTTCTTTAGTAAGTATTTGGTCATTAACATTGTAAACAACTGTTTTTACATCCCCAGTAGCAGGAGCACTAATTAACACTTTTTTAGCTCCAGCTTCTAAATGAAGAGCTGCTTTTTCTTTGCTAGTAAAAAAACCTGTACATTCTAAAACAATATCTACTCCTAGTTTTTTCCAAGGTAAATCTTGAGGATTTTTTTCTTGAAAAATAGGAATTTTTTGTCCTTCAACTACTAAATAGTTGTCTTCAAAACTAACAGAGTCTAATTTGTAAGATTTTTGAATGCTGTCGTATTTTAATAAATAAGAAATAGTTTCTAAAGTTGCTAAATCATTGATAGCTACTACTTCAAATTTAGGATTTCCAAAAACAAGACGAAAGGCTAATTTACCGATACGCCCAAAACCATTAATTGCTACTTTAACT
The DNA here is from genome assembly GCF_001712875.1 of Candidatus Phytoplasma zeae. Classification (NCBI taxonomy): domain Bacteria; kingdom Bacillati; phylum Mycoplasmatota; class Mollicutes; order Acholeplasmatales; family Acholeplasmataceae; genus Candidatus Phytoplasma; species Candidatus Phytoplasma zeae. The sequence goes on from NZ_CP015149.1 coordinate 448,735, forward strand.
TTCATAATTAATTAAACCTCTTTTTCTTTTTTTATCCTTTTTTAATGTAAATGATGGATCTATTTGTTGGTTGTGTGGATTGTTTTATTTTGTGATGTTTGTAATATTTGGTAATTTGAAGAATAATAATGATCAAAAAATAAAATAAAAATAGGGGAGTTGTGATTACAGTTTCTCCATACATGCAAGCCCTGGCATGGGTTTTCCTTCTAAAAATTCTAAAAAAGCGCCTCCACCCGTAGAAATATGGCTGAAATTTTGATCTAGACCGAATTTAAAGACTGCAGCAGCGCTATCGCCACCACCAATAATGGTAGTTATATTGGGCGAAAGATTGCTTATTGTTTGGGCTAAAGCTTTGGTTCCTTTAGAAAATTGTTCAAATTCAAACACTCCTACAGGACCATTCCAAACAACTGTTTGAGCCGTTTGTAAATGTGTTTTGAAAAGTTCAATTGTTTGAGGTCCGATATCAAGTCCCATTACATCATCAGAAATATTATCATAACTATAAACAGCTGCTTGTGTTGTTGGCGAAAATTCTTTGCCACAAACAAAATCTTTAGGTAAAACGATTTTTTTGCCTTCTGGAGAAGCTAATAATTCTTTTACTAAAGGGATTTTGTCTGCTTCTAACAAGCTAGTCCCTATGTTAAAACATTTGGCTTTAAGACAAGTATAGCTCATTCCTCCACCTATCAAAAGAACATCAACTTTTTGCAAAAGACTACGAATAACTCCAATTTTGTCAGATACTTTGGAACCACCCAAAACAGCAACCAAAGGTCTTTGAGGAGTTTGGACAATTTTTTTGAGAAAAGATATTTCTTTTTCGACCAAAAAACCAAAGCATTTTTCTTTGATATATGTTGCAATACCTACATTAGAAGCGTGGGTGCGATGGCATGTACCAAAAGCATCATTGACAAAAACATCACCTAAAGATGCCCAATATTTGCCTAATTCGGGGTCGTTTTTACTTTCTTTTTTGAAAGGAACATCTTCAAAACGAGTATTTTGGACTACTAAAACATCCCCTGGAAGCATCTGGCCAACAGCTTGATTTAAGGTTTTGCCTTGAGTTTCTGGAACAAACTTTACTTTTTGTTGCAAATAAAAAGCAATTTTTTCAGCTACCACTTGCAAGCTAAAATGGGCTTTATCAGCTTCAGTTTTAACGCGTCCCAAATGAGAAAAAATAATAACTTTAGCTTTTTGCTGAACTAAATATTTTAAAGTAGGTAAAATAGCCTTAATTCTGTTGTCATCTGTGATAACGCTGTTTTCTAAAGGAACATTTAGGTCTGCTCGCAATAAAACTTTTTTATTTGTAATATTCATATTAGTTAAGGATTTTGTCATGCATTTATTGCCTTTCAATTAGGAAATATTAATTATTTTTAAGTTATTTTTAATCTAAATTAGTAAATAGTTTGTTTGAATGGTTAATTTTATTTTTTGTTGTTTTATTTTATTTATTTTATCCATCGTTTAGAGGAATAATAATTTTTAAATATTGGTATTATTTTATCGTTTATGTTTTTTAATTTTTTCAATTGTTGATTCTGGCAATTCGTCTTTAATGGCATTTAGTTCTTCTAAGTATTGATCAAGTCCGTCTTCTATAAGGTTGTATTTGCGATTGGTAAAAGCTCCTATTACAAAAGTTAAAAACATTTCACCTCCCATTAACCATTGCTTTTCAAAATCATCAATTCTTTCCACAATAAATTGAATTTTTAAAGAAAACTTTTCTTTTAGTTTAAAATTATCGCATTCAGTTAACCTAATTTTAATATCTTTAATTAACCACTTAATAAAACAACGTTTAGTTTCAATTTTTTGCCTTTAAAATAACTGCGCAAGGCTAAAATGCCCACAACAATAGGTACAAGTGTTTTAATTGCTAATAACACAATTCTAAAATGTAAAAAAGAAATTTTTTATAATTGTAGCTATATTTTCTTAAGGGAAATATTTAAAATTGGGAAATATTGATATTCAATAATTAAGCTTTGTTGATTGAACCAAAAAGAGCTAATTTATGTCTCATTAATTCTTTAATAGCTAAAAAGCCGGGATTTAATAACTTACGCGGATCAAAGCCTTTGTCTGTTAAATCTTTTTTTTCTTCAATGTATTGTCTAGTAGCTTGGGCAAAAACTAATTGAAATTCAGTGTTGACGTTGATTTTTACTACTCCCAAAGAAATAGCTTTTTTAATCATGTCTTCAGGAATACCAGTGCCTCCGTGCAGTACTAGGGGCGTTTGTTTGTTGGTAAGTTCTCTAATTTTGGCAAAAACACTAAAATCAAGTCCTGTCCAATTATCAGGATATTTACCGTGCACATTACCAATTCCAGCAGCAAGCATATCAACACCTAAATCAGCAATTTGTTTGCATTCTTGAGGATCTGCAATTTCTCCTTGACCAATAATGCCGTCTTCTTCGCCGCCGATGCCCCCAACTTCTGCTTCTATTAAAAGTCCTTTTTGGTGACATATCTCGGTGATTTCTTTGGTTTTACTTAAATTTTGGGCAAAATCATAATGACTGCCATCAAACATAACAGAAGTGAATCCTGCCTCCATTGCTTGTTTGGCACCTTCATAAGAACCGTGATCTAAATGCAAAATAACAGGGACAGAAACCTTATAAAAGGCGTCTAGTTCTCTTACCATTGCAACGACTGTTCTAAGCCCTCCCATATATTTCGCAGCTCCTTCGGATACTCCTAAAATAACAGGTGATTTTAGTTCTTCGGCAGTTTGTAAAGCAGCTTTGGTCCATTCTAAATTATTAATATTTACTTGAGCTATAGCGTATTCTTGTTGATGCGCTTTTAAAAGAACATTTTTATCGGAAGTTAACATTTAACTTAATCCTTTCTTTGGTTTTAGATTTGCATCTAAATTGTAATTAATGAGGTTTGTTAATTGGCTTTTGGACTAAAAAATAATTTAGGATTATGGGTAGTTTTGCAAGTATAAGTGCAAAAAACAAAATATATTATTATTGGTCAAAAGGAATGCAAATTAACAGTTTTAAAATCACAAAACAGAGAAAAAAATATAAAAATTATAAAAGTAAGTAAAAATGCATGCTGTTTTAAAATCAAAATCCAAAAGAAAAAATTAAACTAAATGATGTAGTTTTAAAAAATCATAGAATTTATTATCGTCGATATGAGGAGCTAAAAGATTGCAATTATCTTTTATTTCTTGGCAATTGGTGTTTTCCAATCCGATTCCTACATCAGCTAATTTAAGCATTTCAACATCATTATAGCCGTCCCCTACACAAACTAATTGATGATGGGGGTAAAGTTCTTTTAATTTTTTAATACCACAAGTTTTATTCACACTTTGAGGCACCAAATCAACACCACCATTAGTTCTCCAATAATACGCTTGCAAATCTTTCAAATCTTTAAGAAAATTTTGCAATTTTTCTTTGTTGGGTTCGAATAACCACACTTGATAAACATTGTTGTGCAGATGAAATTCAGGGTCCACTACAGATTTTTTATTAGTGCAGTAAAGTTCTCCTAATGAAGAGGGAATTAAGTCTTGTGGGCTTGGTACAATTTCTTGTGTCATTCCTGTAAGACCTATGTGAATTTTGGCTTGATGGGCTTTTGCGATTAGTTCTTTGACTACTTCTTTTTTAAAAGGTCTATCATCAATTACTTTATCAAAATATTTAGTAAGACCGCCGTTAAAAAAGACAAAATGTTTGAAATAAGGTAGCAAATTGCCTAAAACATCTATTCTTTTAATGTTTCTTCCTGTGGCAACTGCTAAAACATTATCAGGGTTTTGGGCTAAAGTTTGGATGGCTTTGATTGTTTGGGGAAATATTTTTTTATATTTAGAACTTAAAAGGGTGCCATCAATATCAAAAATAAATAAAGATTCTTTTTTTTGTTTCATTTGAAACTCCTATTATCCTATCGTATTTGAGAAACACAAAAAATGATGAAATGCAAAAATGAAAGAAAAAATGCAAAAATGAAATTAGAAAAAAAGGGGATGAATTAATTAATTATAGCAAATTAAAATAAAAACTTTTGCTAAATTTTTGTCTTATTTTCCTAATTGTAAATTGGAATTAACAGCAAAAGGGACAATCATTTTTTTGAAAAATATCTTTAGTGGAAGCTAAGGTTTGTTTGCTTGCTATTTGAGCAAAAAATAAAAAATCCTCAGTTTGGAGGGAAGCTTTTCCTGCTAAAATGCCATCAATAGCGGGTTGTTCTAAAATGGTTTTAATGTTGGCAACAGACACAGAACCGCCGTAAATAATTCTCATGGCACAAGATGCTTGGGAAGAATAAAGTGCAGTGACTTTGTCTCTGATTTGTTCAATGACTTTGTTAGCATCTTGGGGAGTTGCACTTTTGCCTGTACCAATTGCCCAAACCGGTTCATAAGCGATGATTATGTTTTGTAATGCTTCTTCTGGAACACCTGAAAAAATGTTGGTTAATTGTTGGTCTAAAAACACTTGGGTTTGGTTATTTTCCTTGGTAAGAAGCGATTCGCCCACACAAACAGTAGGAACTAATTTGTGTTTGAGAGCTGATAAAAGTTTTAGATTAACTGTTTGATCGGTTTCTCCAAAAAGAGTTCTTCTTTCGCTGTGTCCTAATAAAACGTGCTTGACACCTAATGAAAGTAAATTTTGTGGTGAAACTTCGCCAGTAAAAGCGCCTTCGGATTCATAAAACACATTTTGGGCCCCTACTTGTAAATTAGTGCCTTGGAGTTGTGCTAAGGAATCCAATAAGGTAAATTGGGGGAAAATTAAAGTTTGGACTTGGGTTTGGTCAGGAACTTGCAAGCTTACTTTTTGGATGAATTCCAGGGCTTCGTCTTTGCATTTGTACATTTTCCAATTACCTGCAATCACTTTTGTTCTTGGTTTGTAATTCATAAATTACTCCTTTAATATTTTTTTACAAAAAATAGATGGTGGACAAATTTGAACTAATTTTTTAAATCAATATTTTTGAAATGAAAATTGTTAAAAAGTTTTAAAATATTGAATTTAAATTTTTGATAAAGAGAAAGGAAAAACGCGAAAAGAGTTATTATTTTATATTAACATTTACAAATAAAATTATATCATAACAAGGCAAGGGCAAAAAGATTAAATGTTGAAAAAATATAAATAAATATGGTAGTTTGGATTTGTTTAAAAAGGTAAATTAAAGAGTATGAGAGCAAAAAAAGAACTCAAAAGCCAAGAATCAAACCTATCTAAAAAACCACCATGACCTGGAAGGAAACTTCCAAAGTCTTTGATGCCATAATCTCTTTTAAATTTGGAAGCTAACAAATCGCTAATTTGAGAAATAATAGAAATTAAAAAAGCATAGATGGGGAAACTAATGCAAGAGTTGCAATCAATAAATAAAAAGACCATCAAAACTGTTATAGTAGAGCCAAAAGTACCTAAAATAGCACCTTTTTGAGTTTTTTTAGGACTTAGGTGAAAAGCTAGAGGTCTTGTTCCTAAAAAGGGGCAAAAACGCGGGAAACGTGCTAAAAAAGCAGAAGAATCAGTGAGCATAACTGCTAAAAAAAACAAAAGCAAATAATGCCAATGCAGGAAAAACAAAGAAAAAAGACAAGCCATCAAAAAACCAATATAAAAGGTGATAAGAAAGGTTTTGCTTACATCTTTAGTTTGCAAAAAAGGTAAAAAAACTAGCATTATTAAAACTAACACAAAAGGCAAGAATAAAAGAAGGAAAAAATTTAGGTTCGAGGGAGTTGATTTTGTTAGGGATACAAATGTGTTTTTATTAAGGAATAAAAAGTTTAATTGTTTTGCGTCTTTTATTAAGTTTTGATTTTGACAAATATTTGGATACAAAATCAAACAAACAACTGTAAAAAATAATAAAGTAGAAGTGGAAACTAATCCAAATTTAATAAAGGTCTGTTTTTGGGTATCTTTGGGATGTTTGAGTATAAAAAACATTTCTTGCACTGCTTTTATTGCTAAAAGGGCAAAAACTACAAATTTGATTTCTAAAGGGGAATAATAATAAAAGAAAAAAGAAAATAAAACTAAGGTAGCCCCTGTTATTATTCTCTTTTTTATCATATAAACCTCCATTTTTTTAAAGCGAAAGGTAAAAAAAATTGGGTAAAATTGTTGTATTTGGAAAACGAAATCATTTTAAGCTTTTAATAATTCAGTGTTTTTAGTGGTGGTATGTTTTTCAATAAGTTTAATGTTTTTATCAGTTAATGTTTGAATTTGATTTAAATAAAAAGTTTCTAAATCTTTAGTAAGTTCCACTTTTTTGATTTTGTCATTGCCTTCGCGACGCACGTTTCTAATAGCTACTTTGGTCTTTTCTGCTAGTTGCTCTACTTCTTTCATTAAAGCTTTTCTTCTCTCTTCGGTTGGTTTGGGGAAAACAAGTCTTACAACTCCCCCATCAGTTTGAGGAGTGATTCCTAGATTAGATGCCAAAAGAACTTTTTGAATATTAGGAATTAAAGTGCTATCGTAAGGTTTGATGTTGAGTTGATTACCTTCAGAAACGCTAATAGAGGCTAACGTTTTTAAAAAAGTGGGTGCTCCATAATAATTAACAGTAATTTTATCTAAAATATTAGGATTAGCAGTTCCAGTGCGAATATCGCAAAAGTTTTTTAACATTACTTCTTGGGCTTTAGTCATTTTAGTTTCTAACGACGCAAGAATATCTTTGGCAAGTTGTTGCATATTTATTCTCCTTTTGAACTAATAACAGTACCTATGTTGCCTTCTTTGAGTACAACTTTTTTGATATTACCTTTTTTTAACATATTAAAAACTAAAATATCGATGTTATTTTCTAAACAAAGAGAAGCGGCTGTAATATCCATAACTGCCAGTCTTTGAGATAAGATTTGTTGGTGTTTCATGTGTTTGATTAAAACGGCATCTTGATGTTTTTTGGGATCTTTATTGTAAACACCTTCAATATTATTTTTAGCCATTAAAATAACATCAATGTTTAGTTCAGCAGCTCTTAGGGCAGCAGCAGTGTCGGTGGAAAAGTAAGGAGAACCAGCCCCTGCACCTAAAATAACTACTCTATCTTTTTCCAAATGACGAATAGCTTTACGGCGAATATAGGGTTCGGCTACCGAAGAAACAGGAAAGGCAGTCATCACGCGTGTGATGGTATTTGTTTGTTCTAAGGCATCTTGCAAAGCTAAAGAATTCATGATAGTTCCAAGCATTCCCATATAATCTGCCTGAGAACGATCCATACCCAGTTCTTCACCAATGCGTCCACGCCAAAGGTTACCTGCTCCTACAATGATGGCAATTTTGACTCCTAAATCTTTGATTGCTTTGATTTCCCAAGCAATTTTTTTAATGGTGCGAGGGTCAATTCCGTATGAAGATTCGCCTTTAAGGGATTCACCACTTAATTTTAAAAGAATTTTTTTATGCATCCACAAAACCTTTCTTCATAAACATCTGCAACATCTTTAAAAGAGTCTAAATTTGAGTTTGTTAAAAATAAAGTATGAAATAAAGATTTTGGAATTATTAGTTGCACATTTCCCAACGCACATAAGAAACTACATCAGTGTTGTTGGCTTTAAGATAATCTTTTACTTTTTGATCTGCATTTTTGACAAAAGGTTGTTCTGATAAACACATGTCTTTTAACATTTTGCCTAAACGATTTTCAACAATTTTTTCTATCATTTGTGCGGGTTTGTCAGATAATTCTTTGGCAGTTTGTTTATGTAAAATCTTTTTTTCTTCTGCTAAAAATGTAGGATCTACTTTGTCAGGAGTTAAAAATTGCGGTTTGGAAGCAGCTATATGCATCGCTATGTCTTCTGATACAGAAGGGCAGTCGTTTTTTAAAACTACCAAAACAGAAATACGTCCGCCTTGGTGTTTGTAAGTTCCAAAAGATTCTTGAGGCTTTTTAGTAACTTTTAAAACACGTTTAAGAGTAATGTTTTCGCCCAAAACTGAGGTTTTTTCTAACAATAATTCTTGAACGGTTTTATTTTGGTAATTAAAGGCTAAAAGGTCTTTGGCGTTAGATAATTGGTTTTTTAAAATAATTTCTCCAAGAACTTTTACTAATTGTTGAAAATGTTCGTTTTTGGAAACAAAATCCGTCTCAGAATTGATTTCATATAAAAAAGCGTTATTGCCAGCAAAAACAATATTAGTGATGCCTTCAGAAGTTGCACGTCCTTGTTTTTGAGCTGCTTTAATGATGCCTTTTTCTCTTAAAAACACGATGGCTTTTTCGATGTTGCCTTCAGTTTGTTGTAAAGCTTTGTGACATTCATTCATTCCCGCATGCGTTTTTTGACGTAAATCCTTAATCATTTCGGCTGTAATTTTCATTTGTTGCTCCATTCTAAATTTTAATAATTTAATTACTTTTAATTATAAATTGTAAAAATAAAAATTGAGTATTGGTTAGTTAAGGACCAAAAAAAAGTTTAATTATCTTTGGTTTTGATTTTGATTTTGGTAATATGGTTTTCTTGGTGAATCTTGGTAAGGACGTTTGTTAGAGGTATTGTAATTTTGAGGTTTTAATGGGTTTTTAGCATCAAAAGTTTCTGCTTTTTCAGCAACGCCACCAGTGCCTTCAACACAAGCATTAGCCATTAACCAAATAATTAATTTCACTCCTCTAATAGCGTCGTCATTAGCAGGAATAATGTAGTCTACTAAATCAGGGTCGCAGTTAGTGTCTACAATTCCAAAAACTTTGATTCCTAATTTGCGCGCTTCGGCAACTGCGATGCTTTCTTTTTCTGGGTCAACAACAAAAATAGCTTGAGGCAAGTCTTTCATGTCTTTGATGCCGCCTAAGAATTTTTCTAATTTGTCTCTTTTACGCTTTAATTGCACTACTTCTTTTTTAAGAAGTTTTTTCCAAAGTCCTTCTTCTTCTTGTTTGTGGAGCAAATGAAGTAATTCGATTCTTTTTAAAATAGTTTTGAAATTAGTTAATGTGCCACCTAACCAACGATGATCCACGTAGTATTGTTGTGAACGTTGCGCTTCTTCTCTAATCGCTGATTGAATTTGTTTTTTAGTGCCTAAAAATAAAGCTTTGCCGCCTGAAGTAATGATGTTTAGCAATTCTTGATAAGCTTTTTCAATTTCTTCTGAGGTTTTTTTCAAGTTGATAATGTGAATGCCATTTCTAGAAGTAAAAATGTAGGGTTTCATTTTGGGATTCCATTTGCGAGTGGCATGACCAAAATATACTCCTGATTCTAATAATTGTTTTGCTGTAACTACTGCCATTGTTATTAAAAACTCCTTTTTATTTTAATTGATATTTTTTGAAATATTGTGTTAAATTATGATAAAAAATAAATAAATGATAATTTTGTTTGTGTTTGGGCTTTTGCATTTTAACTATTTAATACATTTTTTAATTGTGAATTGTGTATCAAAATTGATCCAAAATGATGATGCATCATCAAGTTTTTATTTCTATTTGCAAATATTGTGCCAAATTGCTAAATTGCTAAATTTTTTAATTGTGTCAAAAATGTTTGAGCAATGCATTTATACATCTCTTATAATTAAATAAAAGCTTTTTTGCAAGTTTGTTTGGGGAAGGAAAATGGCGTTTTAATAATTATTTGATAATTATAAATTTATAAATCACAAATATAACAATTAAAAAAATAATTAAATAATCAAAATTGACGGGCAAAATGGTTTGCCTAGTAGCAAAAACGGCAACAAACAAACAAATGCATTAAAAAACCAAGAACAAAGAACAAACAATAAAATGTTTTTGAAATAATAAAAATAAATAACTTTTTTCCTAACATATTTTACCATATTTAAAACCATTTAACAATGTTTTTGTTGATTTGGATACAATTTTGTTACTTTGTGCTACCAAAACCGCCTTTTCTGGCAAAATTATTTTCTTTTTCTTGGGTAATTTGAAAAAAGGGTTGAAAAATTCCTTGTGCAATTCTTTCGCCTTTACAAACTTGAACTGGGTTTTTAGAAAAATTATACAAGGCAATAAAAATATGACCTTCATTTTGCAAATTATTATAATAATCACTATCGACTACTCCCACGCCGTTGGCAAGGGTTAGTTGTTTTTTCAAGGGCAAAGAAGACCTTACATAAATTAATAAAACTTCGTTCCAAGGAAAAGATGCTTTAATTCCTGTGGGAACCAAAATGACTGTTTGCGGTGGGATTTCCATGCTTTGGGCTGCTTCAAAATCATAACCAGCGCTGAATTTGGTTTGACGTTGGGGAAGGTTGATTCCTTGATTTTGATAACTGCTTACTTTTTCAAAAAAACGGTTTGTTTTATTCATAAAAATGAAACCTTGGCTTTCTTTTGGGGTAGTTAGTAATTTTACTTTTAAATTAATAAATGCAAATCACAAAATAAAAATAATACAAAACGAGAGACAAAAAATAATTAAAAAGGTGGCAAAAATAAAAATTTTCAACAAAATAGGTTTAAATATTATAAAATTAAAAATATTATAAAAAAGTTAAAGATTCCAATCAACAACTTTAATTCCACAAGTTTGTAAATAAGTATTAGCACGAGAAAAAGGTTTAGATCCAAAAAAACCTCTATGAGCGAAAAAAAGGGGAAGGATGGGGGCTTTTAATTATGCAATTTTGGGATTGACAAATATATTGTTCGTAGGTTTGAGCAAATTTTCCCCACAAAATATAGACTATATTTGGTTTAGCTTGCAAAGCTTGAAAAATAGTTTTGGTAAATTCTTGCCAACCAATTTGATGGTGACTTAAAGGTTTATCTTTTTCAACAGTCAAAATAGCATTAATCATCAAAACGCCTTCTAGCGCCCATTTAGTTAAATTATTGGTGCGAGCAGTAATTTGTAAATCATTTTGTAATTCTTTAAAAATATTGGATAAACTAGGTGGTTTTTGGAAGGTTTTTACACTAAAAGACAACCCGTGAGCTTGATTTTTGCCATGATAAGGATCTTGCCCCAAAATAACTACTTTCACTTTTTCAAAAGGAGTTAAATTAAAAGCTGCAAAAATATCTTCTTGATTGGGATAAATAATTTTGTGATTGGTTTTTTCTTCTTGCAAAAAAGTAAATATTTTTTTTAAATAAGGTTTAGTTTTTTGATTATTAATGATTTGTTGCCACATTAATTGTTTACCTTTTGGTTTGTTATTGTAAAATTGTTGTATTATTTTGTAATTTGGTGTTATTTGATTGCATTTTTGTAATTATTTGGCTGCTTTTAATTCTTTAATTAAGGAATATAAGAGATACGCCATAATCATTAAATAAACGATTATTAAAAACAAATATAAGGGATTTTCGAATAAAAAAGCAAAGAAAGAACCAATATAAGCAAACAGATCAGAAAAGAAATTTTTGATGGATGGAAAAATATAACGGTCTTTACAAACATATTTGCCTACAATTTTGTGATAAGGAATTTTTTGTTCGTATTTGTGTTGGGTATCATTTGCATCACCCCAAGTGCCAATTAATTCGTTTTTTGAATCATTATAAACGACTCTATGAATAATAAAACGATGTTTTTGGGCTGCTTGTCTTTCTTGTTCAGAAACATTAGGATTATTATAATTAGGGTTTTCAAAAATTACAACATCGCCGTTTTTTGGATGAGTTGTGCCTACTTTATAAGGTTTGGTTGTAGGATTTTTGGTGATTTGTTTCCCATCAAAAGCACCAACAGGCATAAGTTTGGAAGCATCCCAAACACCTCTAATAAAAACTAAATCCCCTATTTGTCCTGAATCCTCATTTTTAGGACCATGTAAAAAAGGTTCCATACTACCAGAAGCCACAGGAAAAGCAGCAATGCCTAGATATTTGGCTGAATATTTAGGAAAAAAAGCATTACCCAAAGAAGCAATAAAAAGATAGATTATAAAAAAATCTAAAATAATAATCATACTTTTTTTTAAAATTAAAAGGATAGATTGGTTTTTTTGACTTTGTGGCGGAGTTTTTGTTTTATTTTTGAACATAAATAATTACCATAATAATAATTGTTTCCTTTTTTATTTATTAACTATGAATTATTTTTAACTATACAAATTAATTATAGCATAGAACAAGATTTTTTTTTGATGAATCAATTATAAGTGCTAAAAAATATTATTATTATAAAATAAATGTTATAATATTACTGAAAATACAATATAATCCAAAGTATTATAAAAATGCTTAATCTCACAATAAATAAATTAAATGAAAGATAAATTAAATTAAATCTATGAAAATTATAAAATTAAGAACTAGGTTCGCAACTGTTACAACTACTTTTACATTATTGTTGTTAGTGGTGCTAATTTTTAAATCTTTTGACAATATTGATAATATAATCCTAACAAAAAACAAACCTAATCATAATGTGGATGTTATTCAAGAAAAAATCTATAACATGGATGGAAACATTGACCATATTTTAGATTATGATAGCAAAACAAATAAAAAAATTAAACTCACAGCGTTTAATGGTGATGAAAAGTGTGTTTGGTATATCATAGAATATGATTTGCAAACTGCCAATAAAATGAAACATACTGTCTTTAAAAATGACAGAAATATCTTAGATATTAAAGAATACGATCCGCATACGCAAAAATTAATTAAAGAAATAATTTTTGCAGAAGACAAATCAAATATTTTATATATGTATGAATATGATGCTAAAAGCGGAAATGTTATAAAAGAAACTCACCATAATAGTAAAAATGGCAAAGTAGAATATGTTTTAGAATATGATCCTCAAACCCAAAATAAAATTAAACATACAAAGTATTTCCCTAATGGCAATATTGATTATATAAATAAATATGACCCCAAAACAGAAATAAGAATTTGGCGTGCAAAATACAAATATCAAAGCAAAAATGATGATAAAGAGTTTTATGATTATGATCCTAATAGTGGTGATGTCATAAAAAAATAATGGTAATTAGAATTGTTTGTAAAGATTTTGCAAGGAAAAATCAGGTAATCTGTTTACAGGCAAAATCAAAACTAGTTTAAAAAAGGTAGTTTTTTCGAAATGATAAAAAGAAAAAGCATCCAAAAAGGAGCTTTTACATACTTTCATCCTAATATTTTTATTTAATTTTTTAATTGTTTTTGTTTTTTATGTCCTAAAGCTTTATTGATGTGCAAAAAGTCTTCTGGATGAACGTACAAAACTCTATCATCAGAACTGTAATAAGTTTTTTTAGTGTAATCTTGTAAAATTTCGAACTGCATTTCTTCGATGTTATTTAATTTTTCTAAAACTTGTTTTAAAGTTTCTGGGATTTCATCCCAAAAATTCTTTTGTGAGTTAAAAGTTTGGGCATTATTAGGAATGGTATCAGCTTTGGATTGCTGTTGTTTTTCTTCTAATTCTTTAATTTTTTGTTTCATTTCTAATTCAAAGATCTTTTGATTAAAATAAGTTTCAAGCATTTTATGCTTTAATTCTAAAAGATCGGTTTGCGAAAGGTTGTTATTTTTTTTGTCCATCATCTCCATTAATTTTAAATTAATTAAACAATTAGAATCAAAGTCTTTGTTATTAATCAAAACATTGGGAATTTGAGGTTGTTCGTTTTTATTTTCGTTGTTTTTGCTCTCTTTAGACGGTTTGGAAGGACTAAAAAAAGCTGCAATACGAAAATTAACAACATAAATGAAAATTAGCGTTTTAATCACTAATTTTACTAAAAGAAATATCAATACAGGGAACAAAACAGCGCCAACAACCCAAATCCAAGGATTATTGGAAACCCAAGTTCCCAATTCTTCAAATCTCAAAAAACCAACCTCCTAATAAAAGCGTTTGTAAAACTTTTATACTTTATTTGTTAGCTTTATAAAAAACTTAAATATAGCTTATATTTATTTTATCATAAAACTTTATATCTACACCTTTATTTAATCAAAAAAAGAAACAATTGTCAATTGATTTTGGTGGTTTTTTAAGATAAAGTTGTTTTTTTTTGGGTAGTTTGAAAAAGATAAATAAGGTTTTTTTTTAGATTTTAAGAGCAAAATGATTAAAAAATGCGTTTTAAAATATCTTAATAAAGTAAAAAAATGATTGTCAAAAAAATTAATTGTTTTTTTATTTTATTAAAATATTTTTATTGGGGTAATTTTTTTTGGCAGGGATATCAGGATTCGAACCCGAACGAGCGGTTTTGGAGACCGTTATGCTACCATTGACATCATATCCCTTCATTTACAAGTAGGTTGCATGGTACGGGTGACAGGATTTGAACCTGCACGCCTAAGCGCTAGATCCTAAGTCTAGTGCGTCTTCCATTCCGCCACACCCGCGTTTACCTTTGTTATTTTTGTTCGTTAATCACTCATAAACACTTATAAAATGGCAGACCCAGCTGGATTTGAACCAACGAATCACGGAGTCAAAGTCCGTTGCCTTACCACTTGGCTATGGGCCTCAATATAACTTTATAATCTGGATATTTTATCATTAAATAATGTTTGTAATAATTTTTGTATTTTTATATTTTGTGAAATATATTCTGGGGCGGCTAGTGGGAATCGAACCCACGCATATCGGCGCCACAAGCCGCCGCGTTAACCACTTCGCCATAACCGCCAAATAATTTTAATAATTAAAATTCAATAACATAGAATATTATACCTTGATTTTGTTAATTTGTAAAGTAAAAAAGTTAGGTGGGTTGTTTTTTTTAATGATAATTGAGTGTTTTTTATAAGTTTTTTGCAGTCAATATTTTTGGTGGCGATGTTTAAAAAAGATTTGAGGGAATAAATTGAGATAAAAAATGTGCATTCCAAAAATCTCAAAAGAAAAAAAGATAAGTCTAAAAAGTTCCAAAAACAAATGCCAAAAAAACGCAAAAAACAAATTACCAAAACATTTCCCAATAACAAGCCCTTAAAAAACAAATTCTTAAAAAACAAGTTCTTAAAAAAATAATATGAGCGATGAAATTATGGAAATTATTTTTATCAAAATGAAACTGACTTTGCAAACTAACAAAAAATAGCTAATTTTAGTTGGCGGAGGAAGAGGGATTCGAACCCTCGCATCTTTTGGATCTACACGCTTTCCAAGCGTGCCTCTTCGGCCACTTGAGTATTCCTCCAAAAAGACCAAAAACTATAAAAGTGATTGGGTTTGTGATTTAATTATTAGCCGCAACAGCAAAAACATTCTTGCTGATCGTCTTTATCTTGATTAGTTTGATTTTGTTGTAAACGCAAAACATCTTGAGCAATAGCAAGTTCTTCATTGGTAGGAACAACAAAAGCTTTGATTGCAGAATCAAAAGTTGTAATAAGTTCTTGTTTGCCTTGAACTTTGTTTTTTTCTTCGTCTAACTTAATTCCTAAAACTGATAAACATTTAATAATTTCAGAACGGAAAAAAGAACAATTTTCGCCAATACCAGCTGTAAATACTAAAGCATCAACGCCTTTTAATAATACGTAATAACTAGCAATATAATCCACTATACGCTTAACTTGGATGTCGTGTGACAAAATGGCTTGCTGGTTGCCTTCTTTAATGCTTGCCAAAATATCACGAGTGTCATTAGAAATACCTGATACTCCTAAATAACCTGATTTTTTATTCAAATCATCGATAACACAAGCAACAGTTTTGTTTTCTTTTTCAGCTATAAATTTCACTATTGCAGGATCAATATTGCCACTACGAGTCCCCATAGGAACCCCTTCTAACGGAGTAAAACCCATAGAAGTATCAACTGATTTACCAGAATCAACTGCACATAAAGAAACGCCGTTGCCAGCATGACAAATAATGATTTTGGCGTTTTTTTTACCCAAAATTTGTTGCATTTGCTCAGTTATATATTTATAAGATGTACCATGAGCTCCGTATTTTCTAATTTGGTATTTTTGGTACCAGTAATAAGGAGTGGCGTATAAAAAATTAACTGCGGGCATACTTTGATGAAAAGTAGTATCAAAAACAGCTACTTGAAAAACTTGGGGAAGTACTTTTTGAAAAGCTTTAATACTTATGATGTTTGCAGGATTGTGTAAGGGAGCTAGGTCGCATAAACTTTCAATTTGAGCAAGAGTTTTTTCAGTTAAAACAGCAGAATCGCTAAATATTTCTCCACCTTGAACTACGCGGTGCCCTACTCCTTCGATTTCTTCGAAAGTATTAATAACTTTTTTTTGAATCAAAGCATCTAGCAATAACTCTACTGCTGTTTGATGATTTAGCACTTCTAATACTTGTTTTTCTTTTTTGTCTTTGGTCTTCATTGTAAAAACAGCCTGATTGCTACCGATTCTTTCAACTAAACCCGAAACAATTACTTCTTGTTGTGGCATTTCTAATAATTGAAATTTTAAAGAAGAACTACCAGAATTTACCGACATAATTTTCATATATTTTTCTCCGTTTTTTGTTGTGTAATAATTTATTTGTTGTTTGTATATTAATTTTAATTGTTTTTTGACTTAATTTTTTTGGGTTGGGTTTGGGATTGGGATTTTAATTATTTGTTATTTGATTTATTTTTATTTTTAATTAATAATTTCTTTTAATGAGTGGAATTATTTTTGGGTTTGTAATTATTTGTTTGCAAGTTTGATTTCTTTTTATTGTTGGAAATTTTTCAATTTGTTATTAATTTTTGGGCAAAATTTCAAGCAAACGATATATGCCCCAAGCATGAAAACAAGTTCCTGCCATAACAAAAAGATGCCAAATAAAATGAAAATATTTTTTATTATCTTTAACATAAAAATAGATGCCCAAACTGTAAAAAACACCGCCCAGTAAAACAAAATGAAAAATATTGGCTTTCCACATTGCAGGCACTAACAAAAGCCCACTCCATCCAAGCAAAGCATAAAAGATTAAATGAATGATTTTTCCTTTATTCATCCAAAAAACTTTACATATAATACCTGAAAAAGCCAAAATACATTGGCAAACAAAAAAGCATTGTCCTTTGGAAATTGGCACATTTGATTGAGGAAATAAGGGTTTTTGCAATTCTGGCAAAAGTAACAAAATAGGGGCAAAAGTCCCCCAAATTAATAAATAAATACTAATGTGATCGGTCTTTTGAAAAAAATTATGAGCTTTGGTAAAGGATAAAGAATGATACAAAGTACTCATCAAATAAAGAATAATCATCGATATGCCAAAAACAAGTACAATATAACCGTTAGGATTTGACATTAAAGAGGCTTTAAGACAAAAACAAACAAGAATAAAAACTCCTAAAGGAATCATTAAACCATGGGAAATGGCATTGGCAATTTCTTCGCCCAAAGTTTGTTTATCACTTGGTTTAGTAGCCCATTTCACAATAAAACTCCCTTCTTGCTTGGAATATGTAGCAATTACTGAGATTATAAAAAGTTTAGAAATTAAATAAGTTATAAGGAAAATAAGGAAACATTTAAAAAATAATAATTAACTTTATTAAATAATTTATAAATTAGATTAAGTTATAATAAAAACTAATTCTTATATATTTTACCACATAAAAGTAGTTGCTAAACTAAATTTGTAAATTGACAAAAGATAAAATATGAATTTTTCAACATTTCCAAATATAATAATGTATAGTCAGTAAATAATAGTATAATATTTAAGGAAACTAGTTTTCTATAGAAAGGATTTTGTTATTTTTCATGAAATCTATTCAAACTAAATACTACAAGTATTTAATAATTATCACATTTATTATCGCACTAATAATTTTGTTATCTGCAATTATTTTTATTAAACAAAAAATAAATCTGTCCCTAATGCAAAATTAAGCCACATCCTTCCTGAAATCAAACCCGATACCAAGACAAACATTATTGAACATTATTTAGGTCTCAATCCTAATTTAGAAAATTTAAAAACCGAATTTAGAAAAATAAACCCTGATTGAAACCAAGAAGTTTTTGCTTATAATTATCATATTCTTTCTAAAAGTAATGCAAATCAAAAAATTACTGATGCTATCCAACACAAAATTTTTGCTATTTTTTAAACTTTAATGATGAAAAAATGAAATCATAAGTAGAAAAAATAACCCAAGCTTTATTAGATAAAGATACTTTAAGTCAAAAAGAAATTTATGCTTTAGATGAGACACAACAACCAAAAGCACAAAAAGAAAATTCTGCAAAAACTAAAACTAAAGTAGGTAATAAACCTAACAAAAATAAATTAGCTACTGTAAAAAAATAAATTAAAATCGTTTACACACATTAATTACAATCAAACAAATCCCAAAGAGGCTTTTTAAAGTCTCTTTTTTTATTAATCCCAAATGATTTATAATTTTGTTATAATTGAAGTATCAAACTCTCAAAAACTAAATCAATAAAGAAAGCAAGGATAAAAAATTGATAGCTGAAGTAATTATAGATATAAAAAATACATATCAAGGAATTAACAAACCTTTTGATTATTTGGTACCACCCCATTTTGAAAAGATAATCAAAAAAACAATGAGAGTTGTAGTTCCTTTTGGTAATACTAATTCGCAACGCTTAGGCTATATTATCAATTTAAAAGAAAATAGCAAGTTCAATAAGAACTTAAAAGAAATAATAACTATTTTAGATGAAACTCCTTATTTTGATCAAGAATTTTTTTTATTATCCCAAGAAATGTTAAAAACTCCTTTCATTATTAAAGCCTTAGTTTATGAAACTATTTTCCCCAAAGAATTTGTAAAATCTTTTTTAAAAGAAATTAAAATTATAAATAAGGAGTTATTTCCTGAAAATCTCAAAGGTTTTTTCGCAAACAAAAAGGAACTTTTTTTAAATCCCAAAAACAAATCCCAAGAAAAACTATTAGAACATTTTACAAAACTATCTAAGAAAAAAATTGTCATAATCAAAGATATTTTACAACTCAAAGAAAAAAACAATGAAAAAAAAATATGCATTTACCACCTTAATCCGCAATTAAGTGAAAAAAAAGATATAAAATTAACACCCAAGCAAAAAGATTTTATTGCAAAATTAAAAGAATTAAAACAATTAAAACCTTTAAAACCTTTAAAAATTTTAGATAAAACAAGCTCAAATGAAATCAAACATAGCAAACCAAAAATAAAAACTCAAGAAATCACAAGAAAAAAAGCCTTAGAATTGACTTCAAACAGCATTATTCAATCCTTAATCCGCAAAAAGATTCTTTTACAAACAGAACAAAAAATAAGTATAGTTCTAAATCACAACTTTGATTTACTTGCAGAAGACAAAAAAATAATTTTGAATGAAGAACAACAACAAATAGCACAAAAAATAAATCTTAACTACCACAAAACTTATCTTTTACACGGAAAAACAGGCTCAGGCAAAACTGAAATTTATCTCCATTTAATTACCAAAGTTCTCAATCAAAATAAACAAGTTTTATTATTGGTACCTGAAGTAATGTTAATAGCTCCTTTAATGCAACGCCTCCAAGCCAAATTCACAAACAAAAATATAGCTATTTTAAACAGTTATTTAAGCCCCAAAGAACATTTAGACCAATTTTTAAAAATCAAAGAACAACAAGCCTGCATTGTTTTAGGCACTCGTAGTGCTATTTTTGCTCCTTTAAATAATTTAGGAATTGTCATCATTGACGAAGAACACGACGAGGCTTTAATAGAAAAAGAGCGCGCCACTTATGATGCAAGAACCTTGGCACAAATAAGGGCTAAATACCACAAAATTCCTTTAATTTTAGGAAGCGCTACTCCTTCTTTGGAAAGTCATTATCAAGTTTTACAACAAAATTATCAACTTTTAAGCCTTACCAAAAGAGCTTTAATTGATGCTTTACCTCCCATCGAACTTGTAGACATGAAAGAAGAATTAAAAAAAGGCAATTTAGAACCTTTTTCCCAAACCCTAAAACATGCATTAAGGGAAGTTCTAGCCAAACAACAACAAGCCATTTTATTTATCAACACTAAAGGTTTTGCACCATTTGTTTTATGTCGTTTTTGCGGCTTTGTCCCCAAATGCCATAAATGCAACAATAGCCTTACTTTTTATCAAAAACAAGAACTATTAAAATGTAGTCATTGCAACTATAAAGAGCAATTTACACCAAAATGCATGCGCTGCTCCAAAGAACAAATAAAAGAAGTAGGCGTTGGTATCGAATACATCGAAGCTTATCTCCAAAAAGAATTTTTGCAAGCAAGACTTATCAAATTTGATTCAGATACTATCACAAAAATTAGTCAATACGAAAAATTATGGAACGATTTTAATCAAGAAAAAGCAGATATTTTGTTAGGAACTCAAATGATTGCCAAAGGACTTGACTTTCACAAAGTTACTTTAGTAGGTATTTTAATGGCAGATTCTTTACTTAAAATTCCTAGTTTTAAAGGCTCAGAAAAAACCTTTCAATTACTCATTCAAGCAGCAGGACGTTGTGGCAGAAAAGAACAAGGCAAAGTAATTGTGCAAAGCTATAATATAGACCATTTTGCAATTAATGCGGCAGTCAAATATGAAGAAAAGGAGTTTTTGAGACAACTTTTAGAAGAAAGAAAAATGTCACAAAACCCTCCATTTGGATACCTGAGCCAAATTTTAATCTCTCATAAAGATTTTAAAAAAACTTTTGATATTGCTTATCGCATCAAAGCAGCATTGTCCAATCGCTTTTCACACAAAATAACTGTTTTAGGTCCTGTTTTATCACTTATTCCTAAAAAAAATAACCGTTATCGCTGTTTATTGACACTAAAATATAGCATTTGGCCTTTGGATCTAGATTTTATTTTGGAAAACAACATTCACCAAGATGCTTTAATTATTTTTGATAGGTTTGCTAATTTATTGTGAACAAATTATAAAATCCAAAGATAAATTAAAATTGCATGGAGGCAAAAAAGAAACGCCAAACCAAAAGGCAACAATAATAGCAAACAGAAGTTTTTGAAAATAGTCATCAATTTTTTCAATTACCACAAATCACAAAAAAATCACAAAACCAAAAGAAACACCCAAATAAAATTACTATTCTTTTTTATTGCTTTTATTTTCCATTAACAAAAAAATATGTACCATAAAAAGCGATCAAAAACCAATGAAAAACCAGCAATTATTTTACTTTATAAATTGACATTTTTTATTATTTATGTTAAAATGAGATTAGTTAGTTATTAAAAATATAAATTAAAAGCGAGGTGTTGTTTCAAAAAAATATGGACGATAGTGATAGTATAAAATTTAGCACAATAAAGATCTTTGAAAAAAAGACATTTGTGGGTAAAAAATCAAATTTAGCAAATAAAAAAATGTGCATTAATGCCAAAAGTTATTTTTTCTTATGAATCCGATAGTCATATTGATTATTTTAATCGCATTAAATGCTTTTTTTGCAGCTTGCGAAATATCTTTTATTTCTACTAACGAAAGCAAAATTGAATTAGATATCAAAAAGGGCAATAAAAATGCTCTAAGAGTCAAAAAAATCAAAGCCAAACCAACCACTTTTTTATCAGTAATTCAAATTATGATTCACATCATTACTTTTTTTCAAGGAAATATTGTAACATCTTGTTGGCTAAGAGAAACAGAAGGGCATTTTTCATTACATAACATCGGAATTGAGGCTTTAATTATTACCCTTTCTATTATTTTTGGAGAATTAATTCCTAAACGCATAGCAATGCATGCACCTTCCAAAATTGCTTATCTTTTTTCTGGTTCTATTTCCTTAATTGCTTGGTTAATTACGCCTTTGGTTTGGATTTTGACTCAAGTAAGTAATCTTTTTCTTATTGTTTTCGGACTAAATCCTAACAAAAATAGCATACAAGTCTCAGAAGACGAACTACGCTTAATGTTAACTTCAAGTTATCAAAAAGGCATCATTGACAAAGATGAAAATAAAATGATTCAAAATATTTTTGAATTTGATCACACAAACATTTCTGAAGTAATGCGCCACCGCACCGAAGTAGTTGCAATTGATGTTGAAATTACCAAAAAAGAATTAATTAAAACTATCCAAAATGAAAAATACACACGTTTTCCAGTTTATGAAAATAGTATTGATAATATTATAGGCATTTTACATGTTAAAGATATTTTTAATTATTTAATGTCCTCAAACCCAAATAAAATTTTTGATTTGAAAAAATTCATTAGAAAACCTTATTTGGTCCCAGATACAAAAAATACTAATGAATTTTTCCGCGAAATGAAAAAAACCAAAACCCATATGGCAATAGTAATTGACGAATATGGTGGCACAGCTGGAATAATTACTTTTGAGGATTTAATTGAAGAGATCTTAGGTGAAATTTCGGATGAATACGACAACGAAGATCTAATGATTAAAGAAGTTGCCAAAAATGAATATATTGTTAATGGATTTGCTGATTTAGAAGAGGTCGCAGAAGCAATTAAATTAGAATTTAACACTGAAGATTATGATACTTTAAGTGGTTTTTTAATAGGACAATTGGGAAGATTCCCCAAACCAAATGACAAAAATACCGAAATCATTTACAAGAATTTTAAATTTACAATCTTAAAACACAATGATAAAGTAATTTCTCAAATCAAAATCACAAAAATAGATTTACAAGAAGAAATAAAATAAATAAAAAGAGCAAATATTTTCATATTTGCTCTTTTTTTATACCTTTATAAATTTGTTCAATTAAGAAATCATTTATTTTCAAATAAATAATAATGGGTAATACAAAATCAAAGTTTAGAATTATACCCATTCATTAAAATATTAAAATCCACATCTTGGATAAAATTAAATATAATTTTATTAATAATATTAATGTTTTTTAAAATATTTTTTTGACTGCTTGCATTGACAGGCGTTAAAAGATATTGATCCAAAGGCATGCAAGAATCTAAACTTACTCCTATTTTTAACCTTTTAAATTGTTTAGTGCCTAAACGATCAATAATATTCCTTAATCCGTTATGCCCTCCATGACCACCTTGCATTTTTAACTTTAATTTGCCTTCATCCAAATAAATATCATCTACAATAACTAAAATATTTTCTATCTTAATGCGATATTTATTTATAATTTTTTTTACCACTTCACCTGATAAATTCATATACGTTTGTGGTTTAATCAATAATGATTGGTGGTGGTTAAAATTAATTTGATAAATGTGGGCGGTTTTGTCTTCCTTCAAGATTTGATATTTATTTTGACTTAAAAAAGAATCAACAACAGCAAAACCAACATTATGACGAGTTTTTAGAAATTTGGTACCTGGATTGCCCAAACCTACAATAAGTTTCATCGTTTTTCCTTTCTTTTTGTTGTGTTTTATTATTTCATTTTATTATTTATGATAAGCAAAAACAAAAAGCAAAACAAAAGCCGTTTACAAATTTATTTTTGCAATTATATATTTGAATTATTTTACTAATTACATTATTTTTTGGAATTGCACAAAGAAAAGTGATTTTAATTTTTGTATTTTGTGCGCAAATTATTTTTAATAACAAAGATAACAAAATACCAACACCAATAAAGAAAAAAGATGCCTTTATTAAAGCATCTCTTATATAAATTATTGAAACAAATAACAAAGAAAGAATTATTTATTAATATCTTTTAAAATATTTTCTATACGGCGTCCATAAGATAAAGATTTATCATATTTAAAAACTAAATCAGGTATTTTACGAAAATTTTTAATTTTTTTAGCTAATTCTAACCGAATAACAACTTTATTTTGTTCAATAGTTTCTTCTGTTAATTTCAAAACAGTTGGATCATCGCTTAAAATAGTGTAATAAATATTAGCAAAAGACAAGTCTTTTGTTACTTTAACATCGGTTAAATTAATATATCCTATTTGTTCGTCTTGAATAACATCATTAATTAATACCAATTCTTTTTGAATTAGACTAGACAATCTTTCAGCTGTTGTTACCATTTTTTATTCCTCTACTTTGCTTAGTTTAGATGTTTCTATTATATCATTAATTTCAAAATCATTAAAACCATCAAGTAAAATGCCGCACTCATAACCTTGTTTGGCAGATTTAATGTTGTCTTTGAGATGTTTTAAGGATGCAATTTTACCTTTAAATAAAACTTCATCATTGCGCATTACTTTGGCAAAATCGCTATTATTGACAATACCTTGTGTCACATAACAACCAGCAATATTGCCAACTTTACTGATATTAAAAATTTTTCTTACTTCTACTTTACCAGTAACCACTTCTTCAAAAGTAGGCTTAATCATAGATTTTAATTTTTGTTCAATATCTTCAATAATGCGGTAAATAACATTATGAATAGTAATTTTTACTTCTTGTCTTTGAGCAGATTTGAGTGTGGAAGAAGCAGGTTTGATATTGAATCCTATTAACAAACTGTCTGATGATTTGGCAAAAGCAATATCTGTTTCTGTAATGGTGCCAACAGCAGCGCGCAAAAGTTGCACTTTAAGATCAGATACTTTAATTTTAGCAATCATACCTTGAAGCGCTTCCAAACTTCCTTGAGTATCAGCTTTTAAAATGATATTTAGTTCTTGCGTTTTTTCGGTTTCTAAGTCTTGTAAAATATCTTCTAAATTAAGAGGTGAAGGGGTTTTGGCTAAAGTTTCTTTAGTTTGGGATTTTTTTTCGGCTACAATTTGGCGTGCTTGTTTTTCATTAGCAACGGCGTAAAAAATATCTCCTGCTTGAGGCACTTCTTTTAATCCTGCAACACGCACAGGTTGCGAAGGTAAGGCTTTGGTTAGTTTTTTTTTGTTTTCATCTTCCATGGAACGAATTTTTCCATAAGAAGCTCCAGCAACGACGATATCGCCTACTTTGAGGTTGCCATCACTTACAATAAAAGTAGCCACCAGTCCTAAAGATTTATCAAGGCTTGCCTCAATAACTGTTCCTTGAGCTTTTTGATCGGGATTAGCTTGTAAATTTTGGATTTCACTAACTAAAAGAATAATTTCTAATATTTTTTCCAAACCTTCTCTTTTTAAAGCAGAAATAGCAATATAAGGAGTAGTGCCGCCCCATTCTTCAGGCAACAAATCATAACTAGATAATTCTTGCATAATTTGTTGTGTGTTATTATTGGGTTTATCAATTTTATTTAAAGCAACAATAATAGGAATTTGGGCTTTTTGGGCGTGCTTCAAGGCTTCTAAGGTTTGTGGTTTGACACAATCATCAACTGCTACTACCAAAATACAAATATCAGTAATTTTAGCTCCTCTAGCCCTCATCTTATCAAAAGCTTCATGTCCTGGAGTATCAATAAAAGTTATTTTATTGCCTTGGTATTCAACTTGATAAGCTCCTATGTGTTGGGTAATGCCTCCAAATTCTTGATCAACTACACGAGTTTTTCGAATGGCATCTAATAGGGTAGTTTTGCCGTGGTCAACGTGTCCCATAATAGTTACAATGGGCGGTTTTTTTTGAAAATTAAGTTTTTGGTTGGTTTTGGTTTTAGTGAGGGAAGGCTTTTGCGGTTGAAGTTGTGGTGGGGTGTGTTTTTCTTGGGGTTCGCTTACTTGAATATTGTAATCTTTGGCTAAAAGTTCAACAATATCTTTTTCTAAGGTTTGATTAACATCTGCTTTAAGTCCTAATTGTAATAATTTTTTAATTAAAACAGCACTGGTAATACCAAAAACTTGAGCGATTTGAAAAACTTTGTCTTGGGGATTAAAAACATAGTTTTTACTAGCAAAATCGTTTCTCAAATCCGTTTTCTTGGATAATTTAGGGGTAGTATTGGATGAATTTTCATTATTTGTTTTTTTGTTAAGGGTCATTTACATCCCTCCTTTAATTTTAATAATTTTTAATGCATGAAAATAAAAGATTGCAACATAAAAAATAAATTGGGCACAAAATAAAAAATATGAAGTGTGAAGTGAACAAAAAATATTTCAAAGATGGAAAAATGCATAAATAAAATATAAAAATGTTTGCTAAGTTTGTAAAGCAATCAATTTTAAAAGAGTTTGATATATTTCTTCAGGAACTTTGGTTTTGAGTTTTTTATCTAAAAGTTTCTTTTTTTGCGACAAAATAACATATTCAAGTTTTAAAGTTAGATATGCTCCTCTTCCTTGAAGTGCTAAATTAAAATCAATAGCTACTTTTCCTTGTTTAGTGCTATTTATTCTAATCATTTTTTTGATATCTTGAATTTTTTTAGAAACTATACAAGTTCGCAAAACAGTCATTACAATTAAATTAATCCTTCTGTTTGGGCTTGATCTAAGGTTTTGATATCAATATTCCACTTAGTTACTTCCACTGCTAATTTAACATTTTTACCTAATTTACCAATCGCTAAAGAAAATTGGTCGTCAGGAACAATTGCAAGAGCGTATTTGTTAATGTCGTCTTTGATGACAACTTGAATGCATGAAGCAGGTTTGAGGGCATTTGAAATAAGTTCTTGGGGATCGTCGCTCCAAACAAATAAATCAACTTTTTCGTCTTTAAGTATTTTGATAATATTTTTAATACGGTTACTTCTTTCGCCAATACAAGAGCCAATGGCATCTACTTGAGCGTCGCAGGACAATAAACCAATTTTGGTACGTTCGCCAGAAATGCGGGCAATCCCTGCAATTTTAACGATGCCTTCTTGGATTTCAGGAATATTTTCTTCTAACACTTTAACTACAAGTCCCACATGATTACAACTGACAAAAATCTTAGGCCATTTAGTAGTTTTTCTTACTTCTGACAAAAAAACTTGAATTCTTTCGCCTACTTGCATTTCATTATTGGAAGCAATTTCTTTTTTAGGCAGCAAGGTAGTAATTTCTTTTTCTAATTCCAAATTATAAAATTTATCGTTTTCCGAAATAATTTTAGCGCTAATTAATTTGCCTTCTTGTTGTTTGAAAAAATTATAAATGTTTTCTCTTTTCTTTTTGGTAAGCTCTTCGTTGAATTGATTTTTAAGTTCTTTGACAGCGTATAGATTAAAATCTTTAGGATCAACTTTAATATCAATTACTTGACCTATTTTGGCATGAGGCTTAATTTGTTGGGCTTCTTCAAGAGTAATGGGAGTTGACTCTTTTAAATTAATAGTGCTCATAGTAGCTTCGTCGGCAACCAAAAATTGTTTATATAAAATAATTTCGCTTTTGTCTTCTTTTAACTGGATTTTACAGCTTTTAACTTTATGATTTTTTTTGCAACCAGAAATCAATCCTTTAGCAAAAGCATCAATAACTTGGTCTTTATCTAAATCTCTTTCTTGAGCGATTTTATCTAAAAGTTTAAAAAAATTCTTACTAATCAAACGATACCTCCTAGTAAATATATCTTGTTAGATGTGGGCGAATTTAACATTAACAAACGCAACCAACTAAAACCAGATACAAAATAAAAAAAACAGTGATTTGTTACAAGCACCATTTTTATCTTTTGATGAAAAAAAATAACTCATAATATAATTATATCATTTCCCAAGGCAAATAACAATTTTTTATGCATCCTTAAGGAATTTTGTGAGTAAAAAGGAGATAAAAAAATAATAAATTTGACTATTGGACAATATCTTTAGGAGTTAAATATAAGAAATTAGGTTTTTGGGTTTGGCTGATAAGTCCTTTCAAAATTTCTACCATTACCCAAGTATCTTGTTTGCAATATTGTTCTAAGGCTTGAAATTGCGCTTGAAATTGCAAAGGAGACATTTTAGGCAGTTGAATGTAAGTTAAAAAAGCCTCAATACCATTTTGAATAACTAAATTTTTATAATTCAAATTGCAAAATAAAGGAGTAATTTTTTTGATAGAAAAAGAACCTTGCAAATGGGGATGATAAAAATTAATGCCTGCGGCTTGTTCAGAATCAAATCCTAGGTTTTGATAAAAAGTTTTGCTGCCTTTTAGAAGGTCTTTAAGGTCGAAAATACGCGTAATAATGTTTTGGATTTGCAAGGAATATTCAGGAAAAAGCAAAGATAATTCTTGAAGTCGTGTTTTTTCAAAAGCTTTATGATAAACAATAATGGAGCCTCCATCATCTAAAATGGCATTGGTTAGTTTTTCTAATAGGGTTTTTCTGTAATCGGCGTGATCGGGTGCCAAAAAAGAAACGTGATTTTTATCTTTGTTGCACAAACCAGGGGCTTTTTCGATGTGAAGTGAAAATTGAAATAAGGATTGGGTATAGGGTTTTTCGCCTTTAAATCTAGGAAAGGGACACGGAAAAGCCTCAAAATCTAAATAATAAAGAGGGTATTTTAGAATTTGCAACCCTGCTTTAATCTTATCAAAACAATAATAAGGAAGCTTTTTTTGGGTAACTTTTTGTTGCACTTTGTTATCAAAACGATTCAACCAAGCAAAAGGAATGTCAGAAACATGATAATATTGTTGCAAAATTAACTGTTGTGTTTCGTGTTTTTGTTTGTTTTGGGAGTCAAAAAAACCTAAATGATTATAAAAATAAGTAAAAATACTGTCTTTGGAAGGGATGTTTTCATAAAAATGAAGTATTTTTTCAGGCAACAAATAATAAGCAGAAGTGCCGTTTGGCTTGTTAGTTTTTGAAGACAAATAAGAAATTAAAAGATTGGCATCATTTTCTAATATTTGAGTTCCTTGTTGTGTAATCAAAGTCAAATCAATAAAAGTAAGCAAGTTAGGATCCAAAGCCGCATTACAACTTTTGCAATCATAAACATAATCCGAATTAAGAACTACCAAATAATACTCTATTTTTTTCTTTTTTTGTGCCTCAGTTAAATTGTTTTCAATTACCCATCTTTGATAAGTTAAATCATAGATGTATTTTCCTTCTTGTGATTTGGGATTAAAAAAAGTTTGCATTTTTTTTTGATAAGATGGGTTGTCTTGATTGGAGCCCTTGCAAAAAGGTGATAAGGTGTTAGGACTTGTATAATGGAAAAAAGGCATTTTTTCTTTGTTATCGTTTACAAATTGCAATTTTAAGAATTTTTTGCTAGTAGTAGTTTTAGTTTCAAAAATACGAATAGTAGTTTTGTCTTCTTGATATCCATCTAAAAAACAATAAAATTGATATCCTTGTTTATTCATTTGAAACTTTTTTTGTTGATAAGTTTCCAAAGAAAAAATAACTTCTCCTGGAAAATGTTTTTCCAAATAAGAACCTACCAAAAGCTCTAATTGTTTGTAATAAGGTTGCATAATGTTTAAATGTTTTTGGTTTAAAACAGTTTGATATTCGTCTTGCTCGCTTAGATTTTCTTGTAAAAAAGCAAGTTTTTTAGCATAAGTTTCTTCATTAATTAAATCTTTGAGTTCATTGGAAAAATCCAAAAGAAACTGAGATTTATTTTGATACAAAAACTTAAAATTCAAATATTTTAAAACTTTTAAAAACTTAATAAAACGAGTTTTAGAAATTTTCATTCATGTGTCCTTAATTATTGTCTAATTTGATATCTGCATAAAAGCAAAAAATACAAAATAATTGATTATTTTGTATCATTATTATCGCAAAAATTTAATTGTTATAAATTATTGTTAAACTACAAAAAAATACAAAATATTAAGCAATTTAAGTTGGGGATTTTTAAAATTGGTTTTTTATTCATTAAAAAATACAAGGGTTAAGGTTTATTGTTTTTGATTAAATTTTTTTAATGTTTTTTGAATACGCAATTTAGCATCAAAGTCTTTTAAAGCATTTCTTTTATCGTGTTGTTTCTTACCTTTAGCTAAGGCAATTTCTAATTTAACTAAATTTTTATTAAAATAAACTTTTAAAGGAATAACAGACAATTTTTCAGTTTTAATTTTGTTTTGAATTTGGATAATTTCATGTTTTTGCAACAAAAGCTTTTTAGTTCTATTTTCATCATATGCCAAACAACAACTAAAAGGATATTTTAAAATAGTCATATTCACTATAAAAGCTTCTTCATTTTTGATATGAATATAGGAGTTTAATAAATTAATTTTTCCTATTCTAATTGATTTTACTTCGCTTCCTAATAATTTGATTCCTGCTTGATATTTTTTCTTTTCTAAAGAATAATCATAAAATGCTTTTTTATTAGTGATAATTGTTTTCATAATTGAAACTTTTCCTTTGCAAAATGAAATAAATGCAATAATCAAAATTGAGTTAGTAAGTTTTTTTAAAAATAAGTTTGTTGTACAGTATATTTATCACCAATATTATTGTCAAATCTTTTCTTTTCAAACATTTTAATCAAATATTAATCAAATAATTTAATTACAATTGAGCCTTATTAAAACTGAAAAATGATATGGAGGCAAAACACAAATAAACTTTATTTGCAAAAATATAAGAAGGTTTTTATTGCTTTTTTTCTTTCTTTAAAGAAGTTTTAATAACTTTTTGATAAGTTAAAAGACTTGTTTCAATAGCACTAAATGCTGCTTGTTTATCTTGTATAGCTTCAATAACTACTTTTTTCTTTTCCAAAGCTTTGTAATTTTCAAAAAAATGCTTAATTTCTGCAATCATTGGCAAAGGCATATCTTTTAAATCTTGTAAATGAGAAAAATACTTATCAAAAACAGGAACTGCAATTACTTTTTCATCTAATTCATCATTATCAATCATTTTAATTACTCCCAAAGGACGACATTTTACCAAAGTCATAGGATCTAGGATTTCTTGAGATAACACCAAAACATCTAAAGGATCATTGTCTTCACAATGAGTTAAAGGAACAAATCCATAATTAATCGGATATCGAAAAGCAGTTGTCAAAAAACGATCAAGCAACAAAAGACCTGTTTCTTTGTCAATCTCATATTTTTTTTTACTTCCTTGAGAAATTTCAATAACTACTATAAACTCTTCTTTGGTAATTCTTTCAGGATTAATATCATGTAATATATTCATTTTTAAACCTCTTTATTATTTTATTTATTTTATAATTTGTTTTATGATATTTTATTGTTTTATTTTTTTTCAATAAATTTTTATCTTTGGTAATTACAAAAGATACATTAAAATACTTCCTGCAACTGCAACATTTAGGCTTTCGACATTTTGAGTGCAAATATTTACAAAATAATCAGAAAGGGCTTCTGTTTCCAAAGAAATCCCTTGTCCTTCGTTTCCTAAAACTAATACTTTTTTAGGATATTTTTTAGCATCTTCCATAGTAATATTGGCTTTTTGGGGAAAAGCACTAAAAATAGAATAGTTTTTTTCTTTAATTTCTTCTAAAAAGGATTTGGTGTTGCCTTTTTTTAAGAAAAGCGAAAATAAGGCACCTTGGCTTGATCTAATAGTTTTTTCATGATAAAAATCAGCGCTATGAAAACTGGCAAAAACTTGATTAAACCCAAAAGCACTAGCAGAACGCATTAAAGCTCCTAAATTAGCAGGGTCTTGAATATCATCCAAAACTAAAATTTTATCAGACAATAAATTATTCTCTGAGGTAGGTTTGCAAAGAGCCATTTGCTCAAAGACAGTTTTAGTTTGAGATAATTCTTTCATCAAAGAAGGCGCAATAAAAGTCCCTGGTTTTTCCTCATTAGAAGTAAAAATGGTAACAACAGCGTTGTTTTTTTGTGCTTGTTCAATGAGATGATCACCATATACTAAAAATTGTTGATATAAATCGCGATATTTTTTTAATTGTAATTTTTTTAATTTTTTAAAAGTAGGATTTTGTTTCGATGTAATCATAAATGTTCCTTTGAATGAAATTAGTAAAGCATAAAAATATAAAATTAATTTGCATTTTACGATCTTTTTAAATATTATTTTATTGAATTGTTTTTTATTGAATTGTTTTTTATCTTTTGTATTTTAATATTGACTTACAATTGTTTGCTCTGGATTTTGTTCGCAAAAATGCTTAATTGATTCTTTTACATCAAAAAAACCATAATCACAGATATTAAATTGCAAATGTTGGTCTATATTTAGAGTAATTGTATTTTGAAAAGCATCATTTAATAAGGGGAAATAATCTATTTTTTGCTCTTCTCTTTTAGCTTTTAGAATAGTTGGTTTAGTGGTGGGATTTTGAGGCAAATAAAGAGTACAACAATCATGAAAAGCACGAATAGAAATATCAAAAGTATCAATTTGTTTAGCTATTTTAATTATTTCATTTTTATCCATAGTAACTAAAGGTCTTAAAATAGTCATACTCGTTACTTGAGTAGTTGTCTGCATACTTTCCAAAGTTTGACTTGCTACTTGTCCTACTGATTCACCATTAATTAAACATAAATGATTTTTTTGAAAAGCAAATTGAGAAGCTAAACGATACATCATCCGACGCATAACATTAATGATATAAGAATCTAGAACTGTTTTAGTAATTGTTTCTTGCAAATATCTAAAAGGCACTAAATGCAATTTAATTTGATTACCAAAAGCATAACGACTCAAAACTTTAGCTAAATCAATTACTTTTTGGATTGATTCTAAAGGAGTTAAAGGGCTTGATTCAAAATGTAATAACTCTACTGTAATACCTTTTTTCATCGCCAAATAAGCAGCTACAGGAGAATCAATACCACCACTCATCAAAACAGTTCCTCTACTAACAGAAGAAACAGGAAACCCTCCTAAAGCTTGAGTTTCATCACTTTTTAAATAAAGATAAGTTTTTTCTTTTCTAATACTAACATGTAAAATAACTTGAGGATTTTTAACATCAACTATTAATTTACCTTCAAACTGCTTTAAAATTAAAGGAGCAATTTGTTGGGTAAGTTCCAAACTTTTTAAAGCAAAACTTTTATCTTTTCTAGTGGTTTCTATTTTAAAAGAAGTATTTTTTGTAATTTTTTCTTGCAACAATAAACAAGCTTTTTGAACAATATCATCTAATTGTCTACTTGCTTGACTTACTACAACAAAAGAAGAAATCCCTGATACATAAGATAATCTTTTAAGAATTTCTTTTTCTAAACTTGCATCATAAATATATTCTAGATAAGCATAATCGTGTTTAAAATACATTTGAACGTTGCAAAGGTCTTTAATTTTATTTTGTAATAATTGTCTTAATGTATTAATGAAAGCTTTTTTATTTTTTCCTTTTAAAAATAATTCTCCAAATCTAATTAAAATTTTTTTTTTTGATACATAAAGTTCCTCACATCAATATTTTGTGTATGAATATTTTTGAATAAATTATATTTAAATATCTTTATACACTTAAATATTAAAATATAATAACTTTTTACAGCTTAATTATAACATGAATATAACTATTTTTGTGATACAACTGCATATTGATAAGTTTTTGCCTTAAATACTGCAATTATAATTTATACATCCTCATTTATATAATATATCTTTTTCAACAAAAAAGATTAACTTTTGCAAAAGTTAATCTTTCCATATAAAAAAATATTTAATTATAAAATAATCTAAAAATAAAAAGGACTCCCACCAATAAATTCTTTTAACAAAGACTCATGAAACACTAAATTAGAATCAAAAGATTTAAAAAAACTTAACAAATTTAAAAAATACTGAGCTTTATCAAAATACTTACTTGTTTCAGGAATTTGCAATAACAAAGGAATTAAATATGGTTTCAAAACATTAAATTCATAAATTAATTCAGAATTGAAAACAAAATCAGCTTCTTGTTGATTAGGATAAATCCATCTAAACTCCCCTTTTCGCACAGAATCCCAAAACTCAAAAGTCCTTAAAATAGTAGTATTCCTAGAAATATAATCTCTTATAGCTCTTCTTAAAAACCTCACATCGGTTAAATGTAAAGGATTGTGGAAATCTAGTGATAATTGATGTTGTGGGGCAATATAGATTTGAAATTTTTGTAATCTTGGAATAAAAGGAGTAAGTTTAGGGTTTATGGCATGTATTCCTTCTACCAAAATAATATGATTATGGGTTTGAATATCTTTTTGGGTATGACTACGAGTAACAAAATCAAATTGGGGAATAGTAGTCTTTTTGCAAGTCAGCAAATCATAGATATTTTGATTAAATAAAGGAATATTTAAGGCATCAATACTTTCAAAATCAAAGGAGATGCCATCTTTTTCTTTGGGAATATCTTTCAAAGGCAAATAATAATTATCCATAGCAATAATAAAAGTACAAATTCCAAACGCTTGTAATTGTAATTGTAATCTTTTAGCAAATGTAGTTTTTCCACTAGAAGAAGGACCCGAAATATTAATAATTTTAAGATTGGAGGCACGTTTAGCAATTTTAGCACTTAATTGTTGCAACTGATTTTGATGATTAATTTCTGCAAGATTAATTAAATTAAATTGACTTTGAGCAGTTTTGGCAAATTGATTAATTTGGGAAACATTTTGCATTTGAATAGTTTTTTTAAAAGCCAAACTTTGAGTAAGCATTTGTTCAAATAGAGGTTCTTGTTGAAAAGGAGGAATTTTTTCATCACTAAAAGGAGTTATAAATTGCATAACAAACCCATTTTGATGATAAAATAAATGATATTTATCTAAATAACTAGTGTTAGGAACTAAACCTTGATACATATAATTACAATAGTTTTGGCAAAAATAAAGGGTAGCAAAGGAAGGAGCTTTTTGTTTGAGGAGACTAATTTTATCCCCAAATCCCAAAGATTGATAAATTTGCAAGGCTTTTGCAAGGGGAAATTTCTTTTTGGTAATATCTAATTTTTGCGATACTAACAAATGCATTTCTTCTTTAATTTTTTGAAACATTTCTGGCAAAAAGGTAATTTCTTTGGGAAAAGATACCAAAATACTAGAATAACTATAATAAGTAAAATGTAATGAAATATTTTCAAAAAGTTTGTAAGATGCCATAGCAACTAAATATCTTAAACTAGCTTCATAAATATTTACAGCCGCAGCGTTCCAAGCGCCTAAAAAAGTAATTTGATTGATGGGGGCATGCAATTTAAAGGTAAGTTCTTTTAATTTATTGTTTACTTTAGCAGCATAAACATTTTTAAGGTTTAATTGATTTTTTAAAGTCTCTAAACTAGTGTTTAAAGGAACATTTAGGATGTTTTGATTATAATAAACTTTTAGCACGATTCCCTCTGATACTGATAATATATTAAAAACCTCAATTAAGAGGTCTTTTTCTAAATAAATAAAATTATTGTAATGTTTGTGAATTGCAATAAATAATATTGAAAAATAAAAAAAGGTAAAAAAAATAATTAAAATGTGGAGGCAAATTATTGGAGCGTTTCAAAGTTTTTAAATAAAGCCTTTATCTAATAATTGCTTTCTTAAAATATCTGCTTGGGCAAAATCTCTACATTTTCTTGCATCTTGCCACAAAAAATATGTTTGTAAGTCTATTTTTGTTGGTTTGTTAAATGGAATTGCAATTCCTAAAATATTTAAAATTAATAATAAAGAGTTTTGAAATTGGGATAACTTATCCAAAATTTGGGTTTGATGGGTTTGTTTAATTGTTTGTTCCATTAAATCAATTACTTTATGAGTAGCCAAATCATCTTGCATTAATTGATGAAATAACTGCATTATATCTTGGTCTAAGGTTTGGCAAGAAAATTGATTAACTTTTAAATAAAAATTATTTTTAGTTAAAAAATCAGTTATTTTTTGGTATTTTTGTTGGGCTTGTTCCATCAAATCATAACTAAAATTGATTGGCTTGCGGTAATGAGTACTCAAAATTAAAAGCTTTATTATGCAAGGATTGTATTGTTTTAATAAATCTTTACACCAAATAATATTTCCTAAAGATTTAGACATTTTTTGATTTTGATAATCTAATCTTTCTACATGCATAAAAAAATTAGCTAGTTTTTGGTGGCTATGGGAGTGTGTTTGGGCAATTTCATTTTCATGATGAGGAAATTTTAAATCTGTACCTCCTCCATGAATATCCAAAGGCAATTTAAAAAGTTGCTCGATCATAGTTGCACATTCAGTATGCCAACCAGGACGCCCTGCAAACCAAGGACTTGGGTATGTAATACCTTGCGAAGTTTTTTTCCATAAAATAAAATCTCCTGGAAATTCTTTTTGGGGGTCTAATTGTTTACGTGCATTTTGTTTAAGTTGGGATAAATCTTGTTTTTTGAGTTTACCATAATCATCAATTTTAGATACACGAAAATATATTCCTTGATCGGTAAAATAAGCAAATCCTTGGTCTAAAAGAGTTTGGATGTAGACAATCATAGAATTGATATATTGAGTAGCTTGAGGTTTAAAATTAATGGTTTGAATGTTTAGAGTTTTGAGGAGATTGTTGAAAGATTTAATATATTTATTGGCTAAATCTTGTTCCAAAACTTGGTTTTTAAGGGCATTTTCAATAATTTTATCATCAATATCAGTAATATTTACTACATAATATACCCTAAAATTAAGCATTTCTAAATATCTTTTCACTGTATCAAAAAAAATTAACGGTCTGGTGTTTCCTAAATGCAGGTGATTATAGACAGTAGGTCCACAAACATACATGTTAATTTGGGGCGGATGGGCAGGGTTAAAAAATTCTTTTTTGCGAGTTAAAGAGTTATAAATTTTTAGCATTAAAGAAATCCTTTTTGTTTGGAAAATGGCATAAAGAAAAATGAGGGTGGCAAATAAAAGAAAAAAATAAGGGTTAAATTGCGATGGGATGAATTATATAAAATAAAATGATAAGTAAATTAAATTAAATATGAAATATATAAATATTATTTTTCAAATGGAATTAATTAAAATTTTTGGGCTTGTTCTAAAACATAAGATAGATTTTTAAGTACTTGTTTTTTTCCTAACAATTCTAATAAAAGGGCGATACTGGGACCATGCATTTTGCAAGTAGTTCCGATACGCAAAGCCATAAAAAGTGTTTTTTTAGCAAAATCATTTTGGTTAGTAACTTGTTTAATGGAATTAGCAATAACATCTTTTTCAAATACAATAACATCAAAAACATTATAAAAAGTTTTTAAAATAAGGGTTGTTTGGGGATTAGTTTGTAAAAAATGTGTAGCTTCTTGCGATAAAAAAGGTGTGGATTGAAAAAAAAGTTGATAAAAATCTGTGATTTGTTGCATATAATTCATTCTATCTTGAAACAAAGCCACAAATTTAGTCATCCACTCTTTGTCATTTGTAGGAGCGGTTGTAAGAGCTAAATATTTTTTTTGCAAAATAAATGATGCAATTACTTCTGGAAGCAACTTTCTTAAATGTTGATTATTCAAATAATCTAGTTTAGTTTTATCAAACATAGCAGGAGCTTTGTTGAGGCGTGCCACATCAAATAAATTAATTAATTCTTGGGGACTTAATATTTCGGTTTGGCTTAAAGGACTAAATCCTAACAAAGATAAGAAATTAAATAATGCTTGTGGCAAGTATCCTAATTTTTCATATTGTTCAATAAATTGCATAATATTAGCATCTCTTTTGCTTAATTTTTTTTTGTTGTCGTTAAGAATTAAAGTCATGTGAGCAAATTGAGGAAGATGCCATTGGAAAGCTTGATAAATCATAATTTGTTTAGGAGTGTTAGTGATATGTTCTTCTCCTCGAAAAATATGAGAAATCTGCATTAAGTTATCATCAATGACAACTGCAAAATTATAAGAAGGATAGCCGTTTGATTTGAGGATAATAAAGTCTTCGATTTCTTGACTTTGAAAAGTAAGTTTGCCCCTAATTAAATCATCAAAGGCAAAAGTTTGATTGGTAGGAACGCGAAATCTTATGGCAAAAGTGGTGTGTCCTTCTTCAAATTCTTTGTAAGCGAGATCTTGATCAAGTAGTTTTTGGGCGTATTTTTGGTAAATGGCAAGTCTTTCTGATTGGCGATAAGGTCCAAAAGGTCCTTGGATATCGGGCCCTTCGCTCCAATCAATTCCTAACCAACGTAAATTTTTTAATTGAGAAGCCTCGCCGCCTTCAACATTGCGTGAAAAATCGGTGTCTTCGATGCGGATGATAAACTCTCCTTGATTGTGTTTGGCAAACAAATAATTGAATAAAGCAGTGCGGGCATTTCCTATATGCAAAAAACCAGTAGGGCTTGGAGCATAACGAACTTTAATTTTTTTCATAGTTACAGTAAGGGTTTTCCTTTTAATTTAAAATCGATAGAGGAGGTGTTGGTGGAAAATTTAAAAAAAAGGAACTTTTTGACAAAGTTCTTTTTTGGATTAACGTTTGGAAAATTGTGGTGCTCGACGAGCTTTTTTTAAACCGTATTTTTTGCGTTCAACACAACGAGCATCGCGAGTTAATAAACCAGCTTTTTTTAAAATGGCTCTTAATTCGGGGACACTTTCAATTAAAGCGCGTGCAATTCCTAAACGAATAGCGCCTGCTTGAGCTGAAAGCCCTCCGCCGTTTACATTCACACTTACATCAAAAGCTTCTCTTTTTTCAGTTAATTCTAAAGGCTGAATCATTTCTAGGCGTGTTGCAGGTAATGGTAAATATTTTTCAAAATCTCTAGTATTGATTGTAATTTTGCCAGTACCATTAGTTAAAATAACTCTTGCCACAGCACTTTTACGACGACCAGTACCAAAATAATTTACTTTTTTCATCTAATTAAACCTCTAAACTTTCTGGTTGTTGCGCTTGGTGATTGTGGGTTTGTTCAGCATAAACAAATAATTTTTTACCAATTTGTGAACCTAATTTAGTATGAGGAACCATTCCTAAAATTGCTTTTTCAACCATTCTTGTAGGAAATTTAAGCATCATTTCTGAAGCTACAACTTTAGTTAAACCACCTGGATAACCTGAATGTTTGTAGTAAGTTTTTTGTTGCCACTTTTTGCCAGTTAAATGAATATAGGCAGCATTTACAACAATAACATAATCGCCATTGTCTATGTGTGGCGTGTAATGTGTTTTGTGTTTTCCTTTTAAAATGGAAGCCACTTTGGTAGCTAATCTGCCTAGGGTTTTTCCCTTAGCATCTACTAGATGCCATTTAGGTTTTACTGTTGTTTTATTAGCCATTAAAGTTTTTTGATTGTTTTTTGGTTGCAATTGTTCTGTCATGGAATTTTCTCCTTATTATTAATGAAAAAATAGTGATTAATTTTATGTGTGTATTTGTGTTTTGTTTGAAAGCGACAAAAACAAAAGAGTTATGAAATCTTTTGTAATTTAGATATGAAATAGTCTTAATTATTATGAAATAGTAATTTTTTATTTTCAACATTCTCTTAATATTTTACTAAAATAATGTCATTAAGTCAAGTAAAAAATCATTTTGTCAACTTTTTTTAAAAAAGAATGCATAAATTGTGTAAAAAAAATGAAAAAAGAGGATAATGGTTGGATGGTTATCAGATAATTTTGATATTTTTTATATACAAATAAAAAGTCCCAAATTTACTAAACATTAAGGGAATTTTTAAAAGCAAAAGCAAAAGCTTTGCCTTTCAGCACTTCTACTAAAGCAAAAACAAAGTCAAAGACGGTTATAGGAGAACGCGAAGTTACAAATTTATCACTAATAACAGCTTTTTGGTTTGGCAAATAAGTGCCTTCAATAAAATGATTACAAGAAGGAAAGCAAGTAAAAGGGTGATTTTTTAATAAATCTAGTTTGCCTAGAAACATGGGAGCGGCACAAATAGCTCCAATAACTTTATTAGCATCAACAAATTTTTGAATTAATTTTAATAAAAAAGTTTCTTTTTCAATAATTTGCGCTACGTAAGGTCCTCCAGGAATAACTAAAAAATCGTATTCTAAAGGATTAATAATAGCTAAATTGGCATCTGCTTTTACACAAAGCCCGCTAGAAGACATAACTTCTAATTGGGGATTTAGAGTTGCAGTTGTTAAAGGAAGGTCTACGCGATTTAATAAAGCTCTTGTGACTAAAGCCTCACAATCCTCAAATCCGTCATATAAAACTAATAAACCTTTCATATTGTTCCTTGTTGTCTCCTTTTTAACTTTGTTATGCGTTTAGTTGCGTGTGTGTGTAAGTAATTTTTGGGGGGTGGGGTTGTTTTGAGTAAATTAAATGCAAGGAAAATAAAAATAAAAATAAAAAAATACCACAAAAGCTGTGATATTTGAATTATTAATTTTGGTTTGCTAAATATTTTACTAAATTACGTCTTTTGCTGTTTTTCATAAACAAACCTCTTTTAGAGTGAAAATCATGAGGGTGTTGTTTTAAATGTTCACTTAATTGTTTGATTTCTGCTGATAAAATAGCAATTTGAACTTCAGATGAACCTGTGTCTTTTGCAAAACGTGAATTTTGTTTAATGATTTCTTGTTTTTGTTCTTTGATTAATGCCACGTAAAAACTCCTTTTTTAATTTAAATTTGGTTGAATTTGATAGGTTTTAGGTTTGATAAAATTATTAATTAATGTTAAACTTTTAAAAACTGGTCCACATCAAGAACAAAAATCGTTGCTCCGCCCACAGAAACTTCGGTAGGAAAAGAATTATAAGCACTAAACTCATTGATGATATTGTTTGGAATCATTTGAGTTTTTTTATGAGAATGGGCTTTTATAATTTCTAAAGCTTTGGGTACTTGTTCTTCTTTGACTCCTAAAATAAAAGTTGCATTAGCTTCTTTTAAAAAACCTCCTTTAGTAGCTAATCTAGTTGTAAAAAAACTATTTTCTATTAAAGATTGTTGTACTTTGTTAGCATCGTGACTAGAAACGATAGCTATAATTAATTTCATATTATCCACAAGAGTATTATACATTATTTTACTTTATTTGATGAAAAAAAAGACTAAATTGCGGAAAAAAATGATAAAAAAGTTGGTGAGAGGAAAAAAATTGGTAAAAAATGGATGTAATTAGCGTTTATCAAGGGCAAAAGCAATGTGATTTCCTAAAAAATAAACTGTTTGAGTTAAAATAAAGGTAAGCAAAGCAGATACTATAATTAAATCAAAGCGAGTAAAAAAGGGATCAAAATCATAATGTCCGTTATAGCCATTATCAATTGCCACTGCTGCAATACCTTGATGCCCTACAATTTGCAAAACAGAAGAATAAGCAAGGGAAGTGATAAAAAGAGAAGCTAGTTTGAAAATGATATCAGAACGGGTTTCTGTTAACAAAAATTTAGTCACAAATTGAAATTTAGTTGCTCCAAGACTAAATGATGTTTGGTATAATTCTGGATTAGTAGTTAAAAAAACTTGTTCACAATGACGAGCAAAAAGAGGAGCAATAGCTAATACTAAGAAAAAAAGGGCAGTACCAAAGCCATAACCCATGCGAAAATAAGGGATTAAAATTAATTTTAGTAATAAAACAATTAAGATTAAAAAAGGAGTAGAAATGAAAAAATTCATCAAACTATTTAAAATCCAATATCTTTTATAATGTTTTTGTATTTTGAATAAATATAATAAAACTCCTAAAATAAGCCCTAGAAAAAAAGCAATAAAACAACCTATTAAAGTAATTTTAAGAGTTTCTTTAAAACCATTCCATACCAATTGATTTTTAGCTAAAACATTCCACAAACGAATAAAAATATTATTTTCCATTGAGTTTTTCCATTAATTAGAAGCAGGAGCAGCGCCTGTTTTGCCTAAATATTTATCTTTAATGTTTTTACTTATTTGTTTAACTTCTTGTCTTGGAATCATATAAAAATTGGTTGCAAATTGGCTTTTTTCCATATATTCAATAGCTTCTGCTTCTTTTAAAATATCTTGTAAAATTTTAATTTTCCAGTTATTTTTATTATTGTTAGTAGTCACTAAAGAAATGGTATAAGAATAAATAATATCATCTAAATTAGTGGGCTTTTGCATTATTCCTAGTGATATAAAATTATTTATTCCCAATCCCATAAGAGTAGGATAATTAAGACATAAATCAAAATCATTAGGAGCAAGAAATCTAGATGTAATTGTCATTAAATTCGATTCAGTAGTGTATTCTATGTCAGGATATAAATTAGTAGGTTTAAAATCTGTAGTTTTTAAATTAAATTGTTCTTCAATGCTAAGAGTGCGTTCTGGGTTTATTTTTTCAATAATTTTTAATTCTTGCAACACGCGCAAAGCTAAAGAACGTTGAAAATTGTCTTGTGGCATCAAAATTTTAAGGTTGTTAGGATGATTGTTTT
Organism: Candidatus Phytoplasma zeae; assembly: GCF_001712875.1. Lineage (NCBI taxonomy): Bacteria > Bacillati > Mycoplasmatota > Mollicutes > Acholeplasmatales > Acholeplasmataceae > Candidatus Phytoplasma > Candidatus Phytoplasma zeae. The sequence continues at coordinate 490,788 of NZ_CP015149.1, forward strand.
TTTGAATTCCTTCTAAATTATTAAAAGTATTAGGTTTAGCAAAAAGCCCAAATTTAGCTAAATAAACTACTTGGCTAAACGTTAATTTATCTTGATCTGGAATATTTGGATTTTCTTTATTAAAAATATTTAAATCATGTACATGAGCGTCTAATTTAGCATCAACTTTTTTGTTTAAAAGTAATTCATTGGTTTGTTTAAATCCAGAACTTATATATTGAACATCTAAATCAATATTGTATTCTTTTAAACGGTCTTTGGCATATTCTTCTAAAAAATATTTAATAGTTGGCAGAGCAGTTGCTACTGTTAATTTATGGTTTTTTTGGTTGGAAGGAGTATGAGCTAAAGATTTTTTAGCATCCCAAAGAAAATAACCCAAAAGCAAATTACACAAAAGAGAAATAGTTAATAAGGCAAATAATAGATTTTTTTTAGTTTTGGAAGATAAAGAATATAGTTTAAACATGTAATGTGTCTCTTTTCTAAATAATTTTATTTATTAATATTTTGTTGGACAAAAACATTTGTATGATAAAAAAGGATAAGAAAAAGGATAAAATTTAGATAAAAATGTTTTGATAAGAAGTAGCTTCAAATTTACAAGAAGGATTAAGGGTAGCAATTTTAGCTAATTTTCCTTGCTCCAAAATAGCTACACGATGGCACAAACTTTTAATTACTGCAACATTATGAGAAACCAAAACAATGGTAGTTTTTAGTTTTTGATTGGTTGTTTGCAATAACTTCAAAATCTCTTGACTTGTCATTTCATCCAGGGCAAAAGTAGGCTCGTCACAAAAAATAATTTTAGGCTCGTAAACTAAAGCACGTGCAATGGCTACACGTTGTTTTTGTCCGCCCGAAAGTATTTTAGGATAGGCAGTTGCAAATTGGCGAAGTCCTACAAAATCTATCATTTTATTTACTTTAGTAGTAATTTGTTCTTCTGGAGTGCTTCTTATTTCTAAAGGAAGAGCCACATTTTCAAAAAGATTTAAATTACTCAAAAGATTAAAATTTTGAAAAATCATAGCACTTTCTAGATGACTAAAAGCTTTTTGCATGGAAGAATTAGCATTTTTATCAGGCAACATAAATCCATTCATAATTTTTAATAAAGTAGTTTTGCCAGAACCCGAAGTTCCCACTAACCCAAAGATTTCGCCTTTCAAAACTGCAAGTGAAATGTTTTGTAAAACTGGAAGTTTTTCTTTTTTAAGGAAAAAAGTTTTCGAAAGATTATTAATTTTAATCATAAATAATTCCTTGTTTATTGTTTTTTTAATTTAAATGATTGGAAAGTTGGAAAGTGTGTGAAAAAAATAAAAAGTTTAAAACACAAATGATAAAGTAAAGATAAAAAAGTTTAAAGCATTAATTGGAGTTGTTAAGAGATTGTAAAAGCTTTTCAAAATTAGCAGGTAAGGGTGCTTCTAAAATAAGATTTTGATTGGTGATAGGGTGGTTGAATTTTAACATTTTGGCATGCAAAAATTGACCTAAAGGAGTAATATGGTGTGATGAACCATAAAGTAGATCTCCTATAATAGGACGTTTGAGGAAGGAAAAATGTGCTCTTAGTTGATGAGTTCTTCCTGTTTCCAAATTAAATTCCATCAAAGAAAAGTGAGAAAAACGTTGCAAAGTTTTAAAATGAGTAACAGCAGTTTTACCGTCTGGAATAACTTGCATTTTTAATCGATTATGAGGATTTCTTCCAATAGGCAGTTTGATAGTGCCTTTATCTTCTAAAAAACCTTCAATTAAAGCCCAATAGATTTTGGTAATTTTTCTTTGTTGGAACGCAATTTGTAGTTTGTCGCTTACATCATTATTTTTGGCAATAATTAATAAACCAGTAGTGTTTTTGTCAAGTCTATGCACGATACCAGGTCTTTGGGTATCTACATGACTTAAAGTTGCAAATTGGTACAACAAGCCATTAACTAAGGTTGTTTCTTGAAAAATTAAAGAAGGGTGTGTTACCAAATTGGCAGGTTTATTAATAACTGCTAAATAGGGGTCTTCGTAAATGATGTCTAAATTAAGATTTTGAGGAGTTTGTAAATTAACAGATTCTTGAGTTTGAGGGATAATAACTGTAATGAGGTCTTGGGCTTTGAGCAAATAACTTTTTTTCGCAGGTTTGGAGTTGACCAAAACTTGTTGTGCCAAAATTAATTTTTGACATTGACTTTTATTTAAATTAATGTGAATCAATAAAAAATGATCTAAACGTTGAAATGCCTCACTGGCAGAAATAAGAAACTCTTTTTTTTCATTCATGTAAAAGGCCTTGTTTTCTAAAAGTTAAAAAAATGTATTAAAAGAATTGGGTTTCAAAAATAAAGAAAAAAAAATAAAAAGGTTAAAAATCAAGAAAAAGCATTGGTGATAAATTTAAATTATCATAACGAACACCAACTCTAAGCAAGCTTAAAATTGGTGTTAATTGTAAAGATATTTTTGGTTTTTGCAAAAAACTATTTTTAGAAATGAAAAAATAGATTGGGTTTGGTTTTATTCGGAATCTGTTGACACAACTTCTGGAGAAGTTGTTTCCTTATTGTTTGGATTTGATTCGTTTGATTCTTGGTTGTCTAAATTGGTTGTTGTTTTCACAATTCATCATTTAAAGGAGTTGTATCAGTGCTATTTGTTTCATTGTTGGAAGGCATTTGAGAAGTTGGTTGGGTTGGTTTGTTAGCTTCTTCTTTTTCTTTTTCCCACCAAGCAATTTTTCCTGTAGCTACAATTTCATCAATATCTCTTTTATTAAGAGTTTCAATTTCAAGTAAATATTTAGAGATTGTGTCAAGCAAATCTTGGTTTTCTTGAATAATTTGTTTGGCTTGTTGATAACAATTAGCAATAATTTTTTGAATTTGTTGGTCAATTTCTAAACCTTTAGGATCAGAAAAATCATTTTGGAAAGTATTTCCTGAATATTGCACTGGTCCTAAATCACTCATGCCGTATTTAGTTACCATCAGTTTAGCTATTTGCGTAGCGTGTTTAAAATCGTTGTAAGCGCCGTTAGAAACGTCGTCAAACATTAATTCTTCGGCAACACGTCCGCCCAGAAAGGAAGTAATTTGGGCTAATAGGGTTTTTTTGGAAGAAAAGAAAGTTTCTTCTTGAGGAAGCATTAAGTTGTATCCGCCTGCGTTTCCGCGGGGAATAATGGTGATTTTTTGCACTATTTGGGCAAAAGGAATTTTAATTCCAATAACAGCATGCCCTGCTTCGTGATAAGCTACCATACGTTTTTCTTTGTCGTTGTATTTTTTAGATTTTTTAGCAGGTCCAATTAAAATACGGTCTAAAGCTTCGCTGATATCTTTTTTATTGATAAAAGTAGCATTTCTTCTAGCAGCTAATAAAGCAGCTTCGTTTAAGGTGCCTTCTAATTGAGCACCACTAAAACCTGGGGTTTGTTTAGCTAATTCTTCTAAACTAATTTCTTCTGAAAGTTTTTTATTACTTGCATGTAATTTTAAGATAGCTTCACGGTCTTTAACATTTGGTAAAGTAATATTAAAGTGACGGTCAAAACGTCCAGGACGCAAAATAGCTGAGTCAAGAACTTCGGGTTGGTTAGTAGCTGCAATAACAATAACACCCATTTTTTGGTTAAATCCGTCCATCTCTACTAAAAGTTGGTTTAAGGTTTGTTCAGAACCGTTACTCCCACCAATATTGGAGCCTCTTTTTCTAGCAACTGCCTCAATTTCATCGATAAAAACGATACAAGGAGCTGCCAGTTGAGCTTCTTTAAAAAGATCTCTGACACGTGAAGCACCAACACCTACATAAACTTCATCAAAATCAGAACCTGAAGCAGCAAAAAAAGGAACGCCTGCCTCACCTGCAACTGCTTTGGCAAGTAAGGTTTTTCCTGTACCTGGAGGTCCATACAACAAAACTCCTTTAGGAATTCTTGCTCCCATAGCAGCGTATTTGCGCGGGTTTTTTAAAAAGTCAATCAATTCTGACATTTCTTCTTTTTCTTCATCAGCTCCTGCTACATCTGAAAAAGTAAATCTTTTTTGATTGATAATAACTTTGCGACTTTTAGAACCTTTTTTACCAGGGGCTGATGCCAAAATTTCTTGTCCCATTTGTTTGATAGTATCGGCAAAAAAGAGAAAAAAACAGTAAAAAATTAACATTGTTAAACATTGTCTAAATACCCAAACAACAGGTTGATAACCATTCCAAGTTCTAGGATCTACAGAATCAATTTTATATTTGTATTTGCCGTTTGGTTTTTTTTCAAATACTTTTTCACAAGGCATATTAAAAAAATCAATTACTTTGCCGTCTGTAGTAGTAACTACAACATTACAAAAATATGAATTAAAATGGTGAGGTTCATAAATAATTGTTTCAATTTTGTTATCTTTTGCAAGTTCATCAAATGTATTGTTATCTTTTTTTGCATTCTTAGTAAAATAACAATAAATAAAAGTGGCACCTATTAAAATTACAGCAAAATAAAGGACGCCCATATGGAATTTTTTAAAAATTTTATCAAAAAATGACATAAATTAACCTTTCTTGCAAGAAATTATCTTTGAGTTAAACATTGAAATCAAATATTTTAATGTTTGGAGTTTAATTTGGGATGGATGTAATTTCTGCATTTATTTTTTTGGATTCTCATTTTTAATTTGTTTGAGAAAAACAATTTGAAGAAGTAAAAAAGTTTTTAAAAGCTAAATAAATCTTGGATTGGTTTCCTAAAGTTAGGTTGATATATAAGTGAGGAATAAATAAAATATTGTCTAGATTGTCTACTACTAACCATAAATTATTTCTTTGAGTAAGGGGCACTTTTTTTTCAATTAAAAATTTTTTCAATTTTTTAGTGCCAAAACTAAATTTTAATGTGTCTTTTGGTTGGCGCAAACGTACTTTTAAAGGAAAACTAACTTTTTGAGGATTATAATTGAGGGATTGTAACGAAGGAGAAATGCAAGCAAGACAAAGATTACATATAGAAACACACAACAAAGGTTTTGACAAAGCAAAGGAAAGTGGTGGTGCAGGCCTAATTAATGTAATGTGCTTGTAATCTTTAATTAAATGCCACTCAAAATTCAGATGCCAAGATAAATTAGGCTTATAAGGATTGTTAATGCCTTTGATGATATTTTGGATAAAAATAAAACTTTTAGTAATATTTTGTTGTTCTAATAATAATAAAATGATATCTTTTTGAATAACTAAATCAAGGTTTAAAAAAGGTGCAAGTGCAAAAGAGTTTGGTGGGTTACAACTATGATTTGTGTGTTTTGTAAGAAATAAAAGAGTTTGTTTGCGAATAAAATTATAGGCTTGCAAAAGAGTTTGTTGGTATTTTGGGATATTTTGCAAAAAACTAGTTTGGGTTTTTAAGTAAGGAATAACTTGGTGCCTGATTTGGTTTCTTTGATAAGTGAGGTTTTGATTGGTGTAATCTTCCAAAAAAGGGATTTGGTAAAAAGCAGCATAACTTATGATTTTGGCTTTGGGAACGTATAAAAAAGGTTTTAAAAAAATGAAATCTTTCCAAGAAGTTTGGATCTGCATGCCACTATAACCTAGCAAAGTGCTGCTTCTAGTTATTTTTTGTAAAATAGTTTCTGCCAAATCATCTAAATGATGGGCTGTTAAAATAAAAGGAGTTTGGTGCTTTGTAGCTATTTGCATTAATTTTTGTTGTCTTAATAAACGTGCTTGGGCTTGAAAGTTTTTTTGGAGGCAGTTAAGTTCAAAATAATGGAAACAAAGGGAGTTTTGCAGGCAATAACTTTGGACTAATTCTTTATCTTTCCAAGCATTAGGGCGTGCTAAATGGTTGAAATGCACAACTTGCAGTTTTATTTTTTGTGCCACCAAACAATGAAGTAAAGCCATTGAATCAACGCCGCCACTTACAGCTATAATATAGGTTTGATTGGCATCTAGACTACAAGCAAGTTTGATAGTTTTCATGAAACATCCTTAATTACAATTGCATTTGAATTTGAGTTTTAGGGTGTTGAGTTGTTCTTGGTCAACTGCGCTAGGAGCTTCTAACATCAAATCTTTGGCACTTTGGGTTTTAGGAAAAGCAATAACATCTTTGATATTGTTGGTTTTGGTAAACAACATCACAAGACGATCAAGACCTAGGGCAAGTCCTCCATGAGGTGGGGTGCCGTATTTAAGGGCTTCGACTAAAAAACCAAAACGAGTTTGCACTTCTTCTTGTGAAAATCCTAAAAGACTAAAAATTAATTCTTGCGTTTGGGGATTGTTAATTCTTAACGAACCACCACCCACTTCGTAGCCGTTCCAAACTAAATCATAGGTTTTAGCAAGAGCTTTTTGAGGATTGCTTTTCAAAATAGCAATATCACAAGGAGCAGTAAAAGGATGATGCAAAGAATAAAGACGGTTGGAAGTATTTGAGTTTTCCAAAGTAAGATCTGGTTGGGGCAAGTCTTCTTGAGTAGTTTCAAACAAAGGAAAATCAACAATCCATAATAACGCTTCTTGAGTTGTATCAACTAAAGATAAATCAAGGGCTAGTTTGGTGCGAAAAATACCTAAAGCTTTGTGCATAATGTCTTTTGTGCCAGAAACGACAAAACAAATTTCTTCATTTTTTAAAAAAGAATCATCTTTAATAAATTGAGATATTCCATCTATAATTTTATCATTTTTTTTAACAAAAGAAAACAATTTCAAGTTAAAATGTTTACTAAAAAACAATTGATACTCATCTATTTTTCGGCGTGTCAAAACTGCTGTTTTAGAAACTTTAAAGCCTTTAATGTTGCATGAAAAAATATTTTGGGGGCAAGTGTTAGTATCAAAAAAAGTAGTAAAATCGGTGATTTTAAGGGGATTTCTTAAATCTGGTTTATCAGAACCATAAAGTTCAAAGGCTTGTTGATAAGTTAATCTTAAAAAAGGTTGAGAAAGTGGTTTTTTCCAAATATTGGCAAATAAATCTACTATAATTTCTTCTGTTAAGGACATAATTTCATCTTGATTTAAAAAAGATGTTTCAATATCGATTTGACTAAATTCAGGTTGTCTATCAGATCTGAGGTCCTCATCGCGGAAACAACGTGCTACTTGAAAATACCTTTCAAATCCTGCAATCATGTATAATTGTTTAAAAAGTTGGGGAGATTGAGGAAGGGCATAAAAATTACCTGGATAAATTCTGGAAGGCACTAAATAATCTCTTGCTCCTTCAGGAGTTGATTTAGATAAAATGGGAGTTTCTAGTTCTAAAAAATCATTTTTCAAAAGAGTTTGACGAATACTTTGGGTAATGTGGTGTCTTTGAATCAAAAAATGTTTAACTTCAGGATTTCTTAAATCCAAATAACGATATTTAAGTCTGGTTTCTTCTAAACTTTCTTGACTGTGAAACACATTTAAAGGTAAGGTTTGAGCCTCACTTAAAATTTCAATATGAGATACTAAAATTTCAATATCACCAGTTGGCAAATCAGGATTTTTATTGATTCTTTCAATTACTTGACCTTTAATTTGCACGACTGTTTCTAATTTAATTAAAGCTATTTTGTCGTATTGTGGATTATTTTCTTTAACTAATAATTGAACGATACCAGAAACATCACGTAAGTCAAAAAAAAGAGTTTTTCCTAAGTTGCGTTTACGAAAAATAAAACCTTTTAGAAAAACTGTTTTTCCTTGATGGGCAAGTTGTAATTGATTGTTATAATGGCTATATTTAGTTTTCATGAATTAATTTAACTCCTTGTTGTTTTGAAAATAAGAAACAACATCTTTTTGCAATATGGTGGTTTGCTGTTGGGTGTCAGTATTTTTGATTGTAATTTGATTGTTGTCAAATTCTTTTGGTCCCAGAATTAAAAGATAAAGGGGTTGTTGTTTTAAGGCTTGTTTGAGACTTTTGGAAAAAGATAAAAACTGATAATTAATATCGGCGGAAAAACCTTGATGGCGGAGAGTTGTTGCAAGTGCAAGTCCTTGATAAAAAAATTGCGGCACGCTAACTAATATAAAGGCATCCAAAGAAGGTAAGATATTTTTATTGCAAAAGGAATGAGTGGCTAAAATCGACATTAAACGTTCCATGCCTAAGGCAAAACCAATACCAGGCGAAGGGTTCCCTCCAAATAAAGTAACTAAATTATCATAACAACCACCCCCACCTAAAACTGCTTGATGTCCTTGTTCTTTATTATAAACAATTTCAAAAACGCTATGAGTATAATAATCAAGTCCACGGACTAAATCATGACACAATTTAAAATTAACATTCATTTGTTTAAGCCCTTCTAAAACTTGTAAAAAACGAACTTTGTCGTCCTCAACAAGATGTTCAAAAATGCGTGGTGCTTGCTTTAAAAAAGGTTCGTTGTGACAATTTTTACAATCCCAAATACGCAAAATATTTTTTTCAAATCTTTCTTGACATAAAGGACATAATTGTTGATAGTGTGTTTGTAAATAGTTTTTAAAAACTTGTAAATAATTATTGTATGTAGTTTTACATCCCAAAGAATTAATCTTCACAGTAATATCACAAATCCCTAATGATTTGAGGGTTTCATAGGCAAGAGCAATTACTTCTACATCTAAAAAAGGGCTTGATTGTCCTAAAATTTCTACTCCTACTTGATGAAATTGACGATAGCGTCCTTTTTGAGGTCTTTCATAGCGAAAACAAGGTCCATAATAAAAAAACTTGTGTAATTGTGAGGTTTTATCTAATTTATTTTCCACATAACTACGAATAACACCAGCAGTTCCTTCGGGACGCAAAGTAATAAAACGTCCTTTTTTATCTGCAAAAGTATAAGTTTCTTTGGAAACCATTTCTGAATGTTGAGCTGCTCTATCAAAAACACCACGATATTCAATTATAGGGGTTCTTATTTCTTGCAAATGATACTTGGCAAACAAAGTGCGAATGTGATTTTCTACTTTTTGCCAACAAACCATTTGATCTGACATCAAATCATAAGTACCTTTAATTTTAGAAAACATCTTTGGGCTCCTTTGCTTTTGGGGTTGGTTTGGGTTTTAATTTTGTGATGATTATTTTTTTGTTATTTTTTTTTGTTGTTTTGGGATAAAAGTTTTGATAAGGCTTTTTGGGTTTTTGTTGTTGGAGATTTTATATTTTTTAATTTTTAGTGCTAATAAAGCTTTAAAAAATACATGAAAATGATTTAAAAAATACACACAAACACACAATAAACAAAATAATTTTAATAAGGCATCATTAATATATGGAGTAAAATAAAATAAATGGGGAATAAATAATTGTCTGCATTATAAATAATAAATTATTTAATTATTGATTCTTTGAATTTGATAAATTTGCGAAATTTTATATAAATTAGTAATTAGATTATTTAATTCTTTAGTATTAGCTATTAAAATCCTAATCTTAATAATAGTTTCTAATTTTTGTTTATTAATAACATTAAATTCTAAAATACTTACATTAAAACTGTTAATTTTATTAATAATTTGTTGCACTAAAGTATCTTTGGTAGAAGCAATAATACTAATCCAAGCAGGATATTTAGCAATAGTAGGGTCTTGTTGCCATGAAGCAGTAATTAATCTTTTTTCATCACATTGAGCTAAATTATTACATTCCTTGCGATGCACAATAATACCTCTTCCTTTAGTGACAAATCCTAGGATTTCGTCGTTATAAACAGGGGTGCAACAACTTGCCAATTTTAATTTAGGATTTCTAAGGCCTTCAATAATAACGCCTGTCTCACTTTGATATTTGAGTTTTTTATGCGATTTTGCCATTTGTTTTTGCAAAATATTTTGACTTAAAGTTTCTTTGGCTAAAACAAGCAATTTATTAATTACTGACTTAGGATTTAATTGTTTTTTAGCAATTTCATAATAAAAATCATTAAGAGTTTGAATATTGTAACGCTCAAAATGTTTTTGGACAAAATTATTATCAATCAAGGAAAGTTCAATTTTATTGGCAGTTAATTCTTTTTCAATAATATCTTTTCCTTTTTGAATCTCTGCTAAATATTCGGTTTTATTTTCTTTGATATCTTTTTTTAAAAAACCTTTAATTTTTCTTTTGGCATGTGTTGTTTTTACCATGCGCAACCAGTCTTTATTAACTGATAAAATATTTTTATTGGTTTTAATCGAAATAATATCACCATTTTTGAGTTGATAATCAATTGGTACAATTTTCCCGTTAATGATGGCTGCTGTCATTTTGCTTCCTACTGCGGAATGAATACGAAAGGCAAAATCAATGGGGGTAGAACCTTTGGGAAGCTCAAATACTTCTTGAGTAGGAGTAAAAACATAAACATTATCACTTAAAATATCATTTTTAATAGAATCTACAAATTCTTTGGGTGTTTCTTCGGGATGATTTTTGGCATCCATAGTAATTTTAACTAATTCTTGATACCATCTTAATTTTTTGGCAAGTTCTAGTTGTTTAGCTTCTTGGGCATAAGTTTTATTTTCTTTATAAGCCCAGTGAGCAGCAATTCCTTTTTCAGCAATTTCATCCATTTCTTGAGTTCTTATTTGCATTTCAAACAAAGAGCCATCCTTAGTTAAAACAGTTGTATGCAAAGATTGATAAAGATTAGGTTTAGGAACTGCAATATAGTCTTTAAATCTTAGGGGAAGTGGCGAAAAATGACCGTGAATAATCCCTAAACATTGATAACACAAATCCACAGTAGGCACAATAATTCGAATAGCTAAAAGGTCAAAGATTTCTTCAAAACTAACTTTTCTTTTAACAATTTTTTTATAAATACTATAAATATTTTTGACACGCCCTTTAATAGTGTAATTTTTGAGTTGGTGGTTGTCTAAAAGAGATTTAATATTGGTGATAATTTTGGTGATTGATTCTTCACGTTGTTGTTTTTTTAACCGAATTAAATTAGAAACACGATAGTATTCTTGAGGAAAAGCATATCTTAGAGACAAATCTTCTAATTGTGATTTAATTTCAAAAAGCCCTAAACGATGTGTTAAAGGAGCGTTAATTTCTAAGGTTTCTTTGGCAATACGTAATTGTTTTTCTGAAGGCATCGCATTTAAAGTTTGCATATTGTGCAAGCGGTCAGCAATCTTTACAATAACAACTCTAATATCTTTTGCCATTGCTAAAAACATTTTTTGTTGATTATCGGCATGTCCTTGATTTTTGTGAAAAGCAATTTTGGTAAGTTTAGTTGCCCGATAAACTAAATAAGCCACGTCTTCGCCAAACAAAGAAGTTAAATCTTGCATAGTAGCATTAGTGTCTTCCAAAACATCGTGGAGTAATCCTGCCATTAAAGTATTGGGTTCGCTGTTTAATTGTGCCAAAATTTTAGTCACTGCACAAGGATGAATAATATAGGGTTCTCCTGTAAAACGTGTTTGCCCGTGATGTTTTTCTTTGGCAAAAAGATAGGCTTGAGTAATTTTTTGCAAAATGGTGACATCTTGAATATTTTTGGAAATCACAGCCATTAAATCTTGATATAATGTATCTTTTTCTAAAGTTAAATCGGAATCTAAAATCATCTTATCACCTTCTTTTTTAAGGATTTGCAAAAAAACGCAAAGAAAATAAAAGAAATCAAAAAATAAATTAAGTGTATAGTCTTTTTGTGCCTTGAAAATAAACTTCTTTAATAACGCCTGCCCCACAACAAATATTGTTATCATAAAAAGCACATATTTGCCCTGGAGTTACTGCTTTAATTGTTTGAGGATAATGAATTTCTAAGTTGTTTTGGTCTAGCCAAGTTAAAATAACGTCTTGATTGGGTTGGCGGTAGCGCATTTTGGCTTGTAGGTGCAAATTGGTTTTTTTGCCGCGCCAAACAATATCACCAATTAAGGCTTTGTCGCTGTATAAATAAGGATGTTTGCTACCTTGTTCTACGTATAAAGTGTTAGTTGGAAGGTGTTTGCCAACAACAAACCAAGGTTTTTGGCTGGGAACATCACCCAAACCTAAATTTTTACGTTGCCCTATGGTATAATACATTACTCCTTTATGATGTGCTAAAAAAGTCCCATCCAAAGTTTTAATATCACCTTTTTGAGCAGGTAAATAGTTGCTTAAAAATTGAAAAAAATTTCTTTCACCAATAAAACAAATCCCTGTGGAATCTTTTTTAGTGGCATTAATTAAATTATTTTCTAAAGCAATTTGGCGTACTTCTTGTTTTGTGAGATTGCCCAAAGGAAACAAAATATTTTGTAATTGTTTAGTTGTTAGTTGTGATAAAAAATAAGTTTGATCTTTGTTTTGGTCAACAGCACAAGCAAGTCGTGGAACTAATTTTTGGTCTGAAGAAGTTTCATATATAATGTTAGCATAATGTCCCATAGCAATATATTGAGGGGAAAGTTTTGTTGTTGCATAATCAATAAAAGCTCTAAATTTAATTTCATTATTACACAAAATATCAGGATTTGGAGTAAGATTATTTTCAAAAGCTTTGATAAAAGACATAAAGACTTTTTGCCAATATTCTTCAATAAAATCAACACGATGCAACTTAATTCCTAGTTGTTCAGACACTTTTAAGGCATCTTTATAATCTAGTTCTTGCGGGCATATGTCATTTAAAGTGGGATTACCTTGGATATCAAAATTAAGATTGCTATCCCAATTACGCATAAAAAATGCTTCTACCAAATAACCTTGTTTTTTTAAAAGAAAAGCAGCAACGGCACTATCAACTCCGCCTGATAAACCAACAACAACTTTTGTCATTTTTTGCTCCTTTTCTTTTTTTTAATTTGTTATGTGTGTGTGTGTGTTGATTTGTTATTTTGATGATATTTATTGATGTTTTGAGATTTTATATTTTTAGAACTTTGATTTATTGCTTTTTATTCTTGTCTTTGTAGATAAATAGGAAGCAAAAATTCGTTTCTGGGCGAAAGACTATTTTCTAAAACTTTAGGACCTGGTGCCATATTTTGTCTTTTAAATTGATTTTGATAAAAAGTTTTTAGATATGAAACAACTAATTGATTGCTTTTTTCTGGACTCAAATCAAAGGCAATTTGCAACAACCAAGCAATTTTGGTTTTGGTAAAACCTTTTTTAATGTGGCAACAAAGAATAAAATCTTCCATAATTAATTTTTGATTGATGTTTTCTTGCACTAATTTTTGATATAATTTTTTTAAGGCAGGTGTAATTTGTAAATAGTTTTTTTCTAAATGATAAAGTAATAATTCTTTGACTAAAACATTAGGAACGCCAGCATTGACATTATAAATGTGGTCGTAATGACTACGAGGATTGTTTTTTCCTAAAGCCATATCCGAAAAATTATTATTTTCTAACAACAAAAACTTTTGTGTTTGGGAAGCTAATTCCTTTAAAAAAACTTGATCTAGGTCTTTGGGACAAGAAGCAAGTTCGTTTGACAAAGTAGAAATGTTGTTAATATCGTTGAATAAAGTAGCTGTTTCATTTGCTTCATTTATTTCATTTGTTGCGCTTGTGTCATTTGTGGCATCAGTTAGATTAGTTGTGTTAGTGGTGGCATCATTTTTGTCAAGTCCCAAAAAGGCTAACAAATCTTTTTTCTTTAAAAAACTACTTTCACAAATGTGGCAAACTCCTTTGGTTTGTAAAAAATCTTTGAGGAGTTGATAATGAGTTTGGTTGGGAAAAAGAAGTGGATTTAGGATTACAATGAAATCTTCTAACGGTTTTTGCAACAAGGAAAAGCTTTGAAAAGCAACTACCAAAGTTAACAAATCATTAATATTTTCAGTAATTTCTACAATTATTTTGGCGTTTAAATTGTTAAGTTTAGTTTTGAGTGCTAATACTTGGATTTCATTTGCCAATTTTAAATGCGAAGCAACATTTGATTGAGGAATAAAAGGCGTTTTATTAATTGGTTTTTCAAAGTGATAATGGGGCGTTTCTTGGAGTTCAAAATAAACTTTTAAAAAAGGATGTTGTTTTCCTATTCTTTGGTCACCATAAGTAGTATCAATTCTTCTTTGAAATTTAATTAAATCAACACAAACATCAACTACTAAACTTACATCTTGATTGAATAAATCTTTTTCGGCGACCATTTCGCCTAACAAAGCAGCCATTTTGTGATTAGAAAATAAATTATCAACAGTAGATTCAGTAATTCCGCTACTAGTGTAAAAATAGCCTCCAATTTGTTTGCGCGAATGATCAAGAACGGCATTTTTTCTTAAATCAAGTTTGCCTATGTGATCAGTTGAGGCAGAAGGATTAAAAATTAAATGAGCGCCATTTAAGGAAAGTAGATCACCAGGAGAAAAGACAGTCCATAAATCTTGACAAATTTCTACTCCAAAAATAAGATCAAATTGGGAATTAATAAATAAAACATCTCCAAAAGGAACTGTTTGACCCAAAATTTGGATGTATTGGGATTCGCAGGTTTTGCCTGATTGAAACCATCTTTTTTCGCTAAATTCTTTATAATTGGGAATAGTTTTTTTAGGGGTTATTCCTAATATTTTATCTTTTTGAATGATAACTGCTACATTAAATAAAACTTCATGCAAAGCAAGAGGCATACCTAAAATATAGACTCCTTCAAAAGAATTATTTTTTAAAAGCCAATCTAGAGCTTGAAAATTTTGTTCTAAAAAAGTAGTTTCAAAAAAAAGATCTCCTGCTGTATAACTACTTAAACAAAGTTCGGGGAACAAAACAAAACTGGCTTTACTTTTGTTTAGAACATTTTGCATACTATAAGCATTTTTTAAGGGATTACCTACTGTTAAAGGAGGGCTTGCTAATTCAATTTTAATAGAACCGTTTTTGTACATTTTCTTTAATTTGCTTCCTTAGTTATTCATTATTTAATAATTAAAGATTAATATTTATGATAATTAATATTTTTTATTAAGATAATTAATAATAATAACTATAATTTTTATTGTTTATATTTAAATAATTTAATAATTTTTTATGATGTTAAATAAATTGATAAATATTTAATTTATGGTTTGGGATGATAAAAAAAAATAAAACCATTATATATATTATATAATTTTTTAATAATTTTCCCAAATAAAATCTTATAATTGATTCTTTTTTATTATTAATAATAATTTTTGATTATAATTGTATTTATAAAGATTATTTTATTGCTAAAAACTATTATTAATAATAAAGATAAATAAAAAAAACTAGGTTAAAAAAACCTAGCTTTTTAAATAATGATTAAATAAGATTATTTATTGTTTTTGTTTTTTTTAACAAATAAAAACACACCACCAGCAACGGCAGCAACAACTAAAACAGATACTAATGTTAAGAACCACACTGTTTTGTACCAAGGTGTTTTAGCTACATTAAATTCAAAGACAACTTGTCCTGAAACAGTAGTTTTACCATCTACAGCTTTAACAGTAACTTTATTAGCATCGTCGTCTTTACCAACTGTGAAAGTTACGTCGTCTTTGTTTACAGTTGCAGGAACTTTAGCTCCAGCTTCTTTTAAAGCTTTTAAACCAGCTTCTGCATCTACTTTGCCATTTTTAACTGTAAGTGTAAGTTTTTTGTCTGTGCCTAAAGTTAATTTATTTAATTCACATACGCCTACTAAATTTAATACTTTTGAACCTGATAAAGCTTTTCCAGCATCACCATCTGCAGGTGTAACTGTTACTTTATTATCAGAAACCGCTACTTTTACAGAATCTTTTGTTACTTTTGCATTCAATGAAGTGTTTTGAACTTTCCATTGTTTAACAACTTTTTCTGCATTAGCAGCATCAGCAGCAGTAAGTTCAAGAGCGTCTTTACATTCTAAAGTGCTTAAATCTAGTTTATCATCAGCAAAAACTTGAACGCCAACAAACATTAAAGCAACAGCAGCAAATAAAACTAAAACTTTAGCAACTAAAGATTTTTGAGTTTTTTGATTTTGCATTGTTTGTTCTCCTTTCTTGCGTTATATAATTATATGGTTTGAGTTGTTTTCTAACAAAGAGTTAAAAGACAATCAAAACCTACTATTATTTTAACATGAAAAAAGGAAAAATGGGAGATAATAATTAAAAAAATAAAGCTTTATTAGTTATAAAAAAATTATTCTTGTGTTCCTAAATCAAAGTTATTATCTTTATTTTCTTTCAAACTTACCACAGCAGCCTCAGTTGTAATCATCAAAGCAGAGATAGAAGCAGCATTAAGAACAGCTTGACGAGTTACTTTAGTAGGGTCAATTATACCTTCTTTTAAGAGACAAACATACTTACCTTCTTTAGCATTAAACCCAAAATTTAAGGGTTGTAAAAGTTGTTGTTTTACCACATCTTTACCTGAAAATCCTGCATTATAAGCAATTTGATAAGTAGGTACTAAAAGACTTTGTACTACTACATCAATTCCTTGTTGTACTTCTTTATTATCAGATACCAAAGTATCTTTTAATTCTTGATAAACCTCAACTAAAGCTTTTCCACCACCAACTACAATTCCTTCAGTAATAGCAGCTTTAGTAGCATTAAGAGCATCTTCAATACGTAATTTTTTATCTTTTAATTCAGTATCAGTTGCAGCCCCAACTTTAATTAAGGCAACTCCTCCTGATAATTTAGCTAATCTTTCTTGCAAATTTTTAATTTCATAATCAGAAGTAGCATTTTTAATTTGAGTTTTTAATACTTGAATACGTTTTTCTAATTCAGGACTTTTAGAATTACTTATCAAAGTAGTATTATCTTTTTTAATAATAGCTTTATTGATATTTCCTAAATCATCCATTTTTAAATCTGCTAATTTCATATTAAGTTCTTTAGAAACAAAATTAGCTTTTGTAAGTACTGCAATATCTTGTAACATTTCTTTTTGATTATCACCAAAACCAGGAGCATTAGTTACAACTACATTAAAAGTTCCTCTTAATTTATTAGCTACCAAAACCCCTAAAACTTCATTTTCCACAGCTTCAGCTACAATTAATAAAGGTCTAGATGCTTTTACTACTTCTTCCAAAATAGGTACAATTTCTTGCACAGTACTAATTTTATGATCAGTTACTAAAACTAACGCATTTTCTAACTGTACTGTCATACTTTCTCTATCAGAGACAAAATAAGGAGAAGCATATCCTTTATCGTACTGCAATCCTTCAACAACTTCTAATTCTGTTTCAAAACCTTTGGATTCATCAACATTAATAACTCCATCTTTTCCTACTTTTTGCATCGCTTGGGCAATGATTTTACCAATTTCTTGACTACCTGATGAAACAGCAGCCACATTTTGAATATCTTCTTGGGCGTCTACTTTTTTAGATTTAACTAAAAGTTTTTTGGCAACTGTTAATGCAGCTAACTCAATTCCTTCTTTTACTAAAACAGGATTAGCTCCTGCATCAATTGCATCAAACCCACGATGAATCATACTTTGTGCCAAAACAGTTGCTGTAGTTGTTCCATCTCCTGCTTTATCGTTAGTTTTGGAAGCTACTTCATATACTAACTTTGCTCCCATATTTTGATAAGGATTTTTTAATTCAATTTCTTTAGCAATAGAAACACCATCATTTACAATAGCAGGTGAATCATAGGCTTTTTCTAAAATAACATTACGTCCTTTAGGTCCTAAAGTCACTTTAACAGTATTTGCAATTTCATCTACTCCTTGTAATAAAGCTTTTCTTGCTTCTTTGCCATAAAGTATTTTTTTACTCATTTTATTACTCCTTAAATATTTTGATTATTGATTATTATATCTTATTATATCTTTATTTATTGATTTATTGATATTTAATTAATATTTATAATTTTATGATTTATAATTTTAAAAAAGTTTAAAATATTGTCTTTTCATTTATTAATACTTAGTTTATAATTATTTATCTTATCTATATTATCTTATTTAATTTGTGCCAAAATATCTTTTACAGCAACAATTAAATAATCTTTTTCTCCTAAAGTAACTTTGCTACCAGAATAGCTTTTATAAACTACTTCATCATCTTTTTTTAAACCTTCAACTTTGGAACCTACTCCAACAACAACCCCAACAGAGGATTTTTCTTTTTCTGATAAAGCCAAAATAATTCCGCTAGCTGTTTTAGTTTCTTCCATTTTCAATTTTAAAACAACATTGTCATGTAAAGGGATAATTGTTTTTTGTTTCATGATTAAACTCCTTTTAATTTAATAATTTATTATAGCAAATAAAATATTTTTGTAATGATTTAATTTTGGCACTAAATAATTTAAGTGCCAAAGCAATTTTATTATATCATAAGATTTAATAATTGGCAAGTATTAAAAAAAATAATTTGGTTTGGAGGATTCAAAAATTTATTTTATATTTTTGGTAAATATTATTAAATTTGTCTTATTGGGATTGAAAAAAAGTTTTTCATTTATTTTATTGTTTATTCATTTATGTTATTGTTTATTCATAAAAATAAGTTTGATAAATAATCTTTAATCTTGGATTAAGATAAATAACACAACCAAATAATAATAAATTACAAGTAATAACTGTTTCTAAATTAAGAACAAAAATAGTGATAAAGGAAGTTATTTCATTAGCAAAAAAGATATTATAATATGGATTATCTTTTAGAATATATTTAATACTTGGCAAATAACATAAATAACCATTTATAGCATAAAGACAAGCATGAATTAACATAATTATAATTAAAATACTTAATAAACGTATAATATTTTTTTTATTAATATTAAAATGACTTAAATCTTTACAATATAATAATCCTGTAAAAGAACAAGATAAAAGAGGTATTAAAGTTTTTAAAAGATAATTAAGTATAAAAAAAGCTACTTTATTAATATTTATTTTTTCAATCAAAAAAATATCATAATCAGCTAAAATCCAAAAATGTCCCAAAGTAGTTACAAATTCACAAAACAGATAAATAAGAAGCATTAAATAAGCTTTCTTAAATCCAAAGAAAAACCCTAAATAAAATAAAGGTACTAAAGCCAGATTAAAATAAGCTTTATAAGTTAAAGGAGACCTAAAATAATCATATAGCCCCATTTGTTTAGAAAGATGAAATAATATAAGAGCTAAAGCAAGTATATGAGCTGCTAGAATATATTTATGCAAAGTCTTTTTAGTCTTTTGAGTGATGTAAAAATACAAAATATTGCTCCTTTTAGTTTTCTAATATACTTGATAAATTATTTTTAAGGAATATATTATATTTCTTTTATCACCTCAATTATAACATATATCAAAATAGAATAACATAATGTTAATATAAATAATTTATTCAATTTATCCAACAAAGATAAATAATTTCAATTAGGATAAAATAAATAATGGATATAAAATATCCATTATTTATTTATAATTATTATTTAATTTTTGTGTTAATTCATCTAATCCGCCATACACTTCTTTAAAGACTTCATCTAAATCGTTTTGTTGTAATGTTTGTTTGGTTTCTAAAAACTTTCTTTTAGAAGCTTCTACAAAATAAGCAATTAATTTATCACATTGAGCTTCTTCCATTAATTGATTAATTTTAGGATTTAAGGTTTGGTTGAAATAATGCATTGCTTGTGTTAAATAAAGAACTTGTGTATTTCTTTTATTATAAACCTTAGCTAATTCTTGTAATTCATTACAACGTTCTTCTGGTGTATTAAGGATTTTCATACCATAAACTTGATAAAAAGCTGCTCTTAAATCAACTACTCTAACTTCTTTTTCTAAGTCCTTTTGTAATTGTTTAACTTTTGCTTTAAAAGGTTTTTTTCTTGGTCCAATTGTGCCAGTTTTTGTACTAATTTTGTTATGTCTTCTTCTAATTTTAATGGGTCTTCTTTTTGTAATAGTTCTTCTTTTTGTTTATCTTTTATTTGTTGTTTTAGTTTTTCAGCCTCTGGATTTGGTTGTGGAGGTTGTTGTTCACTGTTTGGAGGAGTTGGCGTTACATCTTGTGGCGGAGTTGAAGAAGCATTTGATTCAGATGTTTGTAGAGTTGATGAGGTAGGAGGTTGTAAGGGTTTTGGTTGGAATTGTTTCTCGTTTAATTTGTTTAATTCTTCTTGCAAAAACTCTATTTCAAAATTCAATTTAGCTATTTTTTCTTCTAATATAATTTGTTGAGCTTTCTTTTCGGCTGTTTCTTTTTCTATTTTTGTCTCTTGTTGTTTGATTTGTGCCATTTTGCTTTCATTTTCAACTATTTGTTCTAATTTAATTTTTCTATTATGCAATTGTGTTTTTAATTCTTGAATGTCTTTTTGGAGTTGGTCTTTTTCTTCTTGTGATAAAGATAAAGTATTTGCTTCTAATTGTAATTTTTTAGTTTTATCATCAATTTCTTTTTGTTTTGCACGACTTTCAGCACTTAAACGATTATTCATATTAATAACAGATGATTCAATCATATTTTCTAAACGTCTATTAGAACGCGATTCTGCATCAAACTTATCAAGAAAGGGATTAACAGTTTTTAAAAGATATTCTAATGCTTCTTCGTGAAAAGGATTTTTTCTTAAAACATTAATCATTAAATCTAAGTATTTAGCTCTGGCTGTTGCATCACCAACATTTAGATCTTTAAAAGCTTCTTCACATTCATCAATAAATGTTATAAAACATTTAAAGAGTTATAATTGTTGATATAATGAAAAATTAGCAGATAAATTGGTGTTAAAATGAAAAAATTAAAACAAAAAAACAACTTATTACAACAAATTATTAAAAAAATAGAAAAGATAGAAAAAAAGATGGTTTTTAATTTGGTTAAAAAATTTCAAAATAATTTAAATTTAAGCACCATTTTAAAAACGATTAATATTAAACGGAGCACATATTATTATTGGCTAAAAGTTAAAACAAAACTCAAAGAAAAAGAAGAAAAATCCCTTTTACAACAAAAACGCATTAAATCTTTATGTAAAATTAACGAATATTTCTTCGGCCATCGAAAAATTACTGATTTATATCAAAAAATCTTTAATGAACCCATCACTAAGAAAAAAGTTTATCTCATAATGAAAGAAAAAGGGATTTGTTGTCGTCTCAGAATCAAAAAAAATAAATATCATTATCATTCTTTAAAGGATAATTTAAATATAGCCCCTAATTTAATTAATCAAGATTTTAAAAGCTCTGAACCAATGCAAAAACTCTTCACTGACATCACTTATTTTAAAACTCCACAAGGATTTTTATATTTTTCTTGTATTATCGACTCTTTTAACAATCAAATAGTCGCTTCTCATGTTTCTAAGCAACAAAATAAGGATTTAATTTTAAACACTATCAAAAAAATTCCTAAACTAAAAAATCCTTGTATTATCCACTCTGACCAAGGTTCAGTTTATCAATCTTTAAAAATCCAACATAACTTAACCAAAAAAGGATTTTCAATTAGTATGTCACGCAAAGCAACGCCTAGAGATAACGCTGTCATTGAGAACTTTTTTGGTCAAATGAAAAGCATTTTATTTTATCGCGATCCTTTTTTATTCCAAAAATATCCAACAAAAATAAAAAAAATAATTAATCAATTCCCCTCTTTTTGGAATAAAAAATGGCTTTTAGCTAAATTAAACTATCTTTCACCTATTCAATATGCACAAAATTTAAGATAAATCATTTAAAAAAATCCCTTAAAAACTAGACCTTTTAAAAAAAGGTTATCTTTTTGCGCCTTTTTTTTCAATAAAATGATATTATTAATAATAAAATGTATTTTCTTTTCATTTTGTATATGAGTTTTTAACTTTTTTTACCTAACTATATAATGAAGAGATAAAATATTAGCAAAAAGATCTTTTGAAACTAGCAAATTATAAAAAAACATTAGACACTTTTCCGTCTAATCAAAATACTTTGTTAGTTTGAAAAGATATGAAATTATCACTTAATTTTAAGTTTTAAAGAATAATTTTAGAGACAAATATTGTTTAAAAAACGGAACAGCGCACATGAGCCTTGCAAACTTCTACTTGTTTGCTGGTTAAATTTAGTATTTGGGATATTTTGCGATTAGAATAACTAGGGGTGATATTCTTCGTTAATATTTCCTAAATGAATCCCAAAACCTAATCTAATAACGTTAAATTCGTTTTGACTTAATTTGGTTTTTAGTTTTTTTAATAAGAGTTCATGATTTACTTGTTTTAACCATAATTGATGAGGGTTAGGAATTTGATAATGCCATGTATGTTTTTTTCTTGAAAAGAAGTGTTATTAGTTTTATAAGTTTTTTGAGGAATGGAAGGCGAATGGCTTTTTCTTATTAATTCTCTTATTTCTGATTTGATGGTTGGAGTTGCGTAAGAAATAAAGTCATATCCTAAATCTACATAATTATCTAAAGCCTTGATTAATCCTAAAACCCCTTCTTGGTATAAATCCTCTTTTTGAAGGACACGTGGATAATATTTAAATATGTTTACTATTTTATTTACTAATGGTAAATGTAAATTGATTAGTTGATTTCTGTTTTCTAAATTATTTTTGTTTTTTAAAAATGCTTTAAACAATTCTTGTCTTAACATTTCATTCCTTTCTAAAAAAGTTTTTAGAAAAGATATGAAAATTACTTTAGTCTTGAAACAAAAAAAAGACTAACTTAATAGTTAGTCTTAAAGAATTTTTAAAAAACAAAAAGTGTCTAAACTTTTGGAACACTTCAATGTGATAAAGATAATATAGTATTGTAAATATCTCCAGCTTTATATTTTATTTCGTTGTTGTTTAAACTGTTTCTATCTTTTCTAATAACACTGGTTTTTTTTAATAAATTAGGTGTATTTTTTTGTATTTGTGATAGCGGTGGGGAATCACTGAGAAAAACTATTTTTCGCTTGTTGGTTTTGAGTTTGATTTTTGTAATCCTTTTTGGGGTTTGAGGGTTTATCGTTGTTCTTCTTTTGCTTTTGTTGTTGTGTCCCTTTATTTGGGTTTGGGTTGTTTGGTCTTCCTCGTTTTCCTTTACCATGTGAAACATTCGCATTATTACTTGTACCTCTATTGACATCTAAAACTTGATTTTATTCTCCTTGTTTATTTGTCGTTAAATTTTCTTGAATGCCTTCATTACTTTGTATATTTCCTTCTTTATGGGATGAAACTGTTTTAATTCCTGCATCTTTTTGCTTTTCATGTTTTTTACTTTCAGCTACAAAACTACTCAAATTATAACAAGCAATATATAATGTAAAATCATGCCCATTTACGTGTTTTATTGGTACAACCCAAGAATTAGGATTTGGTCCTTTACAATTATTAGATTCTAATTTGTGTTTATCTTTAATCCATTTTTCAATAGTTTTTATTTGTCCTGCAAAATTAGAGTTTTTATTAAACAAAAAAATAGCACCTTCTTTATTTTGACCATTGGTATAATTCATTAATTGATCACAGGCATGATCAATATTTTCCATCTATTTATTAAGAACTTTATCAAACATTTTACATTCAGCAATATATACAAAATCATCAAAATCAACTTTAATATCAACTTTACCTCCACAATTCATCGCTTCTTTATTGATTTTTATTTGCGCAGGATAAATTAATTGTAAATACATAATAATAAGTTCTACAATAAAATTTTCTTTTTCCTTAACTGAATGTTCTTTAACAATTTTTTTATTTTCTAACGAACTACAAAATAAATGAATATCTTTATTAATACGATTAAAACGTTCTTTTGCATCAATTGTTAAAATATTAGATTTATTTTCTTCAGTTAAAAATTTAGATCCACCAAAGGCTTTAACTCTCCTTTTATTGCTTCTAATTGTTCTTTGGATAAAACTATTTTGCCATCCTTAATTTCTTTAATTTGGTTTTCTGTTAAAGTAGTCAATTGAAATTGTTCCTTTACTTGTTAAGCAACTCTTTGAGCCAATTGATTTGTCTTATTATCTCTTTGCTCTTGTGTTTTAGGTGATTTTATGTCTTTGGATAAATTAGGTTCTTTAACATCTTTAAAACTCAAATATCCTAACTTACTTACAACAATTACAAAAACTAACAACGAAAATAACATTGCAATTAAGGAACACATAAAGACAATCAATAAATTTTTTTCGCAAACATAAATATCTCCTTAATAAAAATATGAATAATACAAATGTTAATAATTCAAATGAAATAGGGAAAAATAATTAGGAATGAAAATAATAAATAAAATAAATAACAACAAATATAATAAACCCTAAGCAAAAACAAAATATACTAAAAAAATAAAATATCCATTCTTTACTACTAGGGGCAAATTATTGGAATGTTTCATCTAAATATATATTATATTTTAATTGTAGCAAAAAATATAGCAAAAATCCAAGAAAAAACAAAGTGTTTATGTACAAACCAAATAAAGGCTTTAACTATTTTACTAAATTATCAAATAAATATACAAATATAATGGAGATGATGGAGATGATGGAGATGATGGACAAAAAAGATAATAATCGTGCGCAAAATAAAATAAAAATAATCAAATCAAATAATGTTCCAATTAAAATAAATCCCTATCCTAAATATAAAATTATCCCAAACCAAACAACTAACAATAAATTTATTTTTAACAAAAAAAACAAAAAAACATCACCTAAATAAACCCTTATTGTGATATAATAACTTATATATTGTAATTAACAAAGGAGAAAAACAATGAGTAAATGTTATATCACTGGAAAAACCACCCTTTTTGGTAATCGTCGTAGCCACGCTATGAACGCAACTAAAAGAATTTGGAAAGCCAACTTACAAAACGTAAAAATTGTTGACGAAAACGGCAAGGTTCAAAAAGTAAAAATCTCTGCTAGGGCACTCAAAAAGCTCAAATTACAAAGAGCCTAAAAACTCTTTGCCTTCCCTTTCTTTCTTATTTTTTATATTTATATTTTATGATTTTTTCATAAAGATAAAGAAAGAAATAAGAAATCAAAAGTTCAAAAATCCCATCAAAAAGTTCAAATAATAAAAATTAAAAAATAATAAATAATAAATAATAAAATACAAACACATCGCATAACAAAATAAAAATAAATAAAATCAAAAAAAATAATAAGGAGTACTAAACACATGAAAGCAAATATTCACCCTCAATTTGAAACAGTGGAAGTTTCTTGTGCAACTTGTGGCAAACAACACCCAATTGGCACCACAGTTACTAGCATCAAAATAGAAACTTGTTCTAATTGCCACCCTTTTTACACTGGCGCCCAAACTTTTGTAGTTAAAGCAGGGCCAATTGACAAATTTAACAAACGTTATGGTATTACACAAGACCAAAAAGTTAAAACAGTTCTTTTAAATGTTGATAACCAAAAAGAAACCACCGAAGAATTGATTAAAAATAAATAATAAATACTTAAAAAAAAATAAAATAGCAAATCACCCTCCAAGTTCTTTTGGACCAACTATCACACCACAAAAACCAAAAAAATTAATTCAAATTATCTTATTTATAAAGGAGTTTAAAAGAATGACCCAAAAAGAACAAGGGCAAGGGTTTATTGAAGTTGTTTGTGGACCAATGTTTGCAGGTAAAACAGAAGCATTAATTCAACGCAGTAATCAAGCATTACAACTCAACAAAAAAATTTTATCCTTTAAACCGCGAATAGATGACCGTTATTCTGTTAAAGAAGAAATAGTTTCTCACAATCAAAACACTATTCCTGCTATTTTAATTGACAAAAGCAAAGACATTCTCACGTTTATTACTCCTGAAATTAATGTTGTCATAATAGATGAAGCCCAATTTTTAGATAACGACATTGTCGCTATTGTAGATTATTTAGCTAACTGCAATATTGAAGTTATTATATCAGGTTTAGAACTTGATTTTTGCGGAAAACCATTCGGACCAATGCCTTATTTATTAGCAATTGCAGACAACGTTACTAAATTAACTTCGATTTGTGCTATCAGTGGCAAAAAAGCCAATCGCACTCAAAGATTAATTGACGGCAAACCTGCTCAAAGCAATGAACCTATTGTTTTGGTAGGCGGAAAAGAATACCACGAACCTCGTTGTCGCAAACACCATTGTTTAGCAGATATTGACAAAACAAAAATTAACTGGGGGAACTTCACCAAACAATCTAAATAACTCCACTAAAATAATTCATCTCAATAATTCGTTTGGAATGTGGATTAATACTTAAAATATGGAAAATAACAACCAACAACATATTTTTTTTATGAAAGAAGCTTTAAAAGAAGCCCAAAAAGCCTACCTCAAAGAAGAAGTCCCCATCGGAGCTGTCGCTGTTTTAAACCAAAAAATAATTGCACGAGCTCACAATAACAGAAACACTAAAAAACTTTTTTTTGGACACGCTGAATTTTTAGCCCTCATGAAAGCAGGCAAAAAGATAAACAGCCGTTTTTTAAATGATGTATCTCTTTATGTCACTTTAGAACCTTGCTTAATGTGTACAGGAGCCATCATACAAGCAGGCATCAAAAACCTTTATTATGGCACAAGCATGGAAAAATCATATTCTTTTAATGATATGTCATCTATCCAAAATATGCCTTTTATGGATAAATTAAATATCCAATCAGGACTTTTAGCTCAAGAAAGCATGCAACTTTTACAAAAATTTTTTCAAGAAATAAGAATCAAAAAAAAATAATTTACTATCCCGATAAAAATAACAAAAAAACAAAAAAATAATTTTAGCAATCCAATAAAAACTCTTATCACAACCAAATTAGACCATCACAACCGATGGTCTTTTATTTTCAAAAAAACTAATTTGCCAATAATAAAATTTTGTTATTTTAAATATTGACACATTCTAAATAATACACCCTACATTAAAATTACAAATAAATACTAATAAAAAATACTATATTAAACCACATTTACCAAAAAATAAATAATAAAACAAACTAAAAACAACCTTTAATATTTATATCTATTATTTATTTTACTTTTATCTTAACTATATTTATCATCAAAGGCAACCAACCAATCAAACACAACAAAATAAAAAAATTAGAAATATTGCTAAAAGCCCAAAATATGAAACATTCCAATCAACTAAAAACAGCTCAAAAAATAATTACTATCTTAAAAACAAACGGATTCGAAGCCTTTATTGTGGGTGGCACTGTCAGAGATTATTTACTCCAAATAAATGCTAACGAAGACATCGACATCACTACTAACGCCGCCCCCCAACAAATAAAACTCCTTTTATGCCCAGAAAAAACAACCCAAATAAAAATTAATTATGGTAGCTTTAAAATAACTTTTGAAAATTATCTTTTCGAAATTACTACTTACAGAAAAGAAGGCACTTACAAAGACTATCGCCACCCTAGTGAAATTTTTTTCACCAAAAACGTCCATCAAGACCTTTTAAGACGTGATTTTACTATTAACGCTCTTTTAATGGATGAAACTGGTAAAATATTTGATTTCACACCTGAAAAACAAGGGAAAAAAGATTTAAAGCAAGGTTTGATCCGCACCATCAAAGACCCTTTTATTAGATTCCAAGAAGACCCTTTAAGAATTTTAAGAGCTTTTTATTTTCAATCTAAACTAGGATTTTGCATAGAAAAAACTACCCAAAAAGCTATCATCAACAAAAACCATTTATTAGCTAAAATTTCTTCTCAAAGAATATATGAACACATCGAAAAAATCATCACTCACAAAAACTGGCACCAAACTTTTAAAAATATGATAGAAACTAAAACCCATCTATTTTTACCCCAACTAAACCAAAGCGTTCTTTGTTT
The DNA here is from genome assembly GCF_001712875.1 of Candidatus Phytoplasma zeae. Lineage (NCBI taxonomy): Bacteria > Bacillati > Mycoplasmatota > Mollicutes > Acholeplasmatales > Acholeplasmataceae > Candidatus Phytoplasma > Candidatus Phytoplasma zeae. Next base: position 518,536 of record NZ_CP015149.1, read on the forward strand.
AGCTTATCTACATGAAACTCAACTTAAATACATTCAAGCACACAACAAATTAAAAAGAAGAATTTTTTGGTCAATGTCGCTTTTACTCAACAACCAAATCCTTGCATCTTTTCCTTTTACCAAACAAAAGAAAAAAAGCTACCAAAACATTGCCTCTTTAAGTTTATATCTTTGGGAAAATATTACTTTTAATTTATTTAAACATGGATTAAAAAATTGTCTCCTAGCTAATCAAATTAATTATCTTTTGCAAAAAGAACCTTATGCAGCAGCCAAAATACAATATATTTATCAATATTTACCAATAAAAACAATTACTGAACTTAATTTTAGTTGGCAAGAAGTCTTAAAACAATTACCCCACAAACCCAAAGGAAAATGGATTAAACATACACAAAAACAACTAATTATCAAAGTACTTAATAGAGAAATACCCAACATTAAAGAACAATTGATTAATTTTGTACTTAGCCAAAATCAAATCCTAGATAAACAATAAATAAAATAATGAATAAAAATAAAATGAACTAAATTATGTAATAACAAAATTATAAACATCAATTTATTTTTGTTTATAAATGTAATAATGCAAACTTACTATTTCCATTTACAAACACTTTCATCAACATATTTTTATCAATCCCAATCTAGACCAATAGGAAACAAACGTATGAAAAAAAACCAAACCAACATCTTACCCAAATATCAAAAAGGACAAATCAACTTTTTTACAGGCAAAGTAACAAGCATCAATCAAGGACTTCATTTTTATAATATCACCTTGCAATTACAAGACAAAATCGACATCAACATCAAATTAGAACCTCAAACCACATCACCTATCCAAGGACAAATATATCATTTTAAAACTATTTGTCTTCTCAAAAATGAAGAACTTATTTTGATGAATCAAACATACAATTTAGCTTATAATGTATTAGATATGCAAACTTTGTATGAAACTTATTTAGCCTTTTATGAATGTGCTCCTATTTCTTTTGCAATAGTAAAAGACGAATTAGAAAACTATTTACATAAAATAAAAAACAAAGTCTTAAAACAAATTACTTACAATTTATATTGCAAAAACAAAAATAAATTTTTAATTTCCAAAGCAGCGTTAAAAATTCATCATAATTATTATGGCGGACTTGGTTATCATACTTTAACTATGTTAAAAATGGCAGAATCTCTTTTAAAAATTTATCCTTTTTTAAATAGTGATTTACTATTTGCAGGTACTATTTTACATGACATGGAAAAAATTAAAGAACTAGATTTAGAACAAAAAAACTATACTCCCAAAGGTTTGCTATTAGGTCATTTAGTTATGGTTGCTTGTGAAGTAGAAAAAGAAGCACAATTATTGGGTTTTCAAGATAAAGAAGAAGTATTGTTATTAAAACATATGTTAATTTCTCATCATGGACTTTTAGAACATGGAGCTGCCAAAAGACCACAAATAGGAGAAGCTCTTTTACTTTGGTATTTAGATAATATTGATTGTAAATTAACGTCTTTACAAGAATTTTTACAAAAAACCACCACCCAAACATTTACAAAACCCATCCCTGTTTTAGAAAAAAAAGGGTTTTATAAATCATTAGATTTAGATCAAAATAATGATGATGAATAATTTTGTTTTCTTAATTGCAAAAAATAGTGAGTTTGAAAATGCATTTAATAATAAAAAAAGACCGTTTTTAACGGTCTTTTTTGTTGTAATAATCATTATTTATTATCTATTTTATTTTTATTATAATATGAAATATTAAAAGTTTTGTAATAAATTATCCAAGTAAGAATTCTTGCAAAGTTTGCCAAGGCAACAAAACACAATTAATTTTACCTGGCAATTGATAAACTATATCAAATGATTTTAGATCAGAATTAAGCAAAGTGCTGTCATAAGTTTGATTTTGTACCATAGCCATAAAATGATTAATTTTGTTTAAGGTTTGTGTTTTGGTTAAATGTTGCAAATAAACTGACATAACACTGGCAGAAGCAACACAAATAGAACAAACATTAGCTTCATATTTAATATCTATAATTTTATTGTTATCACACTTTAATTGAATAATAACTTTATCACCACAATAAGAAGTTTGTTTTTCAAACGGAATATAGCCTGGAAGCCGAACATCGGTTTGATTTTGTGGATTGTGATAATGTTTCATAATTATTTCGTGTTTTTTAACATCAAACATTTTATTTCTTTCTGGCACTTATAATAAAAAATATGTGAATAATTTGATTATAACCATTTTTGTTGAATTTATTCTCTTAACTCATTCTGGTCTTTTACCATAATATAATCCTGAGTTGTGCCATCATGTAAAAATTGTACTTTTCTATAATGAGTGTCATTTAAAACTTGTTTAAGGATTGTAACTTTGGGAGTTGTCTCGGTTCCTGTTTTAGCAGCTAAAATAACAACATAAGATAAAAAAACATCTTCTTGAGGTTCAATATTTTCTTCTTTGCCTAAACCAATAGAACCGACTCTTACAAAATTACTATCTCTCATCATACCAGGACAATTAATTGCAAGATCATATTTTTGAGTATCTTGAAATTTTTGAGGAATTTCTAAAAGATGCGAAGTTTTAATAAATTCAAAATCATAAATGTTTTTGACATCCTTTAAGGATAGATTAAAACCTTTTTCTTTGATGGTCTTGTTCGCTTACTTCAACGAGTCCTAATTTTTTGAGCAAAATCACAAGGAGCTATGTGCAATTCATTAAAAAGGACGTACAAAACACGTAAATGTTTGTGTTTTTTTAACATCTTCCAAATTAAAATATATTATACCATCAGCTTTGCCAGAAGAAATTAAATCTGTTCCTTCTGTATAATAATTTACCTTAGTAACTTGTAGGTCAATACCGTCTTTTTTTGACTAAATCACGAGCTTTATTGAGGGTATTTACAACTGATTGCAAAGGGCTTGCAACTTTAATAATTTGGGGAGTTTGCATAAATTTAAAACCTTTCTCAAGCAAATAAATAATTTATTTAAATTTAAGGATTTGAATGCAACGAAGCTATTAGAAATATTTTAATGGGTAGTATAAATAAAAAATAAATTCATAATATTTTTAGTAATGGTTAAAGTGTTGCAAAACAATTAATTTAAATTTTTCATAAATTAAAATAGATAGATTGCAGTAAATAAAATTGGCATTATCTAACTAAATTAGACAACAAAAGTAGTCAAATAAAATAATATTTTTAGTAATTTTTAGTTGGTAATTAATTTTGGTTGGTGTTTGATTGCTTGAAAAAATTATTATATATAAATAACTTGGTGAATGCATGAAATGATAGCAATTTAGTCGATAAAAATAAAAAAGACCAACTTAAAGTTGATCTTAAATATTATATTCAAATTTGATTGTCTTAATGCTTAATAAATGAAATGGTTCAAAAAATTATGCTTTGGGAATAGTTGAAATAATAGTTAAAGGATTTTGTTTTAAGACTTTTTTTAATTGTTTTTTGATTGAAACATGATTTAAGAAAAAAGGATAAGCATAAGCTAAAGCAAAAAATAAAACTATATTTAACAAAAATAAATAAAGAGGCACAAATTCTTTTAAAGATGAGTAAAGGGTGGGCGAATACTTTAAAAATAATTCTAATTTGCCTTGCAAAGAAGCTGATATTGCCATGAATAAAACAAATATCAAAAAGAATAAAGGAATTCCCAAAAATTGAATAATAACTATTTTTATATTTAAATGATGAAATATTTTGTGAATATCTCGATCAGAAACCCCTAAAGATTTTAGAATGCCAATATCTTTGTTTTTTAAGGTGATAATATTTCTCATATGAATAATCATTTGATAAAAAGATATACCTAAAAAATATATGTGAAATGATAAAGGTGCTAATAACAACCAAAATGTCTTGTTTTTGGCTTGACTTTCTGGTGTGACATAACCTAAATTACAAAACCAAAGAAACATATTGAAAAATGTTAAAAAAGAAAGAGTTAAGAATAAAGCACCATTACTAGATGTAGAAATGATTTTAAAAGATAATTTCTTATTATTTTTTAAAATATTTTGAGTTACTAAAAGAGCTGTTTGTTTGGAAAGATGAGTTTGTACTAAAGGCAAATGCATTGCTTGATGTTGAGAACTATAATTTTCATTTGCCAAAGTGGGTGCAAAATCTAGTTCCATAGTATTATTTTTTTGTTTTAATAAATTAGCAACTTCTTCTTGGGTATAAGTTTTATTTTGCAATATTTGGGGTTTATCAGTGGAAGCTTTAGTTACTTTTTTAGTAAGGTCTTTTGCAATTTGACCATCAGCAAATTCAATAATGCGGTCTGCATATTTATAAGCACTTTGGGTATCATGAGAAACTATAACAACTAAGGTATCTTTTGATATTTGTTTTAAACATTCAAAGATTTTTTGTCCTGTTTTTTCATCTAAATTACCAGTAGGTTCGTCTGCCAAAATCATTTTAGGATTTTTAATTAAAGCACGAGCAACACTTACTCTTTGTTTTTGTCCTCCTGAAAGTTGATTAGGATAGCGAGTTTCTAGACCATCCAATTCTACTTGTTTTAATATTTGTTGCATTTTCCAATTATCTACTTGTTTTGATTGTAGTGCACAAGCTATTTGAATATTTTCAAAAACTGTTAAATTATCTAATAAATTATATTCTTGGAAAACAAATCCTAAAAAATAATTGCGATAAGCATCTAGTTCGAATGAAGCAAATTCATTAATGTTTCGTCCTAAAACTGTAATATTTCCCTTAGTGGGTTTGTCAAGCCCTCCTATGAGATTCAATAAAGTAGACTTACCAGAACCTGATTTACCAATAATAAAAACTAATCCTTTTTGAGGCAATTGAAAAGAAACATTTTCAAGGACTTCTGTATTTTGAAATTTTTTAAATAAATGGTTAATTTTTAACATAAAAAATTAATCTCCTTTTTATTTCGTATGAAATTGAAATAAAAACACTAATAATATAATATTTAAGAAATAATAATAGCAAATGATGTAAAATAAATTATTGTTTTTGCTTATTTATTATTTAAGAATAAAAAAGTTTATTTTGTTTTATTTAAGGTAACTTTTTTACTTATTTGTGGTTTTTTAATTTGATTTTTTTTAATTTTTTTAATTATAAACCAGTAAAGAAATGTAATAACTAAAGCAGTAAAAGCAACAGCAGCGGTAATAACTTGAAATATGTAGCCTTTAACTGCATCTGTAGCTTTTTGAGGAACATCTTTTTTAGCTTGTTCTACTTTATTTTGAAGTTTTTCCTCAGCTTTATTGCCTATATATTGAGCTAATCTGTTTGTTAAATTAGAAGCTATTGTTTCAACATCATTACTTTTTTCTCCTAAACACCAACCAAGCAATTTAGTTGCAAATTTATGATTATTTAGAAAATTTTTAATAGCAGGTATTTCTTCTTGTGAATTTAAATCAGAAGGTGTAGGAGTGACATCAGCATTAGCAGAAGGCCAAAAATTATTAATTTTATCTTTAATAGATGCCCAAAGAATTTTATATTCTTGTACATCATTTATATTTTGTAATTTATTCCAATCTTCTTTTACTTGTTGAACTTTTTGTAAATTATCCAACGCAGTTTTATAAGCTTCTTTTAAGGGTTGAGGAGTTTGATTATCCACAAAAGGAAAAAAACTTATAAAAGATTGCCACCAAGTTGGAGAAGGTTTTAATAAATTGGAAGCTTCTTGAAACTTATTTTCTTTTAAATTGTTTTCTACTTCTTTATATTGTTTTTCCGCTTTTTTATATGCTTCATCAGATTCTAACATATTTTTTAATGTTTCGTCTTGTTGGGTTAATTCTTTAATTTGTTCTTTTGTTTCTTCAATGGCAGTTATTTCTTCTTGTATTTGGTTTAATAATTGTGTGTTAATATTTTCAGGGGCTTTGGTTCCTGGCAATGTATTATAAATAGCTGTTCCAACTTCTTTGACTTTATTCCACAACAAAGAACCACACCCTTCTTTTTGTTCTTCTTGCTTTTCTTCTTTTGATTTATTTAATTGATTATCTTTTGCATCATTTTGATCTTTATTATTCCCCTTATTTGCACTTTCTTCTTTCTGTGCATAAACAACATTATTATTAAAATAAGAATTTTTCTTCTTAAAAAAACTAAAACTACAAACATTAAAAACTATAAAAATAAAAAAATTAACTAAATTTAATATTAATGCTAAACATAATATTTTTTTACCTATAAATTTCATCGTTTTACTCCTTAGTTTTATAGGACATTTAAGTATTACATTAAATGTTATGATAAGATATTTTATTGTTATTATAATTTATTTTAGTTTTTTCTAAGTTAAACAAATAAATTAATTTTTTTGATAATTATGGTTTTGCGGTGCAAAGTTAAAAATAATGCATGATGTTTTTGGTGATAATAAAGTGTTGATATAAAATAGGAAAGTGTTGTTTATAATTTCTATATACTTATAAATGGTACCATATTTATTATAACTTAATTTTATAAAACAAAAGCAAATTTGTGATGTTGGTAAGCTAAAAAAATACCTTAGCAAAGGGTTAATTTTTTTTATTTAAGTGTTTTAAAATTCTTTCAATATGATAAAACCCACTTTATTGAAGTTGTTTGTTGAGTGTAGTTTTTTATATCCAAAGAGCAATTTTTTCTTCTAAAATATAGTTTCCTGAATCATTTAGTATTACTTGATTTTGCTTTATTTGAATATAGCCTTTTTTTAAAGCATTATTAAGACATTTATTATAACGAGATAAAGACCATTTTAGATCTTTATAAATCTCTTGAAAATGATTTTTTTGTAATTGATCTTGATGATTTTTGAGATGCATTAGTAAAGAAATAATCATAAATTCTTTTTTTTGCAAATTATTTTTAATCATTTTGGCAACAATTCCAGTTTTAGGAGCTAAGAAGAAAAAGAGCAAAAAGTTCACTAAATTCATAAAAGCAATTAATCCTGATACTGGTAAATTAAGTCCAATTGCCAAATAATAACCAAGACTAGAATTCACAAATGCAAGCCATAAAGAAAGCAAAAAGCTATTATATAGATTCTTAGTAACTAAAAGAGATGTAGCAGCAGGTCCAATCATACAAGAAATTACCATAATAGAACCAACTACATCAAAAGAAATAACAGCTGTCATAGAAACTAAAAACATCAATAAATAATTAATTAAAGTAGTGGAAAAGCCGAGGATTACAGCAAGAGTAGGGTCGAAAATATAGATTTTTAATTCTTTATAAAAGAAAAGCACAAACAACAAATTAAGACATAAAAGAGGAATGATTTTTTTGAGTTGTTTAATGTGGGTAAGTTCAATATTGCCTAAAAAAACAGCATCAGTATCTAAATGTTCGTGTCTTGTATAAAGACTTATCAAAATAATTGCTACCGAAAAGAAAAAAGTAAACACAATCCCAATAGAAGCATCTTTGGTAACTTTAGAATGTTTGCCTAAAAGTTCTACCATATAAGCTGTAAGCACACCTACTAAAGCAGCTCCCATAATTAAAAGAGGGGAATTAAGATTTTTAACTACTAAAAAAGCTACAACTATTCCTAATAAAACACTATGACTCATAGCATCAACTACCATAGAAGACTTTTTCAATACTAAAAAAACTCCTAAACTAGCCAAAGTCAAAGAACAAAATAAAATAACTAAAAAAACATCTAGTTCAAAGCAACCAACAACATTATTTATAAAACTTATCATTAAACAATACCATCAATTAAATTTTCAACTAATTTAATTCCTTTAGGTGTTAATTGGGCTTTTTGATTTTGTAACATTAAATATTTTTCCTTCCATAAAAAACTTTCTATTTGAATTATTGGCAAACTCAAAGTATGAGTTTCTTCTTTTTTGTAATAAAGATGAATAAGTTGACGAAATTTTTTAATCTTTTTTTGATATTTAATTTTTTGCACATATCTACTAATAACTCCATATTTAGGAGAAAATAGCAAGGACAAAGCAATAAATAAAGTAGTAATAACAATAATCATTGGTCCTGTTGGCATATCTTGTACACTATTGCTTATAAAAACTCCAATTAAACTAGAAAAGAAAGTAACAATGGAAGCAACAATAACATTAGTAACAAATCTATCACTAAATTGAAAAGCAATTACTCCTGGCATAATTAAAAAGGCACTTGTCAAAATAATACCAATAATTTTTAAACTAATAACTACTACTCCAATTAATAAGAAATTAAGAATAAAAGTCATAATTTTAGTGTTAAAACCTACACTTTGGGCAAACTTATCATCAAAAATATAAATTTTGAATTCTTTCCACAAGCCAACTACCACAACTAAAGTAATTAAAGCCATAATGCCAGTATAAATCATATCTAGTTCAGTTACTAAAGCAATTTGCCCTAAGATAAATTTTTCCAAAGTAGCTATTTTGTTATCCTCACCAGTATTTTGAGCAATGGCAATCAAAACGTTGCCAAGACCAAAAAAAGAAGCAAGCACTAACGATAAGACTGTATCTGATTTAATTTTGGAATATTTTTTAATAAGTTCCATCAAAAGCAAAGTAACAAACGAGGCAAGAATAGCACCCAGCCACAAAAACCAAATATCTGTACTACGAGCAAAAAGATAAACTAAGGCAATTCCTGGCAAAGCGGTATGAGAAAGAGCATCTCCAATTAAGGCTTGTTTTTTTAGGATAATAAAAACACCTAAAATACCTGATGTAAATCCTAAAAAACTAGCTGCTAAAAGCACTTTAACAACAGTATAATTAAATTCTAAAGCAAACATATTTCATCCTTTCTTATTTATTGGTTATTTTATTCTTTTTATTATATTATTATTTATTTTAATCATTTATATTTAATTTGATTATTTATTTTGGTTCTTTTTATTTAGTTGTTTTGGGGGGTTGCAAATTATGGATGTCTTTTTTTAATTGTTTATTTTGAAAAGTTTTAGTTAAATTAGTTTGGTTAAAAACTTCATACTTAGTGCCACTTGCAATTTTTTTTACGTTTACCAAAACTACATGATCAAAATATTGAGTCACTGTTTCTAAATCATGGTGCACTACAATAATGGTTTTATTTTCTTTTTGCAAATCTTTTAAAACTTGGATAATTTTTTTTTCTGTTTGGATATCAACTCCTTGAAAAGGCTCGTCCATAAAATAAATATCTCCTTGTTGAGCTAAGGCACGAGCTAAAAAAATTCTTTGTTGTTGTCCGCCTGAAAGTTCAGATATTTGACGGTCCTTAAGGTCTTGCATTCCTGTTTTTTCCAAAGATTGCATTACTATTTCTTTATCTTTAGCAGTTGGTTTTTTAAACCATCCTAAATGTCCGTAGCGGCCCATCAAAACAACATCAAACACAGTAGTTGGGAAAAACCAATCAACTGAATTTCTTTGTGGCACGTAGGAAATTTTTTTTCTTACTTGTCCATATTTTTGATTATAAAATAAAACTTCTCCAGAAACTTTGGGAATCAATTCTAAAATAGTTTTAATTAAAGTAGATTTTCCAGCACCATTAGGACCCAAAATAGCTGTCAAAGAGCTTTGATAAATATCTAAATCAATATCCCACAAAACTGGTTTTAGATGATAAGCTACAGTTAGATCTCTAATTTTAATGGCTATTTCTTTTTTCATTATAATCTCCTTATTTCTTTGTTATTTTTGTTATTGTTTTAATTCTTTTTCTATTGTATGAATGTTGTGTAATAAAGCTCCAATATAGGTGGAATGTTTGTATTTTGTTGGTTTGGAATTCCTGTCTTTATCTTTGTCGGCTTCAAATTCTATTGGATCTTCACTTTCTGAACCCAAAGCATCAGCGTATAATTCTTCATCACTTTTTTTAATATTATGACCTTTACTTTTTACAGATTCTTTAAGAGAATCAAGCGTTCCTTCTGGAAAAGCACTTTCTACAAAAATAGCTTTTACTTGGTTTTCAACCAGTTTATTAGCTAATTCTTCAATATCACTGATACTGGCTTCTGTTTGGGTAGAAATTCCTTGAATTGGACTTAATTCAAAATCATATTTTCTAGCTAAATAAGAAAAAGCATCATGGGCAGTAACTAAAATAAATGTTTTGCCTTGAGAAGAAAATTGTCCTTTTAATTCGTTAAATTTCTTGCCTACATATGTATCTAATAATTTTAATTTTCGTGCATATGTGTCGCAATTGTTTTTTAAATTATCAATATCCTTTTGGCTAAAACGTAGGTCTTTTTTCAATACTGTTTTTAATTTGTATTTTAATTGTTTTAAAACTTTAATCCAAAGATCTATATCAAACCAAATATGAGGATCTGGTCCATGAGTATCTTCATCTCGCTTAATATTTTCTTCTTTAATGTGTTCCTCCTCTTTACCTTCTTGATTTATAACTTTGGTATGCGTTTCATCTAACTGCACTACGGTAAAGGAATTATTCGTTAAAAGCGGGAAGGCTTCTGCCATTTTAGCTTCCAAATGCAGTCCATTAATCACAACTAAATCAGCTTCTTTAATTTTTTTGCGATCTGATAATTTGGTTTTGTAATTGTGCGAATCAATTCCTACTCCCATTAAAGAATCAACTTGAATACCTTCAATTTTTTGATATTCGTTTTGTTCTTCTTCTGCCACATCACCAACTAAATGTTTGACTAAATCTTTTAACATGGTAGTAGTCGTTACTATTTGTAAATCTTTTGAAGCAGTTTTGTCATTATTGGCTTTTGTCAAAGATAAAAAAGGAATAGACAAAATCAGCGTTGTTATTGTTGCCAAAAGAAAAATGATTATTTTTTGTTTGTGTTTAATAAAAAAATCCATAATTATGGTCTCCTTTTGCCTTTCTGAATTGATTTAAAATGATCTAAAAGGAACTATTTTGTGAGGTAAAAACGATGTTATAAAAATATCTAATGATATGCAATTATAAATTAGTGGTTTTGGGACTTCTTTGTAAAATCCATCATTAAAAATTTCAATTTTGATACAGTTATGACTATACATTTATAATAAAGTAGCAAAAATATTTAATTATAATGAGGGCTAATTTGTTATTTGGGGGGGTTGATTTGTGTTAATTTTAGTAATAAAATGTTTTTATTTTATATTTTAAAATAAGTTTATTACTTATAATTTCATTTTTTAAAATGTGTTTCATATTTACATTATGAAAAAACTAAAACTTTAAAGATATTTATTATATCTTAATATAAATTAATTCAAAATATTATGCAAGTGTTTTTGAAATGGTTTTGTAATACCTCGTATAAATGACCCTGAATAAATATAAAAAAAGGGGGTACAAAAACTAAATTAATGTGTTAAGGGAAATGTTGCAAATATAATAATTTAGTGCCAAAGTTATTAAAAAAAGATACAAATATGGCTTTAGGGTGCAAAATTGATAAAACTTACAATAATTAACAAAATCTAAATTACAATTAATGTTAATTTGTTGTTGGTGGTGTTTGTTGCAAAAAATGATAAAATTATGGCTAAGAATTAAATAAAAGAGGTTATTAACACAATAATAAACTTAGAAAATATGCTTATTATTTTCCAAAAAATTGCAAACATATTATAAAAATAATTTAATTAATGATTAAATATATTGGGGATTATATAAATTATTATAAAAATAAGATTTTATTTTGTGAAAATCAATTGCAAAAAAATAATTTTTGGGTTTGAGTTTGAAAGCAATTGCAAAATAGAAATATATCCATTATGTAAATTTTATATAATTAAAAATAAAGAATAAATATAGTTAATTTATTATCTTATTTGTTTTGCTAATGTGTGATTTGTGAAAAATTAATAAAATTAATAAAATTAGAAATAAATAATTTATAAAGTTAGTAGTTGCTTTTGAATATTTTAAATCTAAGATAAGTAAGAGTTTAAAGTTAAGACTCAAAATATTTAAATAATTATATCTATATTATAATATAAAATTGTTAAAATTAAACATAAAAAAAACAAAAAATAACTTTTGGCACAATATTTTAATTCAAATTTTTTATTTGGGGGGGCGTAAAATAAAATTAAAGGATGCAAAGTTGTTGAAAAAGGCACAATAATAAAATGTGATAAATACAAATGTTGCACAAAAAATATAATTATACTGTAATATTTTAATGGGGTTATTTTTGAAACCCTTTAATATTTATAGAAAAGTAAAATATTTTTAATAATGAAAATCCAAAGCAAAGCAATTATGTGTTTGTTTCCCAAATACTTTACTTTAATTTTATTCATGATTTTATTGGGCATACATTTTTGCAATCAAATTAGTATTTATGCTGAAAAACAACAACAACTAGAAAACATCCAAGAAAAGGAAAATGGAGTAGGGGTTGAAAAAAATGCAAATAACACACAACAAAAACCCCAAATAATAAATAATCTGCCTTTAAAAAATTTAAAGAATCCCAAAAATTTCGAACAATTATTTCCCCTAGAAAAAAGAACAATCAATGATTTTAGTTATTATAAACAAAATAATCAATTAACCAAAGAAGATATTATAATTGCTTTAAATGACATACTTAAAGAAATAAATAAAGAATCAAACATCCAAATACAAAGCGATGATTTTGAAATAGCAAGCGAACAATTAGAAGAAAAATATGAATTGGAAGAAATGCAATGGCAAGGCAGTTTTCAAATTGAAGATATATTGGGCAATAAAATAGAATTTAATTTTAATAAAAAAACGATAAACTTGGAGGAAATTATTATAAATGCCCATTTAGGAACAATACAAATAACACCTAATATTACTGATGAACAAAGAAAGCAATTAATATGTGAAGCTATTTGGCAAAAAAATCCTCAACTTCAAAATAAATTTTTACCTAAAGATTTTCAATTTAGCAAAAACAAAGATGGCAGTAATAATTTTTGTAAAATAGAATACGATTTAGCAAAAGAAGACCAATATCACGAATATGAAAGCGAAATGGAACTAGAAATTAACTATCAACAAGAAACAAATGCAGCTTCAACAACTAAAACTACTACAACAAATTCAATAATTTTTTATACAATTATAATAATTATAACTGGTCTAATAGTTGCTTTTTTACTCATTTTAATTTATAAAATCAAACATCAAAAATAAATAAATTACTATCTTTACTTATTTAATATCTTTTAAGAAATATCACAATATAAAGGCATAAAGACAATGAAAGCCAAACTTTACAGTTTGGCTTTTTTGTTTATAAAGGGGGAACAAATAATTTTTAAATTACTTAAAAGCAAATAAAATACAATAATTATAAATGAATAATATAAATAACATTAATTATAATTCTTGCCAAAATATAGATATACCAAATAATAAATATAATAGCAAGCAAATAATCTTTATTGATTTTTAAATAATTTAATAAAAAAGGTCAATGTGCATAAGCCATGTTCTGTTCTTGTTAAACAAGTGTGACTATTTATCTTCTACTAATAAGTAGTGCAAAACTGATTTCATTTAATCGCTTTGCATGCCCCTACCATTATTTTGGGTTGTTAGCTTGAGGGGTTTATCGCGTTTCACTTAATTATTTCTAATTAACTCGTCTCTGTGACACTTTCAGTTTTTATCTCATAGATTAAAATAATGTAATTATTACAATCCTTAGAGCTAAAAAACGCCGTTACTTTTTACAGTACTCTAAGTTATTAATTCCTTAGACACAAACACTACATGCAATCGCAGCATGTGCTAACATGGACTTTCCTAAGCTTAAAATACTTATTTTAAACCTCAGCCACTTCCATTGACCTCTTTTATTGTATCAAACATTAAAGTAAAATGCAATCTTTAAATTATGTTTGTAGATATTTTATTAATTTTATTTAACAATTCACAATATTTTACATCCTTTGTAAACAAGTAGGATAATATTTAGGAAAAACATACCAATTACTAGAATCTTTAAAATAATGATATATTGCCTCATCAGGAATATAACAGGCTTTGGGAAAATGATACATTGGAGTTTCTTCAAAATAATTATCAAAGGAAGCTTCTCTCATGGATTGCCTCATCAAAGATCATGAATCTACCCATCCATATTTGGAAATAATGAAATCCGTTACTTGTTTTCTTTCCCAATTTAATTTACTTTCACAAGTTTGAGAAACAGGCTCTTTAATAATTTCGTCTTTGTGATAATGTTTAAGTTTTTAAAAGATTATGCTTCTACTAGATTAACAGCCAAAGATTCTTTATATTTAACTAAATAAGCAGCATAAGAATAGTAAAGTAGCTTTTGGAGTTTCATATGATTAACATCAATTCTTTTAATAATATAATTAGCACAATCAGATATATAAATTCTAGTATTTCTAGTTACAAAATTCATGATTTAGTCCTTTTGTTTTAAGTATTTGTTTTTGCTTTTTATTTTATTATAACTCAATTTTGATGAATTAGGTTATATTTTTGACTGGGGAAATTAAAATTTGGGTTATTTAAGGGGGGGTTATGTTGTTTTGTTTGCTTCGTATATTGTTTTTGTTGATTTTGGGTAATAAAAAAGATCTTATATTAAGATCTTACATTTGTTTATTTAGTTTTGGGGGCAAAAAAGATTTATAATGAGAGGTTATGAAGTTTAAGAAAAATATTTTTAAATAATAAGGGGAGTGATTCATCATTTTTTTATGGAGCAAAAATATAATTTCTTTATGTTATAATTACCAAATTATAAAAAATCAAACAAACGATCACAAATTTTAACTTGATCTCCTGGTTTGGCTCCTTGTTTTTGTAATTGTTCTTCCATTCCTATTTTTTTCAATATTCTATTAAATCTTTTTACAGCTTCTTCGTTGTTAAAATCAGTACGATGAAAAAAAGTTTCTACTTGCTTACCAGACACAACAAAAACAGAATCACTTTCTTTAATAACAGAAATAGTATTTTGATTATCAGGAAGGGTGTATAATTTAAATTCGTTGTTTTTGTTTTGAGTAACTTCTAAGGGAGTATTTTGCAAAAGGGAGCTCATTTCATATTTTAAGGTCTCTAAATTATCAAAAGAAACTAAAGAAAGAGGGATAATTGGTTGGTCTTTGATTTGTTGTTTTAAAAGAGTAAGTTTTTGCAAAGCATCAGGTAAATCCATTTTATTGGTAACAATAATTTGTTTTTTAAGTAATAATTGGGGATTGTATTGATTTAATTCTTGATTTAAAGTTTGGAAATCTTGGTAAGGATTGGCACTTTCCATACTTAAAATATGAACTAAAACACGACATCTTTCAATATGTTTTAAAAATTGAATTCCCATACCACAACCTAAATGAGCATTGGCAATTAGTCCTGGTAGGTCAGCAACTACAAAACTAAAACCATCTACTTCAACAACTCCTAAATGAGGTTTAATTGTGGTAAAAGGATAGGAAGCAACTTTGGGTTGGGCTTTGGAAATAGCAGAAATAAGAGAGGATTTACCAACACTTGGAAAACCTAATAAACCAATATCAGCTAAAACTTTAAGTTCTGTTTTGATTTTAAAACTTTCACCTAAATCACCTTTTTCAGCATAACTTGGAGCTTGATTTTTAAAAGTAGCTAATGCTTTATTACCTTTGCCGCCTTTGCCGCCTTTAGCAATAACTAAGGTTTGTTGATCGTATAAAATCTCTCCTAAAAACTTGTTATCAGCAGTATAAAAAACTGTCCCCAAAGGAACTTTAACATAAAGATGAGGGGCGTTGGCTCCATTTTGACCTTTATTTTTGCCATTTATTCCATGTGGTGCTTTAAGATGTTTTTGATATTTTAATTTTAATAAGGTAGTTTCGTCTTTGTCGCCTACAAAAATAACAGACCCGCCGTTGCCACCATTGCCACCAGCAGGTCCTCCAAAAGCTACATATTTTTCTCTTCTAAAAGCAACGATGCCATGACCACCATTGCCAGCAAAAACTTCATTAAAGGCTTCGTCAACAAAATGCAAACTAAATACCTGCTTTCATTAAATGCATAAAAATTATTGCAGATAAACAGAAACTTTTTTACGACCATGCTTTTTTTCAAATTTAATAATACCACTTATTTTAGCAAATAAAGTGTCATCTCCACCTCTACCAACATTAAAACCAGGGTGAATTTTGGTTCCTCTTTGACGATAAATAATAGCGCCTGCTTTGGCAAATTGACCGTCAGAAAGTTTAGCACCTAATCTTTTGGAATGAGAATCTCTACCGTTTCGAGTAGAACCTGCTCCTTTTTTAGAAGCAAATAACTGGATTTGTAATTGCAATAACATGTTATAACCTCTTTCTTGTTTGAATTTGAGATATTTTTTTAAAATTATTGGGATATTGTTTGGCTAAATTGCAGATAGTGTATTCTAAATTATCTAGCAAAGTAAAAAGAACAGTATTTTGGGTGGTTTTCACTTCTAATTCAAACAACTTATCTTGTAGATTATATGTAATATCTGTTTGGAATTGAAGTTTTTCTAAAGCATTTAAAGTTACAATAATAGCAGTAGAAGCTGAAGCACACACAATATCAAAACCTTTAGGAGCATATAAAGCGTGCCCCCAAACTTGAATACTAGTAATTTTTTTTTTTTCTTTGTAAAAACAATAACGAATCATAGTTTTTAAACAGTGATTTTAGTAATCAAAAGTTTAGTATAGGATTGTCTGTGTCCTTGTTTACAACGATATTTTTTACGTTTTTTATACTTAAACACAATAATTTTTTTAGCGCGGTTGTGCTTGATTACTTGAGCTGTTACTTTAGCGTCTTTAACAAAAGGGGTGCCTAAAACAGGATTGGAGCCACCAACAGCTAAAACTTCTTGAAATTGATAAGTTGTTTCTGGCTCAACATTTAGTTTTTCAACATAAATTTCTTGTCCTTCAGAAACACGGAATTGTTTTCCCCCAGTTTTGATGATTGCAAACATTTTCTTTCCTCCTTGCAAAAATTGCAAATTATCTTGGATAATTTATTGGATCTGATAATAATTAATTGTTTAAAAACAATGGTTTTTATATTTTTTTAATTGGGTATTGTAGCCAAACCAAAAAAATACAATAATCATACATTATTATAACATATCTTATGAAAATATGAGTATTTTTTTTGTTATGAGTTTGGATTATTGTGCTTTTTGAGATATCTATTTTGCGGATGATTGCTACATTTATCACTGCAAGCTCCTAAATATTTGTGTTCGTTATGTTCGTGGCACAAAATTTGTTTGTTGCATTGAGGATTAGAGCAATTAATATAGCGTTCACAAGGAGTGCCATCAAAATAGTCTTTACCAACGATAACATGTTCTTTTTGATTAACAGGAACTGCTATTCTTTGATCAAAAACATACATTTGACCATCCCACAAATCACCTTGAGTTTCGGGGTGTTTGCCATAAGAAATAATGCCTCCTTCTAATTGATAGACATCATCGAAACCTTCTTTTTTTAAGAAAGTGCTAAATTTTTCACAACGCACACCACCAGTACAATAAGTTACGATTTTTTTATCTTTTAATAAATGGGTGTTTTGTTTGACCCAATTTGGCAAATCACGAAAATATCTAATATTGGGATTAACTGCATTTCTGAAGTGTCCTAAATCATATTCATAGTCATTACGAGCATCAAGAATTAAAGTATCTTTTTCTTGCAAGGCTTGCAAAAATTCTTGAGGAGCTAAATAAGCACCTTTGTCCTTAGTAAGATCAACGTTTTCTTGAAGACTCAAATTAACCAATTCGGGCTTAACTTTAATAGAAAGACGCGGGAAAGCGTGTGCCTCTACAGTTTCCATTTTAAAAACGGTGTTGCAAAAACGAGGATCTTGTTTTAGTTGATCCATGTATTTATGTATTTGTTCTTCTGGACCTGACAAAGTACCGTTTATACCTTCTTGGGCAACGATAATACGTCCTAAAAGTCCTAGAGATTCACAATATTTAAAATGTTGGTCTCTAAAAGTTTGAGGGTCTTTTATTGGAGCATATTGATAATATAAAATAACTAAGTATTGGGAGTTAGAAGTTTGTGTCATAAAATAATTATGCCTCTTTTCAATTGAGATTGCATGCAAAATCTGATTAATTTGGACTTTATTTTATTATTAAAATAAATTGTTAGGAATTTGAAACAATGAATGATTAATGTTTTTGGCTTCATTTATAATTTTTTATTTAAGATTTTTAGTGGCTTTTGTTTTACCAATAAAAAAACGCCGAATCACTTTATTTTTCATAAAAGATTCGACTCTATATTCTAAATTATTCTTGTTAAAAACATTCAAATTACTTGATAATATCGGTTCCTAAATAAGGCTGTAAAATTTCAGGAACTGTAATAGTACCATCTTGGTTTTGATAATTTTCCAAAATAGCAATGACAGTTCTTCCAACAGCCAAACCTGAACCGTTTAGAATATGAACATATTCATTTTTATTATTTGTAGGATTTTTAATTTTAATATTGGCGCGTCTTGCTTGGAAATCGCAAGAATTACTGATAGAACCAATTTCACGATAACAATTATAACTGGGTAAAAAAACTTCTAAATCATAAGTTTTTGCCATACTAAAACCCAAATCCCCAGTAGAAAGTAAAACAACACGATAAGGAAGTTTGAGCAGTTTTAGCACTTCTTCGGAATCTTTTAACATTTGGTCTAGACATTCATAAGAATTTTGGGGATGGCAAAACTGGATTAATTCTACTTTATTAAATTGATGTTGTCTAAAAATTCCTCTAGTATCTTTGCCAGCTGAGCCTGCTTCTTGGCGAAAAGCAGTAGTGTAGGCAACGTATTTAATGGGAAGTGTGTCTGGTTTAAAAATTTCTTCACGATGCAAATTAATAGTAGGAACTTCTGCTGTAGGATTTAGATACCAATTATTTTTGGAGTTGTAAAGCTTGTAGACTTCATCTTCAAACTTGGGTAATTGACCTGTTGAAAACATGGATTTTTCATTGATAATATAAGGAGGAATAATTTCTTGATAACCTTTTTTACTATGAAGATCCATCATAAATTGAATTAAGGCTCTTTCGAGGCGTGCTCCTAGCCCTTTGCAAACAACAAATCCACTACCAGAAATTTTAGAAGCTTTTTTAAAGTCGAGAATATCTAATTTTTCAGCTAAATAAACATGGTCTTTGGGCGTAAATGCAAAAGTTCTTATTTGTCCTTCGCAATACAATTCCTTATTGTCCTTATCGTTTGTGCCAATTGGTAAAGAATCGTGTGGTAAATTGGGGGTAATGCTTAAAATATCAAAAATTTCTTGTTCTTTTAGTTTTAACTTTTGTTCTAGTTTTTGTAAATCATCACGCAAAAAATTAGTGTCTTGCAAAATAAGAGTAATATCTTCTTTGGCGTTAGCTTTTTGGGCGACTTTTTTAGCTGATTGATTTTTTTGACTTCTTAAATCCTGTATTTCCAAAAGTAAAGATTTTCTTTGTTGTGCTAAAAGAGGCAATTTATTTAAATAAGCAAAATTTTGTTGCCTTTTTTCTAATTTTGCAATAACAGATGGCAGATTTTGGACTACAAAATTCAGATCTAACATAAAAAAATACCTCTTTAGTTTGGGAAAAATTAATTTAATGGTGGCAAAAATAATAAGTTTTAATTGGAAAAATATAAATGTAGTAAGAATATAAATTTTGTTAGTTAATGGGGTTTGAAAAATTTTTACTTATTTTTTTTATTATTCAAACCATTTATAAATTCAAACCACCAATGTAGAAATTCTTCACTAGAAGAAGGGTTTCCTGTAGGAGATTTAAATTCGGTACCTAAAATTTTATTAACTTCATTTACACCTTTTTTTACTGTGGTTTGTGCAAAATATTTAGGTTCATTTAATGACGATCTAAAATATAGACTTGCCCCTAAAACTGATCCTACAATAAATCCTGAAGTTACATAAATTACTTTATTTGCCCAAAAAAACATAAATTTATCAACCTTTTCCACTCAAATATATTTAAATAAAATAATTACAATTAAAATATTAATGTTATGTTTGTTTGTTGGTCCAATATTATGATAAGTTTTGATGTTTGTTTTAATTAATGTGGTTTTTGTGAGTTTTGTAAAGAAAAATTAAAGGGTATTTACTAATTTTTGTAAATCAGATTTGTTTCTAGCAGAAAAGTTAGCGTGATAAACTCTTTTAGAAACCCCTTTATCAAATTTTTTATAAGCTACACTTAATAAAACTAAGGCTTTTTGTTTATCAGCGTTTGCAACTGCAGTTTTTACTTGCTTTACCACTGTTTTTACAGATGATTTAAAAGAAACATTTTGCAAACGACGTTTTTCATTAGTTTTATTACGTTTTTTTTGTTGTTTAATATTAGCCATGATTATAATCTCCTTTTTTAGTTACTTAATTATCAATTTATTATTAATAACTCTACTGGGGATTATACCAAAATTTAGATAAAAAAACAATAAAATAGTGTAATTATAGTGTTTTTTATATCTTTTGCATTGCATAATAAATTATGTAATATTTGTAAAAATAAAATTATGGAAACTCGTTTATGGAGATTTTTTTATAACTCGAAACAATACCCAAAATTACTTTCAAATACTTATTCATTTAACTTTTGAAAATATTTTTTTCAAATGCATCAGGAGTAGTATAATTAAGTGATGAATGCATTCTTTCTAAATTATAATATGACATATATTTACAAATAGCTTCAATCATAACTTTTTTACTAATAGTTCTAGGGTTTGGAATGCCATAATAAATACATTCACATTTAAAAGAAGAAAAGAAAGAAGTTAAATAAGTAAAAGGGGGAAGATTTTCCTTTTTGAATCCCTTGTCTATCTTCAAAACTCTGAATTAAATTTTTGGTTTCTAAAATTTCTTCAACATCCAATTTATAATATGGAAATTTAATATAAGAATGAAAAATGCAATCATTTTCAAATACATTTAATTTATCAATAGTATCTATAATTAAAGGTGCGCCTTCATAATCAGAAACATGATAAGCCAAAATTTTGCGACTATATGTATCTAGGACAACTGAAACATATAAAACTTTATCCTGGTAATAAACTTCAGTAATGCCACCACATAATATTTGATGAGGTCTTGTAGCTTTCATATTTTTAGCAAGATTTAAAAATTGACGATTTAATATCATTTCTTCAGTATAATATTGCATATTTATCTATCTCCATTTATTTATTATAATCATTCCTAAACATTTAAAAAATTAAATAATTCTATCACCCTAAATTATAAACAATTACAACAATTTATCTACCCCAAAAGAAAGGAAAACCCAAACTGTAATTGCAGTTTGGGTTATTTTAATAAATAATGATATATTTATAAGGAATCAAAAATCTTCAAAAAAAGCCTTAGATTTAGGAAACTTATCAGTTTCAAAAATTTCTTTCGGAGTGCCTTTTTCAAGAATTTTACCTTGTTCCATAAAATAAATAGTATTAGATACTCTTTGAGCAAATTTCATTTCATGAGTTACAATAATAAGATTTATTTTTTTCTCTGATAATTTTTGTAAAGTTTGTAATACTTGCAAAGTAGATTCAGGATCTAGGGCAGAAGTTGGTTCATCTAAAAGAATAACTTCAGGTTTCATACATAAAACTCTAGCAATAGCAACACGTTGTTTTTGTCCCCCTGAAAGAGTTTCTACTCTTTGATTAGCAAGAGCTTCTAAATCTAGTTCTTTTAACCGTTCTAAAGCATTTTCTTGAGCTTCTTGTTTAGATAATTTTAATACTTTCATCGGAGCTAAACAACAATTTTCTAATACTGTTTTTCCTTCAAATAAATTAAAACTTTGAAACACCATTCCTACTTTAGTTCTTAGATCAGATAATTTTACTCCTTTATCTAAGATATTTTTATTATCAATTAAAATTTGACCAGAATTAGGTTCTTCTAATAGATTAAAACATCTTAATAAAGTAGATTTCCCTGAACCCGAAAAACCAATAATAGTTACTATTTCTTGTTTTTTAATTTTTAAATTAATATTTTTTAAAATCTCTTTATCGCCAAACTTTTTACAAAGATCTTTAACTTCAATTAAATATTGCATTCTAAACTCCTTTTTTTTGTTTTTCTAAATATTTAACAAATAAATTAGCAATCGTAATTAACACTAAATAGATACAAGCAGTAATAGCATAAGGAATAGCAATGCTTCCTGTTTGAACAATTTGAGTTTTGGCTTTCCATGCTACATCTAACAGACCAACCAAACCACCAAAACAAGCACTATCTTTAATATTTACAATAAATTGTTGTACTACAAAAGGAAGTGATCTTTTAAGCGTTTGGGGGAAAATAACACAAAAAAATGTTTGTCTTTGAGTCATTCCTAAAGCTAGAGAAGCTTCTACTTGTCCTTTATCTAAAAACTTAATATTTTGTAATAAAATATTTGTAATACTAACTGCTGAATTTAATAATAACACTATAATACCTGAATACATCGGATTTAATTCAGGATTATAAGCTCTCCAACCAAAATGAACTATAATCATTTGGGCTGCTACTGGAATTGATTTAAAAATATAAAGTATTGCATCAAGCAAGTAAAGAAAACTTTGTATTAACCCTACAATAAAGGGATTTTGTGTTTGATAATTAGGTTTAATACTTTTAATCCCTGTTAAAACAATAGCTAAGATAAAACCTACAATAACTCCATCTAATGCAAGTAATAAAGTAGTTTTTAAAGGCGTGGCATAATCAGGTAAAACAAGAGATACTTTTTGATACCAATTTAATCCTTGTTTTTGACTTAACTCTTTTAAAGATTGTTCTAACCATTTATTAGTTATTTCTTTAAATTTAGATATTTTGTCTTCTAAAGTTTTTATTCTATTTCGGTCTTGTTTGTCAGTTGGTTTTGATTGTTCTTCTTTTAATTCTTTGGTTAACTCAATTATACCTTTAACATCTAAACCATAACCCTCTAGAACAAGTTCTTCTTTTTTTAAAATTTCTTTAAAAGCATTATTAATTGGAGTAATTAATTTTGTATTACCTTTTTTAACTACAATTCCTAAACCTGTAGGAGAAACAGTAAAACGAGCATCATCAGATATAATTGATATATGTTTTAATTCATCATTTTGCGAAGCATAATATTTAGTAATATAACTATCAGTTATAAAAATATCAGAAGCTTTATCTTTGACGCTTTGAGCACACATAACAGCATCATCAATAGGATTGGATTTAGTAATGTGTAATAAATTTCCTAAATCTGATCTAATATTTTCAATAACTTTATCAGCCACAGAACCAGTAAGAGTTAAAAATTTAATTGGGTCTTTGGAATCTTTTAATATACCTTTTATATCTTCATATTTTACTTCTTTTGGCAAATCTTTAAAACGCGCATCATCTTTTCTTACTAAAAACCCTGTATTATCCAAAGTATAGGCAATAGGAAAATCAAAGTTTTCTTTTCTTTTATCAGTAATACTAATAGAAGAAATAGCTACATCAACTGAACCATTTTGAACAGCAGTAAACATCCCATCAAAATCAAAAAGACTAAATTTACAACCTTCATACTTTTCTTCTTGAGGTAATGATTTTACTATTTTATCAATTAAATCTATATCAAATCCTGAAATATATTCACCTTGAATAGTTCTATGAGCTTTACTTGTATCTTTATCAGATTTAATAGTCAAACTATTAGGAGCTGCATCAGCTACCACAGCTACTCTTAAATATTTCTTAGAATTATTAACTCTTTGAAATAACCCCACACTAAAATGAAGCCATACCCAAAAAATCATAAACATAAATAATAAAACATATTTAGTATATTTTAGATATTCAGTAATTTTGTATTTTTCTTTTTTCCTTTGAATCATAATATATAATTTTTACCTTCACTTTCAATTTTGGTGCTTGTAAAAACTATCTATTTGAAAAATTTAATTTAAAATACCAAAAAACAAACATCATTGTTATAATAGATACAACAATTTTAATATACTTATGAATATGAAATCTATATTTGGGAGGCATCTTTTTAATTTTCATTTTTTAACCTTTTATTTATATATTATAAATATATTATATATTATAAATATACATAAATTATAATGTGCATCATTTATAAATATTTTTCAATTCTAAAACAATATCAAACTTTTAATAATAAGATATTTTTTAAAATAATACTTTATTATTTATGATAACATAAAAATAATTAAAATTAACATTTAATTAATATCAGTATAACTATTTTAATATAAAAGATTCAAAGGTAAGAAATAAATATTGGGTTTATAATTAAAATGTAGTGAGTTATGCATTAATTATCTTTATATTTTATATTAAGAATTAATATTTGTTTTATCTTAATATTTGTTTCTTATAATTCTTAAATTAATTTATTAAGCACTAACTAAAGTTTTTAAAGCAGGATTTAATTTTTTTCTAAATATTTACTTAACATATTAATAAATTGAATTAAAACTAAGTAAACAAAGGAAAGTATTACAAATGGAGCAACTAAATCTCCTGTAACATTCATAGCATCATTTGTAACAAATGACATATCAATTAATGCAATTAATCCGAAGAAAGTACAAGCTTTAATATTAGTAACAAATTGTGCTACTACTAAAGGAACTGATTTTTTTAATGCTTGTGGGAAAGTAACATAATAGAAGGTTTGTTTTTTTATTCAATCCTAAAGATTGAGCCGCTTCTACTTGTCCTTTATCTATAAATTTAAGAGTTTGCATTAAAAAAACAGCAATATTAGCAGCTGAATTTAATACAATGACAACTAATGCTGCATGAGCTTGATGCATTCTATTTATCAAAATATTCATTATTTAATATTATACAACAATTATTTTAATTTTGCAAATATTAAAAAAATAAAGATGAAAGGAAATATTAATTTTAAGTATATATAATAAATAAATTACATAAACAAAAGATAAAACAAACATCCTTAAAGACTAGCCTAAAAACTAGTCTTTTTTTTATTACCTTAAATTAACTTTATCCCTATAAAATAACACTCAAACCCATCCAAACACCCTTAAAACCCCAAAAATGAGCATATTTTAACGTTTTTTTTGAGTTATAATATACTTTAATGGTAGTTACTTTAATATACAAACTAGCTATTATATAGAAAAAATGTAATAAGGAGCCTTTCAAAATGAAATATTAAACAAAAAAGATTAA
Organism: Candidatus Phytoplasma zeae; assembly: GCF_001712875.1. Classification (NCBI taxonomy): domain Bacteria; kingdom Bacillati; phylum Mycoplasmatota; class Mollicutes; order Acholeplasmatales; family Acholeplasmataceae; genus Candidatus Phytoplasma; species Candidatus Phytoplasma zeae. Next base: position 543,818 of record NZ_CP015149.1, read on the forward strand.
AATATTATTCCAAATACAATTTAGCAACATAATCAATAATATTTTCAATCAAACTTAATTTTAGTACTATTCAAACTTTATTAATTAAATATCTAAAATCATTTTAAATCAAAAACATTATGGGAGTTTAACTTATATGAATACTAAAAAATAATAAAAAATATTTAATTAAATGCATAATTTTATTAATTATAGCTTTTATTTGTCTTTTCCAAACTATCCTTATTAACACTTTAGAAGCACAACCTAACGAACAAAGACCCAACAACCAACATTATGCTTTTACTCAAAGTCCAGATTTAAAAAATAAACAAATTGAAAATAGAAATAAAAAACTAAGTTTACAACTTGATAAACTTATTGAACAATTACAAACATTTGTAACTGAATATGACGAATATGACGCATATTTATTTCATAATATAAAGGAATTAAAAAATGAAACTGTAAAAATAGTGAATTTACAACATTAAAAAAACATCCTAGACCAAGGCATACCACGATATAAACTACATTAACCCAAAATGCCCATGCAGAAAAAACAATTTTATGACAAGTATCGCAAACAAAGAAACACTCAACACCAATGACATAAACACTCTAAAAACAAAAATAAAGAATTGCTTTGATACTTTCAAACTTAATAGAAATAAAATTTATGAGACAATAAAAAACAAAGTTGAACCTTTTAAAAATATTTCTTCTATCAAAACCAAAATCGAAGATCTTGAATCTGATTTAACATCCAAAAAGGATCAAACCCAACCCAACAATTTCCAACCATCCCCAACTAATTTATGCGACCTTAATACAGATATCAACAATGAAATTGAAAAACTATCCCAAATACATAATAAATATTTTATTGCTAAAATACATAATATTTAATTAACCCCAGGTAACCAAAATCAAATCCAAGAACAAATTATTACTAAATTAAAAACATTAATCCCTCAAAATTCAAATACACAAAATGTAGAAACACAAGATACTATTAAAGATATATTTCAAATAAATACTCTACAAACACCTTCTTATAATTCTAATATTAACAATAAATATATTCTAGATACTAAAATTAAAGATGCAAATAACAATTTAGCAACTTTATTTATTGACGTCCAATACAAAGAAACAATTGAAATACCACAAGAAACATATACTTTAGAAAAATTATTACAAAATTGCACAACAGCTAAAAATATCTATATCTTTTGGAAATCTCCAAAACCACCAAAAGACATTACTCTTGATGATATAACAGATTTAAATATATCAGATTGTGAACAAAATGGAGATTACGAAGTGTGGGGTGGAGGTATAAAACCCAAAGGATCTTATAACAAATCTAATACTCGTGAAAATACTATAACTATAACTAGTGTAGGTAGTTGTGGTTATATTCATTTCCATACTAAAACTTTTTGGGCTGCTCAAAATTTACAAATTTTAAAATCTAAAGATGATTCTTTTAATGTTTTGTATTTCTATTTTTATTTAAAACAAGGATACATTCCCAATTTCACCCAAAAGCTAATAAAAAAAATAAAAATAACTCTTCCCCCATTAGAAACACAAAATGAAATAGCCACTTTTTTAAATAAAACCTTAAAACAAATAGAAGAAAAAACAAATTTACTCAATTCTTTAATGAAAGATTTATTAAATAAAACCGATGAACAAAAACAATATTTATTTAATAAATTATTATTTTAACTTACAAACCTTTTAATTAATACCTTTAACCCCCAGACTCTTTTTACAAAGGGTCTTTTTATTTGTCATTAAATAAATATAGCATAACAAAACAATAAAACAACAAAATAAACAAATTAACTTGAATATTTCTAATAATTCATGTTATAATAAAGTAAATTACTAAAAATTATATACTATTTATGCATAAAAACTTTTTACCAATTCTTCAATAAAAAAATCAAAATATGTAGAAAATAAGAGGCATTTTATAATAAAAATGTTATAATAAAGCTGTAAATGCAAACAATGGAGGCAAACATGTATCACATTCCAATAGGAATCTCAGGAAGACACACTCACCTATCACAAGAAACACTAGATATTTTATTCGGTCAAAAAAATTATCAACTCACTTTTTTCAAACCCCTCAAACAAACAGGACAATTTGCAGCACAAGAAAAAATTGATGTTATGAGTCCATCAGGAAAAATTCTTCCACAAGTTCGAATTTTAGGACCCACAAGACCTTTTGACCAAGTAGAAATTAGTCAAAGCGATGCTTTAAGACACGGATTTACAGCTCCTGTTAGATCTTCAGGCGATATTAAAGGTTCAGGCAAAGCCACTTTAATAGGTCTCAAAGGTCAAGTAGACATTGAAGAAGGTGTTATTATTGCCAACAGACATATTCATTTATCTACCCAAGATGCAAAAAATTTTGGCATTACTGACAAACAAATGGTAAGTATTGAAATTGAAGGCACTAAGCCTGGCATCTTAAAACAAGTTTTGTGCAGAGTACACCCCGATTTTAAACTTGAATGCCACTTAGATACCGATGACGGCAGTGCTTTTTTACTTAAAAATGGCGATACTGTTAAATTACTGAAATAAATCATTAAAAATAAAAAAATAAATTATTTTGTCAACTTAAATTCTTGCGTTATAAGGATCTTGCAACTCACCCCAAAGACCTTATAACCTATATTTATTTTCACCCCTTAGCAAAACTAACAATATAACTAACAATTATTTTATTTTTTTATTGAACGAAAGACATAAATTTCCTTTCATTTGTGTCTTTCGCTCAATAAAAACTCTTCTTAAAAACGCAAACAACAAGAAGGAGGTAAAACGGATAAGGATAAAAATTTCAAAAACCCAATAAACTTAATTAAAAATTATCCTCAATAAAATAAATGCAAACAACCAATCCATCTTTTAAAAAGTTTCTCAGATCTGAAGTTTTTCGTGACCCTATCTACGGTTATATTTATCTGGAATACGAATTGATTGAAAAATTAATTGATACTTCCGTTTTCCAAAGATTAAGACGTATAAAACAATTAAGCGGTGCTAACATCGTCTTTCATGGAGCAGAACATTCTCGTTTTACACACAGTTTAGGTGTTTATGAACTTGCAAGACAGTTTTTAAAAATCACAAATATTAAAAAACACTTTTCTGAAACCCAAAAATTAATTTTACTAGTATCTTCTTTGTTACATGATATTGGACACGGTGCTTATTCTCATTCTTTTGAAACCTTATTTGACGTAAACCACGAAACACAAAGTGCACGCATCATCAAACATAACAAAGAAATTGGAGCTTTATTAGACCAAATAAGCCCTGATTTCAAAAACGATGTAGCTAGTGTGATTGAAAAAACAAAGAAATTTCCCTTAATAGAACAAATTTTAACTAGTCAAATTGATATTGACAGACTAGATTATTTAGAACGAGATTCTTATTTTACAGGTGCCACTTATGGTCATATCGATTTAGAACGTTTAATGCGTAGCATGATAATTGAGCCTCATCCTAGCAAAAATAACGAAAAATGTATTGCCTTTAGACAAAGTGGTGTTTTTGCTATTGAAAATTATTTAATTAACCGCTATCATATGTTCTGGCAAGTTTATTATCATCCCAAAGTAAGAGCTTATAGCACTATTTTAGAAAAAATTTGTAAACGTTTATGTGATTTATTACAAAATAACTATCCTGTAGACCCATACATCCAACCTTTTTACAATTTTGTAAACAATCAAACTGACCTAGACAAATACTTAGCAATTGATGATTATTATATGAACGGTTTAATCCTACATCTTAAAAATAGTAAGGATATCATTTTAAAAAATTTATGTAATGATTTTCTCAATAGACGTATTTGGCACATTTTAGATGATAACGACCAAACCCAAGAACAAATTGCAAACATTAAGCAACAATATCACAGCCAAAACCACGATTATATTAAATATTATACTTCAAGTAATGCTGCTTTTCAAAATGCTTATTCCGAAAGTAAGCCTAAATTTGAAACCAAAATTTTAATTAAATCTAAGGGAGGACTCAAAAGTCTGAAAGAAGAATCCCCCATTATTAAAAGTTTAATCAAAAGTAGTCCTAAACAAGATAATAAATTTTTTTATCGCCCTTTATAAATCCAAAACTTCCCCTATAAACCCCTCCCAAACAACTTCCCCAATTCTCAACTAACAACAAATCCCAAAAGCCAACATCCATATCAATTTTATTTAAGGAAATCAAATGCATCATACAACCAAAAAAAAATACGGTCAAAATTTTTTAACAGATGTTAATTTATTAAACAAAATTGTAACTAAGGCTTCCATCACAGACAAAAATGTTTTAGAAATTGGACCTGGCAAAGGTGCTTTAACCAAAATTATTGTCCCTCAAGCTAAACATGTTTTAGCCTATGAAATTGATGCTACTCTCAAACCTTTTTTAAATTTTGAAAATCATAACAATGTTAATATCATTTATGATGATTTTTTAAAAAGAGATTTATTAAAAGATTTTGATTATTATTTTAGTCCTAACTCTCAATTAAGTTTAATTGGTAACTTACCTTATTATATTACCTCACCTATTCTTTTTAAAATTATTGACACTCCCCAAATTAATGATGCTACTATTATGATTCAAAAAGAAGTAGGAATGCGTTTACTGGCTCAACCCAATAACAAAAATTATAACGCTTTATCTGTAATTATTCAATTTCTATTTAGTATTGAAAAAATCCAAGAAGTTAAAAGATATATGTTTTTTCCTGCACCCAAAGTAGACAGTATTGTTATTAAACTTACTAAAAATAACAACATTTGCCCTACTTTCTTAAAACAATTTATCAAGTTTATAAAAGCTTCCTTTAAACAAAAAAGAAAAACTTTACTCAACAACTTATCTTGTCAATTTTTGTTATCCAAAGAAACCATTATTCCTTTTTTCTTACAACATCACATCCCTTTACAAATTAGAGCCGAACAGGTAACTTTAGAAACTTTTCAAAAATTAACTGTTAAATGGTTTATTTTTTTTAATATGTCATAAAATAATAAAACTTTTCATATTGAAAATAAATCACAAAGCTTATTAGGAAATGATTTTCCTTTTTTCCGATATTAAACATCAATATCAAAAAATTAAATATTAATCTTTTTTTAAATAAAAAAACCATTAAAATATTAACTGCATCCAATTATTATTTATATTTTATTTGTAATTTTTAATTTGTATCATTACACAAACCATAAATAATTAATAATAAATAACGAATAATAATTTAGCATTTAATATAAAATGAAGCAAAACTGGAGGCTTAAGAAATGAAAGTTACCGATGTAAAAATTAGAAAAATCAACGGTGAAAGTAGATTAAGAGGAGTTTCTTCAATCACTTTTGAAAACCAATTTGTAGTTAATGACATCAGAATTATAGAAGGAGAAAGAGGTATATTTATTGCTATGCCAAGTAGAAAAACTTCCAAAGGCAACTTTAGAGATATCGCTCATCCCATCAATTCAGAAACCCGTCAACTAATTGAAAATTGCATCAAAAACAAATACCAAGATTTGCTAGATAACCCTCCACAAGAAGAAGATTTTTCTCAAAATTCTGAAAATTAATAATTATTAACTTTAAAAAATTCCAGATTTTTTTGGAATTTTTTTTACATGTTTTGAATTCAAAACGCCATTTTATTAAAAAATTTTGCAAATGCGAAACTAAAAACCCAAAACTAACAAACAACTCATCCATTAACACTTTTTCCAAACACACTTTACATTACTAAAATATTTACAATTATATTTATCCAAAAAAATTAAGCAAAGAGGTACAAAAATTTGTATTGTTGCAGCAATTCTTCATCCATCCACAATCACGAACACAACGATAAAAAACCATTAATTTGTTTTGTTATAGGAACATTTTTATATAGTTTATTTGCTCTATATTTGCATTCTCATAATTGCACAAACACACTAGTATTAGTTCTTGTTTCTTTGGCACTTTTATTTTTAATCGGCTATCATGTTATTTTAGAAGGCTTTATAGAAACTTGGCAAGATACTTGCAAATTTAAAAAATTCACTCCCAATATTCATATTTTAATGACTTTAGCGGCTCTGGGAGCTTTATATTTAAAAAACTACAACGACGGTATTTTATTAATTGTCATATTTTCAGGAGCTTCTTTTTTAGAAGAATACGTTGAGACAAAAAGTCAAAAAGAAATCAAAAATCTCTTAAAGCTTCAAGTAGCAGAAGCAAGATTACAAAAAGAAGACGGCAGTACTGAAATTATTCCTTCCAAACTACTCAAAATCAATGATTTAGTCTTAATTTTACCAGGCGACCAAATCCCTACTGACGGCGTCATTGTTTCGGGCAATCCCAACATTAACGAAGCTAACATTACAGGCGAAGGCATTCCTTGTGACAAACAACCAGGCGATTTTGTCTACGGCAGCACCATTAACGGCAGCAACCATTTTGTTATGCGTGTCACAGCTACTAACGAACAGACTGTTTTTACTCAAATTGTAAGATTAGTAAGCCAAACCCAAAACAATATTTCCAAAACTGCTACTTTAATTAAAAAAATAGAACCAATTTATGTAAAAACCATTATGGCAACAGTTGTTGTTGTCCTTGGTCTTGCAGGAATACTACATTTTACTGGACCAAGTAATCCCAATTTCGAATTTAGCACTTGGCTACACAAAACAATGATTTTTTTAACTGTATCATCTCCATGTGCCCTAGCTGCAGCTGACATTCCTTCCACTCTTGCAGCTATTTCTAACCTCACTAAAAAAGGGATTTTATTCAAAAACGGCAGATCTTTGGAAAAAATGGCAGATATCAAAGCTTTTGCATGCGACAAAACAGGCACCCTTACCGAAGGCAAACCTCAAGTAACTGATGTTTATGTAGCCCCCGAAATCTCTGAAGAAAAATATCACAAATATTTAGATATATTATTAGGGATGGAACAAAAATCCAACCATCCTTTAGCACTAGCTATTAAAAATCATTTCCACCACAAATCTCACCTCCAAATTGAAATTACTAGCTCAGTTGGCATCGGCCTTGAAACTTTTTATCAAAACAATCATTATAAAATTGCCAAAGCTACTGCTTTTACCCAAACTCCAATCTGTGGATCTTTACAAGCCCAAACGCAAAAATTTTTATCCGAAGGCAAAACCATCGTTTATTTTAGTTGTAATAATAACATTGTTATGGTTTTAGCTCTTTTGGATAAATTACGTCCTCAAGCTTATCATTTAATGCAATACTTCAACCATAAAAACATCTATACTGCAGTAATTACAGGAGATACGCAACAAATCGCTTACATCTTACAAAAAAAACTTCATCTCAAAGCAGCTTGGGGAGATATTCTACCTGCCTATAAACTAGAAAAAGTTCAAGAACTACAAAAAGAAAAAGGCACTACAGTAATGGTAGGTGATGGTGTCAATGATGCTCCTGCCCTTACAGCTGCTGATGTAGGAATTGCGATGCAAAACGGTACTGATGTGGCAATGGATGTAGCAGATGCAGTTTTAATGCAAAATGATTTATCAAAAATTATCTATATTCACCAAGTAGCTGTCAAACTACGCAAAATCATTTGGCAAAATATTATTTTTGCTATGGTAGTAGTTTGTATATTGAATCTTTGTAATCTTTTTGGAGAAATGAATTTACCTTGGGCAGTCACTTGCCATGAAGGAAGCACACTTTTAGTTATTTTCAATGGATTAAGACTTTTACAAAGTCCCAAAAACCCCAAACTAAAAGACAAAAAGAAAAACACAAAATCTTTTAATAAATAATTTACTTTATTAACCTCATTATAAAAGACAGCACAAAGACAAAAAAAACCACCCTAAAAGGGTGGTTTTTTATTTACATATTAAGATTCAAAACATAATTTAAAAGAGTGTTAAATTTGGAAGTATTTTATTTGAGTATAATAAAATCTATTATTATTAAATAATTATCAATATAAAAGTTATTACAATATATAAAATATTTAATCTTGTTCAAATGTTTTATCACGTTTTAATTTAAGATAAAAAGTTGCAAAAATTAATAATGTAATGATAAAACAAATAAAATTACTAAGAAAAATACTCAAACCTACTCCCATTACACCTTGATTTAAAAAGTGTTTGGAAAAAAGAACAATAAAAAAGATACGAATTAAAGTTCTTAAAAAATTCAGATAAACCGAAGGTCCTACGCGTTTAAAAGCTAATAAAAAATTAAACATAATAATAGAACCACACGATAACCATAAGCTAGTAGTTTCAAAAAATAATAATGTACGGAAAGCATCTTGTTCCAAACTAGGAATCTTTTCCCAAGGACTATCATGAAATAATGGCAAAATTAACTTATAACCAAAAATATTAATCAAAGAACCTATTAAAGCCAAAACACACATACAAAAAATAATTTTTTTGAATGCTTCAAAGACTCTATTAAGATTGTTATGACCTAAATTTTGAGATATAATAGCATTTTGGGAATCAGAAAAAGAGTTAAGTGCATTATAAAAGACATTATTAATAGTTACTGCTAAGGCTAAATTAGCTCCAATTTGGGAACTACTAATTCCTTGAGGATCACCGTACCATTCTTTAACAATGATACTTACAATTAATTTGCCAACACTATAAATACTAATACTAGCACAAACAGGAATAGCTAATTTAGAAAGTTTTTTCAAAAATTCTTTATCAAAACTGATTTTGGATAAAATAATACGGAAGGGATTTTTGCTGTCAAAAAATAAAAACCACAAAGCAAATAAAGTAACAATTCCGTTAGAAATCAAAGTAGCCAAAGCCAAAGAAACCATGGAAGAATTCCAATAATGAAAAAGAGCAAAAGAAAAAATAATTTTAGCAGAAGCGTTTAAAATATTTAAAAAAAGAGCAATTTTGTTATTACCTTTGGCACGCTCCAAACTTAAAAAAACTGTATTTATAATGATACAAACAAGCGACAATATAATAAGATTATAATATTTAATACCTTCATTGTTTTCAATTGCATTTTGACTAATTTTTAAAATATTAGTTGCAATGAAACTTTTAAAAACAAAAATGCATAAAAAGACCAAAATAAAGCCAGTTAAAATGGAAAGAACAAACGTTTTTGCCAAATAAAGGTGCATTTTATTAATATTATTTTGTCCATAAGCACGCCCTACTAAAATAACTCCTCCTGTGGCAATAGAAATACCAAAAGGAACAAGAATACCTTTAAATATATGTACGCGACTTACAAAGGTAAGTTGATTATCTGAAATTTGATTTCTTTTTAAAATAAAAAGATCAATAGCATCTGATGCATTTTGAAAAATCCAATAAATAATGATAGGAAAGGTAAAATAAAAAATTACTTTCCATAAGTTTCCTTCTAATAAAAATTTTCTATTTCTTTTTTCATTAATTAAAATTTGTGTTGTTGCTTTTGTTTTAACCACAAAAAACCTCCATCTAATGTTTTGGTTGGGTCAAACAACTTGAAAATATGTGTAAATAAAAGCTATAACACATATTATATTTTATCAAAATTAGAGGGGTTTTGGGAGGCAAAAGGTGATATTTAGAGGAGGCGCGCTAACTATTTCATTTATTTAGATAACTAACCATTTTTGACAGCTACCCTCATTTTAGCAGAAATACTACGAGAATTATTTTGCATTTCTTCCTCACTTGGCAAAAAAGCTTTTTTAGTAATAATACTTAAAGGAGTTTGGGGCATAATTGTAATAGGCAATTTTTTAGGCAAAACAAAAGTACTATGTTTTTTTAAAAAATGTTTAACAATGCGGTCTTCTAACGAATGAAAACTAATAACTACTATCCTGGCATTGGGTTTTAACAAATCAAGACTTTGTTCCAAGGCTTGTTTTAAAGATTCTAATTCTTGGTTAACTTCGATACGCAATGCTTGAAATATTTTTTTAGCACTATGTCCTTTTTGGCGATTGCAAAATCGATCAGTGATGGCAACCAAATCATAAGATGTGCACAAAGGTCTTTGTTTAATAATTTCTGAGGCAACCAAAGCAGCATTTTTAACTTCACCATAAATCTTAAAAATATTTTTTAATTGTGCAAAGGAGTAATTATTTAAAATATATTGTGCAGTAATTGTTTGATTAACATTCATTCTCATATCTAAAGGAGTGTTGTGCAAATAACTAAATCCTCTTTGGGGATTGTCAATTTGAAAAGAAGATAGCCCTAAATCAAATAAAATACCATCTAATTGAAAAACATTTCGTTGTGCTAATTGGGTTTTTAAATGCGAAAAGTTGCTATGAATTATTTCAATTGGCAAATGTGGGGGCAAGATTTTTTTAGCGTTTGTGCAAGCTTCTACATCTTGGTCAAAAGAATATAAAAATCCTTGTTGCAAAAGATTTACAATTTCTATAGTATGCCCACATTGTCCTAAAGTGGCATCTACATAAATACCTTCGGGCTTTATCTTTAAAAAATCTATGGCTTCTTGTTTGAGAACTGAAATGTGGTTAAAATGTGTTTTATTCATGGATTTTACCTCGCTTGCAAAGTTAAAAAATGTGATTAAAAATAATAAATGGTGGAAAAATAAAAGGAAGGTAAGAGATGAATTGCAATTATAAAAAAATAGTTAAATTACACAATATTATTTGTAATTTAACTTATTTTATCAATTGTGAAATGGTACCTAAATATTAATTACTTAAAGACAAATTTAACTTTATCATTAATAATTTCTTCCAAAGCTTTACCAACTACTTTATTACACACAAGTTCAGGCAATTCTTTTTTTTGAGCTTCTATCACATGAGCAGTTTTGCTTGCAATATGAACTAATTTGTATTTGGAATTAATTTGATCCAACAATTTATCAATCGAAGGATAGATCAAACCTTCCTTATTGTATTTTTTTTTATTTGGTTTACTATTGTTCTGCATAACCATTATCCTCCAATATTTTTAAATAATTACGAATACTGCGTTTCGTTTTGGCATGTTCTGCTCTAATAATTGCAATAATACGGTCAGCAGCATTAGACACTTCATCATTTACTACAATATAATCGTATTTGTGAACTAAGTGAAACTCGTTATTGGCTTTGGCAATTCGTTTTGCAATATTTGCTTCTTGTTCAGTGCCGCGTTTTTTTAAACGATCGTAGAGAGCTTTTTTTTCAGGCGGAACCAAAAAAATAAAAACTGTGTTTGGCATACGCTTTTTTCTTAAATGAGTGGCTCCTTCAACTTCAATTTCTAAAAACACTTCTTTTCCTTGTTTTAAAAAATCTTGAATTTGCTTTTTAGGAGTTCCATAATAATGATCAATAAATTTAGCCCATTCTAAAAAACAATTATTTTCAATCCCTTTTTCAAATTCTTCTTTAGTTAGAAAATGGTAATCTTTACCATCTTGTTCACCTGGTCGCGGTTTTCTGGTAGTAGCAGAAACAGAATACACAAAATTATGATTAGTCATTTCAAACAAAGCTTTTCTCACAGTGGCTTTGCCAACTCCTGAAGGTCCTGAAAGAACTATTAAAAGTCCTTTTTTATTTAATTTCATGTTAACTTACCTTTTTTATTAAATTTTGTGAAAGTGCTTAATAATATTAGTTGTGCTTAAATAATTTTAAAAATTGAAGATTAAAATTAAAAGTGGTTTTGATTAAAATACACAATTGCCACCAAAAATTAATATTGATGTTAATATTGATTAATTAACAATAATATTTAATAATTTATTGGGAATATAAATCATATTTTGAATGTTTTTATGGCATACAAACTTATTAACTTTTGCATCTTGCAAAGCTAGAGTTTTAATTTGTTCTGAAGACAAATCACAAGGAAGTTCCAAAACAGCTCTTAATTTACTATTTACTTGCAAAATAATTTTTACTTGCAGTTGTTCTAAATGAGTTTTATCATACAAAGGCCAAGTTAAAGCAACTAGTTGGTTGTTATTTTTCAAAATAGTTTGATTAATTTCTTCTGTCAAGTGAGGAGCAATCGGATTTAATAGTTGCAAAAAGGTCTGTGCTTGTTTTTTGCCTATTTTTTGATGTTTATAAACTTGATTGACAAAAATCATTAATTGACTAATAACTTTATTGAATTTCAATTTTTCATAATCTTGGGTTGTTTTAAAAATGGTTTGATGATAAATAGCGTTTAGAGAAGTTTCAAAATCATTTGGCATTGCAAAAGAAAACATTTGATAAACTCTATTTAAAAAACGTTGTATTCCTTTGAAACCTTTTTCACACCAACTTTTAATATCTTCTAACGGACCCATAAACATGATATAAATTCGCAGTACATCAGCGCCGTAGCGTGCAAGCATTAAAGAAGAACTTACGCCGTTGCCTTTGGATTTAGACATTTTAGTGTGATCATTTCCCAAAATAATACCTTGATTAACTAATTTTTGAAAAGGTTCTTTGGTAGAAACTAAACCCAGATCGTATAAAAACTTATGCCAAAAACGTGCATAAAGTAAATGACCAACAGCGTGTTCTGTTCCTCCAATGTATAAGTCTACTGGCAAATAATAGTCAAGTAGTTCTTTTGCTTTGGTGGTATTTAATGGGATTAGACCCAAATAATTTTTCAAAATATAGCCAATATAGTACCAAGAACTACCTGCAAGTTGTGGCATAGTATTAGAATCTCTGCGATATTTTTTGCCATCTTTTTCAAAATAAAGCCAAAAATGGGCTTTGGAGAGAGGTGATTCGCCTGTGCCTGATGGTTTGATTTGTTCCAAAAAAGGAAGTTCTATGGGCAAGTTTTCGTCGCTATCAGTATAAATTTTATTGTTGGTGTCATCATAATAAATGGGGAAGGGTTCTGCCCAATATCGTTGGCGCGAAAAGACCCAATCACGCAATTTATAAGTATAATGAGAGTAACCGTGATTATTTTTTTCTAAAAATTGCAACATTTTAGTTTTGGCTTGTTCGTTATTAAGACCATTTAAAAAATCACTATTGATGTGGATGCCTTCTCCCGTATAAGCTTCAGTTAAGGGAGGGTTGGGTTGGTTGGCGGTAGGATTTTCCAAATCAGAAGACGGGGGAGTTATAACTTGAATCATTTTTAGACCATGTTTTTGAGCAAACTCAAAATCTCTTTGATCATGAAAAGGAACAGACATTAAAGCACCTGTGCCATAATGAGGAAGGACATAATCAGCAATCCAGATAGGAATTTTGGTGTTATTGCAAGGATTAATTGCAAAACTACCCGTAAAAACACCTGTTTTGTCTTTATTGATGTCTCTTTCTAAGTCTTTTTTTTGTTTGGTTAATTCCAAATAATTGTTAACTGCTTGTTGGTATTCGGGTTTGGTGAGTTGTAAGGCTAATTCGTGTTCGGGCGCTATTACTAAAAAAGTTACACCAAAAAGAGTATCAGGGCGAGTGGTGAAAGTTTTTAAAGTTATTTTTTGGTCAGAAACTGGAAAAGAGACGATTGCACCTTGATTTTTGCCAATCCAATTAGCTTGCATTTCTTTCACATTTAAAGGCCAATTAACTAAATTAAGGTCGTCTAAAAGTCTGTCTGCATATTGAGTTATTTTTAAAACCCATTGTTTCATCTTTTTTTTAACAACTGGATGATTGCCTCTTTCAGAAAACATCCCTTTTTCATTAGAAATTACTTCTTCATTAGCAAGCACTGTTCCTAAATTAGGGCAAAAATTTACTTCTGTATTTTTGAGAACTGCTAGTCCTTTTTCGTAAAGTTTTTTAAAAATCCATTGAGTCCAGGCATAAAAATAAGGATCTGAGGTGGCAAGTTCTCTATCCCAATCAACACTTTTACCAATACTTTGAATTTGTTTTTTAAAATTATTGATGTTTTCATAAGTAAAAGTACGGGGAGTTTTGCCTGTTTGCAAAGCATATTGTTCGGCAGGCAGCCCAAATGAATCCCAACCAAAAGGATGCAAAACATTAAAACCTTGCATGCGTTTGAACCTACTCATAATATCGCTTGCAGTATAACCTTCAATATGGCCTACATGAAGCCCTTCAGAAGAAGGATAAGGAAACATATCAAGACAATAAAATTTCTTTTGTGAAAAGTTATCTTGAGTTTTGAACACCTTATTTTGTTGCCAATAAAGTTGCCATTTATGTTCTATTTGTTTAAAATCATAAATTAATTTTGTCATACTCGAAAGCCTTCTATATTTGTTTTAACTTTTATAATGTGTTATAATGTGGTAATAAATTTAAATTAATTGTGAAAATGATTGAAAAAGAAAATGAGTTAGTTTAAGGGGTGTTTTTGGTTATGTAAAAAACGATATCTTGAACGGTTTTAAAATTTTGTAAAGTTGCATCACTAATGTTGATTTGAAATGTTTTTTCTACTTCCATAACTAGTTCTAAAGCGTCTAGCGAATCAAGTCCTAAATCTTCTTTAAAACGAGTGTCTAAAGTAATTGTAGAAGCGTCTAAAGATAATTGGGTGGCAATTAAAGCTTTAATTTTTTCAAAAACCATTTTTTATTTCTCCTTCAAAAAAGCAATAATTGCTTAATAATATTATACTAAAAAAAATCTTTTTTTAATTGTTGCATTTGCCAAAATAAAAACAAAAGTAAATTATTTGCTTGTGGTTTGGTGTGTAAATTTGCAAAATAAGGTGGTCTGAAATGAAGTTATTTTGATTATAAGTTATAAAAAGGTGCCTATTTACAAGAAACAAACTAAAATATTTTATTCAAATAATTTAGTTTGCCAATGAGAAATTATTTAATTTTGGAAGTGTTTTTATTGAAATAAAATTTCGTTAACTTTTTTTTCGTCTAATTGATTTACTAACAAAGTTAAAAGTTTAACAGTGTTTATGATGTCTTGTTTGTGAACTACAGAAGTGTGGGAATGAATGTAGCGTACAGGAACGCCAAAAGATAAGGAAGCGGCTCCTTCGCGCACTAAATGCATAGTTGCAGCATCAGTTCTACCACCACTGCCACTTATTTCTTGAACAGGGATATTGTTTTGGGCAGCGATTTTAAGGACAAAATTACGCAATCCTTTGTGAGCGACTAAGCCCCCATCATAAACTAAAACTTGAGGACCTTTTCCTAGAGTGTGCCCTTCTTTTTCGCCCCCTGGAACATCATTTCCAATACCAGTATCAACAGCAATAGCAATTTGAGGGTGTACTTTGTGAGCACTGGTTTGAGCTCCGCGTAGTCCTACTTCTTCTTGGGTAGTAAAAACACCAAAAAATTGATTGGTAGTAGGATTGACATTTTGTAAAACTTGCATCACAATTGCAACTCCCACGCGATTATCTAAGGCTTTTGCAAGGAGATAATCAGAATTACCAAGCGTGCTGAATTCTATATAAGGAGTTACCATATCACCAACGCGAACTCCTAATTTTAAGGTTTCTTCTTTGTTGGAAACTCCAATATCTAAATACATAGAAGAAGTGTTGATAACTTGATTGCGCTCTTGAAAAGACATTACATGCGGAGGTTTGCAACCAGTAACTGCTTTAAGAACACCTTTATCGGTGTGAATTTGCCAAACTTGAGCAAGCATCACTTGATAAAACCAACCACCAAGAGTTTGGAATTTGATAAAACCTTCTGGAGTAATTTGCTTAACTATTAAGCCTATTTCATCCAAATGTCCTGCAAACATAATGCGAGGTCCTGTTTTTCCTTTACAAGCAATCACAGAGCCTAAATTATCATATTCGATGGAGTCTACTTGGTTTTTGATTTTGTCAACTACATAATTAGCAACTGCTTTTTCTTGACCTGGAATACCATTTAACATTGTTAAATCTTTTAATAAAGAAACTAAATCACTCATTTTCATTATCCTTTTTGGGTGCGTGTAAACTAGCGGTTTGGAATTGTTTAATTCCTTTAAATGTAAGATAAATACTGTGCATTAAAGATAAAACAGCAAATGATTTTAAAATGATATCTTTTAAGTTTTCAAATAAATTGCTACCTAATCCGAAACAACCAAATCCAAACATTAAAAGATATAAAATGAAAAATGAAAAGTTTTGTTTCTTGAAATAATTAATATTTAAATTGATGAAGCTGTGAAGAACAAACATCAATGATAAACAATAGTTAAAAGTTAAAAGTTTGCCAACTAAAGGGTTTTTGGTTTTGAAATCATCAATATTTAACAAGCCTAATCCTGGTAACAAAAAGGCAGTAACAATGACAAAAACAAAGACAAAAGCTTCTAGGGCAAAGACAAAACGAAGCTTGGATAAAGTTTCTTTGTATTTTTTAAAAACTACTAAATAAGTAAATAGCGATAAAAGGACACCTAAGAAAAATAATCCTAGTTGGAATTTCAGACTTCCAAGTTGGAAAGTTTGGTCAAAAAAACAACATCCAGCTACCAAAAAGAAAAAAATTGCCAATAATAAAGAGTAAAATCCTTGTAAACGTTTTTGTTTCATTTGATTCATTATATTATATATTATATAACTCCTATTTTATTTTTTCTAATTATTGTAAAATGAAAAATTAAAAAATAATTATTCATGAAAAAACATACAAATCAAGTTTAAAATTAAAAAATGAAAAATCATGAAAATACGTATTTTTAAATTTTTAAATTATTTTTTTAGCAAGAGCTTTTTTAAAGCTGTAACAATTTCGGCTTTTTTAAGTTTATGAAAATTAGGAACTTTGTGTTCTTTAGCTAATTTTTTTAACTCAAGAAGCAACATTTTAGATAAATCTAAAGAAGGTTTTTTTGCTTTAATTTGGGTAGTTTGTGGTTTTGTTTCCAAAGCATCATCGGATTTTTCCTCAGAAATTTCAGTAGATAAAACTTTTTCAGGTTGTAGAGAAGTTTTTTCTTCGGGTTGTGGTTGTGTTTCTTGTTGCAAAACTTCAACAGCTTTTACAGGTTCAACTGTTTTTTCTTGTTGTAATTCTTGTGTTTGTTCTTGCTCTTTTGTTTGAGTGGGTTCTTTTTGTTCTAATTTAGGAGCATTTTCTTTTAATTCTTTTTTTTCTAATTTTGGCGAATTTGCTTCTTCTAATTTTTCTTGAGTGGTTTGTGGTTTTGGGGTTTTTTTAAGTTGAGATGGTTTTTCTTCTTTTTGTGCAAGTTGGTTTAATTGTTCTTCTTGTAATTTAGTTAATTGCGCTTTTTTTTGTTTTAATGTTTGTTGAAATTGCACTAAGGCTTCTTTTGCTAATTGAACATATTGTGCGAAAGTTTCTGGTTGTAAATGTGATAAATCTGCTAATAATTTACGATTAACATCTACTTTTGCCAAAGCAAGTCCGTGCATTAAACGAGAATACTGTATGCCGCATAACATAGCACCAGCGTTAATACGGGAGATCCATAATTTACGAAAATCTCTTTTTCTTTGTTTGCGGTCTCTATAAGCGTATTGCAAAGAGCGCATTACTTGCTCGTGAGCTGTTTTGTAAAGAGTGCTTTTGGAACCAAAATATCCTTTTGCCATTTTTAAAACTTTTTTGCGACGACGGTGTCTTGCAGGAGTAAAACTAATTTTTGCCATATTCTTTTTCCTTTCTATAATCCTCTAATAAGAGTTTTGATTCTGTTGTAATCACAAAGTTTAACACAAGTAACTCCTCTTAGTTGGCGGTTTTGTTTAGTAGTTTTGGAAGCTGCAAGGTGATTTTTGTAGGCGTGGCCTCTTAATAATTTTTTCTTTTTAGTAATTTTAATTCGTTTTTTAAGCCCGCTGTGGGATTTTTTCTTAATCACTTTAATCATCCTTTCTTATTTTATTTATTTTTAATTTTTAATTGGGTGCAAAAAAATATTTTTGGTTTGTAAATTGGTTGAGTCGCGTTTTGTTTTGGGTAATTTTTCAGCCATTCAAATACCATTCATAACCTTTAAGGGTTATTTTAAAGGGGACAGAACTGCTGTTAGTTGATTACCTTGTAATTTTAAAGGAGTCTCAATTTGAGATAGGTTTTTCAAATCTTGCATAACTTGTTTAAAAACTGTTTCTCCTAATTGAAAATTATTAATCATACGACCACGAAAACGCATACTAACTTTTACTTTATCACCTTGTTTTAAAAATTTTTGAGCTTGTTTAATTTTAGTATTTAGATCATTTTTATCAATGGTAGGATTGAGGCGAATTTCTTTTAAAACAATAATTTGGGTTTTCTTTTTGGCTTCACGAAGTTTTTTTTGTTGGTTATAACGATGTTTTTGATAATTCATTAGTCGCGCTACCATCGGTGAGGCATCTGCGTTTACCACTACAATATCAATTTCTTTTTGTTCTGATAATTTTAAAGCTTCTTTTTGGTCAAAAACACCTAATTGTTCGCCTTTTTCATCAATAATGAGGTATTCCCCTTGTGGGATATTTTCATTATATAAATCGGAATTGGAACTTTTTTTAAATTTGTTGATTTTAATATTTAAAACCTCCTTTAGGTTTGGGGTTATTTTGTAAAAATGAAATGAAATGACATAACATGAAAATGAAACAAGGCAAAAAGAGAAAATAAAATAAAAAAAGAGAAACACCCAATGAACATTTCTCTTCTCTAAAATAACTAACACTAAATGTTTTTTGCATTTTTTTTACAAAAAAATTAAATGTTTATGTGCCATTTGCCTAAAAACTAATTGTTAATCAAGTGAGAGAAAAATCTTCTTTTCACGTTAATATCATAAGATTATTACAAAATCTTTGATAATTTTTATAATTGTATTTTGAATATTATAAAATAAAACAATAACAACACTGTCCTAATTATATAATAAAAAGTGCGGTTTGTCAATAGTTTTTGGGGGATTTTGGCAATTAAGAGGTTATTTTTTTTGCAAAACTTGGTCTTTTAATAAAGAAACAAACTCATCAACTTTAATTGTGGTTTGTTGGTGAGAGCCATATTTTCTAAAATTAATTAAATTGTTAGTCATTTCGTTGTCGCCAATTACAACTTGATAAGGAATTTTTAATTTTTGTGCTTCTCTAATTTTATAACCCAAAGTAGTATCTTTGGAATTAATTTCTACTCTGAAATTTTGTAATTGTAACATTTCTTTAATTTTTTGGCTAAATTCCAAATGTAGAGGAGCAGACACAGGAATTAAAAGCACTTGTACAGGAGCAAGCCATAAAGGAAAAACACCCTTTGTTTCTTCTACTAAATGCGCTAAAAATCTTTCCATAGTAGAAACAACTGCGCGGTGAATGACAACAGGACGATGGTGTTTGTTGTCTTCTCCAATAAAAGTAAGATCAAATTTTTGAGGGAGCAAAAAATCAAGTTGTACTGTTGATAATGTTTCTTCGTTGCCTAGGGCAGTAAACACTTGCACATCTAATTTAGGACCATAAAAGGCAGCTTCTCCGATGGCTTCTTTAAAGGGTAGGTTCAATTCTTGAATAGTTTCTTTGAGGGTTTTTTCAGCGTGATGCCACATTTGATCGTCATTAAAATATTTTTCTGTGTCATTAGGGTCACGATAACTTAGGCGCAACTCATAATTTTTAATATTAAAATCAAGATAAACTTCTAAAATTAAATTAATAATTTTTTTAATTTCTTCTTTGATTTGGTCAAGACAGGCAAAAATATGAGCGTCATTAAGAGTCATTTCTCTTACTCTTTGTAAACCAGAAACAGCTCCTGATTTTTCAAACCGATGCATCATTCCTAATTCAGCAATACGCAAAGGCAATTCCTTATAACTATGAGGAGTTTTTTTATAAATCATCATGTGATGAGGGCAATTCATTGGTCTTAAAACTAGTTTTTCACCATTTTCCAAAGTCATGATGGGAAACATATTAGAATCATAATGGTCCAAATGTCCAGAAATACGGTAAAGTTCAGTATTTGCCATAATGGGCGTATAGACATGATGATAATCATAACTTAATTCTTTGTCAACAATATATCTTTCAACGATGCGCCTTACAGTAGCTCCTTTAGGAAGCCAAAAGGGAAGTCCCAAACCAACTTCTTTATGAAACATGAATAAATCTAGTTCTTTGTTAAGTTTTTTGTGGTCGCGCTCTTTTCTTTCTTCCAAAAGTTGCAAGTGGTCCGCAAGCGCTTGTTTTTTGAAAAAAGAAGTACCATAGATGCGAGTCAAAGTTTTTTTTTTGGCATCTCCTTGAAAATAAGCTCCTGATATTTTTAAAAGTTTAAAATGTTTAATAAGGCTTGTTTTGGTTACATGACCGCCGCGGCAAAGATCAAAAAATTCTCCTTGACGATAAATACTGATAGTCTGGTTGCGAAATTTTTCCAGCAAAACTTGTTTATAAGGGTTGCAAGCAAATAATTTTTGGGCTTGTTCGAAAGAAACTTCTTCTCTTGTAATGGGGTGGTTTTCCAAAGAAATTTGATGCATTACTTTTTCAATGGCAAGAAAACCTTTTTCCGAAATGGTGTGATTTTGAAAATCAATATCATAATAAAATCCTTCTTTAATGGCAGGTCCTACTGTAAAAAGGGCACCTGGATAAAGTCTTGCAACGGCTTGCGCCATAAGGTGAGCGGTGCTGTGATTAAGAAATTCCAAAGATTTAGGATCAGATTCGGTTAAAATTTCTAAATTGCCGTTTTCTTTCAAATGAAAATCAAGTTCGATTGGTTGGTCGTTGAAAAGGGCTGCAACTGGTTTTTTGAAATGTGTAGATAAGTGTTTTTTCCAAATTGCCAAAGGAGTTATACCTGAAATAAATTCTTGTATTTGGTTGTCAAAAAAGCTGATTTTAATCATAAAAACCCTTTCTTTTGTAGTTTTTTGATTTTTTGATCTTTTAAAAAATTGGGGAAAAACAAAGATAATGGAGGAGAAAAAATAATAAAGGGCAAAAAAATTTATCTAAATAATAATGTGTGATATAATATGTATTTTATACTAAAAAATTAAATAACATATATCATAACTATAACACAAATCACAAGAAAAAGGGAGTCTTTTTTTAGTAATTAGTTGATTGGTGTTTATTATTTGGAATCTAAATTTTTAAGTGGTTTTGAAAAATGGTGCAATTTCTTTTTTTATTGTAGCAACAAAAGGCAAAATTTCTTTTTCGGATGGCAAAAACATACTGCAAGCTCTTAGGTGACCTTTACAACCATATTTTTGAACAATATGATATATTTGCGGTCCATTAGAACAAATACGCACTTGAATTTTAGAATCAGGACATTCAAAAAAAAGAGCATAAAAGGGGAAATTTTTAATATTAGATAAAATATTAATCGACAAAAAAACCTCTTCTAAAGTAATGTTGAATTGTTCAATTATTTGTTGATTCACATAAACATAGGCAAATCCGTCACAAGCAATAATATTTTGACATATATATCCTTGATATTTTAAAAAATTAAGTGTTACTTTATTGATATTTTGTTCCACCAAAGCAACATCAATACCATAATTAAGTAATTCTGAGGCAATTCTTAAAGTTTGGGCACTTACTCTATGATACCTAAAATTACCAGTATCTGTAATTAAACCAACATAAATAGCCAAAGAACCTTTAAAAGTTAGGTTTAAATTGAGTTTTTCTTTTAACAAGTAAATCATCTCAGAGCACGAACCAAAAGAATCATCAACCCATTGATAATTACCATAATTTTCGATTAAAATATGATGATCAATTCGAATAACAACTTTTCCCAATTTAAATCTTTGGTCACTGATGGCTTGAGTAGTACCGCAGTCAACTACAATTACTAAAGCATTTTGGTAAGTTTCATCTGGTATTTCATCCATTTGACCCAAAAAAGTTAAATGGTTTTTGGTTTGCCCCACCACATAAACATTTTTATGAGGAAAGGTATTTTGAATCATATTTTTTAAACCTATTTGAGAACCATAACAATCACCATCAGGATTTTTATGTCCGTGAATAATGATAGTGTCAAAGGTTTTAATTTGGGTTTCAATAAATTTCATATTTGTTCCTTTCTTTGTATTTGTTAAAATATTAGTTTAGTTAAAATGATGTTGGTTGGGGGGTTCTTGATATTTTCTTATTTTTTGGGTTTCTTTTATTTTCCTAAACAAAATTTAGAAAACAATTCTTTAATTAAACTATTTTCTTGATTATCACCTATAATTTGTCCTAACGCTTTATAAGCTTTAGTAAGATCAATAGAATAAATATCGATTGGCATTGATTGTAAAAGGGCTTGTTGCAAATCTTGGAAAGATCGAAGAGCAATTTGGATTTGATTAATGTGTCTTGCATTAGAAAAATAATTAAAATCTTTGGGCTGGATATCATTTAATTGGAATTTTTTTAAAATTGTTTGTTGTAAATCTAAAAACCCTGTTTTATCCAAACTCGAAACTGAAATAATTTCTTGTGGTGCTAATTGGGAAGAGTTGTTGGAAAGAGAAGAAATTAATTTATCACTTTTCAAATCCGCTTTGTTTCCTATAATAATGCGCGGATGGTTTTTGGTTAATTGCAAAAGTTGGATATCTTCTTCTTGCAAATGATTGCTTTTATCTAAAACTAATAAAATTAATTCTGCTTGTAAAAGCATTTTTTCTGTTCTTAAAATTCCTATTTTTTCAATGGGATCATCAGTTTTACGAATGCCTGCAGTATCAATTAAATGAAGGGTGATACCTTGACAATTAAAATAAGCTTCAACAAAATCTCTGGTAGTGCCTGAAATATCAGAAACAATAGCTTTGGTTTCGTTTAAAAAAGCATTAAGAAGGCTTGATTTACCAACATTGGGACGTCCAACAATTAAAGTTTTTATTCCTTCTTTAAGATATCTATTTTTATAGGAGTGGTTCAAAATATTTTCTAATTGCTTGATTAAACTTTTAACTTCCAAAGCAATTTTTTGTTGGGTGATTTGAGGAATGTCATCATATTCAGGATAATCAATATTAACTTCAATTTGAGCAATTAAATTAAGGATTTGGTCGCGCAAAGAAGTCACTAATTGAGAAGTGTATTTTTGCAAACCAGAATGAGCAATTTTAATGGCATTTTCATTAGTGGCATGAATTAGGTCCATAATGGATTCAGCTTGAATGAGGTCCATTTTTCCATTAAGATAGGCTCTTTGGCTAAATTCGCCTGGAAAAGCCAACCTAATATCTAATGACAAAACTCTTTCTAAAACCATTTGCGTAATTAAAATACCGCCATGAGCATTAATTTCTACAACATTTTCGCCAGTAAAAGAATTAGGAGTTTTAAAAACAGAAATCAAAACTTCATCCAAAATAGTTTGGTCTTTGTTGAGGATAAAACCGTGAGTAATGGTGTGTGTTTTGGTTTTGGTAAGGTCTTTGCCTTTAAAAATTTTATTTATTTCTGCAATAGAATTGTTGCCAGAAACCCTAATTATACTAACTCCTCCTGTTCCTAAAGGAGTTGAAATAGCAGCAATAGTATCAAAAAACATTTATTGGGGGCTCCTTTCTTTATGATTTTGTAATCTTTTCATTTATTGAATGTTGTTTTAAATTGATATTTATCATTTATAATATGAAAATAATTTACAACCGAAAGGAAAAGGAAAAAGAATTATCAAAATAAAAGTTTTATTTGGTTAATTTTATTATTGGTTATTGGAGATTTTTTTTATATGTGTATTTATTGAATTTATTAATTTTATTATTAATTAATTTTTAATTAGTTTTGGATTTTTGTCTTGGGATTTGGTTTCAAAAGCTTTAATTGAGTCTTTTATTTGAGATATGAAAAAAGTCATTTCTTGATTGTTATTTAAAGTAGCACCACAAGCTCTAAGGTGACCTCCGCCTTTAAATTGTCTAGCAATGGAGTTAATTTCAGGACCACGAGAACGAATGCGAGCTCTAATTGTTAAATCTGGTTGTTCTAAGAAAAAAGCCCAAACTGGATGATTTTCTAAATGACCCAAAATATTAACCAAACTTGCAGCAACGTCAATATGTAAGTTAAATTTTTTCAATGTTTCTTGAGAAATAAAAACGTAAGCAAATCCTTGGGAAGTAACTACATTTTGATAAATATAGGCTTTATATTGAAACAAGGTAAGAGTTTCTTTGTTAAGATGAAAAAAAATTTGTGATACATCAAGGTCAAAAGCAATTAAGGAAGAAGCAGCTTTAAGAGTGTTTTGGTCAACTCTATCAAAACAAAAATTACCAGTATCAGTTACCATACCTACATACATAGCCAAAGCACCTTTATGAGTTAATTTCATATTGCATTTTTCTTTAAATTCAAAAATCATTTGAGAACAAGAAGAATAATTAGCATCTACCCATTGATAATTGCAGTAATTATCCATTAATAAATGATGATCAATTCTAATTGTATCTTTAGCTAATTTAAATCTTTGGTCACTAATTTTGTTTTCTTGACCACAATCAACAACAATAGCAAGAGCGCTTTGGTACAAAGAATCACAAACTTCATCCATCACACCTACAAAAGATAAAGAATGATTTTGTTGCCCTACTGCATAGACTTTTTTTTGGGGAAAAGTTGCTGTAATTGCATCTTTTAAACCTAGTTGAGCGCCATAACAATCACCATCTGGATTGATGTGTCCGTGAATAATAATTGTTTCAAAAGCTTTAATTTTATTGTAAATAATTTTCATAATGTTCCTTTAATTTGTTAATTTTAATAAGTTTTTAGGAGTTTGCTTTTTGTTGGGCTTCATTAAATAATGTATCGATGTTTTTGTCTAAGTCTTTATCTAAAAAACAATCTATTACTAATTTTTCTACAACTATACGCGACATCTGGGATTTTCTAAAAGTGGGAGAAAAGAAATAAATGGGGTTACCTGTTTGAGATGATTCTTCATCTTCTTTTCTTTCACGTTTCATAAAGTCAAAAATATCTTTATTTATTTCTGGATTTTTAGAATTTTTGGAAGGATTTTCAGAATTTGTTTGTTCTGGTTGGGCGCTTTTATCATAACAAGGACGAGTAGGAAATTGACTAAGTTTTTGGATTAATTTTTCGTTTGTTTCTTTAGAAGTTAAATGTTTTAAAAACAACCAAGAAGCAAGCACTTCATCTTTATCTTTTTTATAAAATAAATTAATATTAGAACCTTGTTGTAAAACTTTTCTTTTGCCTGACTCAGGACCTTGTTTTCCTTTTTTCCAATAAGGAACCGAAGTTATCCCTACTTTAAATGGAGCTTTGGAAACATATTCAAATCCATTAGAAGAAGAAATATCCATTAAAATTTTTTGATCCATAAATAAATGAGTAGTATAACTTTCACCAGATAATTTACGAGTAATTAAATATTTTTTATCATAAAATTTTTTAAAATCTTTAATCATTTTTTTAGCATCTGGATTATTAAAACGTACTCCTACTTCACGACTTGATGGATCTTTTTTAATTGGTGAAGTTGTATATTCAATTCCTCTTTGTTCGGAAGATATAATAAATAAATTAGATTCAGAATCGTAAGAAATAGGGATTTTTTCAGAGTCAACTTGTTTAATTACTTTGCATAACTTTTTCATTTGTTCCCATGTAATACCATCTTTAAGTTTGCCTTCAAAATTAGAGTTATCATAATTGTCAAAACAAGATTCAAAATCGGAATCGATTCCGATTTTTTGTTTTTGAATTTTGCCTTTTAATTGTTTAAAATAATCTTGATTGTAATACATCAATTCAATAGATTTAGAAAATGGCAAGGAATACCATTTCCCTGGTTCTTTTTCATTACCCAAAGGCAATTGAGCCTCATTTTCAAAACTAGAATAAAAATATGTTTTTTCTGTTTGGGGATCTGTTGTACAAGGGTCTAATTTGATTTTTTCATTGGTGTGATCTTTAAATCCATCAAGGGGAACTAATTTACCTGATTCATAATAATTTACTAAATGATCAGCATAAGAAACAATTAAATGAGGTTCGTTGTTGGCTGGAAGAGCTACATTAATGTTTTTTACAATCCCACTCCAACTAGGTTTATATTCTGTTTTTACTTTGATTTTGGGATATTTTTCTCTAAATTCTTCAATAATTTCTTCTAAAGCATTTTTTGGTTTTCCTTTTTCTTTTTCAGGATCTAAACGATGCCAAAAAACAATTTCGATGGGTTTTTCTAGAAATTTTTCCCATGCTTCGCTATCTTTATATTTGGTAAGCATTTCATTTAATTCTTGTTCATGGTTATTTCTTAAAGCATTAGAATCAATTTTAGGAAATAATACAATAAATGCTAAAATAACAAATAAGCAAGTAAAAAAATGAATGATTTTTGATTTATCCTTTGATACCACTGTTTAATTTTCCTTCTAAAACATATCTTTTACAAAAAATGAACAACAAAACTAAAGGTAATGTCATCAAAACAGTAGCTGCCATTTGTTGATTGACTAAATGTTGGTTTTTTTCAGAGTCAAAAATATTTCTAATCACATTAGTAAGCAATTTCCCGCCTACAAGTTCAGGCCACAAATAAGCATTCCAAGTAGCAACTGCTCTAAAAATAATGATATTAATGATGTTATCTCTTAAAAGCGGAGTTAAAATTTTGTATAAAAACTTCCAATCACTACTACTATCAACTTTGGCAGATAAATAGAGTTCTTTGGGAATTTTTTTGATATTTTGCATTAATAAAAAAATATGAAATACATTGATTATAAAGGGAAGAATCATTGCTAAATAAATGCCACTAAAAACGCGCGTACCTTGACCAGAATCAACAAAACCTAGGCGTGCAACTGTTTGATAGTTAGTTAAAAACATACTTTCAGTAGTTATCATAGTGGTGATTAGAAAGACTCCTAATATAATTTTTTTAGTTCTAAATTCTAAAATACTAAGAGCAAAAGCAGTTATAATAGAGACAAAAATACCTAAAACAGTAGAGATAAAAACAACAGTAAGGGTTTTAAAAAAAGTCAAAAACAAGCTATAACGGGTAAATAGAAAAGAGAAGTTGTTCCACGTCAAATCTTTAGGAAAAAAACTAGGACAAGCAGGATTGTCTTGTAGAGCTAAATTTAGCATCCAATAAAAAGGGATAGCCAAAAAAAGAGCAAAAAAAGACAAAAAAAAGTATTTGGTAAAAGTGGCACAAACTTTGGGTAAATGTTTTTTAAGTTTGGCAAAAATGAGTTTTGTTTTATTATTTGAATTTGACATAATTATCAAGGTTCGATCCTTATTTATTATTTATTTTATTCATTTAATTTCTTTTCAAAAAAGAAAAAATTAATGGCGGTAAAAAGAATAGAAATTAAAAGCAAAATAACAGTGGCTGCAGCGCCTCTGGAATAAGAATCCATTAAAGTTCCTTCTAATTGTTGATAAATATAGCCTACCACAGTATTTACCTTAGTAATATCGGAATTACCAAAAACTCCAATAACAGATTCATATTCTTTAAAAACTTGAATTATTGCAATAATAAGTTGATAAAAAATAGTAGGAGCAAGTAGGGGAAGAGTAATTTTTCTAAAAAGAGTTATTTTAGAAGCGCCGTCAATTCTGGCAGCATCGTAATAATCTTTACTAATGTTTTTTAATCCCACACTAAAAATTAAAATTTGTAAGGGAAGGGATTTCCACACTACATAAAAAATTAAAACAAACATTTTATACGAATAAGGAGCTGCAATGTTAATCCAATCTTGTTGGAGCCCAAAAAAAGAATTAAAAAAACCTTCAGGGCGCGTTTGGATGCCAAAACTATTGTGATAAAAAAGGACTGCAAAAACCATTCCCATAATAACAGGATTTGTTAAATAAGGGAGGAAAAAAATGGTTTGAAAGATATTTTTTAAAAAACGATTATAAACACTGTTAAGTGCTAAGGCAATCATTAAAGACAAAAAAATAGAAATAGGAACAGCAACAAACACCAGTAAAAAAGTGTTAAAAAGTGCAGTTCTAAAATCAGGATCACAAAAAGTAGTAGTGTAATTGTAAAAATTAAACGAATAAGAAAATGTGTCTGCAAATTTATTATATCTACTATCCAAAGAAATAAAAAGTGTTTTTACCAAAGGATAAAAATTAAATAAAACCATAAGAATTAAGGCAGGCGCCAAATAATACCAATGATTATGTTTGGAATATTTAGTGGAATTGTGATGGAAAAGTTTTTTTAGCAATGACATTTAAAAAATCCTATTTTCGGTTTTTTTATCAAAAAGAAAACACTTATTTTCTTTAATTTGGAATCTAATTTTTTTCTTGGAAACAAATCCTTGGGGAAAAATAATATCTTTACTTTTTTCATCAAAGACAAGGTGGAAAGTGTTTTTAACAGCTTGCGGATGTCTTGCTAACATCATTAGGTTTCTTCCCATATTTTCTAAAAAGAGAGGTTCGATTTCAAAATTACCGTTTGTGTCAAACCAATAACCTTCGGGACGAATGGCTACATAGATTTCTTGATTTAGGTTTTTTAAAGTTTTGTTAGAAGAAAAATCAAAAAGAAGTGAATCTCCAATAGTTACTTTTCCAAAAGTAATTTTTCCTTCAAAAATAGAGATAAGCGGATTACCTAAAAATTTGGCAACAAACAAGTTGTTAGGATTGGCATAAACTTCTTGAGGAGCGCCTTTTTGTTGGATTTGTCCTTTATTCATTAAGCAAATTTCATCACTAATAGACATTGCTTCTTCTTGGTCGTGTGTAACAAAAATAGCAGTGATTCCAGTTTTTCGTTGGATTCTTCTAATTTCTTCTCTAGTTTTGAGGCGTAACCCTGCATCTAAGTTGGATAAGGGCTCATCTAAAAGCAAAACTTGAGGTTCTTTTACTAAGGCTCTTGCAATTGCTACTCGTTGTTGTTGTCCGCCTGAAATTTGCTGAGGTTTTTTGTCTAAATGATCGGCAATTCCTACTAAATTGGCAATTTCTTCTACTTTTTGCACAATAATGTCGCGCGCAAATTTTAGATTTTCCAGTGGAAAGGAAATATTTTGTCTAACTGTCATATGAGGATATAGAGCGTAATTTTGGAAAACTAAACCAATACCTCTTTTTTCAATAGGCAGGTTAGTGACATCTTTGTCGCCAAAAAATATTTTTCCAGCCGAAATAGGATGAAGACCTGCAATCATGTAAAGAGTAGTCGATTTGCCACAACCCGAAGGACCTAAAAGACTTACCAATTTTCCTTTAGGAATGTTGATGTCAATTTTTTTTACAGCATAAGTTTCTTTTTTAGTTTGTTTATCGATGAAAATTTTAGAAACTTGTTCTAATTTTATACCCATTTTTTGTATTCCTTATTTTTAGCTTTTTGGCTTTTAATTTTGTGTTTGTGTTTGTGATTTTGGTTTGGTTTGATTTGTTTTTTGGTTTTATTATTTTGATTTTATTATTTTTAACTTTTTTTATTGTTTTTGGTTTTTTGATTTTTGGTTTTTATCTTTTAGATGAATTTAATCATTTTTTAATTATTGGTGATTTTTTTATTTTTGGACTTTTGTTTACTTTTTTGAATTTTATAAAATTTTATAAATGTTTAAAAAATATTGACAATTAATAGTTAAAAAATATTAAATATGATTTTGCAATTTTTTTTGTTTTTTAAAAATAATTAAAAGCGAAATTCCCAACAAAAAATAAAAAAATGTTTTAGAAAAATATTTTAGAGTTAAAAAATATTTAAGAAAAGGTTAAAAAGTTTTAAAGTTCTTGTAAATTGATAAATAAAAAACGATACTATTAATTAAACTTAAAAAACTAAATTATGATAAGTTCTTGGAAAAGCAATTACATCACGAAT
This sequence comes from Candidatus Phytoplasma zeae, assembly GCF_001712875.1. Lineage (NCBI taxonomy): Bacteria > Bacillati > Mycoplasmatota > Mollicutes > Acholeplasmatales > Acholeplasmataceae > Candidatus Phytoplasma > Candidatus Phytoplasma zeae. Next base: position 573,617 of record NZ_CP015149.1, read on the forward strand.
ATTATCTAATCCTGTTAAAAAAATTAGTAGTCTTTCAAATCCTAAGCCAAAACCTGAATGAATGCATCCCCCAAAACGGCGTAAATCTAAATACCATTCCAAATCTTTTTGAGGAATTTTCATTTGGTTCATTTTTTCAATTAAAACTGATAAATTTTCTTCTCTTTGCGATCCGCCAATTAATTCTCCGACACGAGGAACTAAAAGATCCATCGCAGCTACTGTTTTTTGATCGGGATTATTTTTCATATAAAAAGCTTTAATTTCTTTGGGCCAATCAACAATAAAAACTGGTTTTTTAAAATGTGTTTCGGTTAAATATTTTTCGTGTTCGGTTGCCAAATCAGCGCCATAAAAAAGGGGGTTTTCAAATTTGGTGTTGCTTTTTTGCAAAATTTCTAAAGCTTGTTCGTATTTTACTGTCAAAAATTCTTTTTCCTCAGCGATGTTTTTTAATTCTTCAATTAAACCGTTTTTTTCTGTCTTATCCAAAAATTCTATATCTTGATAATTTTGTTCTAAACATTTAGCAATAACAAATTGTAACATTTCTTGGGCGACTTTTAAATTTTGAGATAAATTGCAAAAAGCCATTTCAGGTTCTAACATCCAAAATTCAGCAGCATGTCTTGGAGTATTTGATTTTTCAGCTCTAAAAGTAGGACCAAAAGTATAGACTTTATTCAAACCCAAAGCCATCGCTTCTGCTTCTAGTTGACCTGTTACTGTTAAAAAAACTTTTTTGCCAAAAAAATCTTTTTGATAATCAATTTCATTTTTGCTGGTAGTCTCATCGGCAAGTTTGGAAGCGTTTGAAATGTTTTTTGTTTGTGGCAAAGCTTCTAAATTAAGGGTTGTAAGTTGAAATAATTCACCCGCGCCTTCGCCATCATTAGCAGTGATAATGGGAGTGTTGATGTGAAAAAAACCTTTTTTTTGAAAAAAACTGTGCAGGGCAAAAAAAGCGGTATTTCTAATGCGAAAAACTGCTCCAAAAAGTTTGGTGCGCACTCTTAGATGAGATATTTGTCTCAAAAAAACCTTAGAATGTTTTTTGGGTTGAAGCGGATAAGAAAAATCACTTGCGCCTAAAAGAGAAACATTTTGGGCACTAATTTCAAAAGGCGTTTGGCGATTTTTGGTTGCTTTTAGAATACCTTCCACTTGCAAAGAAGCCCCAATTTGCAACATTTCTTTTAATTTTTCTAAATTAATGTTATTTGGAGATTCGTTGTTGGTGTTGACTTTTTGGTTTTCATGAAATTCGGTAATTTCGGCGGCGATTTCGATGTTTTTGGTTTTGGTTTCTTTACAAATAATTTGTAAATTCTCCAGAAAAGTACCATCATTTAAATCGATAAAAATTAATTTTTTTTGATAACGACAATTTCTAACCCAACCATTTAATACTATTTTTTTTTGATAAAATAACTCTGGTTTTTGGAAAATATCTTTGATAGAAATTTTCATTGTAATTTACTAATCCTTTGTTTTTATTTAATGTTGTAATATTTTGTTGTAAATAAAAAAGTGAAATGAAACGAATATGAATTAAAAAAAATGTAAATGGGAATAGAAAAAAGGGGGATTAAAATAAGAAGAAAAAGAAATTTAAAGAAAAAAATCGGAGGAAAAAATAATAGCGAAGCAAAAAATAAAAAAAGAGAGGCAAAAAGTATTAGAATTAGTAATATGAAAAATAATTTTTTTGTTTATTTTTTTAATTAAAATAGCGATATATAATAAAAAATTGAAAATTTTAAAAGTTTTAGGAAATTAATAGATCTTAATTAAAAAAGTAAAAAAAGATTATAAAAATTGTCTAAAAATAATAAAATTTTTTTTAAAAAAGACACTCAAAATAAAAATAACCCAAAAAAAATTGAAAGAATTAAAAACAATTACAAATTTATTTTATCATTTTTAAGTTATATTTTGATATTTTTTTGAAAAAAACGCAATAAATTAGAATAAAAAACAATAACAAAGTAAAAATAAAATAAAAATAAAAGTTAGGAAAAAATAGATTTAAATGTTCCTAAGTTTTAAAAAATGTTCCTAAGTTTTAAAAAAATTAATTTTTAGTTGTAAAAAACTAACTTAGAAAAAGATTAAAATAAAAGTTGATTTTTTCTAAAATTGTTCCTTCTTTTTTAAAAAGAAAGGTTTTTCAAAGTTAGGAAAAAGTTATTTTTTTTGTTCCTAAAAACTGTGGCTTTTTATGTTATTATTTTATTGAATAATTTTATTTTTTCTAGAAAAAATGTGAAAGCAAAAAAATTTTAAAAATAGTTGTTAAAAATAAAATGTTTCCAAACTGTTAAAAATAGTTCCTAAAATGTTAATAAATTTTTCCTTAATTTGAGGAAAAATAAAGTTAAAAGCTATTTTTTTTAGAATTAGGAACAAAAAATGTGATTAATAATAATAATAATTTAATAAAAAATTAATATAACAAATAAAAAACAATAATTAAAATAAAATACTAAAGGTAATATTAAA